>NZ_LELA01000084.1 GCF_001677955.1 Chryseobacterium sp. BGARF1
CTAAATCGAAGATATTTTGCAGATAAACTATTCGATAGGCTCATTATTGCTAACATTACAGCGGTATGATGAAAAACGGATATACATATTATTTTTCCATCTTCATCTTTATCACTATTCGTTTCAATAATAGTATTAATAACATTCACCAATTGATTGAGAATTTTCTCAACGACAGGATTTCTCAGACTATTTTTTTTGAGTAATTCTAATTGATTTTTTAACGGACGAGTTTCGATTTCTTCCTTTGTTAAAGAAGAAGCTGAATGTCTATAACCTGCTTGTAAACAAGCTTTATCATAAGTTAATTCTTTAATATGCGGATAAATTTTCCGCATTGCTTTTGTGCTCAGATTTCCGTAATCATCCGAAAATGCAACGTTTGCTAAAATCTGAGAATGCTCTTTTTTGAAGCCAAATTTCTCTTCCAAAAGTCTGAATAAAGTATCATTTCCTGTTTTAGAATTATCTTCCTGATAAGAATACAGCAAGTGCCAAAGCTGATAAGAAGCTTGTTTTTCGAAATCTTTTCCGTCTAATTCTGCATCAAATTCTAAAATTTCCGTGTTGATATTCAGTACTTCAAAAATGCGTTTTATCATATCTTTTATTTCCGAAACCGAAGCTTTTGATTCAGAAACATCAATATCATCTTTTCCTTGAAGCTTCAACAAATCTTCATCATAACCTTCCAACTCTAAAATTTTCAAATATGCATCAAATAAAACTTTATTGGTTCTATTGCCTTCCAATTCAGAATAATTCATTTCCCAATCGGCTGGCTTGTAATCTAAAAGCTCAATGATTTTTGCTGATTTTAAATTCCCTTTAATATTTAATTCATCAAATAATTTTTGTTTACTTTCCAAATCAAGAACAAAAATTTCCTTTTCTTCATCAAACAAAGCTGAAACATTTTCCTTTGCTACCCGTTTTTTACTTCCTTTTTTTCTGACCAAAACATTATTTAAAACCTGCCAAATTTTGAATTCCTGAAATAAAGGTGAAGATTTTGGAGCTACTTTTAAACCTATTGTTTTCTTGTGTCCTTTAATGATTTTATCCTGACTTTCAAACTCACAAAAACTAACTAAACCCTTCTGAGATTTTAATTTTCGCTGATAAAAAATAATAATATCTCTTATTTCCGTTTTTAGGTTTTCTGTTAATTCAGAATGAAATTTTGCTTGCGTTTCCCATATTTTTTCAAATTCGTCCAAATAATCCTGACGGTAAAAAACCTGATTTTTCAATCTTGTGTGCGGATTCTTTTTGAGCTGTTCATATAAATATTGTCCGACCGTTTGATTATTAAAATACAATTCCTTGTTTCTATCACTGATTGCACCTAAATATCCGCTAGAATTATTGAGATTATTATTAATTTCAGTAATTACAAAAGCAACTTCTTCTTTTTCTAATTGCTTATTAATCGCTTCACTTCTCCACAAATAAGCTTGCAATTTTTTCTCTTCTTTCGATTTTGCCTTATTGTCAGCGGCATTAAAGGCATATTTTGTCCAAAACATTGCAGAAGTTGCACGTTGACCTTTTCCTTTTAATTCTTTATAAAAATCATCAGTCAGAATTTCAGGATAAAATTGTTTTTGGAAATCCCAGACCTTATCAAATTCCGATTGCAAATCTGACCGGTAAAAATCCGGTAAATATTTTTTTCCTTCTTTCAATAGCTGATAAGACAATTGCCCTGGAGTAAGATTTTCTTCGTACAATCTTTTCGCAACCGCCATTCCATCGATGATTTGACCTTCGTCTTCATTCTTCGCTTTACGACTGCTTTTATAACCTCTTTTTTTATTAATGGCTAAAAAAACTCTCGCCAATTCTTCTTTCTCGATTTTCTCAACTGCAGATTTCGCTCTTAATAGATAAGTAGAATGCGTCGTATTTTTTCCGTTTTCGGCTAAAATAGTTTCATTACTGATGATATTAGCTTTTAATAAAGCGTCAATAAGATTCTTTCTCCTGTCTTGATAGCGGTCTAGATTTCGTCTTGCACCACGCTTTAATGTTCTGTCTGCATTTACAGAAACGGGTTTTCCTTTTTCAAAATTGGTTTGTTCATCCGTTGTTAAAGGATTTACACGAACTCCTATTTTTTGAATAGAAGACAGTTCAGGAGTATCACCTTCAATAATATGAGCGAACCCGATTGATGTCGTCCCCAAGTCTAATCCAAGTATATTTTTTGCCATAACTATTTAGTTTAATCGATTTTCCTAAATTAATAAGAATTTAATTCATAAAAATATGGAAAACCGTAAACTGATTAAAAATATTATTTTTAGATTTGTAATCGAAAGCAATTCACAATAAGGATTATTCCGTTGTGAAAACATTTAGCGCCTCGCCTATCTGCGGGGCATTTTTTATATCTAAATATTCTGTGAATTCTCAAATCAACAAATATTTAGGCATGAAAACTTACCTCTTTTATATTTCTAATATTGATTCCTTAAAAAAGCTCTCAATTATTTCTCTGACAAAAGAAAAAATGTATTTTTGAGATATATTAAAACATGAATACATACAATGAAAATTTGTTTCTCTCAAAAACCACTTATTGCATTATCACTAATTGTAGCTCCATTTTATTTTTCTCAGAACAAAGCTGAAGAAGCCCTTAAAAAGTTTGAGGAAAATTATCCTCAGGAAAAAATACATCTCCTTCTGAGTAAAAAAAATTACGTGGCAGGCGAAAATCTGTGGTTTACTTCTTTTGTATTTGACGGATACAGTCCTTCGACCATTTCAACCAATGTTTTTGTCGAGTTATATGGCCAAAATAAAAAACAAATCAGCAAAAAAATCTATCCTTTAATTAATGGTAAAGGCAGCGGAAGCATTAGTTTGCCTGCAGATTTGAAAGAAGATGTTTATTATATCAGGGCTTATACCACATGGATGGGGAATTTCAGTGATGACTTCAATGAAATCATGCCAATTACGATATACAATCCTTCTTCTCCTGAGAAGTTAGTAAAAAACGTATCTGCTCCTTGGTCTGCGGCAATTTTCCCAGAAAGTGGAACTTTTATTGACGGCATCAATACCAAATTTGCGGTAAGGCTACAATCAAAAGGAGAAACACCAACAAACTGGAGTGGTTTTATTACAGAAACACAAGATCCACAGACAAAGCTGGTTGCTTTTAAAGGGTTTGATCAAAATACAGGATTTTTTAGTTTTACGCCTGTCGGCGGAAAAAAATATCAACTTACTGTGGAAGACGATAAGGGAATCAAACAGGCTGTTAATTTACCCGAAGTCGTTCCTTCAGGAGTGAATTTACAGATTCAAAGTAAATCTGATGCTATAAATTTTGTTTTAAAGGGTAAAAATATTGATCAAAACACAAAATATAAAATTATAGGAACCATCAACAATCAGTTGGTTTATAAAGCTAATATTTCTAATATCTCAGATAGAGTTTATTCAATTCCAACCAGTCAATTGGTGAACGGAATTCTTAATCTTACCGTTTTTGATGAGTCTGAGAATATTGTTGCTCAGCGACTTTGTTTTGTACAACCTCAATCACTAAAACTTAAGCAACCCTCTCTAAAAGGCACTTCACTTAGTTTAAAACCTAGAGATAGCAATTCTTTTAACATTGATAAAGATTCCTCTATGTCGAGCTATCTGGTAAGCGTAACAGATAATGAAAGTGAAAATCCTGAGAATGAAAACAGTTTGTTGAGTACACTTTGGCTTACCGGAGATTTAAGTTCAAAAATTTATAATCCTGCCCAATATTTTAGTAAAAATAGAAATATAGATGCACTGGATGCTTTGTTGATTTCAGAAAAATGGTCGAGATTTAATTGGCAAACCATTATGTCTGGAAATTTCCCAATTATTAAATATAAACCCGAAAACTTTCTTTCTTATAAGGGAAAAGCTACAAAATTGGGAAAACCAGCATCGGAAGCAGAAATTAATTTAATTTTCAAAATGCCCGATCAGGGAATTAAATACAATTTAATTAAAACAGACAAAGAAGGAATGTTTACCTTGAGTGGTTTGATTTTTGAAGATTCAATGGCGTTTTCTTATCAGCTTAATGGTGAAAAAACTACTAAAAATTCGGTACAAGTTTATTTTCAACCTGCATTTTCATTCTTACCTTTTAAAAGCAATCTACCTTCTAATAATTATACACTTATAAAAAGAAATCCAACTGACACAGTTCCTATTGAAATAGAACGTGCCATAGCAAATAAAAGTTCACAGACAAGCTTACGAGAAAAAGAAACGCTTATTGAAGAGGTTAAAGTTGAAGCACAAAAGAAAGATTTAACCAAAAAACTTAATAATGAACTCAGCAGTCCTCTTTTTAGAAGTGGAAACGAAACTATTTTTGATTTGGTGAATGAAAACCAGAATGCACAAGGTTCTCAAAATATTTTACAATATTTACAAGGCAGAGTTGCAGGTCTTCAGATTCAGATGCAGGGAGGTAATTATACTGCTACAAATCGTGGTGGAGCTATGGAATTTTTCTTGGACGAAATGAGAGTTGACGCAAGCCAAATTTCTAATATCCCTGTCTCAAACATCGCAATGGTAAAAGTAATTAAAGGAAATTTTGCAGGAAGCTTTGGAGGAGGAAATGGAGCTATCGCAATCTATACCCGCCGTGGCGGAACAACTGGCTCTGTAATAGACACTACTCTTCCGTCTAATCTTACAGAAATTAAACTAAATGGTTACGACAAGGAAATACCTTTTAACAATGGTATCTACGACGAAGAAAGCGCAAAATCTGTTCCCGAAGATAAAAGAAGTATTTTATATTGGAATCCTTATTTGGAAAGTAAATCCGGAGAACCAACTATCGTACAGTGGTATAATAATGATGATGCAAAAAATTTCCGTGTGATGATTATTGGTTTTGATAAAAACAATGATTTAATGTATTATAATGAGGTTTTAAAATAGAAATCTTATCAATTATATCTTTAATAAAACAAAATAAGCTCTCAATTCTGAGAGCTTATTTTTTATAAATGGAAATTAAAACAGTTAATCTTCTTTAATGAATTTTCTCTGTGCAGTACCTTTCTTATCGTCAATATCAATAACATAGACTCCGTTAATAAGAGCGCTTACGTCAATTTTATTGTTAACGATTAATCCGCTAGATACAAGTCTTCCGGCAGCACTATAAATCTTATAGTTTGCTTTCTCGCTAATATTTTTAACGTTCAAGACTGATTTAACAGGGTTTGGATAAATCAAAATATCCGTCTGGTTAACAGAATTTGCAATAGGTAACTTTGATATTCTCACCGTATAATCTTCTACTTCCCCATCATCGAAACTGATACAGTTAACTGGTATAGCACCTTTAGCCATAGCTACTCTCATCACAACATATTTAGAGTTTGTCATGCTAATATATGCATCAGATGGCACACTGAATGTAGCACTTGCAGTAGGATTTGAGTTAAGCCCGTCAGCAAGGATTCTTTCATCAAGGTCAAATTCTCCATTTCTATTGAAATCAATCCAGACAGCAACTCCTGAATCTGCTCCTTGAGTTTTGTCAATCGTAATTTTATTTCCTGTTGACCCCTGAATCAATTCAATGAATTTTGTAGGATTTCCTGTGAAATCAGAATAGGTAGTTCCTGTAGAAATATTAATCATTTCAGGCTTACCATTCGGTGTAGCAGTAACTTTTGAAATATATTCTGTCGCCGCATTGTTCGAATGCATATTGCAATAAACCACAGTAGGTGTTGTAAAATAGTAAAGAGGGGTAAAATTTCCAGGTCCTCCACTACAAATATTTGCTACCTGCATTTCGTATTTAGTTAATTCTAATAATCCTGTTATAATATAGGTATTATTACTTACATTAATAGTCGTCCAACTTGGCAATCCTACTTTTCTGTATCGTAATACGTAATTATTAGTAGCTCCAATACCTGTATAAGCATCCCAAACCACTTCTGCCGTTGTAGGGGTTAACTGAGTAATTGTAAATCCTGGAGGAAGAATCTCACAAACTCTTACCGTGGTAAATATCTGTGTATTTGCCCATGGATTAGGGGTTGTTTGCCCAGTACAGATACTCGCTACCTGTACTTCATACGTTTTATAAGAATCCAGATTTTGAATCACATAAGAGTTTATAGGTGGAGGAAGCAATGTTGGAGTATTCCACACTGTAGTTCCTATCTCTCTCCATCTTAAAATATAGGTAGCATTCGGAACAATTGGGTTCCAAGTTACCATTGCTGAAGTCGATGTGATATTAGATATTACCACATTTGGCGGCGTAGGATCACATTCTGTAGTAAATGTCTTTACAGGAGTAAAAGCGCCTGCTCCACCATTTCCACATACTGCCGCAACTCTCACTTCATAAAGTGTAGCCGGAGTTAGTGCAGAAATAGTCACTGGTGGATTTCCTCCTAAAACTGAAAGATTCATCGTCGTCCACGCAGAAGCAGGATTGGTTACCGGTCTGTATTCTAAAACAAATGCATTATTATTTGCTGCAGAAACCCAGTTAACAACAACTGAATTATGAGTTATTGTGGTAAAAGTAGGATTTCCCGGCGTAGTATTATTACACGGTCTTAATTTTACAGCATAATCTTCTACCTCTCCATTTGCAGGATCAACACAAATTACAGAAGCACTACCTCTTTTCAGAATAACTCTCATTGTTGTAGTATAAGCTCCTGTGTAAATTCCAGTTGAAGGAACACTGAATGTAGCTGTAACAGGAGTCGATGTGTTGGATGCTGAAGTCATTATTTTTTCTCCAGCAGTAAATACCCCATCTCTGTTCCAATCTATATAAGCATCTACAGCATCACCATAGGTTGTCCCTACCCATGCTTTTGAAACGGCTAGTTGATTACCTGTAGATCCCACTTCTAAATTAATTAACGTTGCAGGAGTTGTATAGCTTGTATAATTGGTTTGAAGTGAAATATTTTCCATAATAGGAAAGTTTATAGGTGTTACTTTTACATTAGCAATGTAATCGTTAGTACCTGTCCCCACCATATTGCAATAAGTTAATGAAGGAGTGGTAAAATTTACTGAAGCTCCAAAAGCGCCCCAAGTAGTTCCGCATTTTACCTGAATCTGAATCTCATATGAAGTTTGCTCTATAAGTCCTGTCATTGTATAAAAACTTTGCCCTGCAGGTAATTCTACATACCCCAAAGGTGCCAAAGGTTGTACCCAAGATGTGGTACCTTGTTGTCTCCATCTTATTCTATAAGTAGCATTTGCTGTAGGAACCCATGAAGCATAAGCTGTAGTAGATGATAAATTAGAAACTGTAGGTACGGGAGCCGTAGTACTACACGGTTGTAAATCGATAAACTTAACCGCATAATCTTCAACTTCTCCGTATGTATTTCCACTACATGCACCCGCAGCTGATGCGTAAGATACAACAACTCTCATTCTTGTCGCATTAGGACCATTATAAGTTGTAGCCGGAACATTGAAAGTTCCTGTAACTGGGCTTGTAGCATTAGATCCGCTCGTATATATTAGCTCACTGGTATCAAAAATACCATCTCTGTTAAAATCAATCCATACGTTGGTATAATTTCCATATTGAGTTCCTGGCCAAGTTTTACCAATAGAAATTGAGTTATTTTGAGTATTTCTTACAAGAGTAAGTGCTAAAGCAGGATTTGTAGTATAATCTGTATACTGAGACTGCGTAGAAGTATTGTTTAGTATTGCAGAGCCTACTGGGTTGACGGTTACATTAGAAATCCAACCATAGGTTGCACTTGTATATTGCGCAGCATGAGCACACCATGAAACACCGGGTGTTGTGAAAGATACAGGAGTAGAAAATGCTCCTGCAGGACCGGCATTACAAATAGTTGCTATTTCCACTTCGTATTGCGTAAGTTCTAATAGACTATCTATGATATAGGTATTCGTAAGAGGCGTTGTAAGGTTTACTGTTGTCCAAGTTCCACCTGGAAGCGATCTATATCTTAAAACATAAGTAGCTCCCGCCACAGGCGTCCAAGAAACATTTGCAGAAGTTGCCGATATATTACTTATCGTAATATTCGTAGGAGGTGTATTTACACAAGGTGCTAAAGCTGTTCCTACCATCTGAATGATTGGAATTACAGAATATCTACTCGTTGCGGTAGGAGGAGTTGCCGGATTAGGGTTTGTGGTTGTATTATAATACAACATTCCTTTATTTGTTCCTGCAGAATAACTTCCCCAGTTGGCGGTACAGGAAGTTCCTGTGGCATTTTCATCTACAGCGATTACCACATTGCTTACTCCATCCCATAGGAAAGGTGTGCTCAATGGAATTGTTACCCAAGCTCCGGCAGTCATCGCAGGAAGTGTTCCCGTATAAACCTGAGTCATATTACCGGCAGGAATCCAACTCGTAGTTGTAGCAAAATCATTTTGAGCAGTATTTCCCATGTAAACTACCCATTGATTGTAGTTGGCTTGTGTAGCTGCAATCGTAGAAACATAGAATTTAATCGAAGTAATATAAGTATTAGCCCCCACAGCTCCTGCAACTTCCGAAGCAGTATAGATTTGCTGAGAGTAATTAAATCCAGAACAAGAATATACAGGCAAGTAAGCATGTGTTGCCGTTCCACCACCAATCTGTCCTGGTGTAAAAGGTTCCCCTTCTACCCATAACGATTTATCTGTTGCATTACAAACCGAGCGAACCCACCAATAATATGTAGTTCCCGGAACCAATGGGGTGATATTAGCTGAAACTCCCGGAACAGTAGTTCCTATTGTACCAGCCGTAGGAGGAGTGTTTGTTGTGCTGTAATAATATTCATAGCCTCCTGCTGGTGCCGGAGCAGGTGCTAATGGTGCTGCCCAATTCAGGGTTGCAGAATTAGGAGTTATATTTGTTGCTAATGCAATCACAGGTTCAAAACAGGTTGGTGCCTGTATTACCTGAACTTCATCCAAAAGAACATCATCGTATAAATACCCGTTGTTAGCAACATCCTTGTCAACAGTAAATTTAAGCTGAATAGTTGCTCCTACATAGGTTGCTGCAAGAGGAACTCCAACTGTTCTCCATTTTATGGCATTGCTATTATCAGACCAAATTTGAACCCATCCGCTTCCGTTATTTACTTCAAGCTTCATCTTATTGTTTTCATAAGGTGGAAGCGTTCCTGTAGCCGAGGTAAGATGGTTTTTAAGCCATTCAAATTTTACATACGGATTGTTCAATCCTGTAAGATCGATCTGCGGACTGATAAGCTCGACCGTATGCTCGTTATCATAGGGCGAACTTGCGTCGACCCAAGCAAAAGTTCCTGCAGGCTTTCCACCATTTCCAGTAACACCGTAACCTGCAGATGTGCTAAATCTCCATTTAACATATAAGCTTGTTGATGTACTTGTGGGGTTTTGGCTCGTCCAACAGGGAGGTAATACTCCCGTGCTGAAAGATTGCGAAAAAGGTACGGGGACCGCCGTACACTGAGCGGAGACTTTGAGCTGAAAGCACAGCAAAATCCCCAGAATTGTTAAAAATCTGTTCATAATATAGAATATGGATTAGTAATTGAGATGTTTTTTTGGATTAGAGAAACATCTGGATTTTTAAATATAAAAGGAATAGAAGAAGTAGAAAATCCCCTCATAGGCATATTATTTTGTGATGGTGCACAAATATAGTATTTTTATTTATATCACAACATAATTATCTAAAACAATTGTATAATCTACTAAAAGTGTAGATTATTTATCTTTTTCAATAAATTAGTGTTTGTACTTCATTATCAGATTTATTAAATAGACTTAATGAATAAATTTTATAAACTTTAAATTGCGAATGAGATATATTTTATTCCTCTAAAAAAGTCAGTATTTTAGCCATTCTAAAAAAACTGCATGACTGTAACAGAATTTATACATAAAACACTTAACATATCCGATAAAAGCATTAATGCTACTTTAAAATTATTATCTGAAGACTGCACCATTCCATTTATTTCTCGTTATCGAAAAGACGCAACGGGAAATTTAGATGAAATTCAAATAGAGCAGATCTCAAAACTCAACAAACAGTTTGAAGATATTGTAAAACGTAAAGAAAGTATTTTAAAATCTATTGAAGAGCAAGATGCTTTATCTCCAGAATTAAAAACAAGAATTGAAGAAAGTTTTGATATTCAGGAATTGGAAGATTTATATTTACCTTTCAAAAAACGCAGAAAAACCAAAGCTGATGCCGCCAAAGAAAAAGGGCTTGAGCCTTTAGCCAGAATCATTATGAGCCAAAAAGCTCAGGATATTCAATTTTTAGCTGCCAAATATCTGAACGATCAGGTTTCGTCTGAAGAAGAAGCTTTGCAAGGTGCAAGAGATATTATGGCAGAATGGATTAACGAAAATATGTACGTTCGTAAAAATTTGCGTCGTCTTTTTCAACGCAAAGCTGTTGTCGGGTCAAAAGTGGTAAAAGCTAAAAAAGATGAGGAAGCGGCTCAAAAATTTTCGCAGTATTTTGAATGGGAAGAAAGCCTTAACCGAACTCCTTCTCACAGACTTTTAGCAATGCTTAGGGCAGAAACTGAAGGCTTCGTAAAAATAAACATCGGAATTGATAAAGATGAAGCACTTGATTTTATTGAAAATGCGATCATCAAATTTAAAAATGACAGCGCAGAACAAATCGCTTTAGCCATCAAAGATTCTTATAAAAGACTTTTAGAACCGGCAATTTCCAACGAAACGCTTCAGGAAGCAAAAGAAAAAGCCGATAAAAAGGCCATCGAAATATTTTCTGAAAACTTAAGTCAGCTCTTATTAGCACCGCCTTTGGGAGAAAAAAGAATTTTAGCAATTGATCCAGGTTTTAAAAGTGGTTGTAAAGTGGTTTGTTTAGATGAAAAAGGAGATTTACTGCACAACGAAACGATTTATCCTCACGCTCCACAAAACGAAAGTGGAATGGCAATGAAAAAAATACGTTCGATGGTAAATGCTTATAATATTCAGGCGATTTCCATAGGAAACGGAACAGCCAGTCGTGAAACTGAATTTTTCATTAAAAAAATAGGTTTTGATAAACCATTGCAGGTTTTTGTAGTTTCGGAAGCAGGAGCTTCGGTGTATTCTGCAAGTAAAATCGCAAGAGACGAGTTCCCAAGTTTTGATGTAACCGTTCGTGGCGCGGTTTCAATCGGACGAAGACTTTCTGATCCTTTGGCTGAATTGGTGAAAATTGATGCTAAATCAATTGGTGTCGGTCAATATCAACACGATGTAGACCAAACTCAATTGAAAAACGAACTGGATTCTACGGTGATGAAATGCGTTAATTCCATCGGAATTAATTTGAATACAGCAAGTAAATCACTCTTAAGCTACGTTTCCGGAATTGGAGAAAAAATGGCAGAAAATATTGTGAATTACCGTGCCGAAAACGGAGCTTTTGAAAACAGAAAGCAACTAAAGAAAGTTCCAAGATTGGGCGAAAAAGCATTCCAGCAGGCTGCAGCATTCATTAGAATTACCAATGGCGAAAATCCTTTAGACAATTCGGCGGTTCATCCTGAAGCGTATGGGATTATCGAAAAAATGGCAAAAGACCTAGGGACCAAAACCAATGAATTAGTTGCCAATAAAGAGAAGATCAATTTAATTCAGCCTGAAAAATATATAACGGAAGACATCGGAATTTTAGGAATAAAAGATATTTTGAAAGAACTTGAAAAACCAGGATTAGACCCTAGAAAAGCGGCAAAAGTTTTTGAATTTGATCCGAATGTAAAAAAGATCACCGACTTAAAAACAGGAATGATTCTTCCTGGGATCGTCAACAATATCACCGCTTTTGGGTGTTTTGTAGATTTAGGAATTAAAGAAAGTGGTTTAGTACATATTTCTCAATTAAAAGATGGTTTCGTTTCTGATGTCAATGAAGTGGTGAAATTACATCAACATGTTCAGGTAAGAGTTACTGAAGTAGATGAAGCGAGGAAGAGAATTCAGCTGAGTATGGTGTTGTAATTATGAGTAGAGAAGTTTATTTACAAGATGTAAAATATATCTTACAAAGTATTTCCTTAATATCAAAAAAGTATAATGATATTGCTAGAATTACTGGAGAGAATTTTAATCTTTTTTCAATTATGAAAATGGAAACTGATGAAAGATATACTCATTCTGCTATCATTGGGGAATTATTAAATCCAAAGGGTTCCCACGGACAAGGGAGCATTTTCTTAGAATTATTTTTTGATGGAATAGAAAAATTAAAAGGTATTGAAAATTTTAATTTCAAAAGTGCAAAAATAACATTAGAAAAAAATATTGGAAAAATAGACTTTACTCAAAAAACAGGTGGTTCTATAGATATTCTAATAGAAGATGGTAAAAATATAATTATCATTGAAAATAAAGTTTATGCTAGCGATCAGGAAGCCCAATTAGAAAGGTATAAAAATTATCATAGAGATTCAATCCTTTTCTACTTAAACTTATTTGGAGATAAACCTTCCAAAAAAAGCAAAGGAAAATTAGAACTTGATAAAGAATTTCATATAATTACTTATAAAAATCATATAAAAAACTGGCTAGAAAAATGTCATAAAGAAGCTATTGAACAGCCTATTTTAAGAGAATCTGTAAAACAATATTTAAATGTTGTGAAAAAACTTACCAATCAAACTATTAATAATGATATGAAAAATGAAGTAATGGAAATTCTACTTAGAGACTTAAAAAGTACAAAAGAAATTGCTGATAATTTTCAAGCTGCTAAAAGCATTATTTTAAATAAAATAAGAATAAAATTAAAGAAAGAGCTTGAAAACATTTATCATGAAAAATATTATTTCTTTGAAAACCATGATAGAGCACAAGAAAAAAATTCACATATTTGGTTTAGTCTTAAAGATTTCAAAGAAGAAGGAAAACAAATTACTTGTTTTGGAATAGAACCATTTAGTGGTTATGGAAATGACCAAAGTGATTTATATATTGGAATGTTAGATTTTTATAATAATGACGAAAAATTCTTCAGAGATCTTGATTCCAATCTAAAAATTAGTGGTTGGTGGAGAAATATTAAAAATTTAGGTAATTTTGAAAATTACAGTATTGATTTTTCTGATATTGAATTTCTTCAGTTTTTGCAAGATAATCCGCAAAAGTTACAAGAACTCATTAATTTAATTATTGCAGAAGTTCAAGTATACATAAGTAAGTATGAAGAATTACTAATCAATGTTCATCAAGCAAAAATAAGAAGAGCTGATATTTGAAATATCAGCTCTTCTTTTATTTATAATCCTTAGAATCTCTTCTTGGCTCTTTTAATTCTGGCCATTTTGCGATTTCTCCTTTATCATTTTCAGGCATTGTTCTGCGCTCTCTGCTTGTAAATTCAGGGTCTTCAGATGCCATATACGCTAAAGTAGCGGTAAGAATCACATTGTTTTTTACTTCATCAAAAACAATTTTATCATAAGTATCTTTCGTAGTGTGCCATGTATAACCAAAATATCCCCAATTTAAAGAACTTAAAGAAAATCCGGGAACTCCAGCCGCAACGAATGAAGCGTGGTCAGAACCTCCTCCACCCGGCATTCCCGGGAAATCTGTTTTAATGTGATCTCTCACATTTTTCGGAACTGCATTCAGCCATTTCCCGATATAATCATAGGATTTTACAAAACCTTGGCCTGCAATATTTACAACTCTTCCCGTTCCGTTATCTTGGTTAAAAACTGCCTGAGTTCCTTTAATAATTTCAGGATTATCAGCTACAAAACCTCTAGATCCATTTAAACCTTGCTCCTCACTTCCCCAAAGTCCAACAACGATGGTTCTTTTAGGATTGGGATAATATTTTTTAAGGATTCTCATCGTTTCAAGCATCGTTAAAACACCTGTTCCGTTATCTGTAGCACCTTGAGCACCATCCCAAGAATCTAAATGGGCAGAAAGGATCACATATTCATTAGGTTTTTCTGAACCTTTGATCATTCCAACGGTGTTGAAAGTTTTTGCATCAGGAAGAATTTTTGATTGCGCGTCAATTTTAATTCTCGGCTTGCTTCCTTTTTCAGCCATTCTGTACAACATTCCATAATCTTCTACATCAATATCAAACATTGGGATTTTTGAAGTTTTAGCGCCGAAAATACGGTTAGCTCCCATAATTCCTGTCCAGTTTGAAATTGCAATTCCGGCTGCTCCTGCTTTTTCTAAAGCTTCAGGAAGTGTATTATTATCATAACCGATATTCTTCACATAATCACGGAAGTCTTTTGAAGCCTGCTCTTTTTCAGCTTTCAGTTTTTCATACAATTCAGGAGTTGCAAATTCTTTTATCTGCTCATCTGAACGACCGATTTTCTGATATTGAGCCATCAAAACTATTTTTCCTTTTGCAGAAGGAAGCCATTGTTCGAATTGTGCTTTAGATGAAACTTTAGGAAGAACTATCACTTCCGCCTCAACTGCTTTTTTCGTTGAAGGACTCCATGCTAACTGCGTTGCAGAAAGAGATTTTACACGTGGATAAACCATATCGACATGCGTAGTTCCTCTTTGCCAGCCTTTCCAAGTTCCGAATTGCTGTAAATTGGCATCAATACCCCAAGATCTTAATTTATTGGCAGTCCATTCATTTGACCTCTGCATTTCCGGAGTTCCCACTAAACGCGGACCGATACCGTCTAATAACTCGAACGCCATATCCTCTAACTGAGAATGATTATTGGTCTCGTTGACAAAACTTTCAACAATGGGATTTAATTTCTGAGTGGTAGATTGTGCATTGACGAACTGACTCGCCAAAACTACTGCAGGAACTGCAAAAAAGGTGTTTATCTTCATACTTTTATTGATTGGCATAAAGATAAAGTTATTTAACGAAAATTAAAATTCTTACATCTTCTATTAAAAATAAAAATCTATGCAAACATGTATGATTAGGGGAAATTATTTTTCTGTCCCACAGATTATACAGATTTGCACAGATCTAATTAAATATGAATTGGGAATTATTACCCATTACATATTGCACATTACAAATAAATTAAAGTGGATATTTTATCGCTTTATCCAATTCTATCGGATTATTATATTTCCTGATTTTTTCCTTTAATCTTTCATTGACTTCACGAGAATTGTTTTGTCCGACCTTAGTTCCGTCATTTAGAAAAAATTCTTCATTTGAACGAGTTTGCTGTGTTGCATTTCTTAGATAATTGACGGGAGAATCGTAATATTTTAACTTAGAATCTTTGTACTTTGTATCATCTACAGCAATACTACTTCCCAACATATAATCAATGTACATATTTCCTTTTGGGTTGGCAATTTTCTGAGTTTTTACCAATTCAAATTTGTAATTGTTTTTATCATCGTACAATTCTGTTATTAAACCGGGAAGTCCGTGAAATTTGTATGGGCCTTCCTGAAAAGGAATATCTGTTGTGAACCACGCCGTCCAATTCCTTCCGCCCCAATTTGTAGTGGCTTTTTGCATATTTAAATCTTTCACTTTCTTTTTTTCGTTGGTAAGCTTCCAGTTTTGGGTGTTCTTAGATGAAAGTTTCAAAACAACATTTTCCAAAACATCATAATAATCATAGTCTGTAGAACCGGATCTGTGAGTAATAATATGCGATGTATTAAATTTCGACCCATCTGTAATCGGAAGATTGTTTGTCACTAAAGAATCACCAATATAAAAATCGCGTGGATAATATTTTACGATTTTAGGCTCAATATCGAGATGATAATTTTCTTTAGTAGTGACATTTTGTGTAGAATCTTTTTTGTATTCTACATCATAAATAAAACGGTGAGTCTGCGCTTTTCCAGTAAAACCTGCTAGTAAAACTGTTGTTAAAAGTATATTTTTCATGGTAAATTATTTCTGATTGATAAATTCTTGTTCTTCTTTTGAAAGTAAAATAGTCGCTTCTTTATCTTCTTTCACCGGAACATTTTCCCAGATGCTTTTATTGAAATCTACTTTTGGGTCTAATCCTTTTTTATCAGATCTTGTAAAAGTGTTGTAAACTATTTCTGTAGTAAAACTTCTCTCATCTTTTTTACCATCATAGCTTACAAAGAATTTTTCGCCAGTAATTTTTTTAGACGCAGGGATGTAGCTTCCGTTCTTTTTATAAAAATCAAAAATCACCCTTGCGTTTCCAAGTTGATAATCAAATTCTACCCCGTCTTTATTTGTTCTTTTATAAACAGGGAAATTTTCCTGCTGATAATTTAAATCATATAACGTTATTACTTTATCTATTTTATTATAAGTAATTTCACCCGATACATCTATTCCTCTTTCAGATTGTACTTTTACATAAATAACCTGGGTGTCATTATCTTCTGAAATTAGTCGACCGGTAATTTTTGAATTCTTAATATTCATATTGGTTAACAACCGATATATTTCAAAACTAAAAAAATAATCACCCATACTTGCGTGTTCAAACTCATTTGTTTTCACATTAAAAACACCTTTCGAACTATTTTTTTTATACTTTACATTATTAAGTTGTATCTGTAATATTTCGTCATAATTCTTCTTAAACCCATCTCTAAAATTGTAAGAATTGCTTTTAGTCCACAATTTAGCTTCTGCAATTACCATAAAAAACAGGCTATCATTATTAAAACCTTTAGATTTAAAAGTAATATCATAAAGTGATGGCTTGTCAAAATATCGTTTATTATAATTCTTATGCAAATCTTCAATGATCTTCTTGATATCTACATTAATAATCTTCACTTCTTCAATATTTTTAAAAGCAGGTTGAAGTTTAATGACAGAATTGAAGTTTTTAAAATTTTCTTTCTTAAAGCCCGACGCAGAAACTTCAAAATCTTTAGAATTTTCATTTACTGGTGCAAAGCCATCTTCATTGGTATAAACCAATTGATCTGACAAAACAATTCTGGCGTTGGCAATGGGTTTTCCGTTTTCGGCATCTACAATCTGTAATTTTTGGGCCGAGAAAAGTGCAGAAAATAAAACAAATAAAAAGGAAATATGTTTCATAAAAAGTTCCGCTATTGGTTATTAGCGGAACAAATATAGATTCAAAAAAGAACAAAATTCTACAGTGATTGATTTATTTAATACTATTTGTGATTATTTAAATTTCTTTAACGGTATTTTAAATTATTCAACTTCAAAAATTGCCTGAATTTCTACAGAAGAATTTACAGGAACTGAGGAAGCACCAAAGGTAGCTCTTGCATGTTTTCCTTTTTCACCAAAAACGTCTACTGCAAGATCTGAAGCAACATTCATCAAATCTGCATGCTTGGTGTAATCATCTTTTGTGTTGAAAATTCCGGTAAGCTGTACAACTTTTTTCACTTTATCTAAATCTCCATTTACAGCATCTTTCAATACCGCTAAAACATTCAGCATTGTTTGTTTAGTCGCTTCTTTTACCTGATTCTCATCTACAGAAACACCCAATTTTCCGGGATATAATATTTTCCCATCCTTCAAAGCCACCTGATTGATGAAAACCAAATTCCCTGATCTTACAAAAGGTTGATAATTTCCGGCAGGTTTCGGAACATTGGGAAGAACAATATTTTTTTCAACCAAAACATTTTCTATGCTTTTATTTTGTGAAATTTTAATTTCAGAATTTTTGTTAAAAGTTCCTTTCAAAGCAAACACAACTTTTGCAAAGTTTTTCCCTTGTTCAAAAGCAATCTCCTTTTCACCGGAGCTTGGTCTCTCTACATTTTTAACAGAAGCCAGACTTGTGACACCCAAAACCGTATTTCCTTGCGGAATATTTTTATCTATTTTTTCAACCCCACGAATTCCGTTTGACACTAAGACCATCCCATGAACCGAAAGACTGTTCCAAAAAGCTTGAACTGCCAATTCATTCCCTGCCCCGCTTCCTGCAGACATAAAAACGGTTGCAGGCATTCCTTCTAATGCGTGATTCATCCATAAATTGACAGTTTTAGAAAGAAACTCGCTCATTCCAGTACTGATGTTTCCAAAATAAACGGGTGAGCCAAATGCAATTCCGTCATAAGAACTTAATTCCTCCACAGAAGCCATCGGAATATCTTTCAAACTTGGATGATTGGATGATTTTACTTGTTTGATAATAGATTGAACATTTTCATTGCTTTCGATTCCTTTTGAGATCTGTTTTGCCAATTCGTAAGTTCCGCCATTGTCAGAATGGATCAGTACTAATACTTTTGCTTTGTTATCTTGAGCCATCATTGCATTTGATATTATTGTTAAAATAAAAACTGCTAAAAATCTATTGAGTGTTTTCATGTAAATTATTTATGATAATGCAAATTTAATGCTGTCATTTTTATTAATTTTGCCAAAAACTCTATGCAAAACGCCAAATCAAAATGTAGTCTCATCGAAAATGAAAACGGATTTTTGGATGATTCCATTCAGAAAGCAGCTTACATTTGGTACGAAGAAAATTGGCAACATGACGATGACGAGCATCTTCATCAGAGAGCACAACTTACTTTTGTGAAAGAAGGTTACCAATATTTTCACATTGACAATAAAGTTTATCTTGTTCCGCAGAATCATGTCATCTGGATCCCGTCATTGCAAAAGCATAAAATAACTTCTGAAGCAGAAACTGTAAAATTGATGGTGAGTTTATTTAAAAATATACCGGAAAATCAGTTTTATAAGACTACGCATGTTTTTCCTGCACCTTCGATTTTAAAAGAAATGATTTTTTATGCTAAAAAATGGAATAAAGAAACCGCAGAAAATCATGAACAGGAAGCTTTTATGAATGCATTATTGATTAGCCTTCCTAATTTTTGCAAAGAAAATACTGCTTTACAAATTCCGTTACCTTCTGATTTGAGATTGCTTGAAGTATGTCAATTTATTAATATTAATTACCAAAACGATTACAGCATTGAAGAATTAGCAGAAACCTCCAATCTTTCTGTTAGAAGTCTTCAGCGTATTTTCAAGCAGGAAACCGGAATAAGTATAAAGAAATATGCACAACTGATTAAAATTCTGAAAAGTATAGAATTGATTGATGCACATCAGTTGACGTTAAGCGAAGTTGCTTACAAAGTGGGGTACAAAAGCCTTTCAGCATTTACATCATCATATCAGGCGATAATGAATACGAAGCCGAAAATTAATAAGAAGATATAATTTTAACCTAAAAAAATAAGCCAGCTGAATCAGCCGGCTTATTTTTTTATTTTTTAGATTCTTCAACAGAAACTTTTCTGAAATCTTTAAACAATTTGCTTAGTTCAAGAGCTGATTTACGAGCTCTAGTTCCAGCTGCTTTGTTTCCTTTTTCAACTTGTTGGTTAGCTTCTGTAGTGAACGCTTCAAATTCTGCGTTGATTTTTTCGATAAGTTCTTTCATGTCTATAAAAATTTAGGGTGCAAATATATGGTTTCAGACCATTCCAGCCTAATTGTAGAGGGATTTTTTGCTATGTATAAATGAAAATATAACATCAGGTTTTTAAAAATATAAAATGTTTTTGTTTAAATGTATTGATTATTAATTCGATAAGTCATTTCACCGCTCTAGACGGCATTAAAGCTTATAAAAGCTATTTTCCAAAAAAACAAGCTCACATCCTTATTATTTTTTAAATATTCATCACTTTAATAAGAATCACATTATATTTTTAATACAAATAACAATAATAAGTAAATAATTACATCCAATTTATAAAGCTGCATACCAATAATAAAGTATCAAAGAAGTACCTTAATAACTAAAAAATAACATAATCAAACCTGATTCGTTGATTCATTGAAAATATACAACAAAATATTAAAATAAAGTAACAATAATCGGCAACTAATGCCTATTTTTGGAAAATATAATCATTCTTAAAACACAAACTTCAACAATGCATCAAGTATCCGATGAATTAAAAGAAAACGGCTTCAGCATTACTCTTGTTTCAGACATAATAGAACGCAATAATTTTTCAAGGAAATTTAATACACTAGAATATTTTGCGATTTATTTGGTTGCCGAAGATCTCAATATTACTGTTGAGCATAAGCCTTATCATATCCCTGGTGGAAATTCAGTTTTCATTGGTCCACAAAAGAAAGTAGAATTTGGTAATGCGTTGGGTAAAGAAATTTATGCAATTGTTTTTACTAAAGAGTTTTTCGACAAAACATCGAAAGACAGTATCTATCTAAATTCAGGTATTTTTTTCAACAGTAAATCTCACATTTTTATAGCTCCTTATTTTGGTAATAATGATTACAACAAAATCATCTTAATAGAAAGGCTTAAAAGATTTTCTGCTATCGATGAAAAAAACATCTATTTTTCTGCAGCGCATAATGCTATTGAAAGTTTAATTCTTGATGCTCACTTGCATATTGATCATAAAAATGATCCAAAAGAAGATTTGGAATCTGTAAGTTTAGTGAATCGTTTTACAGTAATTCTTCAGAGAGATTATAAAGTTGAAAAAAAAGTTTCTCACTACGCAGATCAATTAAGAGTTTCCAGCCGAAAACTAACTGACATGACTGAATTTGTTTATGGTAAATCTGCCAAACAAATGATCATTGAAAAAGTAACATTCGAATGCGAAAAGGCTATAAAATTTTCACCCAAGACTTTATCTGAAATTGCATTTGATTTAGGATTTAAAGACGAAGGTAACTTCAGTAATTTTGTAAAAAAACATAGTGGAAAAAAGCCATCCGATATGAGAGAATTAGCTGGCTAAATATGATAAAACTTCATTAAAAACACTTTTAATTTTTGATTTATATGCTTTATTTTTATAAAGCATTTTTTTTGTTCTATTTTTAAGCATAAAAACACAAAACACTAACAATTAATCATTTAAAAATAATTTTTACGTAAAAATTTATAAATTTTTACGTAAAAATTATTAAATCAAACCCACGTTAAATTGTATTACGTCTATATACTGATTAGATTTGCAGTATTAAATAACAACAAATAAAAAATTATCATATTTTAGAAAATAAAAAAAGAACACCAAATCACAAAGTTTTATTAGTATTATAATCTATTCTTTTCAACCTAATACATTCATCATATTAATAAACTTTTCATCATCAGTTTTCAATGGTAACTGGATGTATCGAATACAATCAATAAATCCGGTTACCTATTTTAAAAGTTTAATAATTAATAAAAATATTTTTATTTCATATTACAAAGAGTCTTTTAATTAGACATATCGAAAATTCTTTTCATTTTATCGTATTGCGTTTTTTGTAAAAATTTACAAAAAATAAACGTGTTTTCGCAAATCCTAATCTACAGAACCCCTGTATCTTTGCACCCGAAAAGAATAGATAATAATATCTAAATTAAAACTCATTGATACTATGAAACAATTTTTATTTGCGGTAGCTGGATTATTTGCTTTCGCTAACGTTAACGCACAAACTACAGGTACAGTAAAGCTAAATGTTAAATTAAACCCAATTCAAACCATTGTAGTAAATGGGATGGAAGATGTAGACTTAAATTATACATCAAAAGATGACTACCTAAACGGAGTTAGTTCTAAAAAAGAGAACCAATTAACCGTATACAGTACAGGAAGTTACGAAGTGAGAGTGACAAGCAATGCTGCAACAATATCAAGTGGAACTAAAACAATGGACGTAAGCAGTATCCAAGTAATACCTACACCAGGTACTGCCGGTCAAGCTGATGCTACTTATACGCCACAATTTCTTTCTGGGAATGAGCAAACTTTAGTAAAATCTGCAGCTGGTGGAGTTAACAAACAAATTACTATTGAATATAAAGCAGCAGGTTCAGATAAATATATAGACAACTATATTGCAGGTCAAACCCCTACTGTTTACACAGCAAATTTAACATATTCTATTGTTAGTAAATAACAAACTATAGTCATATAATTTTATAGTGTCACAAATTATTGTGACACTATTCATGTACTTATAAAACACCATTATGAACAAAATCACTCTCTTATTCTATTTTCTGGTAATACAAATCAGTGCACAAACAGGTATTTCGGTTTCTCCACCGAGGGTTTATTTTGAGTCGGCACCAGGAGTAAGCAGCACTCAAACGGTAACGGTTACCAATGTGAGTGAAAAGCATGCGCTAGATCTTGCGATAAGTTTAGGAGATTGGAATTATGATGAAAAAGGTGATAATATAATACAAGCAGCTGGTACATTAGAGAATTCTTGTGCAAGCTGGATAAACATTAAGAAGGCTGATAATTACTTCAGTCTTGGCCCAGGAGAGAAAAAAGAGCTAGAAATAACCCTTACTTCACCTGCATTACCAAAAGACAAGCTTTCTGTGCATACTGCAGTATTATTTGTGAGCCAAATGAATCCTGTGGATGATGTAGATAGTAAAGGAGCAAAAATTAAATTAAGTGTTCGTTCTGGAATTAAAATATTTCATAAAACGCCAGCGGTAATAAAAAGAAAAATTGAAATTAAAGATTTAAAATTTGATACTTCGAAGAAGCTATTGAATATCACGTTTGAAAATCAATCTGATGCATGGGCCGATGGAAAAGTTATAACAGATATTATTAATACAAATACTGGTAAAAAGATCAGTATTGCACCTATTGTATTCTATACATTACCAGGAAATACTCGTAAAATAAGCATTCCTATGCAAGATATAACCGAGAAAGGCGCGTATAACGCCTCGGTAATCATTGATTATGGAGATAATGAAACTTTAGAAATGGGAGAATTAAATTTTAATTATGAGTAAAGTATTAGTATTTCTATTCACCACAATATCAATATTAGTCAATGCGCAGGTCTCATATAGTTCATGGACAACAAACAGCTATATGCAGGTAAATTCCTATAATGGAAACAGTAATCCTGATGCGTTAACTTCAAGATTTGAGGCTAATGGCAATCTAAATATGCCGTACTGGAAAGTCTCAGGAAAACTTAAACAAGCAATCACTTCTGACAACGGACAATATACTATTCCTGGAAATAAAATATCTTTTCAGCCAATATCTACATCCGGACAGGCTTACCCTAACCCTATTCCAACATTTACACAGATTGGAGTTCCTCCTAATATATTTTTA
This sequence comes from Chryseobacterium sp. BGARF1, assembly GCF_001677955.1. Classification (GTDB taxonomy): domain Bacteria; phylum Bacteroidota; class Bacteroidia; order Flavobacteriales; family Weeksellaceae; genus Chryseobacterium. Next base: position 23,122 of record NZ_LELA01000084.1, read on the forward strand.
CAGGAGAATACAGAAGTTTTTTTGATTCCTCAATCAAATGCTCCTTTGTATAATATGCCCTCAACGCAAAATGGCTATTACGACCTTCAGCTTAAATATGGAATTACCATAATGGGAGGTGCTTATTTGGGTGCCTATCCTACCTGGACAAATTTCACAGCACAAATAGAGTTTACAGCTTATAATCAATACAACAATGTGATTGGAAAAAAAACTGAGGTTTATAGGTTTCAGATTGCAAATCTATCAGGAACGCCACCCGTAACGCAGGAAATGTCTATAAAAGTAAACGCCAATGCGGTAAACGGTTTGCTTGAATTCAGTAGCATGCAAGATTATAACAATGGTAAGAGTGTAGTTTATCCTAGTGGTTTGCAAGTCACTACCAATACCAATTTTCAGATTAAAGTAAGATCATTACAGAGTCATTTCCAATCAAATACAGGTAATTACACTATTCCTGTAGGTGCTATGCATGTTACTTTACAACCTTTAGGTCAAAGTAATCAGGTAATTTCACCGGTAGCATTAAGTACAATAAGCCAAACTCTTGTTAAAGGAAACACCACCCAAGGTACTACTTATAATTACGATATCAAATATTTCACATTGCCACAGGATGAGCAGTTCACTAATGCTAAATCTACCGAGTATTCAACTAGTTTACAGTATGAAATTACTCCTCAATAAATTTTAAAAGATGCCTTTTTTAAGCAGAAAATTTTTACTCCCTTTTTTCATCGTATTATTCAATAGTGTTTTCATCAATGCACAAAAAACAGAATCGAATGTTATGATGGAAATTGAGCAGGAAAATTCAACATCTTATTCTAGGATTCTCAATATGGTTGTAAGTGTTCAGAATTTCAATTCTACTAATTTCAGTGGAAAAATTCAGTTTACATATCCAGAAGGATTTAAAGTGATTACTGGTGACGAACCTTTAATAGAACTAAAACCCAACGAAAAAAAATATTTACCCGTAAGAATAATCTTACCTTCTGATGCTAAAGCAGGATCATCTCCCATAAAAGTTCGGCTGCTGGATCAGTTTGGGAATTTTATCACCGAAAAAATTAAAGAACATACTATTGAGATTAATAATGATCTGAATTTATCTTTATTAACAACCTCCATCTACAGATCTTCTAGCCAAGAGCCTTTATCAATAAAAGTGAGAGTAGGTAATACAGGAAATATCTCTCAGGATATTACATTGGTATGCAAAATTCCTGATCCTGAAAATGGAAATCAATTTTTGGAGCAACAAGCTATAATTAATGTAAAAAAGGATTCTACTTTTGTATTTACTTATCAACCTTCTAAAAGCCTATCTAGATTATCTAGCTTTACGATAAACGTTTCGGGTTTCAGAAATCCAGACAAAGAAATATTCAATACATCGACTGTTTTTGTACAAAATATTTCCAGTGTTCAAAAATATCAAAGCCCAGAATTTAGTAATTTTACCGGAGACTCCAAAAATCAGATCACAACTTTATACAGAAGAATTGGAGAAAATTCCAATATGTATCAGTTGCTCGGTTCGGGTGGTTTCAACTTACCTTCCGGTTTCCTTTATATGAGAGGAAATGTTGCATTTTTCAACAATCAGCAACAGCCTTTGGTAACCAATACCAATATTACCCTTGAGCAAGGTAAAAACCAATATACGATTGGAAATATCAATAAGTTTTTAGAGATGCCTTTGGTGGGAAGAGGGGTAGAATATAGTCATACTTTCAAAAAAGACACCAAACTGGAGGTCGGATTTATCGATCAGAATTTTAATCTTATTGAAAGAAACACTTTTTTAAAAAACGGCTATGGCTTTTTCACTAAAGGAACCATGAATATAAACAATAGCTCAAAAACTATTTCGGCAGGTTATAATTACCGCTACGATCCTTATGAGAAAAGTAGCCATCACATTTTGGGAACAGAAACCCATTATACCTTTGATAAAATCTGGATAGTGAATGCAAAAGTGAACGCCGGATTAAGTTCTAACGAAACTCAGGATGCGCTGAAACCATCGTTCTCTGCTGAATCTAACTATATTGGTGCTTTTAAAGATTATAATCTTAATGGAAACTACTTTTTCAGTTCTGGATATTATCCTGGAAACCGACGAGGAAGCGTACAGCTACAGCAGAATATTTCGAAGAGCTATAAAAATTACAATTATTTTGGCAATATTACATACTCCAATTTTTTACCAAAATATTATTTTTTCAACAGGCCTCAAGCTTCTGAAAACATTAGAATTGAGATGGGAACTAAACTTCCCAATAGTAAAAATTTTAGTTTTGGACTTTTTTATCAGTTTCAAAACGAAAAGTCTAACAACTACAATAATTTCTTGGGAAACTTAAACACTAATGAATTTCGAGAATTAACAACCCATAGATTGGTCGAACAAATTTCATGGTCACATGCCAGAACAAAACAATATGCATCACTTACATTTGATACAGGTTTAGCAAAATATCCACTTAATGACGACCTGAAATTTCAAATGAAGTTGAATGGAAATTACGCCTTCAAAAAATTTAACATTAATACAGTTTACCAATCAGGAAGTTATTATTTATCCGAATATGCATTATCTCATTTGACCTCAGATAACACCGATTATAAAAAGCTTTCAGTTTCGCTTTTCTACAATAGTAATTTCATCAAAGACAAAGTTAATGTAAGTACAGGATTATCTTATGTAGACGACATAATCTATGGAAAATCTCCTTCTGCATTTCTAAATACGAGATATACTGGTAAAAACTTCAGTGCATTTCTGAATTCTTCATGGTACAATTATTCGGTTGGGGATCTGGCAAATAATATTCTAACACTTGAACTTGGTTTAACATTAAATTTAAAAAGTGCAGTATTGAGTCCTGATAAAAAAGCAAAAATTCAGGTATTTACCTTTTATGACGAAAACAACAACAATATTTTTGATACAGGAGAGAAACCCGGCAATGACTATATCGTCAATATCAATAATACGGCGTTAAAAACTACCACAGATGGAATTGCAATGTATAAAAATGTGCCTTTTGGAAAATATAAGCTAAAACAGCATATCCAGCAAGGTTGGTATTATGATGAATATGATTTTAATGTTGATTCTTACACTTATCTTTTGAATATTCCGCTTCATCAAAATGGAACGCTTTTAGGTAATATATCTTTTGATTACAATACGAAAACCGCAGTAGAATTCGAGCATAGAGCGTCTTCTGTAGCATTCAAAATTCTTAAAGGGAATGAGATTGTACAAAAATTAGAAAGTGATGATCAAGGGAAAATAACCTCTTTTTTACCTACAGGCAGTTACACAATTTTTATTGATACCTCTACCCTTCCTCCCAATACATATTGCGAAACTCAAAGCTTTGATATTAATGTAAAAGCTGGCGAAATGGTAACTGTTCCTGATTTTATTATTAAAGTAAGAGAGAAAAAAGTGAATAAAAAGACATTCAGCAACTAAAGCATTTCTTTTCATACGGCTAGCAATACTCTATCCATAAATTACGAAAAATAAATAATCAAACCAAAGCAGAAACTTTTCCGCTTTGGTTTTTGTTTTTATTAGGTATAGTATATTCCCATACAGTCATTTATGATCTGTAGTGCATGAATTATATTGATGCATTAAATTATATGATTTCATATTTTTGTATGTATCGAATGTTAAATCGTTGTAATAGATTATTTTTTATAGTATCTTTCGCCACAAAAGAACTACCTTTATTATAAAAATATTAATTATTCATAGTTTTTTATTGAATCTCAACAATGAGACTCCCGTAATATGAAAAGTAAAATTATCGGTGTAGGCAACTACATACCCTCAGAAACTATTACCAATCTGTTTTTCGACAACCATGTTTTCCTTAATGAAAAAGGCGAAAATCTAAAGGAAGATAACTCTTCAATTACCAGTAAACTAAAAAAAATTACAGGAATTGAAGAAAGAAGATATGCTAGTGATAATCAAGTAACTTCTGATTTAGGATTTATTGCCGCTAAAAATGCAATAGAAAATTCAAAAATTGACCCTGAAACTTTAGATTATATTATTTTCGCTCACAATTTTGGGGATATAAAATCTGGTACCATACAGTCTGACGCTGTTCCCAGCCTTGCATCAAGAGTGAAACATTTATTACAGATTAAAAATAATTTCTGCGTTGGTTACGATTTATTATTTGGATGTCCTGGTTGGATTGAAGGCGTGATTCAGGCAAATGCATTTATCAAATCTGGTATTGCAAAAAGATGCCTGGTTATTGGTGCAGAAACACTTTCTCGGGTTACAGATCCTCACGACAGAGACAGCATGATTTATGCAGACGGAGCAGGAGCTATCATTTTGGAAGCCAATGAAGATGATGATGATTCAGGAATAAAATCTCATATTTCCGCTTCTTATACCTATAAAGAAAAAGATTTCTTGAATTTTGCCCAATCCTATAATACTGATCATTCTCCAGATACAAAATATATTAAAATGGATGGCAGAAAAATTTATGAATTTGCCCTCATCAATGTTCCGGAAGCAATGAAAAAATGTCTTGACCAAAGTGGTTATACAATAGACCAGTTAGATAAAATAATTATTCATCAGGCAAATGAAAAGATGGACGAGGCAATTGTCAACCGATTCTATCAGTTATACGACACTCCTCCACCTGCTGATATTATGCCGATGGTAATCAGTAAGCTTGGAAACAGCAGTGTTGCAACAATACCTTCACTATTAACTATGATTTTGAATAACGAGTTGCCTTCACATTCCATCAAAAAGGATGACATTATTTTATTCGCATCAGTGGGAGCAGGAATGAATATTAATGCATTTGTTTATAAGTTTTAAAAGTAAATCAACTTTAAACTTCACAATATATTTAAGATATAAAAAGAGAAATAACATGCTTATTTCTCTTTTTTTGTTTCTAATTTTTAGAAAATTTTTCTTTTTTCATTTCCAATTTTTTGCTTTTCAAAAAGAAATTAAATGTCTCTGTTTACTTTTATTCTAAAGCATTATTAAATAAATATTTGTCTTATTCATATTTAAATAATTTGTAATATTGACAATATGCAATCGTTTACATATTGAAATAATTAAAGACACGGACAGTGCAGGACAATTTTTAAATCCAATTCTTTTAGATTGCGATTAGAAAGAAACAATTCAAAAGACCAGCTTTTTAAACTTACAATTCTCTAGAATTATGAAAAAACATGTTTTAATCCTTTTTGTATTCCTTTTATCGATTCACACATCGGCGCAATACAAACCTTGGACTTCCTCAAAACAGCCATTAAAAGAAATCAAAGCTTTAAAAAAGCAAATCAAAAAATCTGAATTCAGAAAAGTTGATTACCTGATTACCGACTTTGGAGCGATTGGAGATGGAAAGACAAAAAATACCGAAGCTTTCAAAAAAGCAATCGAAAAATGCAGCGCAGAAGGTGGCGGAAGAGTTGTCGTTCCAAACGGAATTTTCCTTACAGGTGCAATCTATTTAGAATCTAACGTCAACCTACATTTGAGTGACGGTTCTACGATTTTGTTCAGTCAGGACAGCAACGACTACCCTATTGTTTTCACACGTTGGGAAGGAATGGAATGTATGAATTACTCATCTTTAATTTACGCTTATGAAGAAGAAAACATTGCGGTAACCGGGAAAGGAACTTTAGACGGAAATGCTGATTTAGACAACTGGTGGTTTTGGTGTGGTGCAACAAAATATGGCTACAACACTTCTCGTCCGGGAAGACAAAATCCAGCGAGAGCCAAGCTTCATGAATATATGGCGCAGAGAAAACCTGCGAGAGAAAGAATTTTCGGAGATGGTTATTATTTAAGACCAAACTTTGTTCAGCCTTACAAGTCTAAAAACTTTTATATGGCGGATGTTTTAGTAAAAAACTCTCCAATGTGGAATCTGAATCCTGTTTTATGTGAAAATGTTTTGATTGAAAGAGTAAAAGTAATCAGTCATGGTCCGAACAATGATGGTTTTGACCCGGAAGCGTGTAAAAATGTATGGATTAAAGATTCGTATTTTGATACAGGAGACGATTGTATTGCCATCAAATCAGGAAGAGACGAAGACGGAAGAGACATCGGAAGACCAGCTGAAAATCACATCATCGAAAATTGTGAAATGAAAGATGGTCACGGCGGAGTTGTTATCGGAAGCGAGATTGCGGGCGGTGCCAAAAATATTTACGCTATCGGAAATGTAATGGACAGTAAAAATCTTGACAGAGCTTTAAGATTAAAAACCAGCTCTAGCCGTGGCGGAATCATCGAAAACGTATTTTTCTACAATACAAAAGTTGGCGCTTACAAAGAAGCAGCCGTTCGTTTTAATATGCATTATGAAAAACCGGGAAATCATATTCCGACAATGAGAAATATCTGGGTTGAGAATTTAACAGTTGACAAAGGTGGAAAATATGCTGTATTTTCTGATGCTTACGAAACTTCTCCTGTAAAGGATTTCACGATGATTAATGCTAAAATGGTTGGCGTTCAGATTCCTTACAAAGTGGATTACATGAAAAATGTTACGCTGAAAAATGTAACCGTTAACGGACAACCTTTAACCGAGTTAAAACCATAAGATGCGAAGGAAAACCATTTTCGCAGGACTGATTGTTTTATCGGCATTTTCACATTCTTTTGCTCAGTCGAAACATTGGCAGAACAAAGAACGTGAACTGCATTATAAAGAAGACAAAGGCGACTTTTTATTGGTGAATGGAAAATACCGTTTCAACCGTGCTTTGTATGGAGATAATCGTGCATCAAGAGTTGAAGCTGGAGATTTGCCGGAATTCGCTTTATATCTTCCGGGAATGGGCGGGAATCTTCAATTCGTTATCCAGAAAGGAAATTCAATCAAAAAATTGATTCAGGCTGATAAAATTGAAACCCGTTATCGTCCGGGAACGATGTTGTATGAAATCAAAGACCCTATTCTTGGAACCGGAACTTTGAAATTAACCGTTTTAGCGCAGGCTAAAGAAGAAGGCTTGGTTTTAAAAATGGAAACTATCAATATAGATTCATCAACAAAAATCTATGCAGTTTACGGTGGAGCAAGCGGAACGACTTTCAGCAGAAATGGGGACATCGGTGCAGACCCAGAATCCGGATTTTATTTACTTCCTGAATATTGCCTGAACAATCAATTTCAAATTAATAAAAATCAGTTTCAGCTTAATTATTTAAATAAGAAAAAAGAAGCTCAAACAGTCAGCGGAAGTTTTTCGAATGTCAATTCTTTACAGCAAACCGATGCTCAAACCTTAGAAAAACTTGTTGAGTTTACTCAAAATAAAACAGACAAATCTCCGATTGTTTACGCTTCATATTCTTCTCAAAAACAACCAGTTTACATTCAGGTTGCGAAAGGAAAATCAGCTAAAAACTTTTCGGATGAAGAGTTGAAAAACATATTTAATGAAGCTGAAAAAGCTCGTTTAACATTAACGAACAGAATTCAGCTCAAAACTCCGGATGCAGATTTAAATAATTTCGGAGCCAATTTAGCGGTTGCCGCAGACGGGATTTGGGAAAGTCCGACCTTTCTTCACGGTGCGGTTGCCTGGAGAATGCGACTGAATGCTTGGCGTGGAGCTTACACTGCCGATGCATTGAGTTGGCACGACAGAGCAAAAGAGCATTTTGAAAGTTATGCCAATTCACAGGTTTTAAAACCCGATTCTGCACCTGTAGAAATGGATACTTTGCTTCATTTGGCTAGAAGTGCGGAGAAAATGGGAACTTCTGTTTTTTCAAGCGGATATATTTCCAGAAATCCAAATGACAATACAAAACCACATCATTATGATATGAATCTGGTGTTTTTTGACCAGATGTTTTCGCATTTCAATTACACGGGAGACAAAGAATTTTTGAAAAAAATGTGGCCAACGATGGTTCGTCATATGGATTGGGAAAAGCGAAATTTCAAGCGTGGTGATTTGTACGATGCATATGCTGCGATTTGGGCGAGCGATGCACTTCAATATTCTGGCGGAAAAGTCACGCATACTTCGGCTTATAATTACAGAGCCAACCGTGAAATGGCGAAACTGGCGAAAATAATTGGTGAAAATCCAAAACCTTACGAGCAGGAAGCTGATGCGATTTTAAAGGCGATGAAAAACGAACTTTGGATTAAAAACAAAGGGTATTTTTCTGAATATAAAGATGCTTTAGGCAACCAAATTGTTCACGACAAACCAGGTATCTGGTCGATTTACCACGTTTCCGATGCATTTATTTTGAATGAATTTGAGGATTATCAGAATTTACAATACATTAATAATCACACACCAAAAATTCCGATTACGGTAAAAGGTTCGGATAGTAAAGACTATTTTACGTTGGCGACCACCAATTGGCAACCTTACGACTGGTCAATCAACAATGTTGCTTTGGCAGAAAATTTACAAACCGCTTTGGCGTATTGGCAAGCCGGAAGAAATGAAGATGCTTACCAACTTTGGAAAGGAAATCTAGTTGAGTCGATGTATTACGGCATCAGTCCAGGGAATTTTGAACAGCTTTCTCATTACGATGCTTTCCGTGGGGAATTGTACAGAGATTTTGCCGACCCGATAGGTGTCGCATCGAGAACTTTGACAGAAGGACTTTTTGGAGTTTATCCGAATTTACTGGAAAACAAAATAAGCATCAAACCTGGATTTCCAAAAGGCTGGAATTCTGCTGAGTTGAAACTTCCTGATTGGGAATATCAATTTACTAGAACTTCCAAGAAAACTGAATATTTATTTAATTCAAAATATCAGAATCCTGTTTCATTGGAAATGCAGATTCCTGTGAATTATTCCAACATCAAATCGGTGAAAGTGGATGGTAAAAAAGTAGATTGGAAAGTAAAACCTAATTCTATTTTACAGCCAATCATTCAGTTTGAAACACCGAAAGGAAAGAATTTTAAGATTGAAGTCAATTATTCCGGAGAGGAAATTAAAAACGAGCAAACTAATTTCACTAATTATATTTCTGAAAACATTCAATTAAATTTTGATTCAAAAAAGAAAATAAAACAAGTTTACGACCCACAAGGACTGATTAAAAATTCCCCTCCTCTGGAGGGGTGGATTCGACCAAAGGGAGAAGACGGGGTGGTTAAAAATGACTTTAATTTAGTCCAAGAAGAAAGAAAAGGAACATTTTTCGTTCAAGTCGAGCAAAACGGAACGAGTTGGTGGCAACCTGTAAATGTTGACATTCGTTTTCCTCTGGAAACAAAATGGGTGAATAAAAAATTGCATATTCAATCTAAATCATCCAATCCAATTAATGGAAAACTGAATATTAATAGTTTAAATAAAACTTTTACCATTCAAAAAAATCATAATTCATCAATTGAAATTCCAATAAATTATTTAAGTAAAGGAACAAATTCTATTGGGCTTGAATACAACGGAATTAAACAAAATATTGAAATCACAGACTGGGAAATTGAAAACCAAGGTGAATTTAATAATATTTCATTGGCTTCAAAATACAATGAAAAAGTAACTGAAATTTTCAACCAGAAATATCTTTCGCCAAGATTAGAAGTCCCTACTCTACAACTTCCTTGGCAGGGAATCGGAAACTGGTGTTATCCATTAATCACTGCTCAAATCGATGACAGTGGATTAATGAACAAAAGAAAAAATGACAAAGTTGATTTCTTTGGAATTCCATTTTTAATTGATAAAACCGATAAAAACATTGCCTTTGCGAGTCAGTGGGATAATTATCCCGAATCAATTGAGATTCCTTTGACAGGAAAAGGAAAGAAAATATACTTTCTGATGGCAGGTTCTACCAATCCGATGCAGTCGCAGATTGTGAATGGAACAATTACAGTTCAGTATGTTGATGGCTCAACTTCGGAATTAGAGCTAAAAAACCCGACAAATTGGTGGCCAATTGAGCAGGATTTGTTTGATGATAATTTTGCTTTTGAAATTCCTTATGATAAAATTCCGTATCGAGTTCAGTTGAAAACTGGAGAATTGTACAAAGGCGGAACTTTAAGTAAATATTCGAGTATCAAAGGATTTACAGACCGTCAGGTTGATGGTGGTGCTGCAACGATTCTGGATTTGCCTATTGATGAGAATAAAGAATTAAAATCGATAAAATTAACGGCAGTGAGCAATGATGTGGTGATTGGAATAATGAGTGCGACTGTTTTGAGATAAGTATAAAATCAATAGAGACTCTTGTAAAAATAAAATCATTAAGGCTTTAGCCAAAACTTAGTTTAGATTTTGGCTAAAGCCAATGAATATTGACGATTAATAAACGGGCTAAAGCCCATTTCTATTGATAACAATTCTAAAATAAGGAATAGAATTCAAATTATAAATAACATTCTATTCTAACACGAAAAATATTGCAGCCCGACTTGAACGAAAATCCTTTTGTGAGGAGGAACGACGAATAAAAGATTGGGAGTGGAAGGCGGAGTAGCTGCCCAAAATATAACATTGAATAATTTTTATTACTTAAATAAAAGAAAAATGAAAAAAATTACAATATATCTCGGTATTTTCCTGATAGGATTTTCATCCTTAAATGCCCAGAAAATCGACCGAAGAAAGGTCGTTCAGCGCCATAATGTGGTCAACACAAAAGCTGATACCCTTTCCACTTTGACCGTTGGAAACGGAAAATTTGCATACACGGTTGATATTACCGGAATGCAATCGTTTCCTGAATATTATAAGAACGGTGTTTCTTTGGGAACGCAGTCTGAATGGGGATGGAACAGTTTTCCGAATACCGAAAATTATAAATTCGAGGAAACTTTAAAGCCTTACGATTTCAATAATGACGGTCGTAAAGCTTTGTACAGCGTTCAAATCAAAGAACCGGAACGCAACAAAAAAGCAGTTGAATATTTCCGTGTAAACCAACACCGCTTGCAACTGGGAAATATCGGAATTGAGCTGATTAAAAAAGACGGTCAGAAAGCAAAAATTTCAGACCTCCAAAATATTAATCAGAAAATTGATTTGTGGACTGGAATTATCACGAGTGAATTTACTTTAGAAGGAATTCCTGTAAAAGTTTGGACTGCTTCTTTCCAAAATTCAGATAAAATCGGGGTGAAAATTGAATCGGATTTAATTTCTCAAAAGAGATTAAAAGTTTTTGCAAAATATCCCTATCCAAGCGGACAGTTTTTGGATGATGCAGCTTTTTATGGAAATGCAGATAAGCATTCAACAAAAATTGTTTCAATGAATTCAAATCAGGGATTGATTGAACACAAATTACAAACTGCAGATTATTTTACTCAATTGTATTTCACTGATGGGAAACTAAGTGAAGCTGGTAAACATTATTTTGTTTACCTGCCTTCATCTAAAAACAAAACGGTTGAATTGACTGTTGAGTTTTCAGCTAAAAATCAAAAGACTTCAAAAAGTTTATTTGGTGATGCTGAAAAAGAAAGCATTTCAGGTTGGAAAAACTTTTGGGAAAGCGGTGCTGCCGTAGATTTTGAAGGAAGTACAGACCCTAGAGCAAACGAACTGGAACGCAGAGTTGTGTTATCTGAATATCTAACAAAAGTTCAGTGTGGAGGAAGCAATCCGCCACAGGAAACAGGTTTAACCTTCAACAGCTGGTACGGAAAACCACATACAGAAATGCATTGGTGGCACGGCGTTCACTACGCTTTATGGGGAAGACCGGAGATTCTGGAAAAACAGCTGGATTATTATTTCAGAACATTTGAAAAAGCAAAAAAATTAGCCGAAAGACAAGGCTACAAAGGTGTTCGTTGGATTAAAATGTCGGATAACGAAGGAAATGAGAGTCCGTCTTCTGTTGCTGCATTTTTGATTTGGGAACAGCCACACATTATTTATATGACCGAGCTTTTGTACCGTCATAATCACGACAAAAAAGTGTTGGAAAAGTATAAAAAACTGGTATTCGAAACAGCAGAATTTATGGCAGATTATGCGACTTTTGACAAAGAAAAAAACCGTTATAATTTGGGTAAAGGTGTGATTCCTGCGCAGGAAGTTTTCCCTGCGAAAGATACTTTTAACCCAACTTATGAAGTGGCGTATTGGGACTGGGCTTTAAAAGTTGCGCAACAATGGAAAGAAAGATTAGGCGAATCGAGAGATAAAAAATGGGACGATGTAATCTCGAAACTGGCACCACTTCCTGTTCAGGATGGAGTTTATCTATCTACTGAATCAGCAAAAGATTCTTTCACCTTTCCAAAATGGATGACCGATCACCCTGCGGTTTTAGGAGCATTAGGAATGGTTCCCGAGTCTCCAAAATTGGATAAAAAAATAATGAAAAATACGTTGGATATCGTTTGGGAAAGATGGAACTGGGGACATACCTGGGGGTGGGATTTCCCGATGACAGCGATGAATGCAGCAAGATTAAATCTTCCAAACAAAGCTTTAGATGCTTTGTTTATGGATGTTAAAACCAATACTTATCTAAAAAACGGTCATAATTTTCAGGATGGAAGGTTGAGAATTTATCTTCCCGGAAATGGTGGCGTTTTAACAACTGTTGCAATGATGCTTGAAGGTTGGGATAATTCTACCGGTGAATTTCCTGGTTTTCCGAAAGATGGAACATGGAAAATAAAAGCGGAAGGATTTAAAAAAATGCCTTAAACAATTTTACATTCATATTAATTGAAGTCTGTTCTGAAAAGGGCAGGCTTTTTTGCGTCGGAGGGTTTGAGTGTTTTAGGGTTTGAGAGATTTGATTCGAAATTTTTTGTATGATTTTTTTAGATAACAATCCTACGGATTTCGCTTTACTTAAAATTTTTTTTCTACACAGATACTGCTTCTCTGAAGCAGAGTTTTATATTTACAATATATATACTCAAAAATGAGACGTGTTAATTGTAAAACTCAGACGTCTTATTTATTTTATTCAGACGTGTACATATTTTAAATCAGACGGGTTATTTTTTTGAGTATTAATAATGATTTTTTTAAATCGAAAAATATATTTGAAATATTCAAGCTAAGTATTACTGAAAAGCTAATTTTTAGATTAAATATTTATAAATTTTATTGCTGACCCACCAAAATGGTAATTTCATTCAAAGTAAAATCAGTTTAATTTTAAGAGTCAAATAACTAATATTCAATAATTTAAAACTAGGATTCATATTAAATTTATCCATAAAACTGTTAAGGTAAATTTTTGTAAATTGTCTTCAGTATTTAATCATCACTTTGACTAAATATTTTTTAACTGAAGTACCATCTCCTACCTGAAAATCATGTCTGAAACCTTAGAAATCAACATTAATGAAAACTCCAGAGTTCCGAAATACAAACAGATCGTAGATTCTATTTTGAACGGAATTGATGGCGGACAAATCAAAATTGGAGAAAAAATACCTTCTATTAACGAGCTCAGTGAATCTTGTTTTCTTTCAAGAGATACTGTTGAAAAAGCTTATAAAGAACTTAGAAAAAGGCAAATCATAGAGTCTGTAAAAGGTAAAGGGTATTATATTTCACGAATCAATAAGAATGATGTGATTAATATTTTCTTTCTAATCAACAAGCCGAGTACTTATAAAATGATGATATATAATTATTTCGTCAATGCAATCGGTACCAAAGGCAATGTTGAGATGTACATTTATCACTGTGACGAAACCCTTTTTATCAATTCTTTGAAAAAAAATCTTGGCGGATTCGATTATTATGTCATTATGCCCCATTTCCGTGATAAACAGTCGAAACATACGAGTTCGACAAAAGAAGTCATTGAGATGATTGAAAAAATTCCGAAAAACAAGTTGTTATTGCTTGATAATACCAAACCTAATATTTCAGGAGAATATGGTACTATTTTTCAGGATTTTGAGCATGATATTTATAATGCTTTGAAGGAAGGTTTAGAAAAAATAAAAAAATACGAGAAGATTATTTTGGTTTATCCTGATAAATCGATTCACCCCTATCCTTTCCGTATCGTACGTGGTTTTGAGAAATTTTGTGAGGATTTTAAATTAGATTACGAAATTTTAGATGAAATTTATCCCGATATGGAACTTCAGGACAAAGATATATTTATCACCATCAGAGAGCGTGATCTGGTGAATTTGGTAAAGCAAATTAGACAGAAAAATCTTGAACTAGGAAAAGACATCGGTATTATTTCCTACAACGAAACCCCTTTGAAAGAGTTGCTGGGAATTACCGTAATCACAACAGACTTTAAAGCAATGGCAGAATCTGCAGCGTATATGGTTCTTAAAAATAAAAAAGAGCAGGTAAATAATGTCTTTAAATATATTGAAAGGGATTCTTTGTAATGGTTGATAGTTGATAGTTGATAGTTGATAGTTGATAGTTGATAGTTGATAGTTGATAGTTGATAGTTGATAGTTGATAGTTGATAGTTG
>NZ_LELA01000085.1 GCF_001677955.1 Chryseobacterium sp. BGARF1
TTGTTCAGGCTATCAAAGAAAACCCTAGAGAAAGCAGAAAAGAATTTCTCTTGAATTTCTTTCTTAAAGAAGGTGCAAAGGCTTCCAACGTAAATCAATATCAATTTTGGAGACATGATAATAAACCTATTGAGTTGTGGAGTAATCATGTAATCAATCAAAAAATAAATTATGTACACCAAAATCCGGTTGAGGCAGGTTTGGTTTTCCGTGCAGAAGATTACAAATACAGTAGCGCAGTTGATTATTCTGAGGAAAAAGGTTTATTGGAAAATATTGTAATTTTTAGAATGTTTAATATCTAAGATGACTGACCACACGAAAGGATTCGTGCGGCAGCGAGGGCTTATAGTCATCAAGTAGATTGGCAAAAAGCCATAGGTCAAGAACCTATGTTTAAAACAAAAATACAACAGACACAACATATCAAAACTTTATACCCTAAAAAATAGAATATGGATACAATAAAAATTGTAAATGAAATCATTAAATTTGGAAAAGATTACTCAAATGTTCCTACTTTTTTGAAATCAAATAAAAAAATAGACTTTTTAAAGATTCATGATGCTTTAACTGATTTATTGTTTTGGCAAAAAACTGTTTATAGAGCAATGGCAAAAGGAAAAGCATTGAAAAATTTTAGTATGTTTAATACTGAACAATTCAATATTTTAGAAAACAAAGATGTTTACAATGACTTACTTGAAAATTGTAAAGAATTAAAACATTTATTTTTAATCAAAAATAATATTATTATTGCTAACCCATCTCTTACTCAATATGAAGTAAAAGAAATACGACAAATTATTGAAAATAATTTTGAACCAGATATTCATATTTAAATTTTAAATACTGATTAATTTGTTAAACCACCTTCGGGTGGTTTTTTGTGAAATAAGTATGGATAGAAATATTATATTTGAGTGGAGAACTTACTCTTGCAATTAGAAATGGCTTTAAACGTTCTGCTACTAAACTTGTAGGTAAAGAAGAAGACTTTGCTAGACTTGAAAAGCAATTAGATGAAGCTGTTATTGAAGAAAACGGAAAGAGAAGAAAACTAAATGAAGTAGAAAAGAAACAGATTCGTGAAGAAGTTAGACTAAAAGCCGGAATGGCTGAAGACATTGATAAATATATTAAAATGTCTGCAGAGGAATTTGAAGCAGGGCTCAAAAAACTTCAAAAAGCCAATATTACCCCTGAAAATGCTATGAAGTACCTTGACGAGGCTTTAATTTATTTTAATCACCGTGTTGTAAATGGAATTGTGGTACAGATTGCTGATAGTAACTGCGTAAATGTCGTACAAGCTGTAGAAGACTTCTTAAGAACTGGTAAAATTATTGTAGCAAAAGTTTCTGAAGCACAGAAACTTAGGGTAATAACAAATAAATATGGAGAACCTTTTCTTACGTTAAAATTGGAAACATTACAAAATAAAAATTATTTCAAAGTGGGAGAAAGAGGAATTCTATACTGCGACCGAGGGCCAAATGATTATGATCATGTATTAAATGTTTTTATGGAAGAGAGGGGATTCGTGCTTAAAGATGCTCAATCAATATCGCAGGAATTTGTTACTATAGATTACCTTAAAAAGACATACATGCCAAATAATTTTAAATTATTAAAAACTAAAAAAAAGTAATTATATGCTATCGGAAAATGAAATAATAAATGTTGCCAATACCTATTTGGCAGCTATAGAAAAGAAAGTTGGAGAGCCACTTATTCTTCCACAAGAATTAATGATCAAAAAAAAGTATGGTATATATTTTATATATCATTCGAAAAAATATTGGGAAACTAAAGATTGGGAAGAAAAACTGTTAGGTAATGCACCATTTTTGGTAGAAAGTAAATCAGGTAAGATAATTGAGTTTGGAACTTCAAGAGGATTAGATTATTATATAGAAGAATATGAAGCAGGAAGATGGCCGGATATGCCAAGACTTAGCGATTTTCAATAATTTACAACACCCTTCGGGTGGTTTTTTGCTGTTAACGAAAGCTATTTTTTAAACTTTATATTTCCGCTGAGAATGCTTGAGATTATAAATATTTTGAATATCTAAAAGTAAAATAAGATTATGTTAAATAATGAAAAAATGGATAAAGTCGCAGAAAGATATGTAAAAAAGATATCTGAAAATATAAACGTAGAGTTAATTATTCCCAAAGATGTTATAATTGATAAATCTTATGGAAGAATTTATTTTTATGGAGCTAAAGATTACAAGAAACATCGATTAGCAGGAAACGGACCTTTTCTTGTTAGAAATGATACAGGTATTGTTATTCCATTTGGCACTGCCATGGATGTTGATTACTATATTAAAGGATATGAGGATGGCACTTGGAAACCTGCGTCATATGGTGTTTGGAATCCTAATTAATAGAACTTTTAAGCACAGATTTTGAATCTGTGCTTTTTATGACACTATCCCGCAAAGTGTGTAAGTTAAAAAGTTAGGGCTTGGATTTTACAATCTGAGCCTTTCTTCAAAAATAAGCATAAATTGGTTGAGAACAATAC
>NZ_LELA01000086.1 GCF_001677955.1 Chryseobacterium sp. BGARF1
ATTCTCCACCAATAATATATCCTGAAGACGTAAAAGCCATGGTTCTCAAATGATCATCACCTTTACCTCCAAAATTCTTTTCCCATTCAACTTTGTTATCTTTACTGAGCTTGATGACCCAATAATCGCCCTCTCCGAAATTGGGGCTGGATTTGGATTTTCGTGATACGGGATTCGAGGTTTCGTTACCGGAACCCGAACCACGCGACTCAGAACCCGTATCACGAAACTCAGAACTCCTCGAATAAACTCCCAATAACGCTCCTCCATCTGGAGTAGGAATCATTTTTTCCACTTCATCTAAACCTCTTCCGCCTAATACTAATTCTGAAAGTACCTTTCCGTTTTTATCAAGTCTTGTTACGGTCACATCTTTCGAACCGAATCCGTTGGCGGCATTCTGAACATTCGCGGCGACCATAAATCCAAGATCTGCGGTCTGGATCACAGATCTTGCTTCTTCATCCTGCGCCGTTCCTAATGTTTTTTGCCACAGTTCGTCTCCGAATTCATTGATTCTGATCAGCCAGATATCAGATCCTCCTTTTGAAGCTTCTTTTTTATCTAAACCTTTTCCTGAATGCGACGTTCCTGCCAAAAGAAATCCTCCCTCCTGTGTAGCAACCGTCGCCGATAAAAAGTCATGATTCTGTCCTGAGAAATACTTTTCCCAGACTTCTTCACCTTGTTGATTGAGTTTGACTAAATGAAAATCGTAGCCGTTGTTCTGCTTTGAAGCAGATGGCGCTGCAGGTTTACCTGCCACCTGAATACTGCTACCCGTAATAAGATATTGCTGATCGACTGTTGGGGTAACTTGTGAAAGAAAATCCTGAGTAGAGGATTTAATATCTTTCTGCCATACTACTTCCTGAGTATAGAATACAGCTGTTGTGCATATCAGAAATGCACTCATGTAGAGTTTTTTCATGATTTGGAGTTTTTGATTATTATTTTTTTGCGAATTTAACTTTTTTAAATACATGTCACAAATGTTGGATACAAATATGATTAATGGGTTTGTTTCTGCGAAGATAAACTGCTATTGCGACAAAAGAAGTCGCATTACTTTATGAAGCAATAAGAACTTAAACTAATTTTAGATTTAACCGATGAAGCAGTAAAAGACAATTATAAATCTATTATTAATCAAACCCCGGTTATTAGATAATCAAAGTTCTCAAAAGAATAAAAAATCAATAATTCTCAAAAACGGTTGAGTACTTTTTTTATTTATACTGATTGATATGAAGTAGGAATATGCTTTTAGATTAAATAAAATTGTTAGCGATATAATTATTGTAAGACTTTGAAAATTGAAGGATAATCAATAATTTGGAAGAAACTGATTTAGCAATGATGAAGTTGAATTTTTTGGGTTTTTAATTGTTTTGTAATGAAATGTTGAATTATCTGAAAACATTTTCTACATTTGTTATTATTAAATAAAACACAATGACGACAAAACAATCCAACAGGCTCAACATGGCCAAAACTCTGAGACAATTCTTTTCTGCTAATCAGGCAAAATATGCAGGTAACAATCCTCTTACAATAAGAATTGCAGAACTGAACTCTATTGTAGAGAATCTCGACAATTTAGCGACCGTTCAAACGACAGATACCACGGCAAACACCAGCTTAAAAACAGATGCAAGAACATTAATGGTTGGTCTTACGGTGGCATATGCTAATACCGCGGCAGATTATTTTGATGATAAAGACAGCCCGCTAAGCAAACAGCTTACCACAAGCAAATCTAAAATTAAAAACATGACCGGGGTAGAAGCAAAAATTTATTGCAATAATCTCTACACTGTGGTTAGTAATAAGATCGGAAATCTTGATCCCAACTATGTTACTGCTTCCGAAGCATCTCAATGGTTGACTGCAATTAATAATTTTGATGCCAAAGCGTATGACGCAGGAGTAAGTATAGATACTACCCAAAATGCCACTCAGGATCTGAAAATAGAATTTAAAAAACTGGAAACATGTTTGTTGAAGCTCGATAGGCTCATGAAAAAGTATGATATTCTTAATCCTTCATTTCACGGGAACTACAAGATTTCCCGTAAAACATCTGATCTCGGAACACGTCATACTAATGAAACTCCATCACAGAAATAAAAAGAATGTCTGATATTTTTATCAGACATTCTTTTTTTTGAAAATACAGCAAGTGGAATATTAATCACAAAGGCATTAAAAAAAAACGAATATTAGTCATCAGCGAAGTTTAACAGTTTTTTGTCATTCCGTAGGAATCTAGACTAAGATATTTTTAATATATCCAGATTCTTACGGAATAATAAAACGACCAATGAATTTAACATGATGATTAAAAGCTGAAATATATTAAAGATTTTAATAGGTTTTAGTTTTTCATTAGCCAATAAAAAGAGTGATAGAATTAATTTTTTATATTTTGTAAACTTTTGATGCCCTCATTTTTCAATCATTTCTTTTGATTATTTTGCGGTAAAAGACATAATGAATAATGCTGTTAGAAAAATAGTACCGTCATATTTCTTTCTGAATAAGCGAGATGATTTTTCTCCTCATACAGATTATTTTCTGAGGCAGACAGATGGTATTCCGGATATTACATGGGGCATTCCGTGGGTAGCAGATGATATTCAGTTTATAGAAGACCGTTTTCCTTAAACGTCATATTGTATTATTTAATAACCAGATTGTTTTCCGAGCAGTTGAGATGACATTCAGTCAGGCACCGATGTTATTTTTATACAGCTAGTAGAGTTTTGGGGAGGTCAAAATAGTTTATGCAGAGCATTGATTGATAATTTTTAGAATAATAAATCCTATATTCTAAAAGCAGAGAAAATCCCTCTTGTTTCAAATTTTAATATTCTGATATTTGATTAATTTATAATGATGAAAATACTTAATTGTATTGTTTTTATTTGAAAACCATTGGTTTGTGTGGGATTTAAGGTTGGTTTAAATAAGATTATTTCCTATCTAAAGATTTAAAGTTTTAATTCATTATTTTACCTACCTTATATATATCATAAAATGTAATCAAGATTCGCATTAAGGTTTTATTCAAATTCAAAGAAAAATAAGTAAATTTGTGAGCATTAAAATAAATAAATTTAAAAAACAATAAAATGTCAATTTTAGTAAACAAAGATTCTAAAGTAATTGTACAAGGATTTACAGGTAACGAAGGTACTTTCCATGCAGGTCAGATGATCGAATACGGAACCAACGTAGTAGGTGGTGTTACTCCAGGAAAAGGAGGAAGCGAGCACTTAGGGAAACCAGTATTCAACACTGTAGCTGATGCTGTATCTAAAGCTGGAGCTAACGTAAGTATTATTTTTGTACCACCTGCATTTGCTGCAGATGCTATTATGGAAGCTGCTGAAGCGGGTATTAAAGTAATCGTTTGTATTACAGAAGGTATTCCTGTTGCTGATATGGTAAAAGTAAAATCTTATATTGCAGACAAAGAGACTAGATTAATCGGGCCAAACTGTCCGGGAATCATCACTTCTGATGAAGCTAAAATTGGTATTATGCCAGGTTTCGTTTTCAAAAAAGGAAAAGTAGGAATAGTTTCTAAGTCAGGAACTCTTACTTATGAAGCTGCTGATCAGGTTGTAAGAGCTGGTTACGGTATTTCTACTGCAATCGGAATTGGTGGTGATCCAATTATTGGAACGACTACTAAAGAAGCGTTAGAATTATTCATCAATGACCCAGAAACTGAAGCGGTTGTAATGATCGGAGAAATTGGTGGTGGTCTTGAAGCTGAAGCTGCAAGATGGTATAAAGAAAGTGGTTCTACAAAACCAGTTGTAGGTTTCATCGCAGGACAAACTGCTCCTAAAGGAAGAACAATGGGGCACGCTGGTGCAATCGTTGGTGGTGATGAAGATACAGCTCAGGCAAAAATGGAAATCATGAGAGAAAACGGAATCAACGTTGTAGATTCTCCTGCTGATATTGGTGCTACTGTAGCAAAAATCTTAGGATAAGCAAAAACAAATATGATATGAAAAAAATTTTATTAACATCTGCATTGGCCTTTTCTTTTTTATCGTTCGCACAAATCGATTTAAGAAGTACAAGATTCGGTCTTACGGCAGGTGCAAACTATTCCAGAGTTAAAAATGCACACAATCCTTCAGGA
The DNA here is from genome assembly GCF_001677955.1 of Chryseobacterium sp. BGARF1. GTDB lineage: Bacteria > Bacteroidota > Bacteroidia > Flavobacteriales > Weeksellaceae > Chryseobacterium. The sequence continues at coordinate 4,163 of NZ_LELA01000086.1, forward strand.
GCAAGATTTGCTTTTCAGGGTGGGGTGCTAGCTCTAATTCCAATGGGAAGTGCAAATCAGTTTTATTTGCAACCCGAGGTTACCTATTACGGAGCCGGAGAGTCAGGGAAAGATAAAAATGCAAAAGGAGCGGATGGTTATAACGCAGTATATGCTAATAACTATTTAAGTGTACCAATTTATTTTAAAGGATATTTTTCTGAAGCAGAATCAGAATTTTTTGGAATAATTGGTCCTAGATTCAACTTCTTGCTTAGCCAGAATGTGAAGAATGTTCCTGCTGGAAGACCTTATTATGATCCTGATGTAACCGTTCCTGAGTATCCGAAGATCAGCGGTAAAGCAAATAGCTTTAATTTTGCCATTGGTGCAGGAATAGGGTATAGCTACAAAAGACAGTTAGAATTGGCCTTAAAATATGATTTAGGAATTTCTAATGCGTTTCCTAATCTTATTGAGGATTTTACCAAAGATCCTAATACGGTGAAGAAGAAATCTGAACAGGTTTTAAGCTTAAGTCTTAGCTATATTTTCGAATAGAATTTTTTCATTCAAAACATAAAAACTCCCGAAACTTAATTGTTTCGGGAGTTTTGTTTATTATTGATAAAATGGACGTTTTACCCTCTGATCCACTTCCAGATTTCCTTTAAAGTCGCTTTATTTCCATACATCAAAATTCCTACTCTGTAGATTTTTCCGGCAAGGAAGATCATGAAAATAGTAGTTCCCAAAAGTAAAGCCATCGACAAAGCAATCTGCCACGCCGGAACCCCAAAAGGAATTCTTGCAACCATCGCAACGGGAGATGTAAACGGAATCATCGACATCCAGAAACCAACCGGTCCGTCAGGATTATTAATCACAGAAATACTTCCATACATCCCTAAAGTAAGCGGAAGAATGGCAAATAAAGTAAATTGCTGTGTTTCTGTTTCATTGTCGACAGCCGAACCAATTGCAGCATAAACAGAGCTGTAAAACATATATCCCAATAGGAAAAATACAATGAATACAAAAATAATCAGCAGGAAATTCATCTCCAATAAGCTGTGAGATACCTGTGTTGCCATTTGCGCAATATCAAGCTTACTCATCAGTTCTTCATTTCCACCAGGAATATTTTTCTGAATTGAAGAAAAACCCGTATTCAAAACTAAAGCTCCAACTACAGACATGGTAATCCAAACAATAAATTGTGTTAAAGCAACCATCGTAACCCCTAAAATTTTCCCCATCATCAGCTCAAAAGGCTTAACAGAAGAGATGATAATTTCTACTACACGGTTGTTTTTTTCTTCTAAAACACTTCTCATTACTCTAACTCCATAGATTAAGATAAACATGAACGTCACATACATCAAAACCATACTCAGAACGCTTTTTACACCAAATGCCAAATCAGAATCTTCTTTATTGTCTTCAGAAACGTTGATGGTTTTTAAGGTAAAACTTTTATCTAAATTTTCAAGTTGTGCTTCCTGAATACCAAGTTGCTTTATTTTTTCTTTTTTAATAACATTCGTAATGTCTGAAATAATTTGCTGTTTCGTATCAAGACCAATTTTGGTATTCACAACCAATCTTGTGTTTTTTTCAATGTCATCAAGATTGTCACCTGATAAAGCCGGAAGAATTAAAATTCCGTCAAGACTTTCGTTGCCTTTCAGGTTTTTAACTTTAGCCTGTTCTTCAGCCGAAGGAATAAAAATATAATTGATTTTTTCATCAGACTTAAGCTGTCCTTTAAACAATCCGCTGTTGTCTACAACTTCAATCACATTATGAGATTGATTGGCTTTAAACATAAATCCTATAACCGCTCCAAATGCAATAATCATCAACGGAGCCAGTAAAGTAAGTATAATGAAAGATTTCTTCTTAACCTGCGTAAGAAACTCTCTTTTTGTAATTAAAAAAATATTGTTCATAAAATTAAGAGTGATTGCTTACCGCATTAATAAATACTTCATTCATGCTTGGAATTCTTTCATCGAAAGACCTTACTTTTCCTACATTAACCAAGTCTAAAAGAATACTGTTTTGGTCTGCTTCATTTTTCAGATCAAAAGAAACCAAATTGTTTTCATTAGTCATGTTGAAAATTCCATATTTGTCTTTAAACTGAACAAACTGGTCATTATTGACTTCAGACAAAGTAATTCCGAAAATATTTTTTTTGAATTTTTCGCGAACATCAAAAACTCTTCCGTCGATTATTTTTTTAGAATTATTAATCAAAGCCACATAATCACACATTTCTTCCACACTTTCCATTCTGTGGGTAGAAAGAATAATTGTCGTTCCGTTATTTTTAAGTTCAATAATCTGATCTTTAATTAAATTGGCATTCACTGGGTCAAAACCTGAAAATGGTTCATCAAGAATCAAAAGATGTGGTCTGTGAAGAACGGTTACCACGAACTGGATTTTCTGAGCCATCCCTTTAGATAATTCAGAAAGCTTCTTTTTCCACCACTGATCGATATTCAGTTTATCAAACCATTTTTTTGCTTCGTTCAGAGCATCACTTTTCTTCATTCCTTTCAGTTCTCCAAAATAAAGAATCTGATCACCAACACTCATATTTTTATAAAGGCCACGCTCTTCCGGCATATAACCGATGTCTTTAATATGATTAGGATTCAATTTTTCTCCGTTGATGAAAACGTTTCCTGAATCGGCTTGTGTAATCTGATTGATAATTCGGATGAATGATGTTTTTCCTGCTCCGTTTGGCCCTAGAAGACCATAAATACTTCCTTTCGGAACGTGTATGCTAAAATCTTCTAATGCGGTTTTTTTTCCGGCATTGTAGGTTTTAGTAATTTGTTCAGCTTTTAGCATTAAAATTGTTTTTACAATTAGTTATGAAATATCCCGAAAGTTACGGAATAATTGAAAAAAAATGTGCTAAAAGAAAAAATCCTGATTATTATCAGGATTTTGAATATTATTGCTTTACTATTTGAGTAACTTTCTGTGTATTGTCGCTTAAAATATATCTAATTAAATATTTTCCGGGTTTCAATCTCTGAATATTTATTTCCGAACTGTTACTGTTTACATTATAAGTAGCAACCTGAGTTCCTAATATAGAATAAAATGTGACATTCTTTATTTTTAACGAAGTATCTTTAGCTTTCACCATCAAAAAATCTTTCGCTGGGTTAGGATATGCAGTAAGCACACCGTCATCAGATTTTTGATTAGTGGAAGTTGGCTCTTTTATTTGTGCTTTCAGATTATCAGAAAACCCAATAGTAGCGCCAATAAATATAAATAAAAGTAAAAGTTTTTTCATCAACGATATATTTGCTTAAATATTACTAACAAAAATAATAAATTCTATAATCATCTGCAATAGTTTTTTGTAGAACTTATATTAAATTTGCAATAAATTATTCAAAAAGTATTCCAAAGATGATATATTCTAGAAACAGAAGACTAAGAGTGAATGAATCGATGAGAGGATTGGTGAGAGAATGCAGTCTTTCAGTCAACGATTTTGTAATGCCTATTTTCGTAATGGAAGGCGAAAATAAAGAAGAGGCAATCCCTTCAATGCCCGGAATTTTCAGGCGAAGCATTGATCTTACGGTAAAAGAATGTAAAGAATTATTTTCTTTAGGAGTAAAGGCGGTTAATCTTTATATGAAAGTTTCTGATGATTTAAAGGATAACACCGGAAAAGAAGCGTGGAATAAAGATGGTTTAATGCAAAACACCATCAAAGCAATTAAAAATGCGGTGCCTGAAATGGTGATTATGCCTGATGTTGCTTTAGATCCTTACTCAATTTACGGTCACGACGGAATCATTGAAAACGGAAAAATTATCAATGATGCTACCAATGATGCGTTGGCAAAAATGGCAGTGTCACATGCTGAAGCCGGAGCTGACATTGTGGCACCGAGCGACATGATGGATGGCAGAGTTTTAGCAATTCGTGAGGCTTTGGAAGAAAGCGGATTTCATGATGTGGGAATTCTAAGTTACGCGGCAAAATATGCAAGTTCTTTTTACGGACCGTTCAGAAGTGCTTTAGACAGTGCGCCAAAAGACGATATGGAAATTCCGAAAGATAAAAAAACCTATCAGATGGATTTTCACAATTCCCGTGAAGCTTTAAATGAAGTTTTCAAAGATGTGGAAGAAGGTGCAGATATTATTATGATCAAACCAGGACTTCCGTATTTGGATATTGTCGCAAAAGTACGTGAAGCCATTGATTTACCAATTGCTGTTTATAATGTAAGTGGCGAATATGCAATGCTGAAAGCTGCTGCTCAAAACGGCTGGCTTGATAACGACAAAGCAATCATTGAAAGTTTAACTTGCTTCAAAAGAGCAGGAGCAGATATGATTTTCACCTATGCAGCAAAAGAAGCTGCAATGATTTTAAACAGGTAAAAAAGTTTAAAATGATGAGTTATGAATTATGAGTTGATTTCAAAGAAATCTTCGGTTTCAGTCAACTCATAATTCATAATTTTTAACTCATAACTAAAAAAGCTTATTCTACATCAAAGTTTTTTCCTTTCGTAAACTTTGCTGCAAAAGGAGCTTGGTTTCCGGAATATTTTAAAACAAAATGTTTTTTGGTATCGGTATCCACTTTTGCTTCTACATTCACATTGGTGGTCTGAAAACTGACATCCAAAGCCACTCCTGACTCTTTTTCAAGAAAAATTTCTACACTTTCAGCATAAAATAGAGAGATACTCAAGTAATTAAATTTGATGTTCTTTCTATAAGTTTTAGATTTTGACTGTGTAAATTCTGAAAAGCTTTTCAAAATTTCAATTCCAGGCGAATCTATATTGGTGATCCTCGATTTTGTTACTCCATTTACTCGGATGGAAAAATTTTTTGCACTGTTGATGTTGCCGTTAATTCCAATGTTAAATAAAGAGGGTAACGATAAACCGTATTCGATCATGCTGTCTTTTGTAAATTCAAAATCGGGGATTAATGCCGTATGTTTTGGAGTATTTAATAATTGATTTTTTACCGTATTCAATTGTTCGCCTGAAAACAAATAACCGATGAGATTGTTATTGGTTGTGCGCCAGTTTCGTCCGTTCCACTCGTAGATTTCACAAAGTAAAGTATCGGTTGACGAATGGGGAAGAAGCTCGATATCCTGCCATTTAAAAACTTCTTTTGCGTAAGGTCTTCTGTTAATCAGGTTGATTCCCAGATCCAGCGCTATTAAGTCGCTTAATTGTTGATTGGTTTGCATAATTATTATTTATGATTTGGTGATTTAAAATTAAATAAAAAATATCGAAATTGATCTTATTTTATCATCACAATTTAAAAGGATTCATAAGATTTAATAATGGGTTTATATCAGTAAAAGCTTTCTGTAAACAACGTCGCTTTAAACTTACCCCAAAACATTTGTCAGCATAGTTTTAAAAAAGTAATTTAGTCTTCTGAAATCACCATGATTACGCATGGTTTTAAGAATAACGAAAATTCACCTATGAAGATATACACTAAAACAGGAGATAAAGGGCAGACCGCTTTATACGGCGGTACGAGAGTTTCAAAAGCCAGCGCAAGAGTTGATAGCTACGGAAATATTGATGAACTGAATTCTTTTATCGGAATTTCTAAAAGTCATATCACTGATGAAGAAGTTTTGAAACAATTGAAAAAAATTCAGTTTGATTTGTTTACAGTAGGTTCTGAGGCGGCAACTCCGGTTGATAAACTGATGTTGGCTAACGGAAAATCTCGTCTACCTTTGATTATTTCTGATACTGAAATTGAAGAACTAGAAAATTGGATGGATGGTTTTGAAGATAAACTAGAGCCTCTTCAATACTTTATTCTTCCGGGAGGTGGAAAATCGGCGACTTTTTTACATGCTGCAAGAACGATTTGTAGAAGAGCGGAACGTTCATTAGTATTCTTAAATGAATCTGAAGAAGTACGTCCTGAATTGATTAAATATCTGAATCGTCTTTCTGATTATCTATTTGTTTTGGCAAGATATATCTCAAAAATCAACAACGAACCGGAAGAATACTGGAATCCGAATGAAAGATAAAGTACTTCTTTTCATCAATGGTGATGCGCCCAAATCTTTCCCTAATTTAGAAAAATATAATTTGATTGCCTGTACTGATGGTGCTTTTTATTATTTGAAAGAACTCAATTTTCCTTTAGAAAAACTAGATTTTATTTCTGGTGATTTTGATTCTCATATTGGATCAGATGAAAATGTGTATCAGGATAAATTTATTCTTACACTGGATCAGGAGAAAACAGATTTTCATAAAGCTTTAGAAATCATACTTGAAAAAGGTTTCAAGAATGTTGATGTGCTAGGTGGAAGTGGAGGCGAGCAGGATCATTTTTTAGGAAATCTTACGGTCGCTTATTCATTTAAGAATAATTTAAACATAAAGTTTTATGATGAGTTTTCTGAATATTATTTTATTCCGAAAAATTTCACGCTGAAAAATGTTAAAAGTAAAATGATCTCTCTGTATCCGTTTCCTTCAGCTGAAAATATTACGACAAAAGGGCTGAACTGGCCATTAACAAATGATAGTTTAAGCATGATATCAAGAATCGGGACACGTAATTTTGCAGCTGAAGATGAGATCTCTATTGAATATGGATCTGGAAATCTTTTATTTTTTGTTGGAATTAATGAAATAGAATATCCTGAAATATATTGAAACAATTAATAAAAATATCATTTCTAGTTATTATTAGTTCCTGTGTTTTTTCATGTAAGACACAAACTTTTTCTGCACCAGAATACGGAATTTCAAAAACTGAAAAACAGCTTGAAATTAAGAAAGTTACCAATTTTAGAACAATTGGAAATATCAAAAATATCGATGGTAGAATTTTAAAAGAAGGAAAGTTTTATAGAAGTGCACATCTTCATAAGCTTAAAAAAAAATCAATTAAAACTCTTGAAAATTTAGGAATTAAAGAAATTATTGATCTGCGAAATTCTAAAGAAATTTCGCAGAGACCCGATGTAATTCCTCAAAATGTAGATTATAAAAATTATTCTGCATTTGAAGATGAAGGCGATCAGCTGGATCAGGCGAAAACGCTTGTTCTGAAAGGAAAAGTGAAAGGTTCTGATGCGAATGAAAGAATGCTGGATTTTTATAAAAACTATGTCACAGAAAATCCGGAGACCATTAAAAAAATCATTCATGAGATCTTAGATTCAGAAAATCCTGTTTTATATCATTGTACCGCAGGTAAAGATAGAACCGGAATAATAACTGCTTTAATCTTAACCATTTTAAAATTTGACAGTGCTACGATTGAGAACGATTATCTTCTTTCAAACAATTACCGCAAACAATTAGTACAAAAAAGGCTTCATCTTGCCAATAATCTACATTTTATATACCCGAAAATGGATTTGAATGTTATCGAAAAATTAAGTTGGGTAGAAAAAGATTATTTAAAAGCTGCCTTTTTAGAAATTAATAAAAAATACGGTTCAATTGATATTTATATTCATCAAAAATTGGGAATCTCTGAAAATAAAAGAGACGAATATATTCTTAAGTTCACGTATTGATCAAAGACTAATTTTTTAGTCGAAAAACTGCATAAATTTATAATAAATTTAACGTTAAAAAATCAAACTTTTTTAGCAATTTTGCATTCTTAATTTACTCATTAGAAAATGAAAATAAAATACTCGGAACTTATTGATCAGACATTGTATTTTCCAACCGAAGAATTCAATGTTTCTGAGAACAATTTGTCTTTTCACGATATTCCTTTGATGGAAGTTGTTGAGAAGTTTGGAACGCCTCTTAAGGTAAGTTACCTCCCGAAGATTTCTCAAAATATTCAGAAAGCAAAAGGCTGGTTCAAGGAAGCTTTTGAGAAGATCGATTACAAAAAAAACTACAGATACTGTTACTGTACAAAATCCAGCCATTTCAAATTTGTGATCGAAGAAGCTTTGAAGAACGATATTTCTATCGAAACGTCTTCCGCTTACGACATGGATATTGTGAAGTCGCTTTATACAGAAGGTAAAGTTGATAAAAATATTGAGGTGATCTGTAATGGTTTCAAAACGGATGATTATCTGGCGAAAATTTCAGATATGATTAATAGTGGTTTTGAAAATATTACTCCTATTTTAGATAACTACAGAGAACTTGATAAGTTAACTGAAAGTATCGATACCACTTTCGATATCGGAATCAGGATTGCTTCTGAGGAAGAACCGAAATTCGAATTTTATACCTCAAGATTAGGGATCGGATATAAAGATATCATTCCTTACTACAGCCAAAAAATTGCAGAACATCCGAATGCAAGACTGAAAATGCTTCACTTTTTCATTAATACTGGGATCAAAGACACGGCTTATTATTGGAATGAATTGTACAAATGTCTTCGTGTTTATGCACGTTTGAAGAAAATTGCTCCGGAAGTAAATTCATTAAATATTGGCGGTGGTTTTCCGATCAAAACTTCATTAAATTTCGATTATGATTACCAATATATGGTCGAAGAGATCGTTTCTCAGATCAAAAAATTCTGTGAAGAAGAAGGAGTAGAAGAACCAAATATTTATACTGAATTTGGAAGTTTTACAGTAGGAGAAAGCGGTGCCAATTTGTATAAAATCATTTCTCAAAAACGTCAGAATGACAGAGAAAAGTGGAATATGATTGATTCATCTTTTATGACCACGCTTCCTGATACTTGGGCAATTTCTAGGCACTTTATCATGTTGCCGTTAAACCGTTGGGAAGATTCTTACGAAAGAGTTTTCTTAGGTGGATTAACTTGTGATTCAGATGATTATTACAACTCTGAACAGCATACTAACGCGATCTATTTGCCTGTTTTTAGTGATACAAAACCTTTGTATATTGGTTTCTTCCACACTGGAGCGTATCAAGAAACAATTGGTGGTTATGGTGGAGTTCATCACTGTTTGATGCCGCAACCAAGACATATCTTGATCCAGAAAGATGAAAATGGAGAATTCCAGTATGAAATCTTTAGAGAAAGACAGGAGCCTGAAGATATTTTAAAATTATTAGGATATCAATAATTTTATTCTATATTAAACGGGCTTTAGCCCGTTTAATATAGAATAAAATTCAAATGGCTTAAGCCAAAACTTATTGTAAAAAGCTCTCAAATATTTGGGAGCTTTTCGCATTTAAAATTCATAAGATGATGAATTTTTGTATTTTAAAATATGTAGACATCTTTATATTTGTTTAAAAAAAATGAAACTGAGGAAAACGATAGGAATAATCTTCATCATACTTACTTTTATTTTAGGATACTTAAGTGTAGGTGTTATATCATTTTTTGGAATGAGGTCTTACTATGGATACGAAGGGTATTGTTTGGACACGAAACTTCCAAATTTTGTTGCTATTGAGAGCTTTGAGGTTCTTATCATTTGCATTCTTATTTCCTACGCTATCTTGTTAGAATTTTTTCAAAGCATTAAAAAGTATGTGAGATTTTATAATGTTATCTTCGCATTTCTTCTAGTTAATTTAATCTTTTTGGTGTATAAAATTGTTGAATATCCTATTATCCTGGAAGCTACAGGAGGATGGTCTAATCCGAAAAGTAATCTTGAGATGATGCATAATCCACTGATTACATTTTTGGGTATTTATTCATTAATAGTAATATGGATTAATTTTAGACTTCAAAACAAAACCCAATCATTAAAAAAATTACCTATCATATTTTTTCTCGCTGTAATATTGTCTCTTATTGTAGTAGCGATTGCATGTCAAAATATTGAATACCAAAATTGTATTGGATGAAAGTTTTTGATTAAAAAATAAGATAAAAACAAAGCTCTCCAATTTGGAGAGCTTTTATATTTTAAAAATGTTTAGAAATTTTATCAACTTCGATTTCCGAATAATCTGAAATCACAACATTTGCTAAACTATAATCCTGATTATGAGAGTTAGAGCTTTTATACGCTGTACAGAAAATATTCGCTTTGTGTGCCGCTAAAATTCCGTTGGTAGAATCTTCAATCACCATACAGTTTTCAATCGGCTCGTTGGCCATTTTTGCGGCAAGCTGGAAAATCTCGGGATGAGGTTTTGATTCTTTTAGATCGGCACCGCTTATCTTTCCGCTAAAATATTTTTCCAAACCAAATTTATCAAAAACCATATTGATGGTGGTCATACTTGCTGAAGAAGCGACAATTAATTTTACGTTGTTTTCGTAATAATGTTCGATTAATTTCCTTACACCTGGAATTAAATCAAATTCTTCATCGTTGTAAAAGTAATCTTTGAAATGAGTTCTTTTAATATTGGTAATATCTTCGTGAGTATGTGTTAAATTAAACTCAGAAATTAAAGTTTCACAAACTCTTTTGGTAGAAGCTCCTGTAAAAGAAGTGTAAAGGTCTTCAGAAACCTCGATTTCTAGCTGGTTGAATGTTTTGAAATAAGCTTTTCTATGAAGAGGTTCTGTATCAACAATTACCCCATCCATATCGAAAAGAACAGCTTTTAAGGACATATTTTTGAATTTCTTGCAAAGGTAGGGAATTTGTTGGGAAGCCTAAAGCAGGATGAAGGAAGTTGAAATCCGGATATTTAATTTATAATAGTAAAAACTTCCGGCTTCCATCATCCAACTTCCAGCTTTCTCCTAACTTCTTCTTATCTTTGCCGCAAATATTTTAATCTTTAAATCATTTAATTTTTTAATTATAAATTATGAAAACATACGCAGGAATTCCTGAAGAAAATGCTTCATTAGAAAATTCAAAAGTAGTTTTGGTAACCGTTCCTTACGATGGAACTTCAACTTGGGGAAAAGGTGCAGACAAAGGCCCTGAATTATTCCTTGATGCTTCTGAAAACATGGAGCTTTACGACATAGAAACAGGTATAGAACCTTATTTGGAGGGAGTTTATTTAGCTGGAGAAGTTTCTGAAAACTCTACACCTGAAGCAATGACAGAAGCTGTTTATCAGAAAACAAAAGAGCTTTTGGCAACAGATAAATTGTTTACTCTTTTTGGTGGAGAACATTCAGTTTCTATCGGTTCGATTCGTGCAGTAGGTGAAAAGTTTGAAAATTTGACGGTTTTACAGTTGGATGCTCATACAGATTTACGTCCTGAATTCCACGGGTCTACTTCTAATCACGCTTGCGCGGTTTTTGAAGCGAATCAAAAGCATAATTTGGTTCAGGTTGGAATCCGTTCTATGGATGTTGAGGAAGTTGAATATTTACCGGAAGGAAGAGTATTTTTTGCTCACGAAATTGCCAACAATGACAATTGGGTAAATGATGTTTTAGAAAAAGTTTCAGGAAACGTTTATATTACAATCGATTTGGACGCTTTCGACCCTTCAATCGCACCTTCTACAGGAACTCCGGAACCAGGAGGTTTACAGTGGTATCCAACATTGGAACTATTAAGAAAGGTTTTCGAAAAATGTAACGTTGTTGCTTTTGATATTGTTGAATTAATGGATTCTGCATATTCAAAACCAAGTGCTTTCTTAGCAGCAAAACTATATTATAAAATGTTGGCTTATTATCACATCAACAAAGACTAAAATTCTTTGGAAACTGATTTAATAGTAAAAGACTAAACACATAAGTCACAGAGAGTTTTAATTTGACTGCATATATTTAGAACATATAAGCTTTGAAAATCTTTGATTTTCTCTGATGTGTTCTAAATATTTTCAAAGTTTTAAACTAAAACTAATGTGACTTATGTGTTAAAAATATACTTTAAAGTTGTTTAAACTTTTTATTTAACCACAAAAGAGGCAAAAGATTTAGATAGTTTCTATTTAAAGTTAATGAGCAACAAGAAAAAAGCACACAAAAGTCTTTAAAAATCTTTGATTTTTTATTCTTTTGAGTACTTTGATTATCTAATAATAGCTTTATAATTGTCTTTTGTTCCTTTTGTGGTTAAATTTCAAATTAGTTTAAACAGACTTTTTATAAAGTTTCAAAAATTCCGCACGAAACGGATTTTTTCTTTCAGTTTTTCTTTGGAAATTTGTGATACAAAACAAAATGAAATGTTCACACAAGACGAAATAGATTATCAGAGAATTGCCAAAGCGATAGAATTTATTCAGAGCAATTTTAAGCTTCAGCCGAATTTGGATGAGGTGGCTGAAAAAGTAAATCTGAGTCCGGCACATTTTCAGAGAATATTTACTGATTGGGCAGGAACAAGTCCGAAGAAATTTTTGAAGTTCATCAGTCTTGAGCATGCAAAAAGTTTACTGAAAGAAGAAAAAGTCACCCTATTTGATGCAGCATTAGAGACCGGACTTTCAAGCACAAGCAGATTGCATGACTTGTTCGTGAAAATTGAAGGTATGTCGCCTGCAGAATACAAGAATGGTGGAAAAAATTTAAATATCAATTATAGTTTCTCTGAAAGCCCGTTTGGAAAAATCATCACAGCTTCCACCGAAAAAGGGATCTGTTATATGGCTTTCGAAGAAGATAAAGAAAATGCATTGAGAGATTTACAAAGTAGATTTCCCAATGCATCTTTTTTTGAAAAAAAGGATGATTTTCAGCAAAACGCTTTGTCGATTTTCAATAAAGATTGGACAAAGCTTAATACCATCAAATTGCACCTTAAAGGAACCGATTTTCAGCTTAAAGTTTGGGAAAGCTTATTGACCATTCCAATGGGGAAATTGTCAACCTATGGTAATTTAGCCGATAAAATTGGAAATCCAAAAGCTTCAAGAGCTGTAGGAACTGCGATTGGAAGTAATCCTGTAGCGTTTTTAATTCCTTGTCACCGTGTGATACAATCTTCAGGGAAAATTGGTGGCTATATGTGGGGAAGTGATAGAAAACAACTGATAATTGGCTGGGAAAGTGCGAAGGTTTATTCTGATGATTCTATCTTACTCTAAGTAATTTTCTCCCACAGATTGCACGAATTTTCACAGATTTTTTAAGTGTTCATTAGTGAGAAGTATTTGTGTTTAAATTATTAATCTATAAATTATTTGAACTGATGAGTTTGTTTGACGAAATTCAAGATTTCCCCATCAATATCCTTCCCAAAGACGGCATCACAGACTATTACGGAAAGATCTTTTCTGATGAAGAATGCGAAAAATATTATCAATATTTATTCAACCAAATTCCGTGGGAAAATGATGAAGCGGTCATCTTTGGAAAATTGATCTATACCAAAAGAAAAGTGGCATGGTTTGGTGAAAAAGCATTTGAATACACTTATTCAAACCGGACAAAATATGCAAAACTCTGGACTCCTGAATTATTGCAATTAAAACAAAAATGTGAAGAAGTTTCCGGTGAAACTTACAATTCATGTCTTCTGAATTTGTATCACGACGGAAGCGAAGGAATGGCTTATCACAGCGACGGCGAAAAAGATTTGAAAAAACATGGTGCAATCGCTTCTTTAACTTTCGGAGCAGAAAGAAAATTTGCTTTCAAACATAAAATTTCTAAAGAAAGAATTGATATTTCATTGGAAAACGGAAGTCTGTTGGTGATGAAAGGAATAACGCAGGAAAACTGGCTGCACCGGCTTCCACCAACTACAAAAGTAAAAACACCAAGAGTAAATTTGACTTTTAGAACAATTGAGCAATAAACTTTTTTTAACGCAAAGATTTATTGATGATTATTTATATTTTTAAGGAGCAAAGATAGGATCAACAGAGTTGATTTGAATAAGCGAATGTTTTACTCAAAATTAATCAGCGACTTGTCGCAAATCTTTGCTCCTTAAAATAATAAGTTTAATCTTAAAAACTTTGCGTTAAAAAGTTAGAATTTTTTTGTCTCGTTTACAGAATCTGCGAGAGAATTAAAACAAAAAAGCTGTTCACATCGAACAGCTTTTAAAATTTATTTCAAAACATCAACATCGATGGAGGAATGAACTTTTCTTAACTCAAAGCTTATAATGACAAATAGGATGTAGAATTTTTCTCTCGCAGATTAAGCAAATTTTGCAGATGATTGTATAAAAAAATCTGCGTTATCTGCAAGATCTGCGAGAGAATTAAAACAAAAAAAGCCGTTCAAATCGAACAGCTTTCTTATTTATTTCAAAACCTCAACCTCAATCGAAGAATCTTCAAAAACTTTAATAAATGCTTTTGTATAATCTTCCTTCGTTGCAAAATTCGGATTGTCTAAAAATTTCTGAGGATTAATGGCAAATAATGGAAACCATGTTGAGCTGATTTGTATCTGAATTTTATGTCCTTTCTTAAAGGTATGAACCACATCCTGCAACCTGAAATTTACGGCAGTTTTCTGATTGGCAACCAAAGCTTCTCCTTTTTCTCTCGAGTTTCTGAATCTTGCAGGCATAATTTCACTTCTTACCATTTGATGATAATTTCCGTAAATCACGCCGTCTTTCTTTTCAGCAGGTTTAAAATCTTCAGGATAAACATCGATCAATTTTACTGCGAAATCGGCATCTGTTGACGTTGAAGCAATATTTAATTTAACTAAAATTTCTCCTGCGAACGTCATGTCTTCTGTTAAAACATCGGTGGTGAAAGTCAAAACATCAGGTCTTCCGACAGCGAATCTTTGATCTTCCGACATATAATTTCTTGGCGTGAATCCGTTAAAGTCTTTCAGATTATCAGAACTTAAAACTGGATTGTTTGGGTCACTGTAATATTCTGAAAACCCTTGTTGCACAGTGTTTTTTAAAGTTCCGTTAGCTAAATAAAAGTTCACTTTTTTAGCTTCTTTTGGAGGATACGTTGCAAATTCTCGCCATTGTTTTGCTCCGGTATCATACATTAGAGCTTCAGGCAAACCTGCGTCTTGTTTTGTGTTTCCTTTTAGATAATGATTGAAAAATTTCGTTTCAACATTTTTCTGATAATACGTTGCGATGCTGTCACCAAAATAAATTTGATTATGAAAATGTTTTCCTTCTTCGCGTCCCCAACCTCCGTGAGAAAATGGTCCCATCACGATGGTGTTTTTAGCTTTCGGGCTTGTTTTTTCAATCGTTTTGTAAATATTTAAAGGTCCTGAAAGATCTTCTGCATCAAACCATCCACCAACGGTCATTACTGCGTGATTAATGTTTTTAAGATGAGGCAAAAGATTTCTTTTCTGCCAAAATTCATCAAAATTGGGGTGATCCATAATTTCGGTCATGAAGAAATTATTTTTGTAATATTTCTCGTAACCGTCTTTTAAAGTTCCCATATCTCTGTAGAATTTTAAACCGTCCTCAGAAGTGGCTTTAATCATAGAATCGGTGTACCAGGCTTTGTTTTCTGCTTTCGTTTTCTGAACTCCAAAAACCGGAAACGTTTTAAAATAACCGAGCATAAATCTTCCATTATGCATAAAATCGTCGTTCCAGAAATCTGAGATCGGAGCTTGCGGAGAAGATGCCACCAAAGCCGGATGTTGCGCCAAAGTACCTACCGCAGTATAAAATCCGGGATATGAAGTTCCGAACTGACCGACTTTTCCGTTGTTGTGTTTGATGTTTTTAACCAAATATTCTACCGTGTCGTAGGTATCTGTACTTTCGTCAATATCTTTCTTGGTTTTTCTCTCAACCTGTGGTGTCATATTCGTGAAGATCCCTTCACTCATATATCTTCCGCGAACGTCCTGATACACAAAAATGTATTTGTCTTTCATTAAAAACTGATTCGGACCAATTCTTTGTTTGTATTCATTTTCACCATAAGGCGCAATATTATAGCAGGTTCTCTGCATCAAAAAAGGATATTTATTTTTATTCGAAATATCTTTCGGAATGTAAACCGAGGTAAATAATTTTGTACCATCACGCATCGGAATATAAAATTCCTTTTTGGTATAATTGTCTTTTACATACGTGTCTTTTGGCGGTGTGTTTTGCGCAGTTCCCACAAAAAACAAAAACATCAACAACATTGAAAAGTAGTTCTTCATTGATAAAAATTTTGACGCTAATTTAATGATTAAATAGTTTTGGTAGTTATGGTTTGAAAAATGAAATGTTGGGAAAGGAAAAAGATTGGAATTTCTTCTGGTCTTTTTTGATATGTCTTAATGATTTACTTCTGCTGGTGCAAGCGTCACGCTTGTGTCCGCTTTTATGATGAGCACGAGCAAGATGCTGGCATTAGCTTGGGAGAACTCTTGTCAAGGTTAATATCCAGAGTGAAAATAACCTTGACAAGAGTTTATTTTAGAGTTAAACTATTCATTAATTTCTCTAACTCTAATGCGAAATTTGAATCTTGATCAAAACTACTTACGACGATTAAATATGATTCATTAAAATGTGGAATCATAAAATAAAATTCAATTATCATTTGTCTTCTATTATTAGACTCTATAATATTTTTGATCGAATAAGTCATGAAATATATTTTGCCATTAAATAAGAAATGGGGATTCATTAACAAATTTGATTTTTCAATGTCACTATTTTTGATTTTTAAAATTTCATCAATAAACACAATTTGATTTTTTAAAAACAAATCTTTTATTGAGTCGGTTTTATATTCAAGATTCTTAAAGTTCGGTAAATTTATATTAGGTATCTTATTAATCATTATTATATTTTGACTTTTATTACCAAAAGTGATACTTTGCATTTGGTCGATATTTTTTACGATGCCAGATTTCGACAATTTATATTGCAGATTACCAAAACTATGAGTTTGTGCCCCAAGAAAACTGCTCAAGGCAATTAGAAAAATAAATAATTCTTTTCTCATATAATTCTTTTTTTATGCTAATTATTAGATGATATAGTACCGTTTAAAACTTCAATAGATTCAAACTTATTCAAAACGTACTTTCCATCAGTTGCTGTTTTGCCATTTATTGAAACTCTTCTTTCTCCAATATTTTCGACTTCAATAATACCAGAATCTGTATAATACTTTGTAACTGGCCTTAATGCAACATTTAGAGTTTTAACTTTTATAGGTATGGCTTTTAAAAAGAATATCAAAATTGTTGAAATGACTGGAAAAAAGAATCCTAAAACAGCCCAAAAACCAGCATCTCGGTTAAGCCATTTTGCCTGATTATAACATATAATAGCTGCTACGATTCGTAAAATTTGTGATAATAGAAAAAGATCATTGATTTTCATATCTATAATAATATTTAATCAAATGTATAACACTTTTAAAAAAAATAGTTACGGGTTTCCCTATTCTAGTAAAAAATAATTTCTTCAAATTAAAACACTTCAATTTTCTTAAACCTCACTCTACATAAAGTCAAAACATCCTTGTTTGTCCTCACAATCAGTTTACATAAAGTCCAAACAATGTTGTTTGCATTCAAAATCAATCGACATTGAATTGAAACAGGGGTGTTTGTGCTTACAATCAACGTACATTGAGTTCAAACAATAGTGTTTGTATTTAAATACAATTTATTTTATATTTGATAGAAGTAATTTTTTAATTATTAATCATAAAACACATTTGACGTATGAAAATTTCACTACAAAGAGTGAGCACCAAAGATTTGGCGACGCTCACAGAAAGAACACTCACTGTTTCTACTTCCGGAAAATATCCGGTTTTGACCAATCATCCTTTAATGAACGAGCTCAGCACCCATTATGCAGATTATTCTGAGGTGTATACCAAGAAAACTTTTAGCGGAAAAGGGAAGGATGTAGCAGCGGCAGACCATGATAGAGATGTTGCCTTCAGTGTTATAAAAGCTTTTCTCAATGGGTATCGACAGGTCGTTTCGGTACCTAATTATCAGGATGCTGAAGATCTATATCAGGTCTTTGTACATTTTGGTTTAGACCTTGACCGGATGAGTTATTCTTCACAAACGGCACAGATGAAAAAGCTGATTGAAGCGCTCGAAAGTTCTGAAAATACACAGAAGATCGCCAACTTGTCCTTATCGATTGCTTTTTTAGAAATGAAAACCAAGCATGAATATTTTGAAGATATTTTTGAAGAACAGACCGAAGCCAATGCCGGTCTTCGGCAAATGGAAAGTGCATCATCAGTGCGCCGAAGTTTAGAAAGAACGTTGAGGTCTTACCTTAATATGCTCACCGCTCTGAAAGATGTTCCCGATTGGAAAGATGCCTATGCAGAGGTCAATGAGTTAGTAAAGGCAGCGAAGAATTCTGCTGTTGTGAGAAAGAAAAATAATGAAGAACCTGAATAATTAATAGCTCGATGTACATTTGGTTTATTTTCGTCGCTTCGAGTAGATTTTTGAAAAAAATCGTATCGAGAAGTTTTTGATGGGAAGAAAAGTTTTGTACTTCAGTTCACTGATTCTCGATACA
>NZ_LELA01000087.1 GCF_001677955.1 Chryseobacterium sp. BGARF1
TATTAGGAACTAACAATGTTCATGCTCAAAATACAACTGCAACCACAACCGTAAACATTACCCTGAATGATGTAATCTCTATCGACGCTGGAAGTACTGCAATTGGTAATACCGTTGACTTTAACTATGCCACTGCAGCAGATTACAACTCTGACCAAACCATTAATAAAGCCAATTCTTTGAAAGTTACTTCAACGAAGAACTTTAATGTTAAAGTTAAAGCTGGGGGACCTAATTTCATGAATGGAACCAACTTAATCCCTGTAAATG
>NZ_LELA01000088.1 GCF_001677955.1 Chryseobacterium sp. BGARF1
TACCTACAGAACCTTGAACCATATCAATAAACTTCAAAGGAACCGTTGTGTAGTCTGAATAAGCTGAACCTGCTGTAATATTAATCATGTCAGGTTTACCCGCTGGTTTCGCTGTTACTTTTGAAATAAATTCAGAACCAAAGTTCGTTGAATGCATTGGGCAATAAACAACTGTTGGTGTTGTAAAGTAGTACTCAGGGGTAAAGTTACCTGGTGTACCTGTACAAACATTGGCTACCTGCATTTCATATTTTGTAAGTTCTAATAATCCTGTTATTGTATAGGTATTATTGCTAACGTTAATTGTTGTCCAGCCTGGTAATCCTACTTTTCTATATTTTAGTATATAATTATTAGTTGCTCCAGGACCTGTATAAGCACTCCAAACTACTTCTGCTGATGTAGGATTCAATTGAGTAATGGTTAATCCCGGAGGCGGAATTTCACAAACTCTAACCGTAGTAAACACCTGAGATGTAGACCAAGGGTTGAATG
>NZ_LELA01000089.1 GCF_001677955.1 Chryseobacterium sp. BGARF1
TCTCAAATTTTCATATTTAAAGATGTAATTTAATCTAATTTATTGATTTTCTAGTGTATTAATCTTTATTAAAATAGGATTTTTTAAAATTTAAAAAAAATTCAGGCAAAATTTAAAAATGAACTTTACATAAAATTAACAGTGCAAAAACCAACAAAAAATTATTTTAAAGGTAAATTTCCGTAGGGCTTACTTATCTTTGCAATTCGAAAATTATTTAAAGAAATGAAAAGTATTTATTCTAAAATTTTGCTTTTGGCATTCGTTGCAAGTTCTGTGTATTCTTATGCATGGGGATTAACGGGTCACAGAGTGATTGCTGAGATTGCAGAAAACCATCTTTCAGGAAAAGCAAAGAGAGAAATCAGAAAAATGTTGGGGCAGGAAAGAATGGCGTATTGGGCAAACTGGCCAGATTTTATTAAGTCTGATACTACAGGTGCCTGGAAACAAGCTTCAGCTTGGCATTATGTAAACATTGATCCCCAGACAGACTTTGTGGCATTTGAAAAAGATTTGAAAGCTCAGGCAGGAGCTAACCTTTATTCTCAGGTTAAGGTTTTATCTAGTCAGATTAAGGATGAAAAAACTTCTGAAAAAGACAGAAAAATTGCTTTAATTTTTCTTATTCATATGATGGGAGATTTGGCACAGCCAATGCACACCGGAAGATCAGGAGATCTAGGTGGAAACAAAATTAACGTTACTTACTTTGGAGATAAAACAAATCTTCACTCAGTTTGGGACGGAAAATTGGTAGATTCACAAAAATACAGCTACACAGAATATGCAAAGCTTTTGGATATTAAATCTAAGGATGAAGTAAAGCAAATACAATCTGGAACGTTAGAAAACTGGTTGTACGATTCTCATCAAATCGCTAATAAAATTTATGCTCAAACTCCGGATGGGTCTAAATTATCTTACGATTATCAGTATAAATTCAATGATACCATGGAAAGACAGCTTCTTTACGGAGGTTTAAGATTGGCGAAATTGTTGAATGATTTGTTTTAAGAGTTGATAGCTGATGGTCTTTAGTTGATTGTCAAACGACTTATATAATAGAGCGGAACTTCGATTTCGCTTTTTTTGTTCAGATACTTTTCTACTAAATCTCATAGGTTTCCGAAACCTATGAGGTTTTATGACCTTACGTTGTCACTAGCCCCGATAGAAACGACATCCTTTTTGGTGGCTGGTGCAACGAAGTGGAAGCGGCTACCAAAAAGATATAGTGGATAGTGGGAAAAAGCTTCAAATAAAATAAACGTGATTTGCATGAATTAAATATTTCATCATAAAAAAATATATTTCAGAGAAATTTTGATCTATAATCCTTGTTCTGAGGTAGAAGATTGATAATTTACAACTTTTTTTTTGAAATCATTTTAATTAAATAAAAAATAATTGTAACCTGTGTAACCTTTTTAATGTTTCAAACGTATAATATAATAGCAACTCTATTTTTGAGAATAAAATAAATGAGACAATTAAAAATAACCAAGCAGGTTACCAACAGGGAAACCGCTTCATTAGACAAGTATTTGCAGGAAATTGGTAAAGTAGAACTAATTACAGCAGACGAAGAGGTAGATTTGGCACAAAAGATCCGTGCAGGCGACAGAGTCGCATTGGAAAAATTGATCAAGGCCAACCTTCGTTTCGTAGTATCCGTATCGAAACAGTACCAAAACCAAGGTCTTTCTTTACCCGATTTAATTAATGAAGGGAACTTAGGATTGATGAAAGCTGCAAAAAGATATGACGAAACCAGAGGTTTCAAATTTATCTCTTATGCGGTTTGGTGGATTCGTCAGTCGATCTTACAGGCTTTGGCAGAGCAGTCTAGAATTGTAAGATTGCCTTTGAACAAGATTGGATCGATTAACAAAATCAACAAAGCTTACGCTCACCTTGAGCAGGAAAACGAAAGACCACCTTCTCCGGAAGAATTGGCTGAAGTTCTTGACATGAGCGAGGAAGATATTAAAGAATCTATGAAAAACTCCGGAAGACATTTGTCTATGGATGCGCCTTTGGTAGAAGGTGAAGATTCTAACCTTTATGACGTTTTACGTTCTGGAGAATCTCCAAGCCCGGATAAAGATTTGATGCTTGAATCTCTTCAAATCGAGATTGAAAGAGCATTGAACACTTTAACTCCGAGAGAGGCTGATTTGGTAAGATTGTATTTCGGATTAAACGGAAAACATCCAATGACTTTGGAGGAAATCGGAGAAACTTTCGATCTTACGAGAGAAAGAGTTCGTCAGATTAAAGAAAAAGCAATCAAGAGACTAAAACATAATACAAGAAGTAAGATTTTGAAGTCTTATTTAGGTAAATAATTTTTAGTTTAAATAATTATTAAGCGGAGTTTGATTTTTTCAGGCTCCGTTTTTTTGTGGCAATTTTTTAAGTATCTTCAACTCATTAAAAAAAATAAATTAAACAGCATGTTTGTCATTCAAAACGAAGCATAGCGAAGTGAAGAATCTCAACAATGAATATAATTATTAAACGAATTGAAAAATTGAAATATACCTTTGCCACGAATGCACGAATTTTTCTAATTATTATTAAAATTATTCGGGCATTCGTGGCTTACAAATTTAAAAGCAAAACTAAAATCATTAAATGAATCAAATTTCAATCTTCGGAGCCGGAATTGGAGGTTTAACTTTAGGAAATATTCTAAAACAACACCATTTAGATTTTACCATTTATGAATCTGCTCCGGAAATAAAACCTGTCGGAGCCGGAATTATGATGGCTGTGAATGCGATGAAGATTTTTGATAAATTGGGTTTAAAAGAGAAAATTGAAAGCCAAGGAAATAAAATTCACGGAATATTTATTACGGACGAGAAGCTAAAAACTATTTCTACAACGAATGTTTTGGCTTTAGAAAAGAAATTTAATTCTTGTAACGTTGCTATTCACAGAGCAGAACTTCAGAATATTTTAGCCGAAAATTTAGGTTTTGGAAACATTAAACTCAATCATTCTTTACAGCAAATTCAGAAGAAAGAAAACTACTTTTTAGAATTTGAAAATGGTTTTACAGCAGAAAGTAAAATCGTTTTTGGAGCCGATGGAATTCATTCTAAAGTCAGAAATAAAATCTTTAAAACCGGAAACATTCGAAATGCCGAGCAAAAATGCTGGCGTGGTTTAACCGATCTTGAACTTCCCGAAAAATACAACCATCATGCTTTAGAAATCTGGGGAAAAGGAAAACGTTTTGGTTTTGTAAAAATTTCCGACAAAAAAGTCTATTGGTATGCTTTGGTGAATGAAAATAAATTTACAGAAAATATTGATTTAACAGAAACCTTCAACGATTTTGATTCTTTGGTTTTGGACATTTTAAAAGCCACAAAACCAGAAAATATTATTCTGAATGATATTATCGACCTCGCTCCTATTCCGAAATGGTATGCTGAAAATCTTTGTTTGATTGGTGATGCAGCTCACGCAACAACTCCCAATATGGGACAAGGCGCTTGTCAGTCGATTGAAGACGCGTATGTGATTGGTAAATTATTAGAGAAAAATAAAAACTTCAATTCTGTTTTTGAAGAATTTCAGAATATCAGAAGAAAAAAAGTAGATACGATTGTTAAAAATAGCTGGACGATTGGTAAAATTTCTCAATGGGAAAAAGGAAATCAACTAAGGAATTTTTTGATGCGTTCGATTCCTGAAAGTATCAATCAGAAAATGGTAGAAAAGATTTTAAAGCTGGAGATATAAAAAAAGAAACTCAAATTGAGTTTCTTTTTTATTATTTTATTTCAGATTTTATCGAACCGCATTTAAGCATCGAACTTCCGTAGTAAGGATTGACAATTTGTTTTTCATTACTTAGCCAACTTCCATCCGCCATCGGACAATATTGTACGAAAATGGTTTTATCAGAAATTTTATTTTCTTTAGCAACAGCGATCATCACATCAGATAATCTGTAAAACGGTTTTCTCTGTGCATCGATATTTTTTGCTGATGAAATTGTTTTTGCATCTGATTTTAATGAATTCAACTTTTTCTCGTCTAAAGATTTTGAATTGACTGATGAAGCTGTTTTCAAAAATTCTCCGGCTGCAGCCGATGTTTTCTTAGGATCATCAGAAGCCAAAGCAGATTTTACGGAAATGTAATTCTGATATAGTTTTGATAATTGAGGGTTTGTTTTCGATTGTGCAGTTACAGATAGAACGGCAAATACTGAAAACAGAAAGGTGATGATATATTTTTTCATTTTTAATTAGCTTTAATCCTTCTGTAAATTTAACAGTTTTTTATTTTTTTAAATTTATTTAATATTTTCATCTTCCCAAACATCTTCATAGCCATTACAATCAATCAAGAATCTAAATCCTACATCTAAACCTAAATATTGAATAATATTAGGATTAATTTCTAATAAATGTTCGGCACACATTGGTTTAAAAAAATCATCATCATTTTTAAATTCACCAAACCAAATATACCAACCAACAGTTCCATTTTCACTAGAATGTCTCAAACCATTTACAGGCTGTAAAAAATAGTTATTTGAAATTCCAATATGCAGCTTTTTATTTATTGGACTCCATTTTGAAGTATATTTTTTGCAGATATCTTTTTGTTTTACCAAATGAGGATCCCAATTATCATCTTTCTCTAATAATTCTTTCATCAAAATTATATTGTATAGATTTAATGGAAATCTACTTTATTTTAAATTCAAGCTTTACATTAAAGAATCTTCCCGTTAAACGAACCGGAACAGGATACATGATACTACTATTCGCATCGGTAATCCATTGATTGGCAATTGCATTATTGATATTAAATGCATTAAAAACCTGCACTCCTAAAGTTAGTTCATCAAAATTGCTCAAGAAACCATAAGTTTGTTTTTTTGCTTCAGCATCTACAAATGCATACGAAAGTCCTAAATCTACTCTCTTGTAAGAAGGCAAAGTTTTTTGATACTGATAAGGATCTGTGAAAACCGGCGCACCATTTGGTAATCCCATCGCATAGGTTAAGGTAAGATTTACACGCATTTGCGGGAATTTCGGCATATAATCCTGATAAAACATTGCAAATCTGAATCTCTGATCAGTTGGTCTCGGAATATTTCCTCTTCCATCAATATTTTCAAAAACCCTTGCATAACTTACAGAAAGCCAAGAATCTACACCTGGTACAAATTCACCGAATAATCTTGTATCAATTCCGTAAGCGTAACCTGTAGCGTTATTTTGCCCTGAATAACGAATTCTCACATTATCCATATAATACGGAATTACATTATCCATTTTTTTATAATATAATTCTGTCGTTAATTTAAATGGTCTGTCTTCAAACTCAAATTCGGTTTCATTGGCCAAAATTGCCTGAATCGATCTTTGAGATTTAATATTTGAGTTAAAATTACCATTCAAATCTTTAATTTCTTTATAAAAAGGCGCCTGATAATAAACCCCTCCAGAAAGTCTGAACCACATATCGGTATTCCAATCAGGTTTTATGGCAAACTGCGCTCTAGGTGAGAAAATGGTTTCGTTATTGAAACTCCAGTGTGCTACTCTCGCTCCTGCATTTACCAAAACTTTACTCGCTCCCCAATAGAACTTCTGAGAATATTGTCCGTAAGCCGATAATCTTGTCGGCTCAATATGATTATTTCCCGCGATACTGTAAAATAGGTCTAAATCTGATGCATCAGGAAATCTAGGATCATCAACCGGATGCGGAATACTGTATCCTGAAGAATCTACCAGCTTCCATTCATTAGTTAGATCTCGAAGATTTTCTTTTTCATATTTAAAACCTAATTCAATATCAGTATTCACATTCGGTGAAAAGCGGGTTCTGAATTGTGTTCCGTATGTTCTTACAAAAAGATCATTTCTTGCGTGCTCTATTTGTCCGCCAACATCATAAGACGTGATTGGAGTTCCTGTAATTGGATCAAAAGTTTGGAGAATATAGCTTGATGCAATAGAATAATATTCTCTTTCACGGTTTTGATACGCAAAACTATCTAATGTAAATCTCCATTTATCAGACGGTTTGTAGTTTGCTGAAACTGTACCCATCATATTTTTATACTGGTCATTTTCTTTACCATTATAAAAAACTGAGAGATTAATGGGCTGATTTATTGTTCCAAAATCTACACTTCTCTCTTTCGGGATCATTTCGTAATCATTCTTAGAATAATATCCAATAAATGAAAGTGAAAGCTTGCTGTTCACATGATAATTCAGATAAGACTGAAAATCATAGTAGGTAGGATTAAAATCGGTGTCTTCATTTAAAGTATTCAAAACCAGATTGGTATTCCTGTATCTTCCAGAAAATAAAGCTGTGAATTTTTTGTTTCCGTTTTCATCTTCTTTTCCCGATGCAAAACCTGTTGTTAATCTTCCGCCAATTAAACTCGCTTCACCAGAAAGTTCAAATTTCTTAGGTTCACGATAATAAATATTTAAAGCTGAAGACATTTTATCACCATATCTTGGCTCAAAACCTCCTGCCGAAAAGTTGACCGCAGAAACCATATCCGGATTGATGATACTTAAACCTTCCTGCTGAGAATTTCTGATTAGAAAAGGTCTGTAAATTTCAATATCATTAATGTAGATAAGGTTTTCATCATAGTTTCCACCACGCACCATGTATTGTGAAGAAAGCTCGGTGTTTGAATTTACAGACGGAAGTGTTTTTAGCATTCCTTCTACGCCGCCAGAGATACTTGCGACATTTTTGGCATCTTTTGCTGAAATTCTTACTGCTGTAATATCAGTGGTTTTCCCGGTAACTTTTTTCTGGAAAACAACTTCCTCAATATTGGAAACCCTTGTTGTCGTCGTATCTCTTTTTCTTGCTTGTGAGAATATCAAGACGGGTACCATAAGGCTTAGTGGTAAAACTAGTTTTTTCAAAAGGAATTATTTATAATTTCTAAAATTAAGTATTTTTTAACAATTATAGTATAGATTCTCTAACTCTTGTGAGTTTTTGCAATAAATCTTCCAATAAATCTAATCTTAGCATGTTTGCTCCATCAGAAAGTGCTGTTTCCGGAGTTGGATGAGTTTCTATAAAAAGTCCGTCTGCACCAACAACAATTCCTGCTTTAGCAATCGTTTCGATAAGATCTGGTCTTCCACCTGTAACTCCTGAACTTTGATTAGGCTGCTGTAAAGAATGCGTAACATCTAAAATTACCGGAGCATATTCTCTCATTGTAGGAATTCCTCTGTAATCAACGATCAAATCGGTATATCCAAAAGAATTTCCTCTTTCTATAATAGCCACTTTTTGATTATTTGAATCAGTAATTTTCTGAACGGCAAACTTCATTGATTCAGGAGAAAGAAACTGCCCTTTTTTCAAAGTAACACATTTTCCTGTTTCAGCTGCAGCTACCAAAAGGTCGGTCTGACGAACCAAAAACGCAGGAATCTGCAAAACATCCACATATTGAGCGGCTAAAGCAGCATGCTCGTTCTCGTGAATATCTGTTGTGGTAGGAATATTAAAAGTCTCTCCTACTTTTTTAAGAATTTCCAAAGATTTTTCTTCACCAATTGTTGTGAAAGAATCTACTCTGCTTCGATTGGCTTTTTTAAAACTTCCTTTAAAAATATAGGGAATATTATATTTATTGGTCAGTTCAATTACTTTTTCCGCAATTCTTAACGCCATATCTTCGCCTTCAATAATACAAGGACCGGCAATTAAGAAAAAGTTTTTTGAATCTTTGTGCTGTATGTTATCTAAATGTTGAATCATTATTTTTATTTAAATTAAAAGTTCAGTAAAAATACTGAGAAAGTTTTATAATTGAAAATTATTTATAGACTTAACCTGTAAACGGTTTTTGGGGTTAAAAATTACTTTAAAAGAGAAAAATTTAAAGATAGCTTCGTTCCTCGCAATTACAAAAAGAGAGTATTAAAATTTTTTAAGAATCTTCTCAAAAGTATTAATATTTCTGCTGGTAAACTGGTCTTTCAGGCTTTTTTTGCCTAAAACTTTCCCAAAGCTAGAATCTAATGTATTTCCTTTTGAAACCTGCCAATAAAAGATATTATTAACGATTTCTCCTTTTTCGTTCTCAGATTTTGAAGCGTTCTGAAACTCATTCATTAGGATGTTTTCTACATTATCGTTTCCTACAAATGCATACGTGTGAAAATTTTCGTTCTTCTCAAAAGGATTTTTAAACCAAAACAATTCTGTTTCTTCTGCTGTCTTTACAAAAAGAAATGCTTCATATTTAAAATATTCAGACATTGCTTTTTCGAGAACAATCTTTAGCTCATCTGTATTTTTATCTGAACTAAAAATAATATTTCCCGAAGCTAAAATCGAACTTACATCTTCCATTCCGGCATCTTTGAACACCTGACAGACTTCTGCCATTTTCATATTGGTTCCTTTTACATTGACACCACGGAGAAAAGCACAGTATTGCATAAGGTTTAGAGTTTAGAGTTTAGGGTCAAAATTACTTTTTACTTTTTACTTTTTACTTTAATACAAACTACTTTACCTTTTCGTATAAATTATAATCTGTTCCTGAAGGTTTCAGTTTATAAATTTTTTCTAAAATCGGATAATCACTTTTCAGATGATTATTTATCCTGAATTCATTCAAAAGACGATAATGAGTTTTATAGTAGATTGAGTCTTTATCTTGAAACAAATCTCTGTAAGAAAGCATATATTTTGGTTTTCTGTTTTTTACAGTATTTATCCAAGAATTAGCTTTGTCTTTTTTAATTTCTTCCTGAATTTGTTTGTCAACCAACCCAACTTCATCAATCGTTTTTAAACCTGAGAAATACGGAATATAACCTGCAGGTTCTAGTAAAATCCATTGTTTTTTATCTTTTTCATACGTATTTAAAAATAATCCGATTGAGCGCCTGTAATTCCATTCGCCATTTCCTGTTGCAATAGAATGTACAGTTTGGAAAACCAACATTGGTAAAATATAAATAAGAACTAATAAAGTCAGCCAAAGATTTCGCTTTACTTTCTGTTCTAAAACAAAAATCAAAACCGGAACAAAAAGTAAAATCTGCGGAACCCAGTAATACCAATCGAACAAGCTTTTTTGCGAAAGAAAAACGATTTGTTTCGACCATGCAAAAAGAAAAATAATCCACAGAAAATAATTTCTTTTTTCTCTTTGTCTTATTAAATAAATAAAACAAAGAAGTTCAAAAAGGGCAATCACAATCGTAATAGGATTAAAATCTCCCGGTAATTTCAGCATTCCCCAAAAATTCCCGTAGTTTAATCTAAAATATTCTATATTTTGCTGTAAAGTAAATACCTGATCATACGCCAATTTCTTTGCAACGATTGTGTTATTTACCAATTCACCGAAGTAGAACCAATTGAAAGAAACACAGACTGCAACGCCTAAAATCCCACCTAAAATATAGCTCCATCTGATTTTTTTATTCCAAAAAACATCTACTAAAAATACAATTCCTAGGAAAATAACCGTGTCGATTCTTGTGAATAATATTAATGTTGGAAGTAAAATAAAAGCCCATTTTTTCTCTTTTTTGAAACCATAATACAACAATGCCATTTCAAGGAAAAACAGAATTCCATATTCCATTCCGAGGATTGAAATCTTTATGGATGGCGGTAAAATTCCAAATAAAAAGATGAAGATCGCTTTATGCCAATTGTTTTTAAATAAAAGATGTGACAGAAATAAACTTCCTATTGTAAAAAGCGTCGTATTAAAAATAAGCAACGGCTCTATAAAATTTTCTTTTCCAAAGATCAGATTAAAAATATAAGAAACAAAAACGTACAAATGCGTTGTAGAAGCTGAGATTTTTGTGGCTCCGTTAAAACCGATTACCCCATAATCCATGAGATTTTGAGCAACCCGCCAAGTGATAAATGCATCCTCCTGAATGTGATGCGTGAGTAAAAAATAAAGTTTTGCAATGATTGCAAAAAATACAGCGTAGATTGGGAGATTCTTATTTTGAGATTCAGCCATTGCGTTTTTTTAGTTATACAAAGGTAGTTCTAAATTTCAGGAATATCAACATAAAAAAACGGAACCGAAGTTCCGTTTTAAGTATTGATTTTATTGTGTTGCTTTAATAATCGCTGTGGTAATCTGATCTTCTTTTTCTTTAGCGTAAGTAGAATCAAATGGCTCCATTATATCAAACAAATATTGATAAAACGGGGTGATTTTCTGTACTTTTTCAGATTCTTTCATTGCCTTTTCTTTCCCCATTTGCTGAAGATCTTTAATGAATACATTAAATTTCTTATCAACGGGTTCAATAGATTTCACAAGATAATTGTAAGCTTTCTCAGGTTGTCCTAATTTTTTATAAGCATCAGTTACTGAAGTTACAACTAATGAATATTCCATAGGCTTTGATCTCATTGGCCTTCCTGCAAATCTTTGCTCAGACGGGCTTAAAGATAAATAATAATCATATTCTTCAAAAATTCCTTTTTTAAGAATCTCAGCCAACTTCAATCCTTTTTCTTCTTGTCCTGCAACGATATATCCGTAAACCATTGAACTTAAAGAACGAGGATCATTATATTTTTCTGCAGGAATTTCTTTTGCTGCAAGATCTAATATTTCTAAAGCTTTTGCTTTCTGTCCTGATAGAGCTAAAGCTGCTGCTGCTCTGCTTGCAGAACTTCTGTAGCCCATAATGTTTGAAGTTGCTGTTTCATCAAAATGAACTTTCAAGTCTTTGAAATTACCCCATCTGTAGTTTTTCACAACATTATATAATGAATTTCCATCTACTCTTCCCATTTCTCCATCGCTGCTTCTTGGCGTATGAATCGGAACCAATCTGTAGCTGAAACCGTCAAACTGAAGATATTCATCTAAGAAGAAAATATTTTCGCTTTCATAAACCCCTCCTGAAGAGAAATTAATCGGACGTTTCCAATCGAAGTTTGCCAAAATATCAAACATCATCAGGTTATTTTTGTATAAAGTTCCTGATTTATAATCAACCACAATCTGATCTACCGTATTAGGAAGGTCTGAAGCATTGATGATTCCTGCTTTCACTGCGTTTGCTTTGTTTACAGGAATTACAAATTTATTTACCGGAAGGAAATTATATTTTTCGTAACGCTCCTCACCAAAAATCATTTTTAAAACTTCATCTTTTTCAGGAGATTTCATTTTAATAAAATTCATTGCCTCTTTCAAAGTCATAGAATCCTGAACCAAATATTTCTGGAACGGCGCTATTGCACTTTCTGGAGCCCCAGCTTCTTGTAGATTAGCGATGATATTTTTCCAATCATTCTTTTTCATTAGATAAATCTGGTCATTCACACCATCTCTGTAATCTTCATGATTAAGCTGACTAGGAATAGGATTAGAATTATAGGTTTTTCTTTTTACTTGATCAATATTCCAAGGAGTTGATAGTAAAGTAAAATTAACCACTTTCACATCATCACGGAATCTCTCTGTTTCCTGCATTGCCCAAACCGGATAAGTATCATTATCACCGTAAACAAATAAAATATCTTCTTTTGGTAATGATTTTAATACTGAATAAGAATAATCGTATGCTGTATATCTGTTGCTTCTGTCGTGTACATTATAGTTTTGGAAACCCATCATAAATGGAACTCCTAACAAAATAACTCCGAAGCCTATATTTGCTGCGTTCGACTTTACTTTAGACTGTAAATACCATAAAATTCCTCCGGCTCCCAGACCAATCCAAATAGCGAAAGCATAGAACGAACCAACCATTGCATAATCTCTTTCTCTCGGTTCGAAAGGTTTTACTCCGGTATAGAAAATAATTCCGACACTTGTTAAAATAAATAAAGATAATATTGCATAAAATCTTCCAAAATCTCTGTTAAACTGGAAATAACATCCTAAAATACCCAATAATAATGGTAAGAAGAAAAATGCTACTGTACTTTCATTTTTGAATTTTGCAGGCATCGCATCCTGATTTCCCCAAAGAGCATTATCGATTGGTGCAATTCCTGAAATCCAGTTTCCTTTTGTGTTTTCGCTGTTTCCTTCAAGGTCATTCTGTCTTCCAACATAGTTCCACATCAAATATCTCAAGAAATAATATCCATTTTGGAATGAAATAAAATAATCCATATTCTGAGCCAAAGAAGGCTTTTGAACCGTGATTAAATTATAAGGTCTTACTTTTAAATAATCTGATGCGGTAATCGTTCCGTCTTCATATTTCGCTCTCAGTTCGTCGAAAATTTGTTTTGCTTCCGGGCTGTCTGCCACATCTTCATTTGCATAATTAAATTTAAAATCCGGTGCGCCGTACATAGAAATGTAATTTGACATTACATCTTTATCATCGTTGAACATTCTTGGCATTAAGCTCACATGAGACTTATCAAAAATATAATTAAAACGCTCACTCGTTTTTCTGTAAGTACCTGTTTTTTCGTCTTTTTCGTAAACTTCTCCAGTCTTTTTAGTTTTAAAACTACCGTCTTCGTTTTTCTGAATTCCGTTTGCATCCAGGAAAGCAGTATAGTTTTGACCGTAAATTGTAGGCCAATCTCCATATTGCTCTCTGTTGTAATAATCAAGCATACCAATTGCAGTATCAGGATCATTAAGGTTCATTGGTGGATTTGCATTGGCTCTGATCGGAATAACCATCCAACAAGAGAAACCAATAATCATATAAACTATAGATAAAGCTACCGTCTGAAAAATATTTTTCTTCGACTGTCTTGCATATTTTATAAGGAAATAACAAAGCGCTACCATAATGATAAAGCCAGCAATCGTTCCAGAATGAAAAGGTAGTCCTAAACCGTTTACAAAGAAGATTTCAAGTTTTCCAAATAAAGACATGATTACCGGGAAGATAATTTTAAATACAAGAATTAAAATTCCTAAAGTAATAAGGTTTGCAAAAATGAAATTTTTCCAGGTAAATGTATAGTTTCTTGCATAATAGACTAAACATACAGCAGGAATCGCAAGCATTCCCATCATGTGAACTCCTACCGAAAGACCTAAAATGAAGAAGATTAAGATAATCCATCTTTCATTGTCTTTCTCAAGATATTCGTTTTCCCATTTTGTAATCAGCCAAACTAAAAGTGCAATAAACATCGATGTCATCGAGTACACTTCACCTTCCACTGCTGAAAACCAAAACGTATCAGAAAAGGTAAAACACAAAGCTCCGATAAGTCCTGCAAAAAGAATAGAAATCTCCTGATGTTTTGTGATTTCTTCAAAATCTTTGTTGAGAAGTCTTCTTACGAAATGAGTGATTGTCCAGAACAAAAACAAAATTGTAAATGCGCTGAATAATGCCGACATTCCGTTGATCACGATAGAGTAATTTTCACCTTTTCCAAAAGCAAAAATGGCAGCTACTGCTCCCACAATCTGAAATAAAGCAGCTCCGGGAGCATGCGTTACTTCTAATTTTACTGCTGAAGAAATGTACTCACCACAATCCCAAAAGCTAAAATTGGGTTCCATAGTTGATAAGTACGTGAAAAATGCAATAACGAAAGTCACCCATCCGAGAAGGGTGTTCCATTGCCTAAAAGTCCAGTTTTTCATAGTATAAAATCAATTATGCGAAAATAAGGTTTTTAGATTAGTTTAAATTAATTTTAACAAATTTTAAAAAATATGGCGTAGTTTTTGTGTAGTTCGGTAGGCTGCAAGCAAAAATAAATCACCTATTTATACAAATAGCAAACTTATAATGAACTAAAAGTTTAGAAATTATTTATTTTTTTGTATTTTTGCGGTCAGATTTTTATTTGAAAAAAATAACAAATAATGAGTAATGTTTACGATAATATTCTTGGCTTGATTGGGAACACTCCTTTGGTGAAACTTAATACAGTGACTAAAGAAATTCCTGCAAAAATTTATGCTAAGTTAGAATCATATAATCCTGGACATTCCACAAAAGATAGAATCGCACTTCATATTATTGAAAACGCTGAGAAAAAAGGTTTATTAAAGGAAGATTCAGTAGTTGTAGAAACTACTTCCGGAAATACAGGTTTTTCACTTGCAATGGTTTGCATCATTAAAGGATACAAATGTATTCTTGCTGTAAGTGATAAAACAAAAGCTGAAAAAATAGCTTATCTGAAAGCTCTTGGTGCTACAGTATATATATGTCCTGCGAATGTACCTGCGAATGACCCGAGATCATATTATGAAGTAGCAAAAAGAATTGCTGCAGAAACCCCAAATTCCGTTTATATCAATCAGTACTTTAATGAGCTGAATATTGATGCCCACTATCAGACTACAGGTCCTGAAATTTGGGAGCAGACTGAAGGTAAGATTACTCACCTTTTTGCATGTACAGGAACGGGTGGAACTTTATCAGGTTCTGCAAAATTCTTAAAAGAGAAAAATCCAGATATTAAAATTATCGGTGTTGATGCAGACGGATCTATTTTGAAGAGTTTCCACGAAACCGGTAAAATTCACAAAGAAGATGTACATCCTTACCAAATTGAAGGAATGGGAAAAAATTTAATTCCTTCTGCTCTTTTATTTGATAAAGTGGATGAATTTGTAAGAGTAAATGACGAAATGTCGGCTTACAGAACCCGTGAACTTGCTTTGAAAGAAGCTATTATGGGTGGGTATACAACAGGAGCTGTTACTCAGGGATTAATGCAATATGCGCAGTCTCATGAGCTAACCGAAAATGATTTTGTGGTAATGATCTATCCTGATCACGGCTCACGTTATATTACAAAAGTGTACAGCGATAAATGGATGGAAGAACAAGGTTTCATCAACAACTGTTTCCATAACTATGATGAAGTTTTCAAAACAGAATTCATCAAATAATAAGAATAAATTAATACAAATTAAGCCTTTTAGTAATTTACAAAGGGCTTTTTTACATAAAACATACTCATACAATGGTAGATATTTTTGAAAGAATAAAACAAAATCCAGGGCCACTAGGTCAGTTTGCTGATTACGCAGAAGGATATTTTGTATTCCCAAAACTTGAAGGTCCAATTGGTCCGAGAATGAAATTTCAAGGTAAAGATGTAATTTTTTGGAGCGCTAATGATTATTTAGGATTGTGTAATCATCCTGAAGTATTGGAAGCTGATGCAAAAGCAGCAGCAGAATTCGGAATGTTTTATCCGATGGGTGCAAGAGCGATGTCTGGTGAAACTCAACAACATCAGCAACTGGAAAAAGAATTGGCAGAATTTACTCAAAAAGATGCTGCTTATCTTTTAAATTTCGGTTACCAAGGGATGGTTTCATGTATTGATGCTTTGGTGACAAGACATGATGTTATCGTTTATGATGCAGATTCTCACGCTTGTATCGTAGATGGAGTACGTCTTCACATGGGAAAAAGTTTTACTTTCAAACATAATGACATCGAGAGTTTAGAGAAAAACTTAGCGAGAGCAACCAAAGTGGCTGAAGAAAACGGTGGTGGTATTTTAGTAATCACTGAAGGGGTTTTCGGAATGAGAGGAATGCAGGGGAAACTAAAAGAAATTTGTGATTTAAAATCTAAATTCAATTTCAGACTTTTGGTTGATGATGCACACGGTTTCGGAACTTTAGGTAAAACCGGAGCTGGAGCTGGTGAAGAGCAGGGATGTCAAGATCAGATCGATGTTTACTTCTCAACGTTTGCTAAATCGATGGCAGGTTTTGGAGCTTTTCTTTCAGGTGATGAAAATATTATCAGATTTTTAAAATACAATCTTCGTTCTCAGATTTTTGCTAAATCTTTAACAATGCCAATGGTAATTGGAGGTTTAAAAAGATTAGAATTATTAAGAACACGCCCAGAAATTAAAGATAAATTATGGGAAAACGTAACTAAACTTCAAAACGGATTAAAAGAAAGAGGTTTCAATCTTGGAAACACAAATACTTGTGTGACACCAGTTTTCATAAAAGGAACGACGATTGAAGCAACCCTTTTAGCAAAAGATTTAAGAGAAAATTACGGTGTATTCACATCAGTTGTAGTATATCCTGTAATTCCAAAAGGAATGATCTTGTTGAGATTAATCCCTACAGCTTCGCATACAGATTCAGAGATTAACGAAACTTTAGCTGCTTTTGATGGCATCAAAGAAAAATTTGATACTGGCGTATATGCAGAAATGGAAAAACAAATGAATATCGAGTACAAGCAAATGTAATTTGATTTCGTTTAAATAAATATAGAACCGTTAGAATTTTCTAGCGGTTTTTGTTTTTGCCACGAATGCGCGAATTTATTGATGTTGTAAAAAATATTCGTGCATTCGTGGCAAAAATACTTTTCAAGATCTAAGCAGATTCTTAAAGATTTACAATAAATTTGCAAAAAATTCCTTTTGAAAGATCTTCTTCTTATTACTCCGCCTTTCACGCAACTCAATACCCCTTATCCGGCTACAGCTTATATTAAAGGTTTTCTTAATACTAAAAATATATCAAGCTATCAAATCGATTTGGGGATTGAAGTAATCTTGGAATTATTTTCAAGAGATGGAATTCAAAAAGTATTTGATACCGAAATTGATTTACAGAATATTTCAGAAAACTCACAGCGAATTTTTGCTTTAAGAGACGAATATTTAAAAACAATCGATCAGGTTATTTTATTTCTTCAGAATAAAAATCCTACTTTGGCAAGACAGATTTGTTCGATGAATTTTCTGCCAGAAGCTTCCAGGTTCAATCAGTTAGATGACATGGAATTTGCTTTCGGAAATATGGGACTTCAGGATAAAGCCAAGCATTTGGCTACTTTATATTTAGAAGATCTATCTGATTATATTGTTGAAAACGTAGATTCTGATTTTGGATTTAGCAGATACGCCGAAAGATTAGGAAAATCTGCTAATTCTTTTGACGAATTATATTCTAAATTAAATTCTGACCAGACATTTATTGATGATTTTACTTTAAAGATTCTTCACGAAAAATTAGAATCAGTTCAGCCAAAACTGGTGTGTTTCTCGATTCCTTTTCCTGGAAATTTATACTCTGCTTTTCGGTCAGCAAAATTTATAAAAGAAAATTACCCACACATTAAAACTGCAATGGGCGGCGGTTTTCCAAATACTGAATTAAGAGAAATTAAAGATGAAAGAGTTTTTGAATTTTTCGATTTCATTACTTTAGATGATGGTGAAGTTCCTCTTGAATTAGTTTATGAAAATGTTTGTCATTCTGAGCAAAGCGAAGAATCTCAATTCAAAAGAACTTTTTTAATTGAAAACCAAGAAGTTACCTATAAAAATAATTCTACCAAACACGATTACAAACAATCGGAAATAGGAACTCCGGATTATATCGATTTACAATTAGATAAATATATTTCTGTTATTGAAATTGCCAATCCGATGCATAGTTTATGGAGCGACGGAAGATGGAATAAATTGACAATGGCACACGGTTGCTATTGGGGAAAATGTACTTTTTGCGATATTTCTTTAGATTACATCAAAATTTACGAACCCATTTCTGCCAAAATTTTGGTTGACAGAATGGAAGAATTAATAAAAACAACCGGCGAAACCGGATTTCATTTTGTAGATGAAGCTGCTCCTCCCGCGCTGATGAGAGAGGTTGCTTTGGAAATTTTGCGAAGAAATCTTGTCGTAACCTGGTGGACGAATATTCGTTTTGAAAAAAGCTTTACTCAGGATCTATGTTTCTTATTAAAACTCTCGGGTTGCGTTGCGGTTTCGGGCGGTCTTGAAGTTGCAAGTGACCGATTGCTAAAGTTAATCGACAAAGGAGTTTCTGTAGATCAGGTGGCAAAAGTTACCAAAAATTTTACTGAGGCAGGAATTATGGTTCATGCATATTTGATGTACGGCTACCCTACTCAAACCGTTCAGGAAACTGTAGATTCTTTGGAAATGGTTCGTCAGCTTTTTAAAATGGGAATTTTACAGAGTGGTTTTTGGCATCAGTTTGCAATGACGGCACATTCTCCGGTCGGACAAAATCCTGAAGAATTTGGAGTAACACCAATTAAGCAGGAAATTAAGTTTGCTAACAATGATATCGATTTCAAAGATAAAACCGGGATCGATCACAGTAAATTTAGTTTTGGTTTAAAAAAATCTCTGTTCAATTTCATGCACGGAATTAATTTTGAAATTCCTCTGCAAGATTGGTTTGATTTTAAAATTCCAAAAACAAGCATTCATCCGGATTATATTCACGACTGTTTGTTAGATGAAGATCAATTTAAATTTAAAGGAAACTCTAAGGTTATATTTTTAGCAAAAAACGTAATCGCTGAGAATTACGTAAAAACAAAAAAACAAAACTCTTGGGCGTATACGAGAATTACATTCCATCTACGAACTAACATTGTTAAGATAGAGTTAGAACAGGAAAAAGCAGATTGGCTAATAAAAATTATCTCTGAAAATACTTTTGAAAATCCAAAACGTATTACCCTTCAGCAGCTCAAGCTCAATTTTGAAGAAACCCTTGAAGATTTTGAATTATTCTGGTTTTCAAAACCAATGCAGCAACTAAAAGAAAATGGAATTATTTTGAATCTGTAAATTGCAAACTTATACTTAAAGCATTATTTTTAAATTCTATTTAACGTAAAATTTTATTCAATTATATCAAATTTGTCATTCCGTAGAAATATCAGCAAACAATATTTTAAAAATTTCAATTTAGATTCCTACGGAATGACAAACTTTGAAAAAAACTAATCCTGAAAAATAAGTTTCCAGGATTTATATGTTTTGGCTAAAGCCAATGGAGTTGTTTATATTTAAAAAACGGGCTAAAGCCCGTTCCTATTGAATTTCTTAAATTATAGAGATTTATTTTTTATCTTTTTCAACTCCATCTTTTACAACTTCACCTACAATTATTTTATCTTGAACTTTTATAAAGCTAGGATCCAGGATTGCCATTCTTTCGGCAAGAGCTTTATAGGTAGGAAATTTCAATATAGAAGCCCTGCCAGACATTTCTCTGTACAAAGTAAACACTTTACCACCAGCTGTAGTAATTCTTTTTGTAGTGGTGCTGTATCTGCCTATTAATTTACTTTTAGCATCATATATTTCAATATCTATAAATGTCTTATCTGAAATCGTATCTTCAGAACCAAAACTTACCGGTAAATTGGTGAAATAGCCAACTGGAACACCATTACTTAAAATTTCACCTACATTGTTGACTGTAATATTTAATCTGTCAATTTTAGATCGTATGCTATAAGCTTCTTTTGTTTTTGTATCGAGCTTACGTTTGGGCATATTTTTGAAAAGTTCATCTAGATTTTTTACATTAATCCCTCTATCATCAATAATTTTTAAAGCTTTAATAGAAGTATATACTGCAGATTTTTCATCTCCAGAAAATGCAGACGGAGAAATATAATCCATATCTAAAGTTTTGTCGCGATTATAGACACGATTAAGCTTTACATAGCTATCTCTTACAGAATCTACTACGCTTTTATCAATAAACTCCATGGTAAAAATAGGAGTTTCCTTTAAATCCATAAAAGTATATTCTCCAGATTTACTGGTGATTTTTGCAACATGAATTCCGTCTAAACTAACAATGCCTCTTTTCGTTTTAATAATTTGAGCATTTAGAATGAAGCTCAAAACTGTAAAGAACATGATTAAACTTTGTTTCATAAAATCAGATTTTTACAAAGCATAAAAAAAGTGTAACCAAAGTTACACTTTTTTGAAAATATATTTAGCTTCGATTTTAATTATTCGCAAAGGATAATTCCTTTTTCGTTATTAAATTCTACAACACCGCTTTTGATAGGATAAGAAAAAAACTCGCTTTGATTTTCATTTTCTTTGGTAAAATTATTAGCATAAGCCTCCCCTACAGATTTTGTAAAAAGCTTTACTTTACCGCCAGATAATGAAGAAACAATTCCTGCGTGGTTTTTCATAAGGTGAAATTCACCATTTTTTCCGGGCAGCAATACTGAGTCTACTTCTCCTTCAAAAACTACGTATTCTGGTGTTAAAATTTTTATATTCATAGAAACAAATTTGAAATTTGATGTTTGAAATTTGAAATTACCATCGAATCTCAAATTTCAAATCTCAAATTGTTAATAATTTATGCGTTGTCCGCTAACATTTTTTGTCCAGCTTCGATTGCTTCCTCGATAGTTCCTTTCAAGTTGAAAGCAGCTTCTGGCAAGTGATCTAATTCACCGTCCATAATCATAGTAAATCCTTTGATAGTATCTTTGATATCTACTAATGATCCAGGGATACCTGTAAACTGTTCTGCAACGTGGAAAGGCTGAGAAAGGAATCTCTGAACTTTTCTAGCTCTGTAAACTACAGATTTATCTTCTTCAGAAAGTTCTTCCATACCAAGGATTGCGATAATATCTTGCAATGCTTTGTATCTCTGAAGAATTTCTTTTACTCTCTGAGCACAGTTATAATGTTCTTCACCGATAATTTCCGGAGCCAAGATTCTTGACGTAGAAGCCAATGGATCTACCGCTGGATAAATACCTAATGAAGCAATTTTTCTATCTAATACCGTTGTTGCATCTAAGTGAGCAAACGTTGTAGCAGGAGCCGGGTCAGTTAAATCATCCGCAGGTACGTAAACCGCCTGTACTGAAGTAATTGAACCATTTTTAGTAGAAGTAATTCTTTCCTGCATCGCACCCATTTCAGATGCCAAAGTTGGTTGGTAACCTACCGCAGAAGGCATACGACCTAAAAGTGCAGATACCTCAGAACCAGCTTGTGTAAAACGGAAAATATTATCTACGAAGAATAAAACGTCTCTACCTTGTCCTGTTTCACCACCGTCTCTGTAGTACTCAGCTAAAGTAAGACCAGAAAGTGCTACTCTTGCTCTTGCTCCAGGTGGCTCGTTCATTTGTCCGAAAACGAATGCAGCTTTAGAATCTTTCATTACTTCTAAATCTACTTTAGAAAGATCCCAACCTCCGTTTTCCATAGAGTGCATAAAATCATCACCATATTTGATAATTCCTGATTCTAGCATCTCTCTCAAAAGATCATTCCCTTCTCTCGTTCTTTCACCTACACCGGCAAAAACAGAAAGACCTCCGTGTCCTTTTGCAATATTGTTAATCAATTCCTGAATCAATACAGTTTTACCTACACCTGCACCACCGAACAAACCAATTTTACCTCCTTTTGAGTAAGGCTCTACTAAGTCAATTACTTTAATACCTGTGAATAAAACTTCTGCAGAAGTTGAAAGTTGATCAAATTTCGGAGCTGGTCTGTGAATAGGAAGACCACCTTCCTTAGAAATATTTTGAAGCCCATCGATAGCATCCCCAACAACGTTGAATAGTCTTCCGTTTACGGCATCACCGATTGGCATAATAATAGGATTTCCGTATCCGATTACTTCCTGACCTCTTTTAAGACCATCAGTTGCATCCATTGCGATACATCTTACAGTATCTTGACCGATATGCTGCTCTACTTCTAATACTACTTTTTCACCGTTTTCTTTTGTAATCTCCAAAGCATCATAGATACTTGGGATAGCTTCTACATTATTAAAAACTACGTCGATTACAGGACCAATAATTTGAGAAATTTTTCCTTTAATTTGGTTTGCCATTGCTAAATTTTTTCTTGGTGCAAATATAACAAATCTTACTAAACCTGCAATTGGTAAAAAACAGATTTTTATCATACTTTTTTGACAATGTAACAATATAACAATTTAGCGATATACCAATCATTTCGCTATCAAAACATTGGTATATTATTACATTGTTAGATTGTTACATTATACTTATATTTGCAGTCAAATTTTTTTCATCTTGAAAGTTTTCAGAAATTTTAACGATTATCCCTCTCAAAAGCCTCTGGCGTTATCTTTGGGAATGTTTGACGGAGTTCATCTCGGTCATAAATGTATCATCGACGAACTAAAAAAAGTGGGCTCTGCTCATCATCTGG
The DNA here is from genome assembly GCF_001677955.1 of Chryseobacterium sp. BGARF1. Lineage (GTDB taxonomy): Bacteria > Bacteroidota > Bacteroidia > Flavobacteriales > Weeksellaceae > Chryseobacterium. The sequence goes on from NZ_LELA01000089.1 coordinate 21,991, forward strand.
AAACGGCAATTCTTACTTTTTGGCCACATCCCAGATTTGTGTTCAATCCTAATGAAGACCTTAAACTTCTAAATACATTAGATGAAAAGACTTTATTAATGGAGAAATATGGCATTAATAATTTATTTTTAAAAGAATTTGATGATGAGTTCAGAAACCTTACGGGTGAAGAATTTGTGCGTCATATCTTAATTGATAAATTAAACGTAAAATATTTGATCATAGGTTACGATCATTCTTTCGGGAAAAATAAAAGCGGAAATTTTAAATTGCTTCAAAAACTTTCTAAAGAATTAGACTTTGAGGTTGAACAAATGGAAGCTATTAACATCCACGAAAATAATATCAGCTCTACAAAAATCAGAAATGCTTTATTGGCAGGTAATATTTTAGAGGCCAACGAAATGCTGGGTTACTCCTACTCTGTTTCCGGAACGGTTGTTCATGGGAAAAAATTAGGCAGAACTATCGGTTATCCAACCGCTAATATTGAAACTGAAAATCTAAAATTACTTCCTAAAAAAGGTGCTTATATTGTTGAAGTTCTTTTAAAAAGCAAACAATATAAAGGGATGTTAAGTGTTGGTACAAACCCTACCGTTAACGGAGAAAAATTAACCGTTGAAGTTTACATCGTTGATTTTGAAGGAGATATTTACGATGAAAAAATCACCGTAAAATTCAGAGACTTTCTTCATGAGGAAATTAAATTTGAAGGTCTGGAAAAATTGATTGAAAGGTTGGATGAGGATAAAATATTGACGGAAGCTTTTGATTTCTAGCTATTCAAAATTTCTTCTTTCGCTTTTTTGGTCAACGACTTAAACACCAAATCATATGATTGGTCTATCATTTTTAAGATTAGATTTCTTTTTAAGCCATCTAAAGAAACAGAATTCCAGTGGGTCTTATTCATGTGAAAAGCACCTGTGATTTGTGGATGCTGCTCACGAAGTTCTTGGCTCCATTCGGGATCTGTTTTTACATTGATACTTAAAGGCTGTCTTTCTAGAGACATCAGTAGAAAAATTTTGATTCCTACTTTTAAAACTAAAGTTTCGTTATCGAACGGAAAACTTTCTGTCACTCCTTTTTTTGCAAGACAATAATCTAAAACTTGGTTGGCATCCATTTCGTATGAGTAATAAGTAATTGGTAATGAATAATAATTGATAAGTGATAAATTATGATCGATGATTTAATTTACCTAAAGATCTTTTATCTTTTATCTTTTATAATTATCTCAAATTTAGTAAATTTAAAAAGGAAATAATCATGACACAAAACTATTTATTATGAAAGCTTTAGTAATCGGTGCTACAGGTGCTACAGGGAAAGATTTGGTAAATCAATTGTTACAGGATAACGATTTTGAGGAAGTGAATGTTTTTGTAAGAAAACCTCTTTCAATTCAAAATAAAAAGTTAAAAACTCACATTGTAGATTTTGAAAAGCTCGAAGAATGGAAAGATCTTGTGAAAGGTGATGTTGTATTTTCTTGCCTTGGAACGACTCTAAAAGTTGCAGGAAGCAAAGAAGCACAGAGAAAAGTTGATTTTGATTATCAATATCAATTTGCAAAAGCGGCAAAAGAAAATAATGTAGATGATTATATTTTAGTTTCGGCTTATGGAGCCAATCCTACATCAAAAATATTTTACTCTAAAATGAAAGGCGAGCTTGAAGAAGCCGTAAAAAAGCTTCATTTTAATAAAATTACAATTTTCAAACCTGGAATGCTCGAAAGAAAAGATTCTGAAAGAACGGGAGAAGTTTTAGGTAGCAGAATTATTAAGTTTGCCAATAAGCTTGGGCTTTTTGAAAGTCAAAAACCTTTGCCTACAGACATTTTAGCTAAAGCAATGATTAAATCTTCAAAAATAAAAAGCAATGGTTACTCGAGCATCAAGCTTGGAAATATTTTTTGTTTTGCTGAGAAAAGCAATACTTAAAACCTGCTAAAAACTTCAATTAGAATAAACTCATTCTCTCGCAGATTTTAAAAATTGTTAAATTGCCACGAATTCACGAATATTTTTTAACAAATGTATTTCGTGCATTCGTGGCAGTTTAACTTTTATACTTTTAAATAATAAAATTTAGACAAACTGTTAATAATTTAAAACAAAAAAATCGCCTCAAAATGAGACGATTTTCATTAGTATAAATCTTTAAAATATTATTTTGCTTTAGCCTGAAGTTCAGCTTCTTTAGCTTTCATTTCAGTAACTTTAGCTTGATTTTTAAGCATTCCGTAAATATCCTTCAAAATCACAACTGCATCGATATTATTCGGGCTTGCCTGATACCATTTTTCAGCATAAGGTAATGCTTTAGCAAATCTTTCTTTTCTTGCTTCAATTAATGTTGTTGCTTTATCTGGATCAGATTTTCTGATTGCGTTGATTTCTTTTACAGCTTTATCGTCATCACCAATAGAAGTATAAACTAAGTTTTGGTAAGCATTGTCTTTCAATTTAGCATCATTTGCAGCCAGCTCAATTGCTTTATTAAATGAAGTAATTGCATCAGCTTCTGTAGCAGGATTTTTTGACTGTAAAACTCCTAGATTATACCAATTAGTAGCGTCATTAGGATTTTTTGCTAACTGATCTTTAAGATTTGTCATAAACTGATCGGTCTTACCTGTAGCATACAAAGCAGAACCATGATACTCTTTTAATTTAGCATTATTAGGAAATTTTGCTAATCCTTTTTCTATAATTGCTAAAGCTTCATCATTTTTCTTTGCATTTAAAAGCAATGTAGACAAAGTTTCATATAAATCTGGCTCTACACTTTTAGATTGTTCCGTTTTAAAATCAGAATAATCTTTCGAAGTTTTCTTAATTAAATCCCAAGTTGCTTTATCATAAGCAGAAACTTGTCCGGTTTTGTTTTCTTTTGCCGTGTAAGTTGTCTGAACCCCAGTATACCCAGAATTAATTAAATCAGTATAAATTTTTATAGACTCTTCTAAGTTATTTGCTAATGCATAACTCAAACCAGCATAATACTTGTACGTTTTGTCGTCCTGACCGTTTGCTTTTAATAAATCATAAAGCTCTATAAACTTTGGTCCAGCAACCGTATAATTTTTTGCATTATATGCATCCATCGCTACTTTATTAGTAGCTTGCACTTGAGCATTTATTTCTTTTTTATCATCTTTCTGCCCAAAAGCAAAAACTGAAGAAACGATTGCTATACCTAAAATTAGCTTTTTCATAAATATGAATTTTTAATTATATTGTTATATTATTCTTCAGATTCTGAATTTTCAGTTTCGTCAACCGAGTTTTCATTTTCTGCATTATTTTCTATTTGTGACGAAACGTTTTCTTCAGTTGAACTATCTTCCGCAGATTCTTCACCTTCAATACCTTCTTCTTCTACATCTTTGTCCATTTCCACTTTTGCGATGGCAGCAATTTCGTCATTCTTTTTAAGATTGATCATTCTTACCCCCTGAGTATTTCTACCCATAACACGCATTTCATCCATATTCATTCTGATGGCAACGCCAGATTTATTGATAATCATCAATCCATCTTCGTCTGTAACATTCTGAATAGCAATAAGATTACCTGTCTTTTCAGTGATATTTAAAGTAATAACACCTTTTCCACCTCTGTTGGTAATTCTGTAGTCTTCTACTGCAGTTCTCTTACCGTACCCTTTTTCAGATACCACAAGAACCGTTTCGCGCTCTACATCGTTTACAACAATCATACCAATAACCTCATCATTTTCCTCCATCATAATACCACGTACACCGATAGATCCTCTACCCACTTCTCTTACCTTTTCTTCAGGGAAACGAATACATTTACCGTTTTTCGTGGCAATCATGATTTGAGATTCACCATTGGTAAGATAAGCACTTAGCAATTGATCATTTTCTCTAATCTCGATAGCATTGATACCATTTACTCTTGGTCTTGAATAAGCTTCTAAAGATGTCTTTTTGATAGTACCATTTTTAGTAATCATTACCACGCTCATCTGGTTGATGTAATCTACATCTTTCAGATCATTGGTTCTGATATATGCTTTAATCTTATCATCTGGTTCAATGTTGATTAAGTTTTGTACAGCTCTTCCTTTTGCAGTTTTAGAACCTTCAGGAATTTCAAATACTCTCAACCAATAACACTTTCCTTTTTCAGTAAAGAACAACATATATTGGTGGTTGGTTGCCGAAACGATATACTCTAAGAAATCTGAATCTCTTGTTGTAGCCGCTTTATTACCTACACCACCTCTACTTTGGATTTTGTATTCTGATAGCAACGTTCTCTTCACGTATCCTGCATGAGAAATCGTAAGAACAACCGCTTCATTTGGAATAATATCTTCAATAGACATCTCCCCTCCAGAATAATCGATTTCTGTTCTTCTTTCGTCGCCGTATTTTTCTTTTACTTCAGCTAATTCTTCCTTAATAATTTGGAATCTTCTTGGTTCATTCGCCAAAATATCTTCTAAATTATTAATTTCTTTCATAATCGCATCATACTCATCACGGATTTTATCAAGCTCCATTCCTGTAAGACGAGCCAAACGAAGATCAAGAATTGCCTGAGCCTGAGTTTCTGATAAATCAAACTCCTGAATAATTCCTTCTTTTGCTGCTTGCGGATTGGCACTGTGACGAATAATTGCAATAGCTTTATCTAAAGAAGTCTGAGAACCAATCACTTTCATGAAACCTTCAAGAATGTGGGCTCTTTCTTTAGCTTTTTTAAGTTCGTATTGAGTCCTTCTTACAATCACCACATGTCTGTGCTCAACAAAATGGTGAATAATGTCTTTTAAATTCAGCTGCTCAGGTCTTCCGTGTACCAAAGCAATATTGTTTACACTGAAAGACGTTTGTAGTGAAGTATACTTATAGAGCATGTTCAGAACTACATTCGGAATTGCGTCGTTCTTTAATTCATAAACAATACGCATCCCGTTTCTGTCTGACTCATCTCTGATTTCGTAGATACCAACGATTTTATCGTCTTTTACCAACTCAGCAGTTCTGGCAATCATTTCAGCTTTGTTAACCTGATATGGAATTTCGGTTACAATAATCGCGTTTCTGTTATGAACTTCTTCAAAACTTACTTTTGCTCTCAAAACTACTCTTCCTCTTCCTGTATGGAAAGCGTCTCTTACGCCGTCATATCCGTAGATAATTCCACCGGTAGGAAAATCAGGAGCAACAATATGCTGCATCAATTCATCGATGGTAATTTCTTTATTATCAATATATGCAGCAATTGCGTCTACCGCTTCAGAAAGATTGTGAGGAGCCATGTTTGTCGCCATACCTACTGCGATACCAGAAGTACCGTTTACCAAAAGATTTGGAATTTTTGTAGGCATTACAGTGGGCTCCGTTAAACTATCATCAAAGTTATTTTGAAAATCTACCGTTTCTTTATCAAGATCTGATAAGATATCGTCTGAAATTTTCTTTAGCCTTGCTTCGGTGTAACGCATTGCTGCAGGTGGATCACCATCCATAGAACCGAAGTTACCCTGACCGTCAACCTGAGGATAACGTAAACTCCAAGGCTGAGCCATTCTTACCATTGCGTCATAAACTGAAGAATCTCCATGTGGGTGATATTTACCTAAAACATCCCCAACAATTCTTGCTGACTTTAAGTATTTCCTGTTAGAGAAAACCCCTAAACCATACATACCATAAAGCACTCTTCGGTGTACCGGCTTAAGACCGTCTCTTACGTCTGGTAATGCTCTCGAAACAATAACTGACATTGAATAATCAATGTAAGATGATTTCATTTCATCAACAATGTTGATAGGAATTAATCTTTCTCCTTCTTTTTGCATATATAAGTTTTATTATAATGATAATCAGACTTTTAAAAATTGGTCTGAAAACTATTTATTTTGAATAATTAATAACGTGCTAAGTTACAAAATTTTTACCGATTTTTGCCTGAGAAATTAAGCAAAATGTCTTAAAAAAAATTAAAATATGAGTGTATTAAGTATAACTTTTCATTGCATAAACAGCAGCATCGATGAGTGGGAAAATTATGTGGATGAAACCTTAGTTTTAATGGCTGAAAACCTTCTAGATGTCGATAAATATATCTTATCTGAAGTTCACAGCGATTTTATTGAAGAAGGAAAGAACTACAACCTTCTTTTGATCTTTGATGACGATGAAAAAAGAACAGATTTTATGGAAAGTGAATTATTAAACATCTCAGAAAGAATCGAAACAAAATTTGGGCAAGATGTAATGATTTTCAACACTTCATTGAATCCTAAGAAAAAGAAGTTTTAAACAAACCTCAACTAAAATATCTACGGATAAATAAAACAGGCTGCCTCATTATAGAGACAGCCTGTTTTGTTTATAAATTTACTACAACAACCGGTCTGCTATGATATACTCGCGGATGTCTGTTTTTTTTATGAGAATAATGATACGGTCTTGCCGGTTTATAATAATGCTTCTTATAATGTCTCGGGGCTTTATAATAAACAACTTTTTTATATTTTGGTTTGTGATGACCATGATGGTAATGTTTTTTATGTGAACCATGACCATGCCCTCTTTGAAAAGGTGCAGCCTGATAAAACACAATTGAAAAAACAATTAAAAACAGTCCAATTACTTTAGATAGCATTTTCATAAAAATCAATTTCAAATTAGTAAACCAAAATTACAATACTGATGCCAATAATTGTTTACAGCTAACTTTTCCGTAATTTTTAAGAAAATTTTATCATTTCCGATTAAAAAATATTCGGACTTCTTCTTTCCATCATAATTAAATCTTTCCATTCTCCATGAAGCTGACCAATTTTATCTCTTTTACCAACAATCCTGAAGCCGTTTTTCTGATGAAATTTAATAGAAGCTTCATTTTCAGGGAAAATATTTGACTGTAAAGTCCAGAATCTGTGGTTTTCACTATCGAGAATCAACTTTTTTAAAAGAACCGAACCCAAACCCTTGCCAAGATAATTGGTGTCAAAATAAATACTTACTTCAGCAACGCCTTTAAAACAATCTCTTTTACTTACGGGTTTTAAAGCACACCACCCAACCACTTCATTGTTCTCATTTTCCAAAACCCATCGGCAGTCATTTAAAAAGCTGGAATTCCAGGCTTCTGAGCTTGGTAATTCGGTGTCGAATGTGGCAATTCCGCTGTCAATTCCCTGTTTGAAAATTTCTAAAACCTTGGTTTCGTCCTGCGGAAGCATTTCTCTTATCTCGTAGTTCATTTTTTAATGATATTTTCTTTTATTTTTTCTTTTAATTCTGGAATAGTGAGTCTGCTGATCATCTTTATCCTCAGAGATCACACTGATATTTCCATCCACCTCCAGAATAGCAAGCTTTACATTATCTATCGTTTCTACTCCATGCTCTCTGATCGCTTCATTCAATTCATCAAAAGTAATTTTCACTTTTCTTAAAGCAACCTGATCTACCCTTCCATCCTTTATTAAAATTACAGGATCAGCTTCCATAAAACTTGCAAAGCCACGATTAGCAAACATCAACCTTTTTAAAGTAAAATTAGCAGCAAATAAAACAAGCGCCGCAACAATTCCGCCTTCTAATGACGTATTTTCGCCAACCATTGCATTCTGTACCGCATTGGAAATCAGCAACAGCAAAACAACATCCCCTGCGTTGAGTTGCGAAAGTTGATTTTTCCCAAACAAACGGATGGCGATTACCATAAAAAGGTAAACGCAAAGCGAGCGGATAACTACATCAAGAATAGGATTCACGGCAGATAATATTTAAAATCAAATGTATACAATTACCTGAAATAAAAAAACTGCTTTTTCAAGCAGTTTAAGGAGAATTATATAGTTTGTTTCTATTGAATTATCTGTTGTTGATGTCTACTCTTACAGGCATTACAAAAGATGAAGCCAGCATATTTTCATTAAGTCTGTTGGCATCCACTTTATATTGAAGATGAGACAATACATTTTCTATTTCTTTACTTACATTTTTGCAGTCACCTTTTGAGCGTACATTGATAATTTTACCGTTTTCTGCAATATCAAATTTTACTTCAGAGTTTACAACTCCTTGTTTATAATCCTGACTGGTAAAGTCGAAATTAGCCATCAATAGATTTCTAATCTCGCTGAATGCATCATTTTTATTTAACTGAACCTCCTGAATAGTATTATTTGAAGTTGTCTGAGCCTTTATGTTACCTGCAATTGCTGTTAATCCTAATGCGAAAAGAGAAGCAACAAATATTTGAATTTTATTTTTCATAACCATTTGATTTTAAATTATATATTAAACTTGTTTTGAATTCTAAATCAAAGATATAAAAAAATATTCATACAAATTTCACATTGAGTTAACATTGAGTTAACATTAAAACATAACAAACTGATATACAGGTTTTTAAAATTTTAAAATAATTAAAAAGTTAACATTGGGAATTAATATGATGCAAAAAAAAAGGCTAAACTCAAAAATTTAGCCTATATAATTAATTGAAGATTAATATTTTTACATCTCCTTCTTCAAATACTTCCCTGTCAAACTCTTCTTCGACTTGATAATTTCCTCAGGAGTTCCTTTGGCAATGATCTCACCGCCGTATTTTCCACCTTCTGGGCCAACGTCAATAATATGATCGGCTAATTTGATAACATCCATATTGTGTTCGATGATGATGAATGAATTTCCTAATTCAACCAATTTATTAATAGCATCCATCAGGATCTTCACGTCTTCAAAATGAAGTCCCGTTGTTGGTTCATCAAGAATGTATAAAGTATTTCCCGTCTGTCTTTTTGCAAGTTCTGTTGCCAGTTTGATACGCTGTGCTTCACCTCCTGAAAGAGTTGTCGACTGTTGTCCCATTGTAATGTAACCCAAACCAACATCCTGCAGAGTTTTTACTCTTGCAAAAATCTTAGGGATCGGCTGGAAGAAATCTACCGCTTCATCGATCGTCATATCCAATACATCTGAAATCGATTTTCCTTTGTAACGAACTTCCAAAGTTTCTCTGTTGAAACGTTTTCCGTTGCAGGTTTCACAATGCACGTAAACATCCGGTAAAAAGTTCATTTCAATCACTTTCAAACCGCCACCCTGACAAGTTTCGCATCTTCCACCTTTTACGTTAAAAGAAAATCTTCCAGGTTTGTAGCCACGAATTTTAGATTCAGGCAATTCTGAAAATAAGTTTCTAATATCGGTAAACATTCCGGTGTAGGTTGCAGGATTTGAACGAGGTGTTCTTCCAATCGGTGTTTGGTCTACATCTACAATTTTATCGATATTATCAAGACCTTCGACTTTTTTGTAAGGTAAAGGTTCCTGAACGGCTCTGTAGAAATGCTTATTCAGGATTGGATATAAAGTTCCGTTGATCAATGAAGATTTTCCGCTTCCTGAAATCCCGGTCACAACAACCAGTTTTCCCAACGGAATATCAAGCGTTACATTTTTAAGATTGTTTCCTGTGGCACCTTTTAGTATAATATTTTTACCATTTCCTTCTCTTCTCACTTCCGGAATGGCAATTTTTCTTTTTCCTGTAATATAATCTGCGGTAATGGTATCGGCTTTTAGCAAATCTTTCGGCTTCCCCTGCCAAAGAATTTCTCCACCAAATTTTCCAGCTCTTGGACCAATGTCTAAGACCTCATCGGCTTCCATGATCATATCTTTGTCGTGCTCTACCACCAAAACAGAGTTTCCGATATCACGAAGATTTTTTAATGAATTGATTAGCCTTTCGTTGTCCCTTTGATGCAATCCGATACTTGGTTCATCTAAAATATAAAGAACGTTGACCAACTGCGAACCAATCTGTGTTGCCAGACGAATTCTCTGAGATTCACCACCCGAAAGGGTTTTTGAACTTCTGCTCAAACTTAAATAATCTAATCCTACATCTAATAAAAACTGAAGTCTGGTTTCGATCTCCTTTAAAATTTCATGAGCAATGATTGATTTTTTTTCTGAAAATTTATCTTTTACATCAGCCAACCATTCTTTTAAGTCTGATAAACTCAAACCGTTGATTTCAGCGATGTTTTTACCATCAATTTTAAAACTCAAACTTGAAGGCTGAAGACGAGCTCCTTTACATTCGGGGCAGGTTTCTTCAGTCGTGAAATGTCTTTCCAATAAAATTGCTTCGTAAGATTCTCTTTCCTCGATCAATTCTTCCATAAAAGGAATCAAACCATCAAAACTGATCTTGATCTTTTTGGAAATTCCTGCGTATTTTAAATCTTTATTGAACTCTTTATTACAACCATTATAAATATAATCTAAAGCTTCTTCAGGAATATCTTTAAAAGGTGTTGCCAATCCTAAACCAAAAATTTCAAGAATGTTTTTAATTTGAGTAAGTACAAATTTATTAGATTTGATATCTTCCAAAGGCAACAAAGCACCTTGGTTGATCGACAATTTGTTATTTTCTACAAAATAATCGGTATTGATTTTTTTAATTGTTCCTAAACCTTTACAACTTGGGCAACTTCCTTTTGGTGAGTTGAAAGAAAAAGTATTCGGTTCCGGTAAAGCCAATGAATGACCGGTTTCCGCATCCATTAAATTTTTTGAGAAATATTCGATCTCGGTACTTCCCAGTTTTTGAATTCCAATTAAACCTTCTCCCATTTCCATTGCAGTTCGCAACGATTTTTCCATTCTGGCTTCGGATGCGCTTTCCCCAATGATCCAACGGTCAATTACAATATCGATGTCGTGTGTTTTGTAACGGTCAAGTTTTAAATCATATTCAATGTCTTGTAATTCACCATCAATTCTTGCCTGTCCGTATCCTTTTTTGGCCATCTGAACAAAAAGCTCATGATAATGCCCTTTTCTGGAACGCACCACCGGCGCCATCAACATGATTTTTTCGTTCTTATAATTTTCTTTAATGGCATCAAGAATCTGGTCTTCGGTATAGCTCACCAACTTCTTCCCAGTTGTTTGAGAATAGGCATCAGAAACTCTTGCAAACAAAAGACGAAGGTAATCGTACAATTCTGTAACGGTTCCTACGGTTGAACGAGGGTTTTTGTTGGTTGTTTTCTGCTCAATAGCAATTACCGGAGACAATCCTTCTATCTTATCAACATCAGGACGTTCTAAACCACCCAAAAACTGTCTCGCATACGCAGAGAAAGTTTCAATGTAACGACGCTGACCTTCCGCAAAGATTGTATCAAAAGCCAATGAAGATTTTCCACTTCCCGAAAGACCTGTAATTACAACCAATTCGTTGCGCGGAATTTTTACATTAATATTTTTAAGGTTGTGTTCACGAGCTCCGTAAACTTCTATATATTCAGTTGATTTACTCATAATTTGGGGTGACTTTACCTGAAAATCACGATGTGCAAAATTACGGAATTTTATGGAATTTATCGTGTTAAAAAATGTTAGTTTCTCATCTGTGAAATTGGAGATATATTGTGTGTTTTGATTTTAAATATATCCAGTTTTTACGCTATAAAAATACCGATGAAATTTTCCATCGGTACTTTTTATTTAGTTGATATTTTAATTTATTTCACAAACGAATTATAAGAATTCAAAACAGATTCGTAAGCAGAATCCATTTCCTGAATATTGCTATCCGGAATTTTTCCTGTTGACTTTGAATCTCTGATTAACTTTCTGAATTTATCTAAAAAGTCAGCGGCTTTTTTGTTTACATTTTCAAATTCAGTTTTTTTGTAAGCGTACTGCTGTTCTTTTACATTAAAAACTTTTTTGCTGTTATCTGCAACCACTTTTTCAAACTCATCATATTTTTTCTGAGCTTCTGCTTCATTAAAACCTCCTGCATATTGCTTGTCTAAAACTTCTATTACAGAATCCATAGAGCTCATTAAGCTTTTAGAAGAAAGTATAAATTCTTTCATCGGATGGTCTTTAAGAATCACCTCTTCTGCGGCATCAGTTGCAGGTTTTATTTTTGTTAAAATATTTTCTGCCGCCGTAAAAAATGCCTGAGCTTCTGCGTCGATATCTTTTTTCAAAGCTTCAGCTTTTGCTCCTTTATCGTCTTTGTAATCTTCGGACGTGATATATGATTTTAGTTCTTCAAATTTTTTTCCTATGCTTTCTTTCTTCGCTTTATAAGTATTAAAATCTGCTTCTACAACAGTTTTATCTTTTTCAAAACCAGAAGGGACTTCTTTTATTTTACTAAGTGCATAATCCATAGAACTAATTATCACCGGCATGCTGTAAACCGTTTCTCCTTTAGATTTTTTCACTGCTGCTTCGGCATACTTCACAATATTTTCAATATATCTGGAAGAGCTTTTATAAGAATCTAAGAAATCGTTATTAAAATCTATTATCGCCTGAGATTCGTTTTCTCCGGCTTTCAGAACGGCATTTCCTATTTTATCCATTCCTTTTTTACAGCTTACACTTGCCGCACTCAGCGACAAAGCCAGTGCAACCATCATTACTTTTTTCATATTTTATATTTGGATGTTAAAATTAATTTTCAAAAAAATCGGTGTCTTCGTTGCTTATTTTCACAAGATACTCTATTCCATCGATTGCTTTTGCTACGATTTGGTTTCGCAAAATGTTTGCCATATTTTCCCAATACATTCTTCCGTAGAAAGAATAATTGTTGGGTACAATTTCCACCTCAACGGTTCTTACAAAACCTTCTTTTGGTTTGTTGCTGATCATCGTTCCGCGTTTTACACGAACATCTTTCAGCTCATCTTTCAAAACCATTCGGCAATAGTTTTTTACATCTTCCAGAGAAATGATCTTATCTCTCGTCGTTAAAGCATATTTGTAAGCCTGAATACTATCTGAACCTTTCTGCTCTTCCGCTCCGCCGATTGTTTCCGTCAACAAAATCATCGACTGCGATTTCAATTGGTTTGAAAGCTCGGTTCCGGGACGCATATGATTGGCAAAAGTGCAGTGCGTAATCCAAAATGAGGCGTAGGTATGGTCTGTTTTTTCGACGGGTTCCATGATGACGTAGTTAAGTTCCTGCCTGATGTTTCTTTTGGCATTATTTACTTTTTGCACCATCGATTTCATCTTATCAGACATCTCTCCCAACATTCCTTTTACATTGTCTCGGTTTAATAATGAAAATGCTGCAATCTCATCTCTTGTCAGTTCAAGAACGTTAGAGATCATATCTACTGCATTCCTGTTATTGAAACGTTCCATTCCTCCTTTTCTTACCGTGTACAACCCTTTTTTAAGATTATCTGAAGGCGTGAAAGGAATTTCGGTGTATTTTCTACCGCCTCCGTCCTGAACCTCATCTACATACAGAAAATGTTCAGCCTCTTCGGTAATCAACGGAATATTATTTCCCATGATATCTAAACTATACTCTGTTTTTTTCCAGCCTCGATTGTACACCGGAAAGGCATTTAAGACAAAAGTAAAGTTATCTAAGATTTCTGCAGAAAATTGGGGAGGAAACTCAAAAGTAAGCCATAAAAATTCTTTTCCGTTCAGATATTTTTCTATTTCTTCTCTCCCTTTTAAGAAGTCTAAATTCTCCGGAAGTTCTTTCGTGAAAAGATCCCTCGAAAGTCCTGTAACTTCAACAAATCTATGACGGTAAATATTTTTAATATCATCAATAATTTTTGTTTTTATTGATTGTTCATGAAATAGCTGTTCGTATCCTTCAGCTTCATTATTTTTCACATAAGATATTCCTTCTTTGATGAACATAGGATTTCCGTTGCTTGAAACGGTACTGTATGGTAAAAGCTTGTAAACAAAATCAAGATGCTCAAATGCGGGATTTGAACAATAAAGGCTTAATGTTTTCGGAAACTTTTCGTTGGTAAATTTTGAAACATCAATTCCAATGGTTACTTTCCTGTAATCTTCCGGTCTTCCCTGAAATCTGGAAATTGGAATTTTATTTAATCTTTCATCTAAACTGTAGCATGTATTTCCTACAAACATAATTGCGGTCTGTGCTTTGTTTGTTCTTACACTACCAACTGGTGTGAAAGGAATATTCAGCTGTTTATCTGATTCCGATTTTACAGTGGAGTTCATGTGTTTTTTGAAAAAAAACTCAGTATGTTCCAGCAAAATTTCTGATGACTCATATGGCGCGGTGTAAGCTAAAGCATGAGCCGGAATCGGGTGTGTATAAATGGAGGGTGTTAATAGCTTGGCAAGCTTTTCTAAGATTCTTGCATTAACGGTTTGAATTTCATTATTCGCTTTAAAAACTTCGGTGCTGAATGCATCAATCAATAATTTTACAAAAGGATCTAGCGACTGAGGGCTTTTCAGCCCCCAAACTTTTGTAGCATTCTGAAGCATTCTTGCTTTTACGGATTCTTTGGAATAAATATTCTGATCTAAATTCATAAATTTTTTTTACAAATAAATATTTAGTCGATGGACATGGGGCTTAGAAAAAGTTCGGTAGAAAAACTGAAACGCTCGCCTGTAGCTTCCATTTTTGCATTGATTCCTATTTTCACTTTTTTCTTGATTTCCGTATGTTCTTTGGTATCATAGTTATGCTCTACAAGTTTTACATGGGCATCAACTTGTGGCTGTACAATTCGTGGCTCGTATTGTAAGATTTGTCTTTTAAGACTTTTTACAAATACACTTTCCCAAACTGCTGATGTTACGCCATTATCGAATTCCAGATTCCAAACATCGTTTCCGTAGTTGTCATCATATCTGTTCTCGCCTTTTTTTGTCGTGATTAGAAGCATGATGTTATGAGCGATGCTTTCCCCCATATCGCAGGTATCGATACTTCCCCCTTCAGACATGAGTGTAGAAGGCACAAAAGGCATTCTGTAATTTGGTGTGTCCATAAGTGATATTTCGCTTTTTTCTTTGGTGTTACTTAAAATGAAATACCAATTTAATCATTTTTGAGAAATAATGAGTTATGGAATATTAAAATTATTATTAAAAGTAAAGGATTTTTGTCCGTTTTGAAAAGCTATGAACTTTCACATGGAAATTTATTGATGTATTAGGCAAAATTTGAAATAAGAATACTACTGAATTTTTCACATCATTTTACAAATTTTTTTTAACGCAAAGATTTAGAATTAAATTTTATGTTTAAGAAATAAAGGCCAATAAATTTGCTTCGCTAAGCTTGACAAAAAACTGTAAAATCAACTTGGTGATTTTGTTTAATTAATTAAAGAACAGGAATTAAATTTTGTGTAAAAAATACAACGATAATTAAAATGAATACTTTTCAGTTACTTCTTTATTTGAACTTTCTAAAAAACGATGTCAAGGTTTGAAACCTTGGCATCGTTAATCTTAAATTTAATCAGTTGATGAATGAGATATTTTTTGAATAGTGCCGAATTTTATAGCCCCGATTGAACGACATGTTTGAGCTCTTTTTATTGATTTTTTGGAGATGGTAAAGCTACTGCCGAAAAAGCAATAAAAAAGCGAGTAGTGAAAGCGGGAATTAGCTTCTAAAAAAAATTATTAATCTGTTTTTTTATTTCTATTGATAAGATAGTAAACGGGCAAACCGAGAAGAACAATTAAAAATCCCGGCCAAGTGTATTGCTGTTTGTAAATTAAAAGTAACACACAGAAAGTAGTTCCAATTAAAAGATAAACAATTGGAGTAATTGGGTACAGCCAGGTTTTGTAAGGTCTCTCAAGATTGGGTTGTTTAATTCTCAAGTAAATTACTCCGAAAACGGTAATCATATAGAACAATACGATGACAAATGAAATCATGTCTAAAAGATTTCCGTACTGTCCGCTCAGACAAAGTAGCGAAGCCCAAACTCCCTGCATCCAAAGCGCATTTCCAGGAACCTGATTTTTGTTGTTGTCAACGGCAGATTTAAAGAACAATCCATCTTTTGCCATCGTCTGAAAAACTCTTGCTCCGGCTAAAATTAATCCGTTGTTGCAGCCAAATGTAGAGACCATCACCAAAACAGCGATAATTACAGTTCCTGCACTCCCAAAAATATTCTGTGAAGCGGCAACCGCCACTCTGTCATTAGCCGCAAAAGCAATCGAATCTCTATCTAAAGCATTAATGTAAACAAAATTTACTGCGATATACAACAACATTACTGCAGAAGTCCCCAAAATCATTGCCTTCACAACATTTTTCTTAGGATTCTCAATTTCGCCAGAAACAAAAGTTACGCTTTCCCAGGCAACCGAACTAAACACCGAACCAACCATTGCGGCAGCGATTCCGCCCATCAAAGTCATACCAGAGATAGATTCCCACCCCGATTGTAAAAAAATGCCTTTATCGTCCTGTTTTAAGTTATTGAAAGAATCTGTTCCAAAGCTGAAATTTTCAGCCAGGTGAGAAACGTCTACTAAGATAAATCCTAAAGCTATTAAACCCAGCAAAGCAATAATCTTTGAGCCTGTAAAAACATTTTGAAGTAGTTTACCGCTTTCTACTCCTCTTGTATTGATATAGGTCAGCAAAATAATAACCGCAATTGCCAAAATCTGAATCCATGTAATTTGAAATGTTCCGCTTTGAAATATCGGCGCAGCATTATTTAATTCAGGAACAAGGTATGCTGTAAATTTCCCGAATGCCATTGCAACCGCAGCAATTGTTCCGGTCTGAATCACGGTAAACAATCCCCATCCGTAGAGAAATCCCATTTTTTTACCAAAAATCTCTGTAAGGTAAGTGTATTGCCCACCAGCTTTTGGGAAAAGCGATGACAGTTCGCCATAGCTTATTGCTGCAGCAACGGTCATAATTCCGGTGATTACCCAAACGACAATCATCCAGAACCCAGAACCCAGATTTCGCATCATATCGGCGCTTACGATAAAAATTCCGCTTCCAATCATCGAACCCATTACCAACATAATGGCGTCCCAAAGTTTTAGTTTTTTCTGCATATTCAAATATTCCGTTCAAATATAGATAAATCTGCAATTGTTTTTCAATTTTGTTTTCGATTTCTAAATGACCTGTTTTTTATCAAGTTTATAATCATTCTACATTCAATTATTATTGTTAATTTTGGAAAAAATATTAATAATGAAATTTAAGGCAATATTAGTTTTAGCTGCAGTAAGTGTATCGACTTTGGCTTTTGCTCAGGAAAAGAAAAAAATGGGTCCGCCGGAAGGCAATGCAATCGTAGGAGACACTTATGGGTCTGCGGTAGCTTCTTCTGTTGAATCTAAAGCTATCTCTGTTGAAAAATTAGGCAAAAAGCTTAAGAAAGAAAATAAGAAAGTTGAAAACGTAGCGGTAAAAGGAAAAGTAACTGACGTTTGCGAGAAAAAAGGATGTTGGTTAACCATTCAAACTGAAGACAATTCTCAGTTTTTTGTAAAGATGAAAGATTATGCATTCTTCGTTCCAACAGCTTTGAAAGGAAAAACAGTTGTACTAGACGGAACTGCTGAAAGAAAAGTAACTTCTATCGACGAGCAGAAACATTATGCAGAAGATGCTAAAAAACCTCAGGCAGAAATTGACGCAATTACTCAACCTAAAGAGGAAATAAGATTTGTAGCCAACGGAATTAAAGTGGTTAATTAATCAGATTTAAAAATACTGTTTTGATATGCTTTGATTTTAATCAGCATGCAAGAACATAAAAATAAAACGCGGAACAAATTGTTCCGCGTTTTCTAGTCTTCTATTTTAAAATTTACTTCCCCATCAAGTTTAGGATATTTGGTATCGGAAATATATTTTTTTCCGGTACAGTCAACTTCCAGCCAACCTTTTCTTTTCTTTACATCTCCCGCCTCTATCACAAAAGGGATAAATGATATCTCATCTTTTCCTTCTTCATGAATTTCTCTATACTGAACTGCAATATCCAAAATACATTCATGGTTCGTATTTAATTTTACGTTTCTGTAAATAACATCATAATGCGTTTCTTGGTTTTCGGGAATCTCCTGATAAGCTTCCCAACCTGTAGTATCAGAATTGAGTTCACTAATTGATTTTAATGCATAATACAAAGCAAGTGTATAATATTTTCTTGTTTCTTTTCTTGAATAATCATCAGCAAAATGTCCGCCTTCAAAAAGAATGGTCGGCATTCCTGCTTTTATAAAATTATCTCCCGTAGAAGTGGGATAAAACTCATCAGAATATCTTCCAATTTGATTAGGAATTAATTCTTTCAAGTGGTTGTAAACATCCGCAATTACCGCCATGCATTTTTTACGGTTATCAGTAACAGTTCGCTCTATATTTTCTGAAGGCGCCAAAAAGGAAAGTGTTGCAGGATGAATTCCATCGGTGGTAAAAATTGTACGTTGCTCATGAAGATTCAGCGCATAGTCGAATTTCTTTGATGCAGCCAGATTCTTCAAGAATTTAATCTCTTTACTCGCTTCATTATGAAAGTCTCTGTTAAGGTCTATTTCCGAAGCATTCAGCCTAGTCCATTTTTCAGAACCATCAGGATTTAACATAAAAATAAAATCTAAACTGATCTTGCTGAACAACTCTTCTTTTAATTCGGGTGCTTTATCTAAACTCTTCAATAGGTCCAGCATTGCATGGGTCGCATTAGATTCGTTCCCGTGCATTTGTGACCAAGCAAGAATATTGATCTCACCAGTTCCTAAACCTAACTTATAAATTGGTTTATCTAAATAAGACCTTCCAATCTCTTGAATGTAATCTTTGAGATTAGTCTGTAAGTAAGAAAATAATTTTTCAGGAGAAATATATCGATTAGGGAAATCAGGGTGTGCAGTATAGAAATGTTTAAAGTTCATTAATAATAATTTACATTTTTCAAAAATAACAATTTTGGCTATAAAAATAAAATTTACACATGTAATATTGTCAAACAACACATATTGACATTTTGTCTGTTAGTTAAATTGTGGATTAACAATATTTCAAACACTACTGTTTAATATACTAGAAATCAATACTTTACAATATTTAAATAAAGTGATTAATAAATAATCCTTTAAGTGGTAATATTTCTATTTTTCCACAAATGAGAATAACTAATTTAAACAAATTATTTGTGGATAATTTTGAATTTTATCCATATATACAAATGTTAATTGTTGGTAACTTTGATTATAATCCCTCTTAATATGTGCAAAATACATCTCCAAATAACACTTTTGATTGAATATCTTAAAAAGGAACATTCATAACAAAGAATATTATTCATGAAAATTACCAAAAGTAGTTAGCAATACCAGATAACAATTATGCTTTCCTAATTTAAAGGTAGAAGCACATGCTAAAATCTCCCTTACAATCAAATTTAAACCCTCTTCTACTCCATTAGTCAATAAAGAAGGTCAGAAAGTTTATTAATGACAAGAAGAGAGAATTCACCCGTAGAATTTACTCTCAATTATTTTTCAAATTTACATTATCATCTTAGTTTTTCGTTTATTTTAAATGGAATCTTATCAGCAATAGATTGTGGAAACATTGTTTAATAATTTATTTTTCTAAATTTTACAATTGTATCAAAATACTGTAAAACAAACACTTACACCTGTTTACTTTTGTACATTTACTAATTTACTCCTATTTACATTTGTATTTGTCTTTTGTAAATTTATTATTTACATTTGTAAATACAATTTAATACCTTCTTGTATGAGTTTAAATGAGAGAATTTCAAAAGTTATAGAATATTCAGGGTTTACACCGTCTGAATTTGCAGATGAAGTGGATGTACAACGGTCGTCTATTTCTCACGTAACATCAGGAAGAAATAAACCTTCTCTAGAATTTATCATTAAAATAAAATCTCGTTTTCCTGAAATTTTATGGGATTGGTTAGTTACTGGAGACGGCGAAATGTTAAAATCTGAACTTCCCGATACAGAAGAATCCGTAATGGAAGGAAAGGTAATACCGACTTCCCTACCCGACTTATTTACCATGATAAATAACGATAAAGATTTTGGTGGCGAAGAATTTGAAGAACCAGCCATGATTGAGAACCCTCCAGAATCCGTTAAAACGCATCAAAGTAAAGCAAACGAAAAAATATTCGATTCTCAGCAATTAGAAAAACCAAACGAACAAATCATCAGTCAAGTCATTGAAAATCAACCAAGTAAAATAAAACGAATTATCTTATTTTACGAAAATGGAAAATTTGAAAGTTTTGAACCATAAGAAAGCCTAATTTAACAACTCAAGCTCATTGCAAAGATAAAATAGGAGTTAAAAAGTTTAGTGCATTGAAGTCTTACTCCTATACTGAAATTACACTTTTGTACCGTTTATTTGATGTAATTTCTTCATCCAAACCTTTCAGAATTCCAGTCATTCCACACGTTAAACTATTAGTCTCAACAAAAATTATTTGGGCTTTTTCAGGCCTATTTATATTAAAAACTTGAAGAGGAATCACAATAATTGAAGCTCAAATTTTAGGTTTCAAACACAAGAAAACAACTATTATTTTGGCAATTTACAACCCTAAAAATACATTTTTATTCTTTCAATATGGCCTAATTTGCTAGTCAAAAACTTTCAAAATTCTCAACATTTTACCGGCTAAATTATTAGTTTCAACAGAAATTATTTGAGCTTTTTAGGACTATTTATCTTGAAAATTTGAAGAGAAATCATAATAATTTAAGTTCAAATTTTAGTTTTCAAACACAAAAATACAACTGTGATTTTGGCAATTTTCAACCTTGAAAACTCATGTTCACTTCTTCAATTTAATGCAATTTACTCATCAAAAACTTTGAAAATTATCGTAATTCTTTCTGCCTAATTCATAATTTGAATAGAGGGAATTTCACCTTTTTAAGAGTTGTTTATCTTGGGAAATTGAAAGAATTCGGCAATAATTTAAGCTCTATTTTTATATTTTCATACAAAAAATCGACTGTTATTTTAGCAATTCTCAGGCCTGAAATTACATTTTCACGCCTTCGATTTGACGTATTTTGCTCATCTGAAACTTTCAAAATTTTCGAAATCCCCCCTGCTAAATCCATAATTTGAATAGAAATAATTGAACTTTTTTAGAACTATTCATCTTGAAATTTCGAGAAAAAATCACAATAATTTAAGCTCAAATTTTGGTTTTTAATCATAAAAAAACGACTATTATTTTAGTGATTTTCAACCCAGAAATGCATTTTTATTCTGTCTATTTAAAGTAATTTAGTCATCTAAAACTTTCAAAATCTTCTTGACTTTCTTTTATAAATCTAGAATTCAATAGAAAAAAAATTAAGCTTTTTTAGGGTTATTTATTTTAAAAACGTGAAGAGAAATCACAAAACTTAAACCTAATTTTAGTTTTCAAACACAAAAAAACTACTGTTATTTTAGCAATTCTCAACCATGAAACCACACTTTTGGCCCTTAGATTTGATGTAATTTACTCATCAAAAACTTTAAAAACTTCAGTAATTCTTCTTGCCAAATTCACAATTTGAATAGAAATAATTTGACCTTTCTAAGGTTTAATTACCTTAAAGTTTCGAGAAAAAAAGACATTAATTCAAACTCAAATTTTATTTTTTAACTATAAAAAACAACGGTTATTTTAGCAATTCTCAACCTTGAAAACACCTTTTTACTCCTTCGATTTAATGCAATTTATTCATCTAAAACTTTCAAAAATCACGTAATTATTACCCCTAAATTCATAATTTGAATAGAGATAATTCGACCTTTCTAAAGTTTAATTACCTTAAAATTTCGAGAAAAAATAAGATTGATTTAAGCTCAAATTCTAGTTTTCAAACACAAAAAATCAACAAATATTTTGGCAATTTTCAACCCAGAAAACACATTTTTGTTCCGTCGATTTGGTATAATTTATTCATCAGAAACTTTCAAAATTTCAGTAATTCTTTCTGCAAAATTCATAATTTGAATAGAGAAAAACTGAGTTTTTTAGGACTACTTAAATTAAAAATTTCAAGATAAATCACAAAAAATTAAGTTCTATTTTGGGCTTTAAGTACAAAAAAGCAATTGTTATTTTTGGCAATTTTCGACCCTGAAATTTCACTTTTGTTCCGTTGATTTAATATAATTTACTAACCTAAAATTACAGTAATTCTTCCTGTTAAAATCATAATTTTAGTAAAGAAAACTTGAGCTTTTCAGGATTATTTATCTAAAAAAAACGAGGAAATATCATAATAAATTAAGCTTGTTTTTAAGTTTTTAAGAATAAAAAACCACTATTATTTTGCTAATTTTAAACCTTAAAAATACATTTTTGCTCCTTCCATTTGATGTAATTTACTAATCTAAAAATTCACAATTTGAATAGAAATAACTTGACCTTTTTAAGGATTATTTATCGTAAAAATACGAGGAAATATTATAATAATTTAAGTTCGTTTTTGGGTTTTCAAGTACAAAAAGCAACAGTTATTTGGGCAATTTCAAACCTTAAAAACACATTTTTATTCCATCGATTTGATGTAATTCACTCATCAAAAACTTTGAAAATTTCAGTAATTCTTCCTACCAAATTCACAATTTGAACCGAGATAATTTGACCTTTTAAAGAATTTTTCATCTTAAAAATTTGTGAAACATCACATTGATTTAAGATAAAATTTTAGTTTTCAAACATAAAAAAGCAACTATTATTTGGGTAATTTTCAATCCTGAAAAAACATTTTTATTCCGTCGATTTGGTGTAATTTATTCATCAAAAACTTTGAAATTTTCAGTAATTATTCCTACCAAATTCATAATTTGAATAGAGATAATTTGACCTTTCTAAGGTTTAATTATCTTAAAAAACGAGGAAATATCATCATAAATCAAGCTCGTTTTTTAGTTTTCAAGTACAAAAAACCACTGTTATTTTGGCAATTCTAAGCCATGAAAATACATTTTTATTCCCTCGGTTTGGTGTAATTTGCTAATCAAAAATTTCCAACATTTCATCCGTTAAATTATTAGTTTCAGAAGGGGAAATTTGAACTTTTAAAGGCTTAATTATCTTAAAATTTCGAGAAAAATCATAATAATTTAAGCTCGTTTTTTAGTTTTCAAGTACAAAAAAGAAACTTTTATTTTGGTAATTCACGGCATTTTGTTTCTTTAATTTGATGCAATTTGCTCATCTAAAATCTTCAAAACTTTCGGAATTCTTCCTGCTAAATTCACAATTTAAATAGAGATAATTTGACATTTTTAAGGCTTACTTACCTTCAAAACTTGAAGAGAAATCATAATTATTAAGTTCGTTTTTTAGTATCTCAAACACAAAAAAAACTTTTATTTTGCCAATTCTAAACCCTGAAAAAACATTTTTATTCCGTTCATTTGATACAATTTGCCCATCAAAAATTTTCAAAATCTGAGTAATTTTTCACATAAAATTCATAATTTCAATAGAGAAAATTTGAACTTTTTTAGGATTATTTATTTAAAAAAATGAGCATGAATTTCACAATAATTCATGTTCATTTTTTAGGTTTCAAACAAAAAAAACAACTGCTATTTAGGTAATTTAAAACTACTAGAAAGGCTTTTACTTTCCTTTTTTGAACAAAAAAAAGAGTTTGTTTCACGACGAAATTAAATGGGTTGAGAATCTTTTATATTAAAACCATTCTCCGATACAAGGTCGAAAAAAATCATAAAAAAAGTCCGTTTTCACTAGTTATGAAACGGACTCTTTAGTTTTAATTATTTATTAGACCTATAAAAATTACAGTTTTATAAGTTTTGTAATTTTTGGGCTTTCATTATTTAAAATTTTAAGAACATAGTTTCCTTTTGGAAGATCTGATACATTATATTCTTCCGAGCCTTTTAAAACTTTTACAACTCTTCCTGTTGCATCCATCACCTCAACAGAATCTATTTGAAGCTTTCCTGGATTATTAATTTTAAAAGTATTCTTTACGGGATTAGGATAAACCTGTATTCTATTGTCATATTGCACCACCTCTTTTGTACCTAAAGTTGCAGAAGTGTAAGTGATAACAAATGGCATGTCTATAGGTACATCTGGTGCTGTAGTAGGGTTTCCTGTATCTACAGGTGATGACCATACTCCTCCTACTGCATCTAGTTGCTTAGCATTAAAAGTAGGCAATCCCCTACTGTCTAGAATAGCAACAGTTGGAAGGAAACTTGCATTAGCAAGAACTACATTTTGCAACTGATATTTTATCCAATAAGTACCAGCGCCTAAAGTAACGGGCGTATTTGCTGTTACTTTCCATACTTTTCTACTTGTTGCAGGTGCTGTAGTAGTAACAGGAATAATACTACTTCCTATTCTGTATATATTTGAATCTACACTAGAACTAAATCTATTGGTAGTATCATCTCCAAATACACTAACAGCTCCAGCAACAGATGGGTCTGAGCTATAGATATTTACCCTAACTGTATTGAATGGGGAAGTTGTTCCTGTATAATTTGTCTGATAAGCAAAAAAATCAATACTGCTTATCTGCCACTGAGAACCTACAGGTATTGTAAAATCATCTGCAAGAAAAAAGCTTGCTGTTGCAGAGCTATATGTACCTCCTAATCCTAAACTTGTATTAGATTCTGTAGTATTTCCAGCATTATTCTGAAGTTCAGACCACGTGTATCCGGTAGGTGCAGCACCACCGCTTTTAGATGTAGCTCCTGTGCTTAGTCCTCCATTACTAAGGGTTTGTGCGATTGAAAAATTTGCTAAAAGAATAGTAGCAAAAAGTAATTTTTTGTTCATAATTATTAATTTTTATTGGTAACCTAAATATAGTTAAAACCTATTTAACTGGCAATAAGTACGTTACAAAAAAAACAATAGATTATTAATAAAATCAATAATGTTTTAACAAAAACAAATCAAAAAAACTAACAACAACAAAAAAAACTTCGCATTCAACGAAGTTTTTTTAATATAGGATGAAAAAAGTTATTTCTTTCTTCTATCAAGTTCTTTTTTAATTAAACCCAATTCTCTTCCGGTTTGTCCAGCTACTGAAGTATTTTCTCTTGCTCTTCTTGTAAGATAAGGAACTACGTCTTTTACAGGTCCGTAAGGAAGATATTTTGCGGCATTATATCCTTTATCAGACAAATAAAATGTAATGTTATCACTCATTCCGTAAAGTTGCCCAAAATAGATGTGAGGATTATTATTTTCCAGTCCTTTAGCCTTCATTTTATCCATCACCAATTCAGATGAGATTTCGTTGTGAGTTCCGAAGAACGCAGAAACTTTATCTAAATGATTCATCACAAAATCAATTCCTGAATTGTAATTTTTGTCGGATGCATCTTTGCTTGGCTGAATAGGGTCTGCATACCCTTTTTCTGCAGCTCTCGCTCTTTCTTTTTCCATATACGCGCCACGAACGATCTTATAACCAATAAAATAATTTTTTTCTCTTGCTCTCTGAAGATTCTGTTCCATATATTCAAGACGGCCGGTTCTGTACATTTGAATGGTGTTCCAGACAATCGGTTTTTCCTGATTATATTTTTCCATCATCTCTTCACAAAGCTGGTCTGCTGCGTCCTGCATCCAGGTTTCTTCAGCGTCAACCATCACTTTTTTATCGTGCTCATGACAAAGTTTACATACCTCGTCAAATCTTTTTACCACTCTTTGCCATTCTTCTTTTTGGCTTGAAGTCAGTTCTGCATTTTTTCCAACAGCTTCATAGAGATCAATTCTCCCGAATGCGGTAGGTTTAAAAACAATAAAAGGAATTGCAGGATTTCCTACAGAAAATTTAATGATGTCTTTAATTTCCTGACACACTGCATCAAAGGTTTCTTCATCTTCTTTCCCTTCAATCGAATAATCAAAAATACTTCCAACCCCTCTTTTGAAAAGCTGTTTTACCGCTTTCATACTCTCTTCACGAGTTTCTCCACCTACAAATTGCTCAAACAAAGTGTTCTTCACAATTCCGTTAACGAATGGGAAATTATTATGGACGGTAAAATTCAGGACAGAAGTTCCAAGGCTTGTTAAAGCAGGCTGTTCAATCATTTTAAACATCCAATAGGCTTTTCTTAATTGTGCATCCGTTTTATCAGCAAATGCAACTTTGGTATCGTTGAAAATGGGCATTCCTTTTTGTTAATTTAATTTTGCAAATGTAAGAATAACCTGAGCTTTTTTAAAGCTTTTTTTCTACAATTTACCTTCAATTCCATTCAGTAGCATTGCAAGAATACCAATGAAAACCCAGAAGCGTAAAATATTGAGCGTAAGAAACTTAGTTTTTCTTGAAGAATTTAAAAGCAAATAAACACAGATAACCATGACAAACAAACCACCGGTAAAATAATAAGACATAAAACCTGAAATTCCTGTTTTGAGAATAAGTTTCATCGAAACTGCCATTGTTACAATCAACAATGAGATAAGAATGGTCTTGGTATTTTTACTTTTAAAATAATTTGGAATTGTGGTGTAACCAAAAGCTTTATCAACACTTTTCGTTAGTGTATCTTTCACAATATCAATACATAAAAGAATCAAAAACAAAAAAATAGCCATTAAAAAAACCTTCTTTGAAAAAGTCTGATAATAAACCATCATCCCGAAAAACGGATATAATGTTAAACTGACGAAAGTAAGGTTATTCAGAATTAGAATACGGCTCAGTTTATGGCTATAAAACCACATAAAGAACTGATAAACAACAAAGAAAATTAAAACCCTATACGAAATAAAACTTGCTACACCGAGCGAAATTACCGTTAAAGCCAAATATACATACAGAAAATATTTCTGCTGAATAAAGCTCTGAATTCTTGTACGAAACGGTTTTACAATATAGTCTTTTTCGATATCGTAAAATTGATTGATGATTCCACCGGCAAGAATACTTAAAACAGTACAGAAAATAATCCCGTGAACTTTAAAATCAAATACAAATTTTCTGAAAGATTCTTCCTGATTAAAAAGAAAAAAAGTAGAAACGTAAAGCGCAAAAGTAAGCAAAATAGCCACAAAAAAACGTGCACCTAAAAGAAAGCCCACGAATTGTGATAATCTGTAAAACAAAGATTTTTGGATATAATTTTTCTGTTGGAAACTTTCTTTTTCAGAACTCATCCCCAACTTTTTAGAATCTGTAAATCACTTCTTTCTGGAAACCGTCAAGCATTTTTTCTGCTTTTTCGTAATCTTTAGTAAAGCCTAAAATATAGCCACCTCCGCCACTTCCACAAAGTTTTAGGTAATAAGCATTAGAATCTAATCCTTTTTTCCAAATGTTAAAAATACTCTCAGGAATCATCGGACGGAAATGTTCGTAAGCCCAGTAAGAAAGCTTTTTAAGGTTTCTAAAAAATGGGTTCATATCTTCTTTAAGAAAAGCTTCGATACAAGCATTATTGTAACGAATAAACTCTTCTTTTAATGTTTTACGAAAACCTTCAGTCTTCATTTTTTCAAAGAAAATTTGAATCATAGGACCTGTTTCGCCCGTAATTCCTGAATCAATCAAAAAAATAGCTCCTTTTCCTTCTTCACCTTTCGGGATTGCTACTTTATCTAAATTTTCTTTATTTTGGATAAGAATTGGAAGATTCATATAACAAATCAAAGGATCCATTCCTGAACTTTTACCATGGAAATAGCTTTCCATTTCACCAAAAATAGCTTTTATGTTTTTTAAATCGTCCTTAGAAATTGTTTCTGGATTATGTTTTGTGAAGCAATATTTTTCGAAAATAGCGGCAACTAAAGCTCCTGAACTTCCTACGCCATATCCTTGAGGGATATTTGAATCGAAGAAAAGTCCTTTTGAAATATCTTCTTTAAAACGGTTTACGTCTAATCTAAATTGCTCAGGAAGGTTTAAATTTTCAAGATAATCAGCATATTTTTGCAAATGCTGATTCGATTTTTTTTCAAATTCTGAATCCGAATCTGAAAACTTTAACGTGCCTTTATAAAAACTGTAAGGAACTACAAGACCTTGTGAGTCTTCTATCATTCCATACTCTCCGAAGAGAATTATTTTGGCGTAAAATAAAGGGTTCGTCATTGTGTGTTAAAAATCTTTATGCAAAGTTACTATTATTCTGCTGAATATTAACAAATTTTAAGCCATTGTGTAACTTATATCTTAGTTTTTAAGAATCTGATAAGAATTGCTCCCGCTGCAAAAAATGCAGACATCGAAATAAATGCATATTGCATATTGCATATTGTGAAACTTTTGAATAAACACACTGAAGATAAGCATTCCGGTAATAATTGCAATTTTTTCAAGTACATCATAGAAACTGAAATACGTTGTATTTTCCATAGAATTTTCAGGTAAAAGTTTTGAATAAGTAGACCTAGACATTGCCTGAAGACCTCCCATTACCAAACCAATTAAACCAGCCAAACCATAAAACTGAAGCTGAACATTTGGATTTTCTTTGTTTAAAGAATACGCAGATAAACAACAAGCAATCCAGATAATCACAGCAATGGTGATTACATTTTTATTTCCAATTTTTTTAGATAATCTTGAAAATAAAAACGCTCCAAAAATTGCAATAATCTGAATAACTAAAATCGTAATAATCAATTTATATTTATCGGCTTCTTTAGGAAAAATTACTGTACTTCCGAAAGGAACTGCCATTAAAAAGATGGTCTGCATCCCTACACTGTAAAAGAAGAAACTTGACAGGAAAAATTTCAAAGCTTTGTCTGAAAAAAGCTTGTTCCCTACACTGTATAGTTCTCTGAAACTCTCTTTCGCAATATCTTTATAAAAACTGATATTATCTTTTAAAACTTCAAAAAAACCTCCTTGTTCCTGGTGTTTTTTAAAGATATTTTTATAGTTTAAGAGCACTAAATCTTTAGGAAGTTTCTCTTTCACATCTCCAAACTGCGGTAAATGTTTGAATGTATATTGTGAAAAACCAAACCACCAAGCTCCCGTTAATAAAAAGCTGATTCTGATATAAATTTTAGCCTGATCCGGTCCTTTTGCAACCACCTGAATTAAAACCAAACAGATAATCAATAAAACTACAGAACCAATATATCCATAAATATATCCTTTAGCAGACAATGCATCTTGTTTATCAGGAGTAGCAATATCTGGTAAAAACGAGTTATAAAACACTAAACTTCCCCAAAACCCGACACTCGCAGTAATACTAAAAAGCAATCCTAAAAAGATGTTTTCCATACCTGTAAACATCGCTAATCCCATACAAGATGTAGCTCCTAGGTAACAGAAAAACTGAAGAAATGATTTTTTATTACCAATCGTATCTGCCAAAGAAGATAAGAATGGAGACAATAACACCACTAAAAAGAATGAAATCGCATACGAAAAACTTAATACCGCTTCCGGCTCATAAGCATCCCCGAAGATCTTAATCATGTTTCGCACAGGAATTTCCTGAACTTCTCCTGCCTCCGGAACAAACTCCTTTTTATTGTAAGCAGTCGTAAGAATTGTATAGTAAATCGGGAATATCGCAGAAGTAATCACCAAAGAATACACAGAGTTTGCCCAGTCGTAGACTGCCCAAGCTTTCATGATTTTTGGATTATTTTTTATATTTTGAGTAGGTTGAATTTCAGTTTCAGACATTTTCAAATGAGTTAGTTGCACAAAAATAGAAAAACCGCTGAACATTCGGCAGTTTTTATTTTTTTTAGTCTAAATTTTATTGATTTGTTAAAATTAGACGTAGTTGAAAAATATATAAACATTGATAAAGGTGTCGCTTCTACGTTGCTTTCAATGTTTTCTCTTAATTTTAGTTACAAAGGTTTGGCTCCTGCGGCGCAAGTTTTATTAAACATAAAAAAACCAAAAACACGAATGCTTTTGGTTTCAATATAACAATAAAACTAAATTTTACATGTTTTCGATAACGATTGCCGAAGCACCACCACCACCATTACAGATAGCTGCAGCACCATATTTAGCGTTATTTTGCTTTAAAACATTGATTAAAGTAACGATAATTCTTGAACCAGAACTTCCAAGCGGATGTCCCAAAGCTACTGCTCCACCGTTTACGTTTACTTTAGCAGCATCTAATCCTAAAATCTTATTGTTTGCCAAACCAACTACAGAGAAAGCCTCGTTAAATTCGAAGAAATCGATATCTGAAACTTCTAAACCTGCTTTTTTAAGAGCGATTGGTAAAGCTTTTGCAGGAGCTGTTGTAAAGTTTTCAGGCTCGTGAGCTGCATCAGCGTAAGAAACTATTTTAGCCAAAGGAGTTAATCCTAATTCTTCCATTTTCTCTTTAGAAACAAGAATTAAAGCAGAAGCACCGTCATTTAAAGTAGATGCATTAGCCGCAGTAACCGTTCCTTCTTCTTTTTTGAAAACCGTAGGAAGTGTAGGTAGTCTATCGAAATTTACCGCTTTATATTCTTCATCTTCTGCGAAAATGATAGGATCACCTTTTCTCTGTGGAATTGAAACAGGAACCACTTCTTCAGCGAATTTTCCTTCGCTCCAAGCTTTTGCAGATCTTGTGTAAGATTGTATTGCAAATTGATCCTGATCTTCTCTTGTAATGCTATAATCTGTGGCACATTTTTCTGCACAAACTCCCATGTGAACTTTGTTGTAAACATCTGTAAGACCGTCTAAAATCATTCCGTCCTGCATTTTTACATCACCTAATTTTGTAGCATTTCTTGCATTATAGTAATGAGGAACCATCGACATGTTCTCCATACCTCCCGCAATAATTACATCTGCATCACCTGCTTTAATCGCCTGTGCAGCCATTGAAACAGCTTTCATTCCTGAAGCACAAACTTTATTGATCGTTGTAGACGGAGTTTCGTTTGATAACCCTGCTCCTAAAGCAACCTGTCTTGCCGGAGCCTGACCTTCACCTGCCTGAAGAACATTCCCCATATAGATCTCCTGAACGTTTTTAGGATCAAGATTAATTTTATCTAATGCTCCTTTTACCGCAGCAGCGCCTAATTTTGTAGCTGGAACTGTTGCTAAACTGCCCATAAAACTTCCGATTGGAGTTCTTACTGCGGAAACGATGAATACTTCTTTCATATTTTTTTTCTTTTATACTATAGTTTAATTTTCTCTTTTAGATTTCACGAAAAGCATAATTAATACTCCTAAAAACTCTGCAAACCACCCATATTGTAGTTTTACCGTTCCGGCTAAAGCTTTCGTCCAAGATTTGAATGGTAAAAAGCTGAAGTAGCTTGAAGCCTGATATTTTATTGCAAATAAGCTAAATACAAATAAAATAAGTAAAAATACAGCAAAAGTATTGACAAGTTTTGCGCGGTTATTTACAATCCCGAAAAGTGCACATGCACAGAATATCCAGCAGAAAATCGCCAAATAATGATCGAGTTGCCAGTAATTCCAGTTTCCTATAATAGGAACATGAACAAGTGGTAAAAAGCTGCCCACCACGACCAAAAGTAATCCTAAAAGCTGTAAATTTTTCATTACTTTATTTTACAATTTTAAATGAATCTTAGAATGCCAAAATACAAAAAAAAACATACTTTTTGTAAGTATGTTTTAAAATCATTTATTTAAGAATGATAATACTATTTAGATAAAATTATTGCGTAAAATTTATCAATTATTTAATACTAATTTAATTTTGATAGATATTTAAAAATTAACACTCAACAATTCCAATCCAATCTGAAGACCATATTTGCTTGTAATCAATGCATCATTATTAAAAGTTGGAGTAAAATCTTTCTGAATGAATAATGCAACTCCTCCATATCCAATTCCAATTCTCGCCCCAGCAATGACGTTATTTACACCAACCATTACCCTCTCTTTCTCCACTATTTTTTTTGTGTAATCTGTAGAATATTTGTTATAGATTGTACTTCCCGTTTTTATACCACCATAAAATCCACCAGTCACATAAAACTGTGTTTTTCTGCTATCAATATATTTCACCCCTTCATAATCTATATATTTTGGATTCAAAACCCATCTTAACTCTAAAGGAATCGTAATGTATGAATTGTAAATCAACGTTTTTTTCAAATGACCTTTGGCAAAATCCTGCAGAAATAAATTTTTTCCATCCTGAGCAAATACTTTATTGTTCTCTGGAGTAAAATAATCGACGCGCAATCCCAAACCCGTACGATAAAAAACTGGACTTGTAAACTTCCCTAATTGATTTTCATATCTTAAATAGGTATAGACCGACAAATTATTACTGGTACGCTTCACATCAGAATTTTTATTATAAAAACCAAATGGCTTATCCCCAGAAGTAAGTGATGGAGATACAAAACTTGCGGTAAGTTTTATAGAATGCAAATAATCTTTCGGTAATTTTACTCGTTTATTATTAAAAATACCCAATAATCCACTTTGGGGGTCGATTGTGAGACTGTAGCGTTTATCAGGATTTAAGACGATGTTTCTCACCATTTCTTTAGTAGAATTTTCCAAATTGCCTTTTTCATTTTCAATCTTTTCATTAAGAATGTTTTGATATCTTTCAGCTATTTCAGTTTTCTGTTTTTGTATTTCTTCTGTTGAGGATTTTCCTTTAAAGTTTTTATCAAGTTTATCTAACTCAATATTCATTTTTACTTTTTCTGAAAGAATGATGCTATCGATTTTTTTGGTATAGGTATTCATTTCAGAATGGATGTTCTTATCATTCTGACCAAACGCCAATGTAGAGATTAGAAGTGTGGAAAATAATGTAATTTTTGTTTTCATATGATGATTATTTTTAGACATAATTGTACTGCCATTTACTTGTAAACAGGTACTTATACAGACATTTTAATTTTGATTATTTCGAAACGATAGAATCAGCAAAAACATGAACTCCAAACACTTGTAAAGAACTCGGACGTTTAAATTTTAATTTTGAAGCATCAAGTACACCAAACTGGCGGTGATTTTTTATTTCAACTCTCGTTTTATCTAATTCTCTACCTAAAAGTAAATCTTCAGCATTAATGTAAGAAGCTTTTTTTCTTTCGGCAATTACGGGTTTCATAACAGGTGTTTCAAATTTCTCAGCTAAAACAGATGGAACTTCGATTACTTTATTTTCTTTTTCAGTTACTGCTAAAGTTTCAGGAAGCCTTGATTCTACAGTTAATTTCTCTGAACCAAAAATCTTTTGATTATTTTTTATAATAATTTCGGAAGAAACCAAATTTTCTACATTCTCAGTTGGAATAATAGATTCAACAGTTTTCTTTGCCTTTGGTCTATTATACGGAGTTTCTTGGGATACAATTGTTTCTTTGGAACCAGAAAACTGATTAGAATTGTAATAAAACAAAGTTCCAAATGATAGTAAAAGAACAATTACTGCGGCATATTTCCACCATTGAAACGAGGGCTTTTGCACCGTTTCAGAATCATTATCTAACCCAAGTTCAATTTGTTCCCAAAGATTCTTAGAAGGCTTTATTTCGAGGTTTTCGTAGTCAGTTTTTAACTGTTTCCGTATGTTTTTGTCCATTTTCTTTTGCTTTTAAATAATCAGCAATCCATTTTTTGGCTTTGCTGAGCTGACTTTTACTTGTTCCTTCAGAAATATTCAGAATTTCAGCGATTTCCTGATGCTTTTTATCTTCAAAAACGTAGAGATTAAAAATCAATCGATAACCCGTCGGTATTTTAGAAAAAATTTCTTCAATATTGATTTTATTTAGATTCTCCTCCAATTCTTCTTCAGGATAATCATCTGCAATTTCAATATCTGCGTATAGAATATTTTTGTTTTTCCTGACAAAACTTATAGAATCGTTGACGACAATTTTCCTCAGCCAAAACGGAAAGCTTTTCCAGTCATTACAATCATTGATCTTATTGAAACATTTCAGAAAAGCATTCAATAAAATATCTTCTGCATCATGAATATTATTCGTGTAAGAATTCGCAACCGCCAACATTTTAGCTGAAAACAAATCGTAAAGCTCTTTCTGGGCTCTCCGATCTTGTTTTTTTGCAAGTTTAAAATTCTCTTCTAAATGCTTCATTTACTAGTTTCTATCTATAAGACGGTGCAATTTGAAAATGGTTGCCTAAAAATAAAAAAAATTGCACTTTTTTTCAAAAGTGCAATTTTATATTTAAATATTAGTTCAATTAATGATTAATATTGGCAACCGCTTTAGGATCATGTTTATGTTTAAATAAAATCCAGAAAAATATAGCCAAAACGAATGAATAAGCAGCAAAAGAAAGCCAGATATTCTGCCAATCTTTCATCATTACTGCTGTTGATAAAGTTCCATCAGCATTAACTGCCGCATGAAAACTATTTTTAAGAATATCTAAAAACGTCTGATTATCTGGTGTTGTCTGAAGATAAGTAGACAATTCTGTAACGGTAGTAAATTTATGAGTAAAGAATTTATCTATTGCCCAACCTGCAGCATAACTTCCAAAAAGAGCTCCAAAACCGTTGGTCATCATCATAAACAAACCTTGCGCCGAAGAACGAATCTTTTTATCTGTAGTGGTCTCAACAAAAAGAGAACCTGAAATATTAAAGAAATCGAACGCCATTCCGTAGACAATACATGACATGATAATCAAACCTAAACCATATCCCTCTGGAACTCCATAAGCAAAGAATCCGAATCTTAGAACCCAGGCAAACATTGAAAAAAGCATTACTCGCTTGATACCGAATCTCTTCAAGAAAAACGGAATTGCCAAAATAAACAACGTCTCTGAAACCTGAGAAATCGACATAATTATGGTTGACCTCTGTACTACAAAAGAATCAGCATACTTCGGAAAGTGTGAAAACTCACTCAAAAATACATCTCCATAAGCGTTTGTCAACTGTAAAGCTGCTCCTAAAAGCATTGAGAATAAGAAAAACAATGCTGTTTTATAGTTTTTGAAAAGCTTAAAAGCATTCAATCCAAGTTGTTCTGATAGAGGTGCATCTTTGTCGATAAGCTTCTGAGGCGGGCATTTTGGTAATGTTAAAGCATAAATTCCAAGAATAATTGCCGCAACTCCTCCAATATAAAACTGGCCTTCTGTTGCTTTATTTCCTGTAAGATTAGTCACCCACATTGCCACAATAAAACCAATTGTGCCCCAAACACGAATCGGTGGAAAATCTTTTACAACATCTAAATTGCTGTTCTTTAAAACTGTATAAGAAATAGAGTTTGCTAAAGCAATTGTAGGCATATAGAAACACATTGCTACCAACATTACTGAAAAGAATGAGTTGGGATCTGTACTATGTGGTAAAATAAAAAGGGTGATTCCGTAAAGAATCTGTAAGGCAGAAAAAATCTTTTCGGCATTTATCCATCGGTCAGCAATAATTCCAGTGATCGTCGGCATGAAAATCGAAGCGATTCCCATGGTTCCGAAAACAGCTCCAAACTGCGTTCCGTCCCACTGTTTTGTACCGAACCAAAAATTTGCCATCGTAATAAGCCAAGCTCCCCAAACAAAAAACTGTAGAAAGCTCAGGATGGTCAATCGTAATTTTAAATTCATTTTTTAATTGTAAATATCTCTTTAATCTATTTTCTTTTTTCGCCTTTTGATTTCCTCCTGAATTTCAAGAGCGGTATCAAAATCTTCTTCTTTTACGGCTTCATCCAACAATTTCTGCAATTCTTCCATTGAAGCAGAGGTCAAGCCGTCTTCGACTTCAATAGTCTCAGAAAAAGTTTCATCTTCTTTAGCTACTTCTTCTAGTTCTAATAAAATTCCGGCTTCGTTTAAAACCTGTTGTGTGGTGTAAATTGGAGCATCAAATCTTACTGCCATTGCAACGGCATCTGAAGTTCTTGCATCCAAAATAAGGTCTTCGTCGGTTTCAGAATTTTTAAAATTGATATTTGAAAAGAAAACGCCGTCTACAATCTGATAAATGATTACAGAAACCAATTTATAATGGGTAGAAATAATAAACTTTGTAAATAAATCGTGTGTAAGCGGACGCGGTGGATGAATGTCTTTTTCCAGACCTAAAGAAATGGATTGCGCTTCAAAATTGCCAATAACCACGGGCAATTTAATGTTTGTTTCTTCATGTTCCAATAGTAATGCGTAAGCCCCAGACTGGGTCTGGCTGTACGATATTCCGCGTATGACTAGCTGTTTATAATCCATGACTACAAATATAAATTAATTTTTTATTGTAGGTTTTACTTTTTAGACAAAAATAAAAGCCCGGAAGCCGAGCTTTTATTGTAATTATTTGAATTGTAATGAGTGAATAGTGAATTTTATTTTATAAGTCAATATTGCTGTGCAAGTGAATTTTTAAAATTGACAAGCAAAGCGAATTGACCATTCACTATTAACTTTTCTATCCTTTAAGTGCTTTAATTTTCTCAGTTAATGCAGGAATAATCTGGAAAGCATCTCCTACAACACCATAATCAGCTGATTTGAAGAACGGAGCTTCAGCATCACTGTTGATTACAACAATTGTTTTAGAAGAGTTTACTCCAGCCAAGTGCTGAATCGCTCCAGAAATACCAATTGCAATATAAAGATTAGGTGCAATTGCTTTACCTGTTTGACCAACGTGCTCTGTATGAGGTCTCCATCCGATGTCTGAAACCGGCTTTGAACATGCTGTTGCAGCACCTAAAACATTTGCTAAATCTTCTACCATTCCCCAGTTTTCAGGACCTTTCAATCCTCTACCTGCAGAAACTACTACTTCAGCTTCTTTAAGGTCTAGTTTTCCTGAACTTTGCTCGTGAGAGATTACTTTAGTATCTTCATTAGCAACAGAAAGATTTTTCACCTCTTCAGAACCAGAAACTGCATTTTCTTTAACACCGAAAGCGTTTTGAGAAACCGTTAAGATAACTCCTGCACCTTCAGCTTTTGCATGCATGAAACCTTTTCCTGAGAACGCTTTTCTTTTCACCTGAAACGGAGATTGGCTTTCCGGAGCTTCCAATACATTGGTAATTAAAGAATAATTCTTCATTACAGCCAACATTGGCGCTACAGAAGAAGCATCTGTTGTGTGAGGAAAAACAAGGATATTTCCGTCTACAACTTCACTTACCGCTTGTGCATAAGCTTTTGCTGAGAAATTTTTAAGACCTTCGTCTTTGATATTGATTACGTTTGTTGCTCCATATTTATACAATAAATCTGAAGAATCTGTTGGGTTTATAGAGATAGCCGTAACGGTATCACCCGCCTGGTCTGCCACTGCTTTAGCATAAGAAACTGCTTCAAAAGCTGCTTTCTTGTAAACACCGTTTATATTTTCTGCGTATACGAATACTGCCATGATTTTAAAATTTTTAAATTAAAGGTTTAGGTTTAGGCTAAGATTAAAAACCTCAAACTCAGCCTCAATCTTAATATTAGATTACTTTAGCTTCCTCGTGAAGAAGTCTTACCAACTCATCTAAATTGTCTGGAGAAACGATTTTAACAGCTGCTCTTGCCGGAACAGAGTCGTAAGAAACTCCCTGAACCTTTACTTCAGAAGAAGTAGGCTCTACAACCTGCAAAGGTTTTGTTCTTGCAGACATAATTCCTCTCATGTTTGGAATAATCAAATCTTTTTCGTCAACCAATCCTTTTTGACCAGCGATTACAGCAGGTAATTTCACAGAAATAGTTTCTTTGCCACCTTCAATTTCTCTTACTGCAGTTGCTTCAGCTCCGTTCACATCTAAACCAACAGAAGCGTTTACGAAAGGCTGATTCAACAACTGAGCAACCATTCCCGGAACAGAACCACCGTTGTAATCAATCGATTCTTTACCACAAAGAATTAAATCATATCCTCCATTCTGAGCTACAGAAGCAATTTCTTTCGCTGTAGAATAACTGTCTTTCGGGTCAAGATTTACTCTTACTCCGTCATTTGCACCAATTGCCAAAGCTTTTCTTATTACTGGCTCAGTTGTAGCATCTCCTACGTTTAAAACCGTAACTGTTGCTCCTTGAGATTCTTGTAATTTGATTGCTTTTGTTAATGCGAATTCGTCTAACGGATTGATTACCCACTGAATTCCGTTTTTGTCGAATGCAGATTTGTCTGCTGTAAAATTAATCTTTGAAGTAGTATCCGGAACACTACTGATGCAAACTAATATTTTCATATGTAGATTTTATTGTTTTTAATTGCCATATGTTATCGCCTATTTTTATTGCTAAGAACGCTTGCAAATCATGGCGATTTCATATGTTGTTTTAATTATTTTCATGTGACATATGCAGCCTTACAGCTCCATATCTAGTCTATTTGTTTTCTTTTTAGCCTCTTTAAATTGGAAAATTTTTGGAAGCTATTTTTGTTTGTTAAGTTTTGTAAATATAAATAAAAAATATATTATGCATGCATAATACTTATTTAATTATTATTCAGCGCATTATAAGTTTCTAAGACTTTGGTTTTGTTGCTCTAAACTCAATCTTGCTAGGTAAAACTCTTGGATTCATTCTTAAAATATCCAATATTAAATTTCCCATATCATCCGGCTGAATTTTCCAGGCATCTTTTTCTGAAGGAATATTTCCATTAAAATTTGTCGCAACCGAGCCCGGCATGATTACGCTAGATTTAATATTATACTTCCTTAAATCGATCATTGCAGCCTGAGTAAAGCCTACTACACCAAATTTAGAAGCGTTGTAACCCGTTCCGTTTTCAAAGAAATTAGCTCCCGCCAAACTTGAAATCGTAATATAATATCCTTCAGTTTTCTTTAATTCTTCAACTGAAGCTTTTAAAGTATGGAAAACTCCGGTTAAGTTGGTATCAATCATCTCATTCCATTCTTCAGAACTTAGCTCATCAACCGGTTTGAAAATTCCCAATCCTGCATTTGCAATTACAAAATCTAATCTTCCGAACTTTTCTATAGTGTTTTTAACTGCATTAAATTCACTATCTAAATTTTTAACATCAGAAACCAATCCCAGAACATTTTGAGAATATTGTTTTAATTCATTCTCTATTTTCTTGACATCTTCCTTTTTTCTTCCCGAAAATGCAACTGAAACACCATTTTCAAGCAATATTTTAGCAATTCCATATCCTACACCTTTTGTTCCTCCTGTAATATAAGCTACTTTATTTTCTATCATTGATTAAATTTTAAAACCCTAAAATAACAAAAACGCCCCAAATGGAGCGTTTTTAATATACTGAGATTGGTCAGTAATTTATTTTTTGATGAATTTTTCAGTAGAAATACCATCTTTCGTTTCAACATTGATTAGGTAAGTTCCTGCAGGAAGACTTCTCACATCAACTTTGTTATCATCTAGTTTTGCATTTACTTTTTTACCTGTAATATCAAATACTTCCACCTTATTTATTTTAGAATCCGATTTTACTGATATAAAATCTACTGTAGGGTTTGGATAAATTGCTACTAATGATTTCGAAGCCTTAGAAATATCACTTGTTCCCAATACCGTACCTGTAGTTGTAACTTTAAAATCATCTACAAATAATGCAAATTGATCATCAGAAACGCATTGAATAGCAATACGTACTGATTGCCCCGCATAAGCATCCAGATTAAAAGTGTATTGAGCCCATTCATTTGCCGACGGAGTAACAATTGTCGTAGGATTAATTTGAGTAAAGCTTGTTGTTGTAGTATTAGTTGTAGATACCAATATATTAAATTTCTCTAAACCATATAGTGCATTCAGAGGTTTTGCCCAAAAACTAACATTATTACCTGTACTGCCTAAAGTCATTTGTGGACTTATCAACCAATCATTATTCAAGAAAGGAACCACACTTACATTAAAGCAAGCCATTGACTTATTTCCTGTTCTTGCTTGAGTTTGTGTGGAAGTTGTCGCAGGAACAATACCTGCTCTATTAAAGACTATGAATGATTTTGGAGTTGCTTGATTTGGAAATGTTGACCCATTAAGTACATATGAATTTTTTAAATCCAAATCTGTTAATGTCCACCCTCCTACTGTTCCTGTAGTATATGCAAAATCTGCATATGTTTCAAAACTATCTTCAAAAATTGTAGTCTGTGCATTCAATGATCCGAGCGCCATAAGGGCATTTAATAGTAAAATTTTCTTCATAATATTTTCATTCTAAGTTATTGCTAAAGTTAAATAAAAATTATCAACATACCAAGAAAAACAAACATTAAATAAATAAATCACAACTAAAAACTCTTAAAAAGCTACTATTTAACAAACAAATTAACTTTAAACAAATTCAAATAATCCTATACAATGTTCTTCTTTATTGGTATTATTTTCTAGAATTGTCTTTTGAAAATTCCTTTTCAAAAAATACGATATTCTCTCATCAGTAAGAGTTATTTACCTTTATTAGATTTTTTTTAATTCTAAAACAACAAAAACGCCCCAATTGGAGCGTTTTTAATATACTGAGATTGATCAGTAATTTATTTTTTGATGAATTTCTCTGTAGAAATACCATCTTTAGTTTCAACATTGATTAGATAAGTTCCTGCGGGAAGACTTCTCACATCAACTTTGTTACCATCTAGTTTCACATTTGCTTTTTTACCTGTAATATCTACAACAGAAACTGAATTGATTTTAGAGTCTGTTTTGATGTTTAGAACATCCGTAGTCGGATTAGGCGATATTCGTAACTTATTAGAATTGAAGACTTCTTCTGTTGTCCCTAAGGTAGTCGTTCCAACAATTGAGAATGCTAAACTATTAAAAGTTGGGTCTGCAGTTAAGGTGGAAACGTTAGTCCAATTTGTTGCATTAGCGCCAAATGCATTTCCCGGATCAATAAGTTTTGCAGGATTTCCTGATGCTGTTGTTGCAGTAAACCAATTAAATCTTGTTGTAGCAGTATATGCTGTAAGATTGGTTTTAGGTGCAAAAGCCAACCAATAAGTAACTCCCGGTTGCAATGTAACAGCTGTAGGAATTGCTGAAGCAACATTAATATTAAAAGTATATGTACTGGTGTCAGTTTTCACTAAATTATAGGCAGGTGATGTACTACTTATATCAATTTTAGCAACTGGTA
Source organism: Chryseobacterium sp. BGARF1 (assembly GCF_001677955.1). GTDB lineage: Bacteria > Bacteroidota > Bacteroidia > Flavobacteriales > Weeksellaceae > Chryseobacterium. The sequence continues at coordinate 62,904 of NZ_LELA01000089.1, forward strand.
CATAACTGGTAACTGTTGGATTACTAGCAGGAACTCCACTAGCATCAGTATAAATATAAAGAATTAGTCCTGTGGAAATCCCTGTTTCAAGTGTTCCAGCATTTTGAAAACCAGTAACACTAATGCTTGATACTGTTGTAGCTTGCGAAACGGTAAAATCATCAGCGCATAAAACAAAACTCCCTGATGAAAGCACATTTGATACAATACCATTAGTACCTGTTGGTGTTTGAGTAAATTGACCATTTATTAATAATCCTAATAATAATGATCCTAAATAATAAATTTTCTTCATAATATATTAATTTTCGTTATGCGCTAAATTATAAAAAATACCTCACCCCGGCAACAAAATATCAACATAAAATGAATAATTCTTAAGAAAAATTTCTCAAGAATTATTATTTAATAAATTAATTCACTTTTTGAGACTTCGAATAATTCTCAAAAAAACATTGGGAGACTCTTAATTCCTTTATAGAGATTAAACGATATGTAATGTTTAGAATCAAAAAACGTTCTACCGCAAAGTCAGAAATTTATTTTTTTATGAATTTCTCTGTAGAGATACCATCTTTTGTTTCAACATTGATTAAGTAAATTCCTGCAGGAAGACTTCTAACATTAATTTTATCATCTTCTAATTTTACATTTACTTTTCTGCCTGTAAAATCTACAACAGAAACGGTATTGATTTTAGAATCTGTTTTGATGTTTAAGATATCTGAAGTTGGATTAGGGAAAATTGATAACATGTTTTTTATAATTTTCACATCATCTTTTGTAGATAATACACCTCCTTCATTATTAATTGCAATTTTATCAATATAGCCGCTTCCAGAATTGTTATCATGTACAAAAGCCATCTCATCAAAATTATAATTCTGGAAGAAATTACCTGTATAAATTTGAGAGCCATTTAAATAATATGTAAGTCCTGTAGCGGTACCAACAATTTTCACACGATACCAAGTATCAGCATTCCATGTTCCGGTGGTAGTCGCAAATGTAGATGATGTACCAGTCGTTTGTGCAGCTACAATCTCTCCTGTTTTATTAAATCTCAATCTAATTATATAAACTCTTCCTGCTGTGCCATTTCCTATTGTCTGGAATTCATACTGTGAAGCAGTAGACGCTTTCTCTGTAATTCGAATATCAAATGAAATAGTAAAATTATTGTATGCCAGAGATGAGCCAATTGGTTTAAAAGCTCCTACAACAGGACTGTTTTGCGCTGGAAAAGCTGCCTCATTTGTTATTTTTAATGATTTTCCTCCATCCACGAATTGTTCTGTAGAGACTGTTTGACCAGCTACATTAGGTGAACTCAATCCTGTAGCAGTAGTTCTCCACCCTTGCTGCGTATCAATATTTCCGGTTGTATAGCCTTCACTCGTTTCAAAAGAAATCAACTGTTGAGAAAACGCCAATTGAGAAACTCCTACCAGCATAGAAAATAAAACTTTCTTCATAAACTTAATTTTTGGTTATTTTTTCGCAAATATATGGAAAACTCACACATTCATGACAATATATTTAATAAAATACTCCTCAAGAAAAGCTTCTCAAGGAGTATTTTTAATAAATTATTTCACTTTTTAAGACTTCGAATAATTCTCAAAAAACATTGGGATACTCTCAATTCCTTTGTAGAAATTAAATAAGCCATAATGCTCGTTTGGCGAATGGATTGCATCAGAATCTAAGCCGAATCCCATCAATACAGATTTAGCTCCCAAAACCTGCTCAAACATTGAGGTAATTGGAATACTTCCTCCACCTCTGTAAGGAAGAACTTCTTTTCCAAAAGCTGTTTGCATTGCATTTTTAGCTGCCAAATATTCTTTGGTATCGGTTGGTAAAACATAAGGCATTCCTCCGTGGTGTGGAGTAACTTTTACTCTTACATTGGCCGGAGCTATTTTCTCGAAATATTTTGTAAACTTTTCTGTAATTTCTTCAGGAGTTTGGTAAGGAACCAAACGCATTGAAATTTTAGCTGAAGCTTTAGATGGAATTACCGTTTTAGCACCTTCACCTGTATAACCACCCCAAATTCCGTTGCAATCTAAAGTTGGACGGATTGAAGTTCTCTCTAAAGTTGTATATCCTTTTTCGCCCTCCACATCATTTAAACCAATAGATTTTTTAAATTCTGCAGGATTATCTTTCAACTTATTCATTTCAGCTCTTTCTTCATCAGAAACAGTTTCTACATTGTCATAAAAACCATCAATTGTGATTTGCCCGTCATCGTCAATTAATTTAGCAATCATTCTTGAAAGCACATGAATAGGATTCGGAACTGCACCACCGTAAAGCCCTGAATGCAAGTCTCTGTTTGGTCCCTCCACTTCTACTTCTACATAGCTTAAACCTCTTAAACCTGTTGTAACAGTTGGTTGCTCGTTGCTATAAATATGTGTATCTGAGATCAGGATACAATCACAAGAAAGTTTTTCTTTATTCTCATTTACCCAGTCACCCAAGCTTACAGAACCTACTTCTTCCTCACCTTCTAAAATAAATTTCACATTACAAGGCAGAGAATTGGTCTTCATCATCGCTTCAAACGCTTTCACCTGCATAAAGAACTGTCCTTTATCGTCTGCAGAACCTCTTGCGAAGATCGCTCCTTCAGGATGAAGATCAGTTTTCTCAATATAAGGCTCAAAAGGCGGCTTTTTCCATAGTTCTAAAGGATCGGCTGGCTGCACATCATAATGACCATACACCAAAACCGTCGGAAGGTTTGCGTCAATTAGCTTTTCACCAAAAACGATAGGATATCCTTTTGTAGTGCAAACTTCAACATGGTCTGCTCCTGCATTTTTAAGATATTCTGCACAAACTTCAGCGCATTTTAAAACGTCATTGCTGTAAGCCGGGTCAGCAGAAATAGAAGGAATTCTAAGTAACTCAAACAATTCATCAACGAAACGTTGTTTGTTTTCATTGATGTAATTTAATGTTTCTTGCATTGTAAATTAAATTTTGTTAAAATTAAAAATTTTGAATCGGCAAGGCAAACAAAAGATGCTATTTATTTAGCAGTATTGCTTTTTTGTAAAAAGCATATTGAATTGTAGGACTTGGTTACTATTTATTTTTGCCACGAATGCATGTATATTTTTCACCCAAAATATACGTGTCCTATTTATTTACACACCTTTACAAGTTAAAAAATCATAATTTGAGTATTCTTCCCAAAGTTATATCAAACAAAAAATCCTGCAAAAAGCAGGATTCTTGTATTTTATTTTCAGAGAATTAGTGAGCTGCTTTAGCAGTTTCTTCATGCTTTACAGCGGTAGAATCTGTTTTTGGAGCTTCAGTTCCGTGAGCGTCTTTAGCTGGTTCTGCATGAGCAGTAGTCGTCGCTTCGTGAGCATTTCCATGAGCCTCTGCCCCACCTTGATGATCATCAGAGTATCTTTCTGTACCTTCTTCCAATTTGATGATATTCTTATTTCCTCCAGCCTGGATTTTTTTACAGCTTACCGCTACCGTTGCAAGAGCTAAACATAGAACTAATTTTTTCATATGCAGATTTTTATTTTTTATAAACCGAGCGGAATTGTTTTTTCAAATTCAATTCCATAAATTTTAATTGCCCAAAAGTAAGAAATATTGCATTTTTCGGCAACATTTTTAGACTGATTTTAATATTATTTTACCTTTTTTGGATTGTGTAAAAATAAGATACTGATTTCCGCCATCTTTTAGCTGATATTTTTTCTTTATTTCTTCCGGTTTTAAAGGATAATTTTTTGAGATCAAATTAAACTGTTCTTTCTTTTTGATCTGTTTTGAGTCAACCACTTCCATTTCTAAGATCCTTCCCGGAAAATCTTCTATTCTAAGCTCAGAAGTGTATAAATGGGTATTCGGATGTAGTTTTTTAAGTTTAAAATGGCTTGAGATCAGATTAAAAATCCCAGCTTTGAGAATCGTATTATTTGGAATATAAATAAATCTTTGAGGCTCTGAATATTCGGCAAAAGCATTCTTTTCTGAATTAATATTAAAACTAAAACTTTTCTCATCACTTTCAAGATTCACACAATTGCAAATAATATTTCCTGAATAATTCTTGGAAAGAAAAATAACGACCTCTTTTACATCATTTCTAACGGCAATAATTTCTATTTTAGAAAAGTTCTTTAAGACTGAGATCAAATACTTTAGATCAATTAAAGGCGACAGTTTTATAATGACCTCTTCAGAAATAGAGAGTAAATTATCTTGTATTTCTAGAATATTTGGTGAAAGATCTTCAAGAAGAAAGACTTTATTTTTGTGTTGATCTCTTCTTGCCGGGTCGAGGTAAATGACATCAAAATCTTCCTTATTTTCAGTCAGAAAATCTTCTAATTTTTGATTGATAAATTGAGCTTTTTTGTTTAAAACTTCCCAGTTATTTTTTACTATTTCTAAAAGTTCTGTATTTTGTTCAACTAAAGTAATTGCATCAAAATTTTTAGATAAATAATACGCATCAATCCCAAAACCACTCGTGAGATCAATAAATTTCTTTCCTTTTAAAATTTCTGATTTATAAACGGCTGTTTTTTCAGAAGAAGATTGCTCTAGATTAAGCTGTGGAGGAAAAACAATTCCGTCTTTTAAAAGAAAAGGAAATTTTTTCTGAGCAACCTGTTTTCCTTTGATCTGTTGAACGATCTCCTGCATTGAAACTTCAGGAAACGGTGATTTTTTTAATAACAAAGAATGCAAATCTGCGTTAAGATTTGCATTGATGTATTTTTGAATTTCTTTGTTTGAATGCCACGAATGCACGAATATTTTTTTTAAAATTAAGTAAAATTTTTCATCCCACAGATTTCACTGATTTTCACAAATGTTTATGTTTAAAAAAACACTTACTAAATCAAATAATTATTTACGAAAACTCATATAGATAGATGGAAAAAGATTCAATCTAAACTTCCATTTATTTTTCTGAAAATACTTTTATCAATATAATCAGTATTAAAATTCACTAAAATCCCAAGTTTTAAACCAGTTAGCTTTAAATAGGTTAACAACTGTTTGTGATGAACATTGCTGATTTCGCTTATAGATTTAATTTCAATGATAACTTTTTCTTCAACTATAATGTCCGCAATAAAGCTCGAGTCAATAAATAAACCTTTATATTTTATTGGAATTGAAACCTGAGTTTGAACTTTAAGACCTTTATTTTGCAAATCATAAGCAAGAATTTTCTCATAAACTTTCTCCAATAACCCTGGCCCAAGTTCATTATAAACATCAAAAATCGATTTTCGGATATTGAAGCTTATTTCATTTTCATTCATTATAGTTTGTTTTATATTTAAATGTAGTAAACTTTAATTTCTAAAACAAATCTGTGAAAATCCGTGCGATTTGTGGGAGATTTTTACTCAAACATTTCAGCCCAACGAACGGCTTTCAATTCATTTGGATGATATAATTCCTTAATAGATCTTTTTAGTTCTAATTTGGGGTACAAATTAACGCCGATCAGTTTTATTTTACCTTCTTCCACCCACTTTTGTTCTTCAACAGCATGATCGTAGATGTTTTTCTGGATAATTCCTTGTTTTAAAAGTTCCAAATAACCTCCCTTTTCTTCAATTTCAACAAAGAATGCCCAAGATTTCTCCGCGATTTGATTAGTGATATCTTCAATGTAATAACTTCCATTTGAGGCGTCCTCAAAGACATTAATGATACTTTCGTAAGCTAAAACGATCTGTTGTTTAAAGGAAATTTCTTCTGAATTATCTGTACTTTTTTCAACCAAATAATTGGTACTGTAAACGGCATCAGCTCCACCGATCATGGCAGAAGCCAATTCTAAAGTAGAACGAATTAAATTATTTTCACTATCCGAAATAGATTTATTTCTCAATGAAGTTTCAGCAAAAATATAGGGTATCTCGTTTAGATCATATTCTTTCGACAGTTGATTGAATACCATTTTAAAAGCACGCACTTTAGCCATTTCAAAGAAATAGTTTCCTCCAACTGCGATTCTGAAGATCAATTTATTGATAATCTCAGCTCCGTAAACTTCAATTAATTCTTTTGTTTTTGCCAAAGCAATCCCCAATTGCTGGTAAATGGCTGCTCCTGCGTTTTGGTGAAGAGAAATGTCTACACAAATATTTCTTTTAAAATCTTTTGCTAAAAGCTCTTTTACCAACTGATCATTGATCTCAGCATTTTTCTCATCAAAAACATCGATTAAAGAAAAATATTGATCTTCATCTTGTGGACTGATGTGTTCTGCTAGATCTCTATTATTGATAAAAACCGTTTTCCCTACAAGGTTTTCTACATTTTCATTTAATAGAAATGCAAAAACATCATCTTCTAAACTTTCGTGGTAAGTGGCAACCAAATGAGTGCTTTCTTCTATTTTTGGAAGGCTTACCATTGGTTTTTCAACAGAATTATAAAAAGGTTTTATATCAATTCCTTCTAGATTTTCTTTTTTCAGAATGGTGTAGATATCTTCCGTTTTAAGTTGTTTTTTAACAAGATTTTCCCAGTTTGAGAAGGTTTCGGTATTTGACATAAATGATGAGTAATAGGTAATGGATAATGAGCAATCGTAATCCGCATATTTATTTTAAATTGACAGCGAAGCTAATTGACAATTCACAGTTCACGTTAAAGTTTATTTTTTAGCAATATTTGCGCTATCTACAACGAGGATAAAGATTTCTTCGTTAGGCTTTTTCATAAAGTAATTCTCTCTGGCGTATTTTTCTTTTTCAGATTTATTATTCATCAGTTTTTTGTAGAATTTATCATTCTTTTCGTATTCTGATTTGTAATAATCGAGCTGTTCTTCATATTTATTGATTTCGCCATTAAGTTCATGGATAACCAGGAAAGAAGTTTGATCAAAGAAAATCATCCACACCAAAAACAAGAAAATTGTCAGAATATATTTGTTTAAAACATAATTCTGAAAAAATTTAAAGGTTTCTGATCTTGGTTTGATGTCTTTAATAAGCTCTTTCTCTGCCATTTTAGTGTTTTCTTAATGAGTTTTTAATAACCGTTGTTAAAAAATCAATCGCGACAGAATTCTGTCTCATATTGGGAATAATCAAATCGGCTTCGTTTTTTGAAGGTTCGATAAATTCCTGGTGCATAGGCTTCAAGGTAGACTGGTAGCGGTGTAAAACCTCATTCAAATCTCGTCCTCTTTCCTGCGTATCTCTTTTAATTCTCCTTATAAGTCTCTCGTCTGAATCTGCATGAACGAAAACTTTAAGATCAAATTCTTTCAATAATTCTTTGTTGGTTAAAACCAGGATTCCTTCAACGACCAAAACATTTTTTGGTTCTACTGTAATATGATCTCCAGTTCTTCCGTGCGTTACAAAGCTGTAAATAGGCTGCTCTATGGCTTCATTATTTTTCAACGCTTTTACATGCTGAAGGAGTAAATCAAAATCGATAGATTTTGGATGATCGTAGTTTAAAGCTTCTCTTTCTGTAAGCGTAAGATTATGATTATCATTATAATAATTATCCTGAGAAAGAATATTCATTCCTTCAATATCAAGCTGTTGAATAATTTTATCAACAACGGTAGTTTTGCCCGATCCTGTACCTCCGGCAATTCCTATTACAAGCATTCTATTTATTTCTTTAGAGTTTTTACAAAGATAGTATTTTAGATGAAATGAGATGTTAGAAATTAGAATTTAGAGCTTAGTTTAGATTCAAAAAAAAACTCCGACGATTGCCGGAGTTTGTATTATACGATTTCGCTTGTTAAGCTTCTTGCTATTAATTTTTCATGCATCGGTTTCAAAAGATCCATTGAACCAGTTTTTACGGTGCATTTGCCTTTGTAATGAACCAACATCGTGCATTGCTCTGCCTGTATTGGGTCATGTTTGCAAATTTGGATCAATGCTTCAATCACATCGTCAAAAGTATGAATATCGTCATTATGCAGAATCAGTTTGTACACTTCATCCGTATCATCCAAAACCAATACTTCTTCTTCGTACTGTCGTTTTGGATCTTCATAATCTTTTATGCTGTTATAAAAAATCATTATTTTATATTTAAACGTCTAATTTATCTAATATATCGTCTACTATGTTGGGCTCAATATATTGCAACTCAACCATTTCAACGCTCTTATTATTCATTTTCAAGATCTTGAAATGATAATTTTCCAAATCAAACTCTTGATTTTCTTCCGGAATATCTTCCAAAGCATGCAAAATAAATCCTGCTAAAGTATTGTACTCACTTTCTTCAGGAAGAGTCAGTTTTTTAGGCAAAGATTCGTTAATCTCCTCCAAAGGCTGCGTTGCTTTTACCCAATAGGTATTCTCAGCAATTTTATCAACCAGTTTTTCTTCATCATCCTCTTCATCCTGAATTTCTCCTACCAATTCTTCCAAAATATCTTCAAGAGTGATAATTCCTTCAGTTCCACCAAATTCGTCGATTACAATGGCTAAATGTTGCTTTTTTTGCTGGAAGATTTTTAATAAATCTGAAATCTTTTTACTTCCTACCACAAAGAAGGATTCACGCATCAATTCTCTTAAATCATCATGACTTAATTGTCCTTTTCTTTTAACAAATTCTCTGATAATTTCCTTGGTGTAAAAAACACCGATGATGTTATCTATCGAATTTTCATAGACAGGAATCCTGGAATATCCGCTTTCCATGATTTTGTCTATAATTTCGTTTAAGTCATCTGAAAAATCAATAGAAGTAATATTTTGTCTCGGAACCATGATTTGTTTTGCAGAATGGTCTGTAAAATCAAATGCATTTTTGATGATTTCGTAATTTTCTTCTTCAATTTCTCCACTATCGGCTGATTGTTTTACCAAAAGCTGAAGTTCTTCTGTAGAGTGAATTTCCTGTTCAGAAGCCGGATGAATTTTCATTAATCTTAAAACTCCATTAGACATCAAATTCATCAACCAAATGAATGGTTTAAAAACGGTATAAAAAACTCTCAACGGAACTGCAGTTGCCATTGTTGTAGCTTCAGATTTTCTAATCGCAATTGATTTCGGTATTAACTCACCAAAAACAATATGCATTACTGTGATAATCAAAAAACTAAGAACCAATGAAATCGTTGTAACCGTAGACTCTGCAAGATTTATATTTAAAGAATGTAATGCATTATCAATAACATGATGCATTGCACTTTCACCTACCCAACCTAAAGCAAGTGATGCTAAAGTAATACCAAGCTGTGTTGCAGAAAGATATTCATCAAGATGTTTGATAATATGCTCTGCCTGTTTTGCCATAGAATCGCCATCGGCAGCTTTAAGCTGAATCTGAGAGTAACGAACTTTAACAATTGAAAATTCTGCGGCTACGAAAAAGCCATTAAGTAATACAAGAAACAAGGCTAGCAAAAGCCTGACTATGTCAGAATCCATTTAAAAATTATAATTATTTATGCAAAGATATATAAAATAAAACTAACAAAAAAAGCACCGAAGATATCGATGCTTTCATATTTTTTGAATATTTTATTACGAGTTTTTCAAAGCTTCTGCTCCTGAAACAATTTCTAGGATCTCGTTGGTAATTGCAGCTTGTCTTGCTTTGTTATAGAAAATCTTAAGATCATTTCTAAGGGCTTCTGCATTATCTGTTGCTTTGTGCATTGCCGTCATTCTCGCACCGTGTTCTGAAGCTACAGAATCTAAAACAGCTTTGAAAACCTGAGTTTTAATAGATTTAGGAATCAAATTATCCAAAATCTCATTTCTATTAGGTTCAAAGATATAATCAGTTTCTGTTTGTCCTTCTTCTTTCTCAGTTTCAACCATTGAGATCGGAAGAACTTGCTCTGTGATCACTTCTTGAGTTGCAGCGTTGATAAATTTATTGTAAACAACATAAACTTCATCAAATTTACCTTCAATAAAACTTGTCATTACACTTTCTGTAATGTTTGCTACTTTATCGAAAGTAAGATTATCAAAAATTGCACTTTCATTTGAAAACACCGCACGGTTTTTTCTTACAGCATCATAAACTTTTTTACCAATAGTAAGAATTTCAATTTCGTACTGAGCATTGTTCTGAAACTGGTGGTTTAATTCTTTTACAACAGATGAGTTGAAAGCACCTGCTAAACCTCTGTTTGAAGTTACAGCAATAAATAGTACTTTTTTTACTTCTCTTTTCTGAGCGTAAATAGAAACCTGATCAGGATCTGAGCTAGAATTTACATTCTGAATAATCTCCTGAAGTTTTTCAGAATAAGGTCTCAACATTACGATGGCATCTTGTGCTTTCTTTAGTTTCGCTGCCGAAACCATTTTCATAGCACGTGTAATTTGCATCGTAGATGAAATTGAAGTGATTCTTCCTCGTATTTCTTTTAAGTTTGCCATATGGGGTTAGTTGTTGGTTGTCGGTTGTTGGTTGCTAGTTTTAGAAAATTCTGTCAACTATCAACCAAAAACCATCAACTAATTTTTAGTTATATTTTGAAGCTAAATCTGTAGCAACTTGCTTAAGAACACCTGTAATATCGTTATCGATTTTTCCAGATTTAAGAGCAGCCATAGTTTCTGGGTGCTTAGATCTTAGGAATTCGATATATTCGATTTGGAATTCTTTTACTTTCTTGATAGGAACGTTTCTCATTAGGTTCTCTGTACCTGCATAGATCATAGCAACTTGGCTATCAACAGGAAGTGGAGAGTTAACCGGCTGCTTCAACAACTCTACGTTTCTTTCTCCTTTAGAGATCACTGCTAAAGTAGAAGCATCAAGATCAGAACCGAATTTAGCAAACGCTTCCAATTCTTTATATTGAGCCTGGTCTAATTTAAGAGTACCAGAAACTTTTTTCATTGATTTAATCTGAGCATTACCTCCAACACGAGATACAGAAATACCAACGTTAATTGCTGGACGAACCCCTGAGTTGAACAAGTCAGATTCCAAGAAAATCTGTCCGTCTGTAATAGAGATTACGTTTGTTGGAATATACGCAGAAACGTCACCTGCCTGAGTTTCGATAATCGGAAGTGCCGTTAATGAACCACCACCCTTTACAAGGGGTCTTAGAGACTCTGGTAAGTCATTCATCTGGCTTGCAATGTTATCATCAGCAATGATTTTTGCAGCTCTTTCTAATAATCTTGAGTGAAGATAGAAAACGTCTCCTGGATAAGCCTCACGTCCCGGTGGTCTTCTCAATAGTAGAGAAAGCTCACGGTAAGCAACTGCTTGTTTAGATAAATCATCATAAACGATCAAAGCTGGTCTACCTGAGTCTCTGAAGAACTCACCGATAGAAGCTCCTGCCATTGCAGAATATACCTGCATAGGAACCGGATCTGAAGCATTAGCGGCAACAATTACTGTATATGCTAAAGCACCTTTATCTGATAATGTTTTTACAATCTGAGCTACTGTAGAAGCTTTTTGTCCGATTGCAACATATATACAATATACTGGCTGACCAGCATCAAAAAATTCTTTTTGGTTGATGATTGTATCAATAGCAACAGTAGTCTTACCTGTCTGTCTGTCACCAATGATAAGCTCTCTCTGACCTCTTCCTACAGGGATCATAGAGTCGATCGCAACGATACCTGTTTGTAAAGGTTCAGTTACCGGTTGTCTGTAAATAACTCCCGGAGCTTTTCTTTCTAATGGCATTTCGTATAAATCTCCTGTGATAGGACCTTTACCATCGATTGGGTTACCTAGAGTATCAACTACTCTACCCAACATACCTTCTCCTACTTTAATAGAAGAGATTCTGTTTGTTCTTTTTACTGTATCTCCTTCTCTTACCAATTTACTTTCACCTAATAAAGCAACACCAACGTTGTCTTCTTCAAGGTTTAGTACGATACCTTCTACATCGCTAGCAAATTTTACCAACTCACCGTATTGTACATTTTCTAACCCGTAAACACGAGCAATACCATCACCGATGGTAAGAACTGTACCTACTTCCTCAACATTAGATTGAGTATCGAAGTTGGCCAATTGCTGTTTTAAGATCGCAGATACTTCTGCTGGATTTATTTCTGCCATTGTATGGTTGTTTTTTTCTTAATTTAACTGAAAGTCTTTTTTAATCTTATTCAATTTTGATTTCACAGAAGCATCAACTTGCTGATCCCCTACTCTTAAAATGTAACCACCTAAGATTTCAGGTTTTACATTCACTTCAACATCTGCATTATTTTGCGCAGTTACTAAAGAAGTAGATTTCAAGATTTGATCGATATTTTCCTGAGAAAGTGGTGTTGCGGTAGTAATCGTAACTCTTTGAACTCCTTTGATATCTTCAACTTTATTGATATACTGCTGTGCAATATTTTTAATTTGGTTTTCTCTTCCGTTTTTGATGATAAGTTTAATCAAATTCTGAGCTACAGGCGAAAAGCTTTTAAAAATTTCGTTCGCAATCTCAGTTTTCTTATTAGCATCAATGTAAGGTGTAAGGAAAAATTTGTTCAAATCTTTAGATTCAGACATCAGCTTCACTACATCTTTCATTTCAGAAAAAACCGCTTCAGTTTGCCCAGATTCGTTTGTGAATTCTAGTAAACCTTGTGCGTATCTTTTAGCTACTTTAGATGTAAGCATTCTTAGTTAAGATTTGATTTGTTTAAATAATTCTGAACCAACTCATTTTGAGCTTCGCTATTTTCAAGCTTTTGCTTCAAGATAGATTCTGCGATATTTACAGACAAAATACCGATTTGAGATTTGATGTCTGCCATTGCAGCATTTTTCTCTTCGTTGATTGTTTGTCTTGCAGCTTCGATTAATTTATCTCCTTCAGACTTAGCAGCGTCTTTAGCTTCAGCTACAATTCTGTCTTTAATTTCTCTAGCTTCTTTTAACATAGCATCTCTTTCGATCTTAGCCTCACGCATAATTCTTTCGTTATCCGCTTTAAGAGTTTCCATCTCTTTTTTAGCCAATTTAGCCTGGTTAAGAGCATCCTGAATATTGTCTTCTCTTTCTTTCACAGCACTAAGGATAGGCTTCCAAGCGAATGCTTTAAGAAGAACTACCAATAATAAAAATACTACTGCTGTCCAGAATATGTTACCAATTGAAGGAGTTAATAAATCCATTTTATATCAATTATTATTTTTAATTTGTTTTTTAACTTTTTTAAAAGAATTCTACAAACCAACCGTTTGTAGAATCCTATTTGTTTACTATTCTTATTTACCTAGTAATGCTACTACGATACCGAATAGACCAGCACCTTCGATAAGAGCTGCTGCGATAATCATTGCAGTTTGGATTTTTCCTGATTGCTCTGGTTGTCTTGCAATACCTTCCATTGCGCTACCACCAATTTTACCAATTCCTAATCCAACTCCGATTACTGCTAAACCAGCTCCGATTGCTGCGATACTACCTGTCATAATATTATATTTAAAAAGTTATTTTTTTAATTCTAATTAGTGATCGTGGTGAGGCTCTTCTACAGCCGACCCGATAAATAATGCTGTCAACATTGTAAAGATATAAGCCTGTAAAGCTGCTACCAATACTTCCAATACATAGATAAATAATGCTAAACCTAATGATACCGGAGTGATGAAGTAAGTTTTCATGATGAAAATCAAAGAAATCAAACTCATGATAATGATGTGTCCTGCCGTCATGTTAGCAAAAAGACGAATCATTAATGCAAAAGGCTTAGTAATAATTCCTAATAACTCTACTGGAATAAGGATAATGTAGATTAAAATTTTCCCACCGAATGGCATGTTTTTCCCTAAAGGATCCAACATGTGCATCCAATATGTTTTTCTACCGCTTAAGTTTACAATCAATAATGTAAATACTGAAAGAACCATTGTAAATGCAATGTTACCTGTTGTATTTGCAGCTCCCGGAAGTAAACCTAAAATATTAAGAAGCCAGATAAACAAAAATAAAGTAACCAAATAAGGCACATATTTTCTATACCTTACAGAACCGATGTTTTGTAAAGCAATATCATCTCTTACAAAAACTACAAGAGGCTCGATGAATTTTGCTATTCCTGAAGGAACCTGAGATTTTTTATAACTTGCTGCTGATGCAAAACCGATGATTAATAAAATAATAGCAGCCAACATCATTTGAGCAACTACTTTAGTGATAGAAAAATCTAAAGGCTCATTGTTTGTTGGATGCCCATCGTGCATATCCAAAGTTCCGTTAGCATCTGTCGAATAAATTTTGTTGTGGTGTACTTTGTAGAAATTTCCATCTACTTCAGCAACTTTTTCTTCTTCATGCCCGAATTTTTCAGAGCTGAAAACTTTTAAACCATTATCCCAAAGAATTACAGGTAAAGAAATTCCTACAGAATTGTGACCTTCACCCCAAAGATGCCAATTGTGTGCATCAGCGATATGGTGCATAATAAATGGAACCGGATTGTATACTTCATCCTTTGCAGCTTCCGCAGTACCTTCGTGTGTTTCTGCAAAAGAGAAGCAGAAGACAAAAAGATAAAGGGCGATTAACAGTTTTTTAAAACTCATGACTAGACTTTTATTTCCTAAAATTTTTGCAAAAATATAAATTTTTATTCGATTTTTAGCGATTCTTCAATTTTATATTACATGATATTAGTCTTGTTTTTTAACTAATTTTAAAACAAAAACTACTTCTATCAAAAGATATATCCAGTACAGAACGAAGTAGGGCACAATATTCAGTTCAAAATCTTTCTGAAAAACAGCAATATAGCCCATTGCAAACATTTTAAAAACCACAAACCCAAGAAAAATAAATCCTATGATATTTTTTTTTTCTAAAACAAAAACCACAAACATCGTTAACAAACTAATCAATGTGATAAAAAATATCAGGATGTGAATTTTATAATTGAGTACCATAACGTTCTTTTCCGCCAATTGCCACTGTATAATGAATAGTATGGCAGACAACAGTAAAAATAATCCCAATCCTTTTAAAACAATTACAAACTTTTCCATTGGCTGCAAAACTACCAAAATTTATCTATATCATTTTAACAATATAAAATTTGATAGTTTGATTTGCTTTATCTTTGAGAGTGAAACCCTATTCTATCGTGATGAAAATATTTTTACAGTTAGCTTTATTTTTAGTCAGCACTATGATGTGCTCTCAACAAAACATTCCCAGCAAACAAATTAATGAGAACCTCGACACCGGAGCATTTGCAGAATCTACCGAAGATAAAAGTTTTTTGAAAGGAAATGTATTTTCCATAAAAAGTTACACTTCCGATAGCAATCAGAAAAAATCAAAAGATGATAAAATTTTTGAAGGAAAAACTTTGCATTTAACAAATCATACTATTTACAGAAAAGATGGCAGAAAAAGTTTTCGAAAAGAAATTTCAGGAAGCGGTGTTTCGACTTCAAAATATTATTATAATGAATCTTCCGGGAATTTAGTCTTAAAAGAAAGTCAGTATGATAGAGAATACGGAAAATCACAATATTCAAGTTGGTTTTTTTATGATAAAAACCAAATCATTTCTGAAGAAATCAATTTAGAAAAAAATGAAGCAAAAATATCTTTAAGCAATTACACAAAATATAAAATAGAAGCCTCTGCAAACCAGAAAAAAATAACCGTTTCTCATATTGGCTCTGATAGTCTTTCAAATCCTGATAAAACTTATATTTTCAATCAAAAAAACTTAACGAAAATCAGCCCGCTTTACCAGTCTAAAGTTCAGAAATTATCTTTATCGAATGGTATTTACAAGCCTTATGAAATTGAAGATTATGTTGTAGAAGGCAGAAAAGTTTATTTTAAATATGATAAAAAAGGACACCTTATCTCAGAGATTTGGTACAATGAAAAAGGATTAGAAAACAAAACTGAATTCACTTATAATGAAGACTATACAAAAATAATAGAGTCTCAATATCATCTTCGAGGAACAGAAATTTCCTCCAAAAATTATAAAAAATATGATCAATATGGCAATGTTACTTTTGATCAAACCAAATATTACGATGGCTCAATTGGCAGTATCGAAGAATTCGAATATCAATACGATAAAGAAGGAAACTGGATCGTTAAAAAAAGATTTTACAGCGAAGCAAATAATGGAATTATTGGGAAGAAAAAATTAACTACTGTTGAAATTCGTGAAATTGAATATTACACAAAAGACAGTCAACAAAAAGGCGCAGAATTACCTAAAATACCAGAGATCATTGATGAAATAAGAAAAAATCTCCCAAAAATCGCCAAGGAAAACGACTTTTATTTAAATGAGAAAAAACGTGCTATTGAAACCAATTCTTATGATGAAGAAATTACATTAAAAGAATCTGATGATATTAAAAACTTCACTCCGAAATACTGGGAACTAAAAGAAATTGCTTACGGAAATTTAGATGAAGATGAAAACGAAGAAGCTGCTGCTGTTTACGAAATGCCAAGCGTAGACCGTGAAGACGCGGAACAGGTACTCGCCATTTATAAAAAACAAAATGGAAAGTGGAAGATCACTCGCCAAACTTCTGCTCCTCTACTTTCGTCACAAAGTGGCGGAATGATGGGCAACCCTTTCAATGGAATTTCTATATCCAAGAAAAGCATTGTCATCGATCATTTTGGGGGAAGCAGAGATAAATGGGAATATACGCATCGCTATCGTTTTCAGAACGGTGATTGGTATCTCATCGGTGCATCAGTAAGTTTTGGTGCACCATGTGATTATTGGGTGAAATTTGATTACAACATCAGTACAGGTGATGCTACTTATCAGAAAACCGTTGAAAATTGCGAAAATGGAGAAAAGAAGGTTGTACAATCTCAAAAATTAAATAAAAAAATAACACCTCCGAAAATGGATGCCGTAATTCCCGGCGATTCTACTTTTAAATTCCCAAATGTAAAAGACGAAATTTATTATTAGAGCTTGTTTAAAATTTATTCAATATTTTTATTATAACCTTTTCCTTAATTTTCTAAATCAAAATAAACTTTGTTTATTCTTATTTTAACATTAAGAATTTCAGTTAATTAATCTAAATTCAAACAAGAAACCAATGAATTG
>NZ_LELA01000090.1 GCF_001677955.1 Chryseobacterium sp. BGARF1
CAAGACTATCGCAATCGACCACTCTGCCATCTCTCCTTAAACTCCGATTGTATCGTTGTTTTCAGTGGTGCAAATATAGAAAGTTTTTTTATTCCAACAAAGAAAAATTTCACATTTATTGCAAGTTTATAGCTAAGATTCAAAAAATGAATGAGTTATAAAACTTCAATTTCTTCATTTATTTCGTCATAACTAACAGGGTCAGCAATTTTTTGGTAAAGTTCCCATTCAGCTTCTAGATTTTTATTGGTTTTCATCTCTTCTTCAAGTTTTAAAGTTTCCCTGTATTGCTTAGCTTCAGCTAATAATGTCCATTTGCAACTGATTCCGATAGTTTCCAAATGATTTTTCAGATCACTTAAATTAAGCCTGAAAAACTCTTTCCGAGGATTGATTTTATTGAGTTGATTTTTAAGGAATTTCTTGTGAAGCTGTCTTTCCAAAGCAGGAGCATCATCAGAATAGATCATCGCATGCACATCAAACTCAAACGGAACGCTTGCGTCACCCAGTTCACGAACCCGGTCTAATGGCTCTAAACGCCTCGTCATCCCAATTTTATAAATATGCTCTCCAAACGAACCGATATTTGATATGACATATACGTTTCCGGTTTTGGTCTGCTGTGCCATAGAAATCGCTCTTTGATTTTTTTCTTCTGCTTGCTCTAGTTTTCCCTGTAATTCTTCCAATTTCTGTTGAAAAAGAGCTTTCTGTTCTTCATTAGCTCTAGAAACTTGAGCTTCGGCCTTTTCGATTAACCTTTTTAAAGTTTGCTCTTCTTTTTCGGCGTCTTTTATTGCTTTTTCAAATTCTTTTCTGGCTTTCTCTTCTTCACGGATCTGTTCGCGAATTTCTCTCTGCTCTTCAAGTTCAGCTGCTCTTAATTCTTGTGCTACAACCGCCCATTTCAGTTCTTCAAGTCTTGCATGGTGATAAATTTCTGAAATCCGTGCATTCCGAAAAGCTTTTCCATTAAAATTTACCAACTGAAAAGCGTCTTCTATTTTCTGCTTTAAAATACCATAATTATCTTTTTTAACGGTTGATAAAATAGAATCTACCTTTCCGTTGTAGGCATCAATGACAAAATCTACTGCAGTTTTTTGTCTTTCATTATCCATATATTCACAGATTCCGGCTTGTCGGTTGATAATCATTATTTTATTATTTTGACGGAGTTTTTTCAGGTTTTCTCCGGCGTCTTTATGACTAAAATCTTCAGCAAGCTGGTCTAGAAGGGTATAGCTTGGTACAAGATATTCATTTCCATAGCCTTTAATGACGTTTTTCATGGCCTGAATTCTATCTGCAATTTCATTAGCTTCTCTCAGACTTCTGTATGCATCTCCGCCAATGGATTCTGCTTTATTTTCGGCATTATCGATGATTCTTTTAGATTCTCTTACAGCGTTTTCATATAAAAGTTCGATTTCTCTCTGCTTCTTTTCGGTTGATTCTTTGATGGCTCTACGTGATTCTTTTGCATTTTCCTGAGCTTCAAATAATTCCTGATTGCCTTTTTCTCTCAGTTTTTCGTAGTCTTTTTGGGCTTTTTTAAGCAGATATTCACACTCAACTTTTACATCAATAATGTTTTGATACTGGCTCAGTTCTGCAATTTTATCTCTTAGTTCCCGATTGGTAATCTGAATATACGACAAGTCTTTTTTTGCAGACTGAAGATTTGTTTTTAAAGAATTATTTTCAGTCTGATACTTTAATATTTCAGATTGAAACTGATTAATAATTCTTGTTAAATCATTAATTTTAAGATCCTTATTTTTAATTTCATTTTTCAGCTTATTAGATTTAGTGTAAAAATATACAGTCAATCCAGCAAAGAATACAATGAGTAAAATTTCCATGGTTATTAGTTTTGTATTGCAATAATACACAAATGTTAGATTATTTCTTTACGGGAAACCGTATTTGAGTTTAAATTAATAGAAGCTAAAGTTTAGTTAAAGTAAAACGCATTAACCTTTTAATATTCATTCAGCCTCATTCATGATAAAACACTATTTTTGATTAAAATAAATAATGAGAAAATATATATTCTTTGTTTTACTATTTCTTACCATCATAGTTTCTGCACAAGGAAAAAGGTTTTTTGAATATGGTGAAGCTGAATTAAAAAATCCTGTTGAAAAAATTAATCTGACCTATACCAACGAATTGCCTTTCATTAAGGTAAATATCAATGGGAAGATTTATCAGTTTCTTTTTGATAGTGGCGCTCCAACTGTAATTTCTACGTCAATTTACAATGAACTGAATCTTAAGAAAAAACACCGCATTAAAGTCACGGATTCCAAAAAAAATAAGCAGGAACAAATCTTTACAGTAGTTCCGGAAATAAAAGTGGATCAAATTGCCTTTAAAAATATTGGAGCCATTGTGATGGATCTAAAAGGAATTGAGTTTGAATGTTTTAAAATTGACGGGATTATCGGAGCCAATCAAATGGCAAAACTTTTCTGGAGAATTAATTATTCAGAAAATTCAATAGAAGCAGCCAAAGATTTGGCAAACTTTTCTAAAGAAGGCTACGAAACCGTATTGTCATTTACTCCAAAACCTCAGAAAACACCTGTAATAAAAGCTAATATTTTAGATGAAAAGATAGACCTTACTTTTGATACCGGATTTACAGGTACTGTGAGAATTTCTAACAAAGAATATGATCCCAAAAATACTAAAGTGAAGTTTGTTGAAACTTACGGAACAGGTTCTGTCGGGGCTTTCGGCGCAGGAAAACCTGAAAGTTCATATTATTTTAAACCAAATGAAGTATTTTTTGATGACCAAAAATTTGAAGAAGAAATTGTTTCTACCGGATCATCAAGTCTTCTTGGAAACGAATTTCTGAAAAAGTTCAGATTTATAATGGATTGGAAGAATAATAGAATCTATTTAAATAAAATTAAAAATTATCCTTCAAAATTAGAATCTTTTGGTTTTGCTTATCGATTTATAGATTATAAAGCAAAAGTTGTGTTGCTTTTTAATGGAAGTGATACTCCTCTAAAACTTGACGATGAAATTTTGAGTATAAACAATATAAGTTTAGAAAATCTTGACCAAGAATCTGTTTGTAAATATCTGCAAGATCGTATAGAAAAAAATCGTGATTCTATCACCATTAAAGTGAAAAGAGAAGGTAAAGTTTTAGATTTTACGATCGCTAAAAAAGAATATTTGAAATAATTAAAACCTATGTTTTAAAAATGAGTCCTCAATTTGAGGGCTTTTGTTTTGTCATTTTTTGCTACAAAAACTGGCTTAAAGCAATAATGCTTTCTTCCAATTCTTTTTCTGATAGAGAGCCGTAACCCAACCTAATTCCATTGGCAGATTTATCGAAACTATAATTATCAGGCGGAATAATTTTTATGCCTTTAGATTTTAAATTTTCGGAAATTTCAAACCAATCAACCTCTTTTTTAGGGCTTATCCAGAAAGCCAAACCACCTTCAGGAATGCAATAATCTGCTTTATTTTTAAGATGTTGGTTTAATAATCCTGCAACAGAATCCCGTTTATTTTTATAATAATTCGTCGCTTTTTTGATGTGTCTTTTTACCGTTCCGTCTTTTATGAGTTGTAAAACAGCCTGTTCCATAATATTGTCACCTTGCACATCAATTATTTTTCTTAAATCTCCTATTTTTTCGATAAATGAATGATTCTTACAAACCAAATATCCGATTCTTAAAGCAGGAGCAACCACTTTACTCATCGTTCCGATGTAAACATAATTTTTAAGTTCAGTTAAACTTGATAAAGGCAAAATAGGACGATACCCAAAATGAAATTCATTATCATAATCATCTTCAATAATTGTAAAACCATATTCGTTGGAAAGTTTCATCAATTCTAAACGTCTTTTTAGGCTCAAAGTAACCGTTGTAGGATATTGCCGATGCGGAGTGATATAAATGGCCTTAATTCGTTTATTTTTCTTTAAATAATGAATAATATCTTCGATGATTAAACCGTCTTTGTCGACCTTTACAGGTAATAGTTTTGCTCCGGCATTTTCGAAAGTTTTCCAGGCTGGTTTGTATCCCGGATCTTCTATCATCACAAGATCTCCTTCTTGTAAAAGACATTGCGCCGTTAAATACATCGCCATTTGACTGCCTCTTGTAATGCAGATTTGCTCTTCATCGGTCTGCATTGCTCTTTGATGATTAAGCATTTGCGCAATTGTTTTTCTGAATTCTATGTCGCCCAATTCATCACCATAACCCATCATTTGCCATTTTGCTTTTCGGTTGAAGATCTGTCGGTACGCTCTTGCCAGTTCTTCAATCGGTGCAATTTTACTATCCGGATAACCGTCATCAAACTGAATTCTAAAATGATTTTTACCTTTCAAAACAGATGCTTCATTCGATTTTTGATCTCGACTGTTTTGATGCTGAGAAGGTAAAATATCGGCAACAAAAGTTCCTTTTCTTTCTTTAGTGATCAGCCAGCCTTCATTCAGTAAAACATTTAATGCTTCTACAACCGTGTTTCTGTTGACTTTTAAAAGCTGTGCAAGATTTCGGCTTCCTGGTAAAGCATCTCCTGCTTTCAATCTTCCGGAATGAATGTCATTCGTGATTGCATCGGCTATTTGCAGATAAATTGTTTTTTTTGAATGGCTGTTCAGTTCTATTTGAAATTTCCAATCTCGTAACATCTGGACTATTTATTTTTATAAATTCTGTATCAGTAAGATGGTCCAAATGTACAATACTTTTGTCATGCAATAATGCAATAGGATATTAAAAATTTAAAAACATGTCAGAATTAAAAACAGATCAGGAGTCTGAACAAAAACAATTTAGTTCAAAAGATTTTCATCAAACATTTGCAAGACCCACTTTTGTGAAGCCAAGTCACGTGATTCACAAAAATGTAGAAAATGAAGGGGTTCATAACCAGTTTTCTGAAGAAAGAAAGCATCCTGTTTTCTTTGTTGATCTTCCTAGTAAAAATGTGAGTATGACAATTGGCGGGCTTTTACCAGCACAAAAAACAAACCGTCACCGCCACACTTATGAAACAATTTTATATGTTTTGGAAGGAAAAGGCTGGACCCTGGTTGAAGATAAAAAAGTAGAGTGGGAAGCTGGAGACGCAGTTTATATTCCATCTTGGGCGTGGCATCAACATCAAAATTTAAGCGACACTGAACCTGCAAGATATATTGCCTGTGAAAATGCGCCACAGCTTCAAAACCTCGGAGTTGCTTTGAGAGAAGAAGAGGGAAGAGATTTCAATTGATTATTTAAAACCAAAAAATTATGAATAAAGCACCATTTAAAGGCGTAATTGCTTATCCGATAACTCCTTTTGATCAGGAAGAAAAAGTGGATATTTCTTTATTTAAAACATTGGTGGAACGATTGGTCATTTCGGGTTCACACGGAATTGCACCTTTGGGAAGCACTGGAGTTTTACCTTATCTGACTGATGAAGAAAAAGAAGCAATTACAGAAGCAACCATTCAGCAGGTTGTGGGAAGAGTTCCTGTTTTGGTTGGAGTTTCGAATCTTACGACTGAAAAAACAATTCATCATGCAAAATTTGCCGAAAATGCCGGAGCAGATGCCGTGATGATTATTCCGATGAGTTATTGGAAACTGACCGATGATGAAATTGTTGCTCACTACGATGCTGTTGCTTCAAAAATTTCGATTCCGATTATGGCATACAATAACCCTGCAACAAGTGGAGTAGATATGTCTCCTGCTTTGCTTAAACGTTTGCTGGAAATTCCGAATGTGACGATGATCAAAGAAAGTACCGGAGATATTCAGCGAATGCATTATCTGAGAAAAGAATTGGGCGAAGGGGTGGCTTTTTACAACGGTTCAAATCCTTTGGCATTGGCAGCTTTTGCAGCCGGAGCGAAAGGTTGGTGTACTGCTGCACCGAATTTAATTCCTGAATTGAATATTGAACTTTATAATGCTGTTCAAAATAATGATTTAGAAACTGCTCAAAACTTATTTTACAAACAGGTTGATCTGTTGAAATTCATTGTGGCTAAAGGTTTACCAAGAGCAGTAAGATCAGGATTAAATATTTTAGGAGAAAATGGCGGACAATTAAGAAGTCCTTTAAAACCATTAACAACATTGGAAACTTCAGAATTGAAAGAAATTCTGTCGACGATTACCAACAAAGTGTATCAATTATAATTCATTTCATTTAAAAACAAACAAAATGTCAAAAGCAATTTTTTATCATGCAGGTTGTCCCGTTTGCGTAAGTGCAGAACAGGATCTTTTACATCTAATTCCTGAAGATCAGGTAGAAGTAATTCATTTAGGCGAAGAAAAATCAAAAGTAAAAGAAGCAGAAAAAGCAGGTGTAAAATCGGTTCCGGCTTTGGTTTTACCTAACGGAAATGTTTTGCATATTAACTTTGGAGCCTCTATTGAAGATTTGAAATAATCAAAAAAACAAAACCCGAAAACAAACTGCTTTCGGGTTTTTATTTTACCAGTTTTTATCGATCATGTAGATCATTTGCGTCATAATTGTTGCTCCTAATAACAACTCGCGGCGATTAACTTTTTCAAAAGTATCTTCTTCGGTATGATGAATATCAAAATATCGCTGAGAATCGGGAACTAACTCAGCCGTAGGAATTCCCATGTCTTTTAAAGGATAAATATCTGTTCCCGAATATCTTCCGTCAAAATCATAAGCTCCGTAAGGAAGAAAAAGGGGAGACCAGCTCTTGATCTGATCGATCTTGTCATCATCCATTTCCAAAGCAATTCCTCTCGGAGAGAAACCTCCCGCATCAGATTCTAAGGCAAAAAGATGTTTTTCGTTATTCTCTTTTACCGTTTTACCGTATTGTTGACCGCCTTTCACACCGTTTTCTTCATTCGCAAAACAAACAACTCTTATCGTGTGATTATTTTTCAGGCCTAAATTTTTAAAGGTTCTCAAAACTTCAATGCTCTGTACAATCCCAGCTCCGTCGTCATGAGCTCCTTCACCAACATCCCACGAATCTAAATGTCCACCGACAACAATTACGCTTTTATCTTTATTTCCTGTAATTTCGCCAATCACAGAGTGAGAGAGCTTTTCAGCTTTCATTCCGCAGTTTGAATTGAGTTTAGCGGTAATTTTTTGTGATTTTAAAAGCAATCCCAATTCGTCTGCAGTGGTATTTCCAATGGCAACGGCAGGAATTTTCTCTGAATCTCCGTATCTCATCGCTCCGGTATGCGGTACATCATCAAATGCAGAAGAAAGCGATCTTACAATGGCAAATTTTCCACCTTTTTTAGCCGTTAAAGCAGCTGCTGTAGACCGATAAACTGCCGCATCGCTGTAGGCTTTAAAAGTCTGAACATAAGACTGACTGAAAGGATAATTAAAGAAAACAATCTTGTCTTTCACCTGTTCCGGACTCAGTTTATCGTATTCTGCTAAAGATTTTACCATGATGATTTCTCCCGAAACATCTTTTCCGCGTGTTCCTTCGGAGTTACCAAGAGAAAGCATTTTTAGAGTTTTCCATTTCCCGTTTTGAGCTTTTATTTTTAAAGATTCTTTTCCTCTTTCCCAAACCGGAATCATTACTTCCTGTAACCAGACTTTATCGGCTCCGGCTTCTTTAAGTTTTTGTTCTGCCCATTTTACCGATTTTTCATAAGCTTCAGAACCACTCAGTCGATGACCAATGTTTTTAGTTAAATCTCTAAGTTCTGTGTAAGATTTTCCTTTATTTAAAATTTCTGTTGAAATTCTGCTGAATTGTATAGAATCTTCTTTGGTCTGCCCAAATAAGTTTAAGCTTAAAAAGACAACCGCAGCTGATAAAATATTTTTCATAATTACTTTTTGTTTAGATTTTAAAATTAAAATTTCAACTCTACATCGATTTGTCTTCCTTCTTCCAATGCTTTCTTATCCATTGAAGAACCTACTGCAGCTCCGACACCTAAACCAATTGGTAATCCTATTGCCATTAATCCCATATTTTTCATCAGTAAACCAAAAAGAACTCCGATTGGTAATCCGAAAGCCGTCATTCCTACCGCTAGCCATAATTTTTTATAGTAGCTTTTGGGAACGATTTTATGCTCTTTTTCCAAGTGTTTTATGATGAGATTTTGCTTGTCTTTTAAAAATTTCAGCAAAGCTTTATCTAGTAACGTTGTTGAATTGATTTGTTCGACAATATTATTAACATACTGTACCGCTTCAGAAGGTAATTTTTTATCATTAAGTTTTTCTAAAATTTCCTGAAACTGAGAATAAAGCTCGTTAAGTTTCGGATTATTTATTTTATCGGATCCTAAGTTTAATTGATTGATTTCCATTTTAATATTAGTAATTTATTTGATTAAAAAGGTTGAGAATTGTCGACAGCTTTGGGAATTTTAAATAATAAAACTAAAGCCCAAATTTGAAGTCCAGTTTGTACAATATTAATGATTCCTACAACAGGATCGTTTTTTATATTAGAAATTATAAATGGAATTCCCAAAATGCCTAATCCGAAAAGAACAAGTAATAGATACTTAAACCATTCTATGCCTTTGCTGGTAAAATATGCCAATGTAAAACCAAAAGCTAAGACAATAATTGCAATGAAAATCTCAAGCCCACTATGTAAAGTATCATACTTCCAGATTAGATTACCAATTCCTAAAAATGCAGAAATATAAAGGAATTCAGCAGCTTTTTTATAGTTAGAATGTACGGCTGTATTTGTATTATTTTTATTAGTTTCTTTTGTTGAAAATCTTTCATTCTCTTCATCAGTAAATATTCTGCCTCTGGATTTTAAAATTTCATAGGCATATTGATTGGCTTCCGGTACGAATTTACTTTCAGGCTTGATATATTCTTCTAATTCTTGACTTGATTTTTCTTCTAAAAGCCTTTTGTTAACGCTCATAATTTTTTTGATTTTCTTAATTCTTACCAATTTTTATCGATCATAAAAACAAACTGCGTCATCGCAACTGCTCCAAGTAATAATTCTCTTTTATTGACCTTATCGAAAGTATCTTTTTCAGAATGATGATAATCGAAATAACGTTGCGTATCGACCACCATTTCTGCCAAAGGAATATCTAGTTTTTTTAAAGGTGCAATATCCTGAATCGCATAAGTCTGGTCGAAATCATAGATTCCGTAAGGTAAAAAGTAGTTTTTCCATTCGAAAATAAGCCTTCTTCTCTGAGGTGACATATCTAGAGAGAAACCTCTCGGAGAATATCCTCCAGAATCACTTCCTAAAGCCAAAATATGTTTTTCTTCTTTCTTTTTTACACTCATTGCATACGTTTCACGACCCATTCCTCCATTTTCACTGTTGGCGTAAAGTACAACTCTAATGGTGTGATTATTATCGTAACCTAAAGCTTTAAACGTTCGTAAAACTTCCATACATTGTACCACTCCGGTTCCGTCGTCATGTGCGCCTTCTGCAAAATCCCATGAATCGAGCTGGGCTCCGAGAACAATTACTTTAGAATCTTTTTTGCCAGGAATTTCTCCAATAATATTATGATTAATAGTTTCACCTTTTGATTCGGCAGACATATTAATTTTAGCTTTAACAATCGTTTTCTTTAGAAGAGCTTCAAGTTCATCTGCAGAACGAACTCCAATGGTCATTGCTGGAATTCTTATTTTATCATCTGGCTCGTAATACACCTGTTTCGCATGCGGAATATCATCTGTTGCGGTAGTTAATGATCTTATGATTAAAGCTTTTGCTCCTTTCTGACCAATAACAGATGCCGAAATAAGTTTAGATTTCGCGGCAATCATATAAGAATCTACGGTACTGATCATTGTAGGATCAATCGTATAGTTCACAAAAATAATTTTGTCTTTTACATCGGCAGTTCTCAGATTCACCAATTCCTGAACATCTTTTATCAAAAGAATATCTGCAATAAGGTCTTTTCCTTTTGTACCTTCAGAATTTCCGAAAGAAAGCATTTTTATGGTTTTCCATTCACCGCTGGACGTTTTTATTTGTAAAGACTCTTTGCCTCTGATCCAAATTGGAACTCTCACTTCCTGTTTCCATATATTTTCTGCACCGGCTTCTTTTAAATTTTTTTCAGCCCATTCTGTAGCTTTTGCGTAACCTGGCGTTGCACTGAATCTTGAACCAATTCCTTTTGTTAATTCACCAAGATTATCATACGCAGTTCCATGAAGAAAGATTTCGTCTGAGATTTTCTTAAATTCTTCATGATAGTTGAATTTAGGGATTGGTTTTGGCTTTTTTGCCGGAGTTTTTTTCTGGGAAAATAAAAATCCACTCAAAAAGAGTGGAAATATGATGAGTAAGATTTTTTTCATTTTTACTGACCGTTTTCTTTTCGGAGCATAAAAATAAATAAAAAATAGATAATTATGGCTTCATATCGTACATTAATAACGCACTCACCAGTTTAGGCTCAATAAATGTACATTTTGGAGGCATACGAAGCTTTAAATCTGATATTTTGATCATGTCATTAAAGCTTACAGGATAAATCCCGAAACCTACTTTTCCTTCGCCATTGTCAATTTTTTCTTTTAGTAAATTAATTCCTTCAATATTGGAAGTTCCTTTCACATACGTAATTTGATCTGAACTGTCGGAATCTTCAATATTCAAAATATCTTTAATGATATATTTATCTAAAAGATGATGATCTAGATTCTCCAAAGACATTTCCTGAGAACGAAGGTCGTGTTTTACGTGAAGAGAATAAAATTTTCCATCCAAATACATCGAAATGTGGAATTTCTGAGAAGGGTAGTACGGAGTTTCATTTTTCTCGTGAATAAGGAAATAGGTTTCCAGTTTTTTCAAAAATTCGTCTGCAGATAAATCTCCTATATTATTTAAAATTCTGTTGTAATCGTGAATTTTAATAGATTGATTGGAAACAATAAAACTATAGACAAAATTATACGCTTCAGTTCCGTTGTGGCGCTTATTTTTTTCTTTAAGACGCTTTGCGTGAAGCGCTGTAGAACCAATTCTGTGGTGACCATCGGCAATATAAAAAGACTCGATCTGATCGATTACTTCTTTAAATTGTTGTAATTTCAAACGGTTATCAATTCTCCAGATCTTATGTCTGATCCCAATCGTGTCAACATGATTGAAAATCGGAACATTTTTCTCTTCATGATTCATCAGCAATTCAATTTTTGAATTTGACGGATACGTCAGCAAAACGGGTTCTGCCTGAAGATTCACTTTATCAAGATAATGCGCCAGCTTTTCTTTTCTTTGAGGGATGGTACTTTCGTGCCTTTTTATTTTACCATTCCAAAAATCTTCAATGCTCGATAAGCCAAGAAGCCCTCTGAATTTTTGCTTGTTTGGATAAATCTGCTCATAAAGATAATAGGCAGAGCTATCTTGAACTAAGGTTTTATCTTCCAGAAGTTCTTCAAAAGTAGTACGGATTTTCCTTAAATTCCGGTCGACATCTTTAGATTTACTTACAACATAGGGCTTAATCATATTGATGTAAGTTTTTTCTTTTTGTGCTTTTTCAGCAATTTCAGCTTGTGTGAAATTATCTAAAGGATGAGTAGGAAACGTTGACTCATAATCTTTATGAGGTCGTATTCCACGGAAAGGTTTAAAAACTGGCATATATAATTTATAGTTTCTTTTTAATTTCAATAATCTGATGGGCAAGTTCCACACCGATTTTTTCTTGTGCATCTATAGTATTTCCTCCTAAATGCGGTGTAAGAGACAGGTTCGGATTCATCAATAAAATCAGTTCAGGTGACGGTTCGTTTTCAAAAACATCAAGAGCGGCTCCTGCCACTTTCCCAGATTCTATAAAATCAAGCAAAGTAACTTCATTGATAACACCTCCTCTTGCAGTATTGACGATATAAACGCCGTCTTTCATTTTTTCAAACTGTGGAGTATCAATGATGTACTCGTCAGTTTGTGGCGTATTGATGCTGATAAAATCTGTATCTTTTAAGAATTCTTCAGTATCATTCGTAGAAGTAATTTCAAAGTTTAATTTTTGACCGTCGAAAAAATCTAAACTTAAAACTTCTGTTCTTGGTTTTCTGGTCAGAACTTTTACTTTCATTCCTAAAGAAATTCCCATTTTCACGACTTCCTGACCGATGCTTCCGAAGCCAATCACTCCTAAAGTTTTTCCTGAAAGTTCGTAGGCTTTGCTGAAAGACTTTTTCATCGCATTAAAATGAGTATCTCCTTCCAATGGCATCAATCGGTTAGATTCATGTAAAAATCTTGCTAAAGAAAAGAAATGTGCAAAAACCAATTCTGCCACCGATTTTGATGAAGCAGTAGGAGTGTTGATTACATACAAGCCTTTTTCAATAGCATATTCAACGTCGATATTATCCATACCGATCCCGCCTCTTCCGACGATTTTAAGATTCGGACAAGCATCGATCAAATCTTGTCTAACTTTGGTAGCACTTCGCACCAAAAGAACATCTACGTTATTTTCATTAATGAAATTGATAACGTGATCCTGAGCAACTCTATTGTCGAGTAACTCAATTCCTGCTTCTTTTAAAGCGATCTCTCCAGCTTTGGAGATTCCGTCGTTAGCTAAAACTCTCATTGTTTTTTATTAATCTAATATTTTTAAAATTGATTTAAAAAATAAATAGTTGCGCAAATTAAGAAAATTTAAGAGAATGAAAAACATCTTTTAAATCTTGATTTCTTTAGTGCTGAATTATTTTATAGATTTCATTACATCTACCAAAACCTGTACGCTTTCTATTGGCAATGCGTTATACATACTTGCTCTATAACCGCCCAAACTTCTGTGCCCGTTTAAACCACTGATTCCCGCTGCTTTCCATGCTGCATCGAATTCATCTTTCTTGGTTTCATCAATTAATTTAAAAGAAACATTCATCAGAGAACGGTCTTCTTTTACACAGAAAGTTTCAAATAAAGGATTTGAATCTATTTCGTCATATAATAATTTAGCTTTAGCTTCATTTCTTTCTTCTGCTGCTGCAATTCCTCCGTTTTTTTCTAAATACTGTAAAGTCAATAAAGACGCGTAAACAGGGAAAACAGGTGGAGTATTGTACATTGATTCTTTTGCAATATGCTGAGAATAATCGAAATAAGAAGGCATGTTTTCTCTTCCTGATCTTTCAAGAATTTCTTTTTTTACAACCACTAAAGTTACTCCTGCAGGTCCCATATTTTTCTGAGCTCCGGCGTAGATTAAATCAAATTTAGAGAAATCTAATTGTCTTGAGAAAATATCAGAACTCATATCACAAACCATTAAGGTTTCCACTTCAGGGAAAGTTTTCATTTGAGTTCCGTAGATGGTATTGTTTGAAGTACAGTGGAAATAATCGTATTCTGCACCTATTTTGTAATCTTTAGGAATGAAAGAGTAGTTTTCTTCTTTAGAAGAACCTACAATATCTACACTTCCTACTTTTTTAGCCTCTTTTATAGCTCCTGCAGCCCAAGTTCCTGTATCCAGATAAGCAGCTTTTCCGCCTACTTTCATCAAATTGTAAGGCACCATTGCAAACTGAAGACTTGCACCGCCTCCCAAATACAAAACTTCATAATCATCACCAAGATTCATCAGTCTCTTTACAATCGCACGAGCTTCATCCATTACTGCAACAAAATCTTTACTTCTGTGTGAGATCTCAAGAATTGATAAACCAATCCCGTTGAAATCTAAAATAGCTTCTGCTGATTTTTCAAATACTTCCTGAGGTAAGATACATGGTCCTGCGCTGAAATTGTGCTTTTTGCTCATAATTTTACTTGTTGTTTTTGCAAATTTTACTCAAGGTAGAGAAAATTTGCGGTTTCATTATTACTATTTAGAAGAGATTTAATTTAAATATAAAATAAAACCGTCTCATAATCTATGAGACGGAAGTTTTTATTCACCGTGTAAGAAAGCTTTTTTGTTTAGCAAAGCTTCGTCAGATTCCACATGATCTTCATCCGGAACACAGCAGTCTACCGGGCAAACCGCGGCGCACTGTGGCTCCTCGTGGAACCCTTTACACTCTGTACACTTGTCTGTTACAATAAAATAAACATCGTCACTCACAGGTTCCTGTGGTGCATTTGCGTCAACTGTAAGACCTGATGGTAAGGTTACAGTTCCTGAAAGTTCAGTACCCTCGGATGCTTTCCAATCTACCGCTCCTTCATATATTGCATTGTTTGGACATTCTGGTTCGCAAGCCCCACAATTAATGCATTCATCAGTTATTTTAATAGCCATCGCTAATTTTTTTTAAATTTGCACAAAATTACAAAATATTCCCCAATTTTACAGTAATTATGAATATCGAAAGTAGAGTTTTAGGACTAAATAAATTAAGTGCTTATATAAAAGAGTTTTTAGCAAAGAATTCTGAATATTATAATGAGAATGATGTTGAATTTCAACAAGTGTTGAAAAAATCAGAAATTGAAAATCCGTGGTTTGCGGCTGATAATCAGAAATATGCTTTGAAGCAATGGTCTGAATTGCTGACTCAGGAAAATATAAATGAATGGCTGCAACACTATTCACCGTCCAAAACCACAAAAAAAGTAGGATTAATTCTTGCCGGAAACATTCCTTTGGTAGGGCTACATGATGTGATTTCTGTGATTTTAAGCAATCATATTCCTTTGATCAAGTTATCATCAAAAGACAAAACAATGCTTCCATTTTTACTGAAAAAATGGAGCGAATTTTCTGAGGAAGCCATCAATTTTAAATTTGTAGAAAGATTAGAAAATTTTGATGCTGTGATTGCCACAGGAAGCAATAATACCGCAAGATACCTGGAATATTATTTTAAGAATCATCTAAGCATCATCCGTAAAAACAGAACCTCAATCGCTGTTTTAAAAGGTGATGAAACGGAAGAAGAGTTGAAGCTTTTAGCACATGATATTTTCCAGTATTTTGGTTTGGGGTGCAGAAATGTGACCAGAATTTTTATTCCGCAGGATTTTGTAATCGACAGATTGTTTGAGAGTTTCATAGATTTTAAAGAAATTATCAATCATAACAAATATGCCAATAATTATGATTATAACAGAGCGGTTTATCTTTTGAATCAGGATAAATTCTGGGATAATAATTTTGTAATGCTGAAAGAAGATGCCCAATTATTCAGTCCGCTTTCTGTGATTAATTTTAGCAGATATTCTTCTTTAGATGAAGTAAAAGATTTTATTTCTGAAAATGAAGAAAATATTCAGTGTGTTGTGGCTAAAAATGAGCTAGGAATCAACTCTATTCAATTCGGAGAGGCACAAAACCCTGGATTGAATACCTATGCAGATAATGTAGATACCATGAAATTTTTGGAGGTCATTTAATTTATTTAACTTAAATTAGGTCGGCCAAATTAAAATCTTGTTTAAAAATGAAATTACCTTTGATTAAATTTTTTTTTATTCTGTGGTGGTGTCATATAATCAGTAAAACCAAATACCATTTACCTATGAAAAAATTAATTGTTGCTTTATGTTTTTTTATCGGTTTCATCTGCTTTTGCGCAGAATATAAGTAAAGTAGAGATTCAGAATCCACCAATGGATGCTGCAGCTTCAATTCCTAATGATAAAATTGAATTGTACAACCAGTCGTTCTCTAAATTTGTTTCTGCATTAAAAACCGCAGATAGACAAGCGGTTGCAACTCTAATTTCTGAAAAGGTAAAGAGTTTGGTGGATGAAAATATGATTCAGAGACTTTCTGGTGGAATAAGCTTTGAAAGAAAGACAGAAGTTTATTTGTCGGGCTACCAAAAGTTACCCGATAACCAGACTTATCCTGCAATTCAATATAAATATGTAGATGACAAAAATGACCCGCCGAGAGATTTGATTACGGTAATTTTTGAAAATGATGGTAAAATTCTTGGTGTAAAACCGGATTACAGTAATTAGAAGTAATTAGAAATAATTAAATTATAAATAGAGAACTTATGATGACAGATGTTTTAGTCGCGCATTCTTCGGATGTAGAAAAGGCTAGTTTTTACAAAAAAACCTATTTGCATGTTGCTTTTGCAATTCTTGCATTTATTGCTGTTGAAACTACTTTATTAGCCGTTGTTCCGGGCGAAATAGTGTATATGATGGTTGGGCAGAAATACAGCTGGCTTTTAGTTTTGGGAATATTTTGGTTGGCTTCTTTTTTAGCAAACAAATGGTCTTTAGCTCAAAGCAGATCTACTCAATATTTAGGTCTTGCTCTTTATACTTTGCTTCAGGCAATTATCTTTTTACCAATGATGTATATGGCGATGGCTTATCCTAATACGGGGCAATTGATTTTTCAGGCAGCAACGCTTACTATTGCTATGTTTGCTGGAGTTTCCGCAGTAGCTTTTACTTCTAAAAGAGATTTTTCATTCCTTAGAAACATTATTACCATCGGAGGATTTATTGCTTTAGGATTAATTGTTGCCGGAATGATTTTCGGTTTCGATCTTGGACTTTGGTTCTCGGTAGGGATGGTAATCTTAGCTTCTGTGACTATTTTATATCAAACAAGTAAACTGAAAGATTCTTACACAACAGATCAGTATGTGGGCGCTTCTTTACAGCTTTTCGCTTCTATTATGCTATTATTCTGGTATATCTTAAGAATTTTAATGAGCAGAAGAAGCTAGTTTTAGTGAGAAATTACGAATTATAAGTTATGAGTTTAATCAAAATTTTATAATTCACTTTTATAAACCCAAAAAATCCTGATGTCTTTTCATCGGGATTTTATTTTTGGTTTTTTAAACACAAATAGCAGTAATTTACTCACAAATAACACAATTTTTAAATTAAATATTTGTGCAGATTAGTGAAAAAATATTCGTGGAATCAGTGTTTAAATATTACTTGTCAATTGATCCTAAAACCTTTTGAGCAAAAGAGTTTAAAGCATCTTTTTCACTCATTCCGTTTTGTACATTAGCGTGAACTTCCAAAGCTCCACAGATATTGGTAATCAATTCACCTGCAACATTCATATCTTCTTCTGTAGTTCCTCTAAACTCTGTGAAAGATTCTAAAACCTCTAAAGTTTTTTCTAAATTTTCCGGAGTTTGGTTTTGATAAAACTGTCTGATTACTGGTAACTTCATTATGCTAATTCATTAAAAAGGTTAATTAAACTTTCCGCTTGGTTAGACTGCACTTGGTTGACCAATTCACCGTCTTTGAAAATTGCGAAAGTAGGTAAGTTGTCAACTTTTGCTAATTTTCTGCTTTCCGGTAATTTTTCTGCATCTACATATAGAAAAGGAATTGCGTCATTTTCAGCTGCCAGTTTTTTAAATTTAGGCTTCATAATTCTGCAGTTTCCGCACCATGTTGCGCCGTATTGTACGACTACTTTTTCGTTGTCGTTAACGATATTTTGTAACGTATCTTCTGTTAATTCTGTATACATAATTTTAATTTGAAAATTTGGAAATTTATTAATTTGAAAATGCTAATAAATAATCCGGTGAATAATTTTATTTTGAAAATATCAAGAAATAGAAAATGAGATAATTTTTAAATAATCATGTGATCAATTTTCAAATTATCTCATTTTCAAATCACCACATTATCTTAGTTCTTTGCTAAATATTCAGCAGTAGAAGTTCTGTCAGCTTTCATTGCATCTTTACCTTCTTCCCAGTTTGCAGGGCAAACTTCACCGTGCTTCTGAACGTGAGTATAAGCATCGATCAATCTTAAATATTCTTTTACGTTTCTTCCTAGAGGCATATCATTTACCGACTCGTGGAATACTTTTCCTGTTTCGTCGATCAAATAAGTTGCTCTGTACGTTACGTTTGAACCTGTGAAGTACTCATTTCCTTCTTCGTCAAACTCTAGATCTTGATCTACAATATCTAATAAATTTGCCAATTGTCTGTGAGTATCAGCTAAAAGCGGATAAGTAACTCCTTCAATACCACCGTTGTCTTTTGAAACATTCAACCAAGCAAAGTGTACTTCGTTTGTATCGCAAGAAGCACCGATTACTTTAGTGTTTCTTTTTTCAAACTCACCTAAAGCTTCTTGAAATGCGTGAAGCTCAGTCGGGCAAACAAAAGTAAAATCTTTTGGATACCAGAATAAAATCACTTTTTGTTGGTTTTTTGTAGTTTCTTCGAAGATGTTGATTCTAAGATCATCACCCATTTCAGACATTGCGTCAATCGTTACGTTTGGAAATTTTTTACCTACTAAAGACATAATTTTCTAATTTTTAATTTGATTAATTTTACAATGCAAATATACATAGTTTCGTCTATTGAAAAAATAGTTTTCGATAAATAAAATCTATAATAGTTTTTTTAGAATGAATCAAAAAAAGAGCTTCGAAAGAAGCTCTTTCTGGTTTTAGTAACTTAGTATAATTGACTTCCTAATTATAGTTCTTAATATATGTTACTTGTAATTTTAGCTAAATTATTGATTTATATAAATTTAAAAAACAATGAAACATAAAAGCTTATTTCTCATTATAATCGTATCTTCATGATTATGAAAACACACACATGGTTTTTCTTTTTTATAATTATATTTTCAAACAATATTTCCGGTCAAAATAAAACATTTAAATATGATTTTAAATACAAACCGAATTCATTAAAAGATAGTATAATTTTAGAAAAGACTGTTTTAGACATTAAAGACGGAGGCTTATCTATTTTCAGAACAGAACAAGAAAAAAAATCAGATTCATTGATAGCTTTTACTGGATACGGTTTCGGAACATCACTTAGATTTGAAAATCAGTTTTATATTATAAAGAAAATATCTGAAAATAGAATCTTTAAAAGTATAAAAACAATGTTTAGAGAAGTTTTTTTGATAAACATTAACGAAAAATTTGATTGGATTATTTTACCTGAAAAAGATAAAATCGAAGCTTTTGAAGTTCAGAAAGCAACACTAAATTATGGCGGAAGAAACTGGACAGCATGGTTTGCAAATGAAATTCCTATTCAAGATGGACCTTATATTTTTCATGGTTTACCAGGTTTGATTGTTAAAATTTCGGATGACCAGAATAATTTCATATTTAATTTAACCGAAATTAAAGACTTAAAACAAAAAATTTATTACAGAAATAAAGGCTCTGAAATAACTTGGGATCAATTAAAAAAAATGTCTAAAAATTTTTATACGGATCCTTTAGCCCATGTAAAATCAATGGGAATTCTGTTTAAAAAAGATGATGGAGTTGGAGGTGTGGTTGCTGTTGATATGAAAAGCGAATCAGAAAGAATGAAACAAATGATTCTAGAAAATAACAATCCAATAGAACTCAACCATAAAATTGATTACAAATAATTTTTAGATTAAATAAAAAAAAGAGCTTCTTTCAAAGCTCTTTCTGGTTTTAGTAACCGAATATTTCTGTAAGACTTAACTTTTTAAGCTCACCTAATTTCAGCAAATCTTCATCCTTTACTTTATCTTGTGCAGCAACAAGGCAGTAAGTGTAATTTTTCCCTTTCATTTCCTTATCATGGAAAGTATTGATGTCTGCAAAATTCAGTTTCGGAGACTGTTCGTAGACACTTTTTCTCCTGTCATAATTGAGACCTAATTTTTGAGCTGCTAAATAAGAGAAAATAATTCCATCCTGGGTAATTCTTTCTGCAGCAATTGTCTTTCTTAATCCACTTTTTGCAGTTTCAAATAACTGCTCAGATTTTGGAAGAGACGTTAAAAGCTCGTTCATAGCAGTTGTAGATTCATTCAGCTTATCGGCCTGAGTTCCCACGTAAGCCGTAATCATATTTTTATTTTCTTTTTTGTTTGGTTGACCAAAATATGCATAAGTAGAATATGCTAAAGCTTTAGATTCTCTAATCGTCTGGAAAACAATAGATCCCATTCCACCACCAAAATAATTATTAAACAAACTTATTGTAGGACTAAGTTCTGGATTGTAATTATCCGCATTTCTTACCCAGAAAACTTCAGCTTGTACCATATCATAATTGGCAAACAAAACTTTATTTTTATCTGTAGGAATCTGCGCAAAAGTTTTAGATTTTGGCATTTCTTTCAACGTTGCCGGAACTTTATGAATCAGCGTTAAAGAAGATGCAACTTCGTGTGCAGATTTTGGTCCGTAGTGAAGAATTTTATGTTTATAATTAAACAAATCATGAAGAATATTCACCAGATCTTCCGCTTTTAAAGCATCTAATTCAGCATCGGTTAAAACATTATTAAAAGGATTTTGAGAGCCATACTGAGCATAACTTCTTAGTCCGCTCATGATTATTCCTTTGTTCTGTTTTGCGTTGGCTCTAGCTTTTTTTACTCTAGCTTTGTAAGCGGTTAAAGCAGCTTCATCAGCCTGACAGTTTTTAATTAAATCTTCAAATAAATCTGCTGTTTTATCAAAGTTATCATTTAAACCTTCTAAAGAAACATAAGTTTCTTCATTACCTGCACTTACATTAAAGCTTGAAGCCAGTTTGTAAAATTCTTTACTGATCGCTTCAGAAGACTTATTTTTTGTTCCTAAATACTGTAAATATTCTGCTGCTAAAGGAAGTATTTTATTGTTCCATTTTCCTGAATCGAAGTAATAATACAATCTAAAAAGTTCATTATCTGTATTTTTTACAGAAAGTACATCTACACTTTTCACTTTGCTTTTAGCAATATCTTTATCAAAATTTAACCAAACCGGAGAAATAGTATTTTCCGGCATCTCATCGATCTTTTTAAGAAACGAAGAGTTATCTTCTCTGTTTACAGAAACCGGCGTTATTGTTGGCTTATCTACTTTTACAATACTTTTATCTTCGCCTTTTTTCTTATAAACTGCGACATAATTGTTATTCTGAAGATATTTAGATGCAAAATCCATAATATCTTTTTTGGTAAGCTTAGAGATTTCCTCTAGATATTCCAAAGAAGCTTTGTGGTCGATATCAGAGGTGAATTCATCCATTAAAATACTTGCTCTTGAAGAATATTTTTCATCTTTCTGAATGATGTTTTTCTTCTCGTTATTTACGATAGATTGAATTAAATCATCCGAAAATTCACCTTTTCTAAGTTTTTCAATTTCCTGAAGAAGAAGATTTTTCACTTCATCCAAAGACTGACCTTCTGTTGGTCTTCCTTGTAAAAGCAACACCGAATAATCTTTTAAAACATACGGAAAAGCATAAGCTCCCAAAAGCTTTTGTTTTTTTACAAGGTCCAAATCGATCAACCCGGCTTGTCCGTTGGTCAGCATATTTCCAATTAAAGTCAAAAGTCTTGCATCTTTGGTCGTAGCTCCCGGAAATCTGAATCCCATCATTACACTTTCAGGATTAGGGCCTACAACTTCTTTTATAACAGGTGATGCAATTGGTTTTTCCTGTCCTACAACGTATTCAGGAACGGTTTTAGACTTCATGTAAGAAAAAGCCTTATCAATTTTAGCGATCATCTCATCCGGATTGAAATCTCCGGACATGATCACTCCCATATTATTGGGAACGTAATAATTGTTATAATAGTCTCTAATAGCCTTTAAAGAAGGGTTTTTCAAGTGCTCGATTGTTCCGATAGTGGTTTGCTTTCCGTAATTATTATTCGGAAATAAAGTTTCAAATATTTTATCATATACTTTGTCGGTATCATCATCTAAACTTCTGTTTTTCTCTTCATAAACTGCTTCAAGCTCTGTATGGAAAAGCCTTAAAACAGGCGCTCTGAAACGTTCAGACTGTACAGCCAAAAATTTATCAACTGCATTGGCCGGAATATCTTCCACATACACAGTTTGTTCGAAAGATGTAAATGCATTAGTTCCATCTGCTCCCATTCCTGCCATCATTTTGTCGTATTCATTGGCAATGGCGTAGTTTGCAGCTTCTCCGGAAACCTTATCTATTTCTTTATAAATTTCTTTTCTTTTGGCTTCATCTTTTGTCTGGTTGTATTTCTCATAAAGAGCATCAACTTTGTCTAAAAGAGGTTTTTCTTTTGCCCAATCTTTCGATCCAAACTTATCTGTTCCTTTAAAAAGCATATGTTCCAGATAATGTGCAAGACCGGTGTGAGTTGACGGATCGGTTTTGCTCCCTGCTTTTGTAGCAATATAAGTCTGAATTCTTGGTTCTTTATTAGTAGCACTTAAAATTACGGTTAATCCGTTTTTAAGCTTATAATATCTTGCAGAAGTAGGATCGTTGGTTACATATTTATAGGTATAACCATTTGATTTTGCTTCTTTCCACTGGAAATCCTGAGCTTGAGCATATCCACAGAAACTTGCTGCTGCAATACTGGTTACAATCGTTAATTTTTTAAATAAATTCATGGTTGTTTTTAATTAAATTTTTCTAATAATACTTTTATTCTTCTCATCGCTTCTCTTAATTCTTCTTCAGAAGCTGCATAAGAAAATCTGATACATTCCGGACTTCCGAATGAAACTCCACCAACACAACCTACATGAGCATTTTCTAAAATAAACATGGCAAAATCATCGGCATCTTTTATTTCAGTTCCGTCTAATGTTTTTCCGATATAATGAGAAATATCCGGGAAGAAATAGAAAGCAGCTTTCGGTAAAAGCACTTTAAATCCAGGAATTTCCTTCATCAAACTGTACACAAGATCTCTTCTTGTTTTGAAAGCATCAATCATATATTTATATTCTGAAGGATCAGTTTTTAAAGCAACAATTGAAGCTCTCTGAGCAACAGTATTCGCTCCGCTCGTCATTTGTCCCTGAATTTTTTCACAAGCTTTTGCCAACCATTCCGGACAAGCAGAATAACCGATTCTCCAGCCTGTCATTGCAAAAGCTTTAGACATTCCGTTGATTACTGCGGTTTGCTCATAAACTTCAGGAAACTGAGCGATAGATGTAGTTTTAGTTTCGTAATTGATATATTCGTAGATTTCGTCAGAAATTACCGTTACATGAGGATATTTAGCAATAACTTTTGCCAAAGATTTCAATTCATCATACGTATAATATCCACCTGAAGGGTTACAAGGTGAGCTGAAAAGAACAGCTTTTGTTTTTTCGTTAATCGCTTCATCAAGCTGTTCTGCCGTGATTTTAAAATCAGTAATATAAGAAGTAGGAAGCATCACGGAATTCCCACCCATCATTTTTACCATTTCATCATAGCTTACCCAGAAAGGAGTAGGAAGAATTACTTCATCTCCATCATTGATAATGGCTGCTAAAACATTAATAATTGCTTGTTTAGCACCGTTTGAAACACAGATTTGTGTAGGTTTATAATCGAGTTGATTGTCTCTTTTTAGTTTTTCAGAAATTGCCTGACGAAGTTCTAAAAATCCCGGAACAGGAGAGTAGTGGCTGTAATTTTCATTGATTGCCGTAAAAGCAGCTTCTTTGATATTATCGGGAACATCAAAATCCGGTTCGCCTAATGTTAAAGAAATCACATCTATTCCACTGGCTTTCATTTCTCTAGCTTTGTTTGACATGACGAATGTCTGCGAGTAACCCAACCTGTTTACTCTGTCTGAAAGTTTATTCATGTATTCTTTTTGTCTTTTTAACAAATATATATAAAAACTTAATTTGAATAAACTGTTAATAAAACTTATTTTTGCCCCTTAGAATTACTTTTATGTCGATAGCAATCATTCAAAAATACTTTCCGGATCTTACAGAAAAACAAATTGAGCAGTTTACAATGCTTGAAGGCCTGTATGGAGAATGGAACGAGAAAATAAACGTCATCTCCCGAAAAGATATGGAATCTCTTTATGAGAAGCATATTCTGCATTCTTTAGGCATCGCAAAAATCATGGAATTTGCTCCCGGAACAAAAGTTTTAGACGTGGGAACAGGTGGTGGTTTTCCAGGAATTCCTTTAGCAATTTTGTTTCCTGAAACTCAGTTTACTTTAATTGATTCTATTGGTAAGAAAATTACAGTGGTAAATGCTGTTGCAGAAGGTGTCGGATTGTCAAATCTTACTGCCATTCATGGAAGAGCAGAAAAAGTAAAAGAAAAATTCCATTTCGTGGTAAGTCGCGCCGTTACTCAAATGCCTGAATTTTTAAGATGGTTAAAAGGTAAATTTGAAAAAGAACAGATTAATGCAAAACATAACGGAGTTTTATATCTAAAAGGTGGAGATCTTGCCGAAGAACTTGCCGGTTTGAAATGTGAGCTTTTCAGTCTTAAAAACTACTTCGACGAAGAGTTTTTTGACACTAAAAAGGTTGTTTATCTTTCAAAAGGTAATTTTAATTCTTAAAATATGTTAATTCGTATTTATTTTCACTAAATTTATCTTTCCAAACGATCAAAATCCAATATCATGAACTCTCTATTAAAAATAAGTTTCGCTGCGGCAGTTTTAGGTGCTTTTTTTACTTCATGTAAAGATGATGATGATTATCAAACGATACAATCTGTAGATAAAGTAAAAATTGACAGTGTGAAAATCGTTAGTGACACGATGAGTGTTTTCTCGGTTCAAAGCATCAGAACCTATTCGACATATGCTTCAACATGTAGAGGATTTTATGGATACGATTATGCTCATACTGGAGAATTTGATAGAGATGTTACCGCTTATCAATACCTCACCAATGGGATGTGTTCGCAGGCAAATCATAAATCAGCCAATCAAATCAATTTTAGTCCAAGAAAAAAAGGAAAATACACATTCAGATTTTGGAATGGTAATAACAACTGGATTACTAAAACAATTGTAGTGGAATAATGAAGTTTTTTTTAATCGTTTTTTTATTGATTTTCAATATTGTTTCGGCTCAAAATATCTATTGGAGTGAAAATCAAAAATTGGTTTGGGATAATTTTAAAAGCAAAATCAATAATCTGGGTGGTTCAACGGTTGTAGCTTATACTCATTGCGGTTGGGAATATTCTGCAACCACATCGAGTGACCCTAAAGTTCCGGTAAAAATCACTATTCAAACGGTTTTTAATGAAAATAAATCATGGAAAGATGGTAAAAGAATCAATGATTATGTATTGCTTCATGAGCAGAAACACTTTGATATTGCTGAAATTTACGCCAGAAAATTAAGAAAGGAAGTTTCAGAAAAAATAAAAACTACTGCCGATTACAATAAGTTTTTCAAAACAATTTACGCTAGGATTTCTTCAGAATACAAAAATTATCAAGCTGACTATGACCGTGTAACCGAACATGGGATGAATAAAGAAAAACAGGCAGAATACAATGTTTTAATTAGCGAAGAACTCGAAAATCTAAAAAACTACCAGAAAATTTGAAATTTTTAAACAAAATAATCGATGAATTATTAATTCAAAACACTGATTTATCGCAATTCAATATTGTTCTTCCCGGTAAAAGACCCATCGTTTTTATACGTCAGATTTTAGAAGAAAATAATTACTCAGGATTTCTTCCCAATTTTTATACAATTGAGGAGCTGATTATCAATATTGTAGACCATCAGACAATCCAGGGAATCTCTCTATGGCTTTTTGCATTTGATGTTTATAAAGGTTTAAATCTTATTCCAAACGACGATTTTTCTGAGTTTTTAAAATGGTTTCCTACTTTGCAGAAAGATTGGGATGATATTTTAAAATTTTCCGATTCCGATGAAGCCGTTTTGCAATATATGTTTGATGAAGAACGTATTAAAGAATGGGCACAGGATTTAGGTGACGAAGATGAAGTTCCAAGAAAGAAATTCCTGAATTTCTGGAGGAATATGAATGTCTTTCTTCCTGTATTAAAAGAAAAATTACGAGAAAAAAATTGGGCAACTCCGGGAATGATCCACGAGTCTGCCAAAGCAAAAATAGGAGAGTTTGCAAAAAACAATACCGAAAATTTTGTTTTCTGTGGTTTTAATGCATTTACTCCGGTTGAAGAAAAACTCGTGAGAGGTCTTCTGCAATGGAATAAAGCGCAATGTTTTTTTCAGGGAGACAAATATTATTTTGATGACGAAAGACAGGAAGCTGGAAAGTTTCTCAGAAGTCATAAAATGTGGAAAGAATTTGATGATGACAGAGCTTTCAATTGGATTGAGGACGATTTTAACCAGCCTAAAAACATAAAAGTCTACGAAGTTTCAGGTAATGTAACGCAAACCAAGATTCTACCTGAATTATTTAAAAATATTAATAATAAAACATACACGAATACCGCTGTTGTTTTGCTTGATGAAAACCTTCTTCCTGCAAGTCTGGATGTAATGCATGAAGTTGAAAACCTAAATATTACGATGGGATTTCCGCTGAAGAATCTTTCTTTTTCTAATGCGGTGAAGCAACTTTTTTATCTTCAAAAACAGCTTGAAAAAAGCAAAACCTCTTATTACTACCGTGATGTTTATCCTATTCTTGAAGAACTTCCGAAATCTGCAGAAGATGAAAAAATTATCAGTGATTTTAAATCTAAAATAGAAGAAAGAAACATTGTTTATATTTCACAAAAGCTTTTAAAAGAACTTCTGGAAAATCTTTCCTATTTTAATTTGCTTCAAAAAGCAAAATCCTGTTATCAGTTTTTAGATGATTTAATTGATTTTTGCAAGAGAATAAAGTGGTTACAGTTGGATGATATTCAATATGAAAACGTTTCTCATTTTGAAAACGCATTCAGGATTATCAAAAATCAAATCACTCCTTATGGTTTTAGAATCAAGATGGACACGCTTGAAGTTCTCATCAACCAACATATCAATTCAGAAAGTATCGATTTTCAGGGTGAACCGCTAAAAGGTCTTCAGGTAATGGGACTTTTGGAAACCCGTCTATTAAATTTTGAGAACGTAATTCTATTATCGGTTAATGAAGGAAAATTACCACTTGGAAACTCGCAAAACACCTATATTCCTTTTGATATCAGAAGATATTTTGACCTGCATACTTTCCTTGAAAACGACAGTATTTATGCCTATCATTTCTATCGTTTAATTCAGGATGCGCAGAATGTACATTTGCTTTTTAATGCTTTAAGTTCGGGAGTGAATACCGGAGAAAAGAGCCGGTTTATTACTCAGATCGAAATGGAAAGCTCCCATCACATCGAGCATGTTATTGTCGAGAATTCTTCAGAGCCAATTTTAAATCAGCCCATCGAAGTTTTTAAAACGGATATTGTTCAACAGCAGCTTTTAAAGTGGAAAGATAAAGTTTCGGCTTCCCATTTAACGAGTTACCTCTATAATCCGATTGATTTTTATCTTTCAAAAATTTTGAATACCTCTGAAGCAGACGAAATTGAAGAAGAATTATCAATTAGAAATTACGGTAATTTAGTTCATTATACGCTTCAAGAAGTTTATGAAGTATTGAAAGGTAAAGTTTTAAAATTAAATGATTTACAAAATTCAATTAAACGGATAGATGAATTTATCACTATTGCTAT
The DNA here is from genome assembly GCF_001677955.1 of Chryseobacterium sp. BGARF1. Classification (GTDB taxonomy): domain Bacteria; phylum Bacteroidota; class Bacteroidia; order Flavobacteriales; family Weeksellaceae; genus Chryseobacterium. Next base: position 27,391 of record NZ_LELA01000090.1, read on the forward strand.
TGAGAAACTAAAACATCAGCCTGAATTTTATGACAAAGGGATGAATTATATTCACAAAGCCATTGCTAAAAAAGTAATTGAAAATATTCTTAATTACGATTTGGAGTTGATAAAAGCAGGCAATTCTTTAGAGATAATTGACATTGAAAGAAGGTTTGAAAGCGTAGATTTTTACCTGAATGAAGATAAAACGGATAAGGTTTCTTTCTTTGGTTTTATTGACCGAATCGATAAGCTAAACGGAACGATTAGGATTATCGATTATAAAACTGCAAAAACGAAAAATCTTACGGTAAAAATTGATGAATTAAACAAGTCAGACTATTTCCAAAACAGTGACAGAAAACAGGCGATGCAGCTTTGTTTATATCAATATGTAATTCAAAGTTTACCAGAGTTTTGGGGATTTCCAATAGAAACCGGGATTTGGAGCTTTGCTGATGCTAAAAAAGGGGTCGTATCGCTGGAATTTGCTTTGGGAAGTCTTGATGAAGCAATGATCTCTATTCAAAATTTAATACATGAAATTCTGAATCCGGAAATTAGTTTTCTTGAAAATGTGAAAAATTATAATTATTAATTTGACCAAAGCTAATAGATTGGAAAAATTAATTTTAGAAGTATAAAAACCTCACAGGTCTTTAAAAATCTGTGAGGTTTTAAAAATATTATTTTTAGCCTAAAAAGCGTTAATTCCTGTAATATCAAGGCCTGTGATCAACAAGTGAACATCGTGTGTTCCTTCGTAAGTAATTACCGATTCTAGGTTTGCAGCGTGACGCATCATAGGAAATTCTCCCATAATTCCCATGCCGCCAAGAATTTGTCGTGATTCTCTTGCAATATCGATTGCCATTTTTACGTTATTCCTTTTCGCCATAGAAATCTGAGCCGGACTTGCTTTGTGGTCGTTTTTTAAATTCCCCAACTGTAGACAAAGTAATTGAGCCTTAGTAATTTCTGTTAGAAATTCTGCTAATTTTTTCTGTTGCAACTGGAATCCACCGATTGGTTTTCCGAACTGTTTTCTTTCTTTAGAATATTGAACAGCCGTACAGTAACAATCGATTGCTGCACCAATCACACCCCAAGAAATTCCGTATCTCGCAGAATTTAAACAAGACAAAGGTCCTTTTAATCCTGTAACATTTGGAAGTAAGTTCTCTTTAGGTACTTTCACGTCGTTAAACACCAACTCACCGGTTTTAGATGCTCTTAGGCTCCACTTATTATGTGTTTCAGGAGTGGTAAAACCTTCCATTCCTCTTTCAACGATCAATCCCTGTACCTTTCCTTCTTCATTTTTAGCCCAAATTACTGCGATATCGCACAAAGGAGAATTGGTGATCCACATTTTAGCGCCATTCAAAAGGTAATGATCTCCCATATCTTTAAAGTAGGTTTCCATAGAACTAGGGTCTGAACCGTGATTGGGCTCTGTAAGACCGAAAGATCCAATCATTTCACCAGACGCTAATTTTGGTAAGTATTTTCTTTTTTGCTCTTCAGAACCAAATTCATTGATTGGAAACATCACCAAAGAACTTTGCACAGATGCTGCAGAACGTACCGCAGAATCTCCTCTTTCCAATTCCTGCATAATCAAACCGTAAGAAATCTGATCAAGACCAGAACCACCGTATTCTTCAGGGATGTAAGGTCCTAAAGCACCAATTTTCCCCAATTCTCTCATTAAATTTGGTAAATCGGTGTGATTTTGAGCTGCCTGATCAATATTTGGCATTACAAAGCTTTCAACCCAATCTCTTACAGATTGACGAATAAGCTTGTGTTCTTCGGTAAGTAAAGCATCAATTCCATAATAATCAGGGATGCTTGTAAGAGGATAATATGACATGTAATTTAATTTCTCTAAAAATAAGATTTTTTCGGAATGCTGAAAAGAAAACTTCTTTAAAGAGAAAAAAAACTATTTTTTGATGAATTTATAGAGATAAGGTGCTTTATTTGCTGACCCATCGAATAATTTCTCCATTCTTTCCAAAGAATTAGTACTTAATATTTTACGTTGGAAGTTATTTCGTCTGAATTTTTCACCCAAAATGGTTTCATACAACGACTGTAAATCTTTCATCGTAAATTTTTCAGGCAATAAATTACTTGCTGCAACTTGAGTATCGATATTTTTTCGCAGATATTCTAATCCTTCAGCAATTACTCTGTCGTGATCAAATGCCATTTGTGGAAGTTTATTTACTTCAAACCATGCGCAAGATTCGTTAAAAGCATCGGGAAAAGTATTTGCCATCGTAAAATCAATCAGACTACAGTATCCAACTGTGATAAATCTTTGTAAAATCCAGTGATCTTTAGGAACATCTAAACCTTTATTATTGATTAATGTTTTGTGAACATTATTTTCCGTTCTGTTCAGTCTTCCAAAAGTATGAAACTGCTCTAAAAATAAACCTTTAAGATGTGTTCTTTCATACAAAACACGATCTGCCGCTTCTCTTAAATCTTCATCTATAAAAACAAAACCACCGGGAAGAGAATACAAATTAAGATCGTGGTATTTTAATAGTAAGACTTTCAGGATATTATCATGAAACCCAAAAATAGTGCAGTCAACCGACACATTGGGTATAAGGTCTTTGCTATCAATAAGTTCTTTTAAAGTTTCTATGTTTTTATTGTGATCAGTTTTCATGCGGTAAAAATAAAATTATTTTTTAAATTTTATTAGAGCTAAGTTTAAAATAAGAATATGCTAAAACAGAAACCATAATTACAGCTCCCAGAATATACAGAGAATAATAGGTAAGCATCTGATTTTTAAATAATATTGAAATTGAAATCGAATTGATTGAGCTGCTTATTGAAGATACACTTACTATTAAAGAAGTAAAAGCATTGATTTTATCCTTGTCAATTTTTGCAATCATTTTTGAGTTAATCACCGGATAGAGTGGTGCGAGAAACAAACCGATGACTGGAAAAAGGAATAATAAAATCTTCGCATTTTCACTAAAATAAAACTGAATTCCTGAAATGATAACCAACAAAAATATAATCATCATTACACAAATCATAAAATATTTTGATAGCGGAAATCGCTGAATAATCTTTGATGTAATCGTTCTACCCGTGTAAGAAAAAAGCGCCAAAAATGAGGATGCCTGAAGTGCAAAGAAAGAATTAACTTTTAAATGATCTTTGTAAAATGCAGGAAGCCAGGAATTAAAACTCTGTTCGATAAAAATAATAAAAAAGCTTACTGCAAAAAAAAGGATAAATGTTGTTTTACCAAATCCTGATAAATCAGGGAAGATTCTCGTGCTTTTGTTTTCCGGTTCAGCAATTTTAATTTTCGAAAAAAGATAAACGGTAAAAAAAGAAATCAGAGAAATAGACATAAAACCAAACTTCCAATATTCACCAAATTGACTGGAAATCAACCATCCAAAACCGGTATTAACTGTAAAAATACCGATCATAAAAGAAGCTTCAACGCTATTCATAGTTTTAGCTAATGACTTTTCTTCGGTCATATTATTCCGGATAATACCGTAAACACATATTTTTCCTATCGCAAAACAGGTTCCGATGATTGCAAACCATAATTTGAAAAACCAAAATACTTCAACAAACGGTAAAAACAGCGAACAGGTTCCTACAATCATCAAAGCAAATATCAATGATTTTTTTGTTCCAAATCTGCTGATAAAATTAACGGCAAAAAGTGAGAATATTGCAATCGGTAAATCTTTGAATGACTCTAAAAAACCAAGCTTATCATAGGTGATTTTCTGCTCAGAAAGCTGAAGAATAACAATCCCCATACAATTTAAAACCATTGAAAAAACAAGGAAAGTAAGTTTCAGCGGAAGTGAAATATTTGGTTGCTTAGCGGTCATTTTGGGAATTTATATTAGTCTCAATTTAACAAATAATCAAGTATTTATTAAAAATTAACAGCCTTTGATTGCCCAAAAATACTGGAAATATTAAAATAATTATTAAATAAATGTTAATTAATGGAAAAAAAAATATATTTTTATTGTCTCAATTTGAGAATTAAAAAACTTAACTGTATATGGATGTAAAAATATCAAGAAGCTTAGGGATTATTGCCGCACTTTATTTTACGGCAAATTTCAATGCACAGACTACGCCGCGCGATACTGTTTCAAAAGAGCAGAAGATAGAGGAAGTAGTAGTTATTGGTTATGGTTCAGTAAAAAAATCAAACCTTACGAGTGCGGTATCTACAGTGAAAGCTGATGCTTTTGCCGATAGACCAATAACAAATGTTGCTCAAGCTTTACAAGGTAACGCGGCAGGAGTAAATGTAGTTCAACCTTCAGGTAAACCTGGCGCAGCATTAGACGTGAAAATTAGAGGGAATACATCTATTACATCGAGTACATCTCCTTTATATGTTGTAGATGGAATTCAGACAACAGACATTAGCGGTATCAATACAGATGATATTGTAGAAATGAGTATATTAAAAGATGCAACATCTACAGCAATATATGGTATAAATGGTTCAAGTGGAGTTGTTCTCATAACTACAAAAAGAGGTAAAAGTAATAAGCCTCAGTTAGGTTTTAATGCATATTGGGGCTTCTCAAAGAAGGTGAATAATATTAATATATTGAATCTGGATCAATATAAATCTTTAATGAGTGAGATTAACCCTGCAGATCTTGCCACAATCAATAATCCAATGTATGCTGGTATCAACACGAATTGGGAAGATAAAGTGTATCAGAATGGGTTTGATCAAAACTATAACGTAAATTATTCTTTTGGCAATGAAAATGTAAAGGCTTATACTTCGTTAGGATATCAAGGAACAGATGGAATCATTACACCATCTAGGTTTGATCGATATTCTTTTAAAGTAAATTTGGATGCAAATATTGCAAAATGGTTAAAATTCAATACAAGTCTAAATTATATAAAAACAGATTTATCAAGTACTTCAGATAATCTGAGCACAGCAAGAGGAGGAATTGTTTTGGCAGCTCTTAATACCCCTTCTTTTTTACCAATTTATGGTTCTGAAGTTAATAACATTCCTACTAATACTGATGGCAGTATAAAAGATGGATATAAACCTGGGCAATTTGCTCCAAATCCACTTCAGTCTTCATGGGAAAATCCTGTAGCTTATCAGTCGAGAATAGATGAAACCTATAATAATCGATTTATGAGTAATTTTGGTTTTGATGTTACCTTAGCAAAAAATTTAGTTTTCAAACCCAGCGTATCTTTAGATGTAGTGGATACTAAAAGAATGAATTTTGTAAATGGTTACCAAACTAATTATGGAAGACAAGAACAAGGTACGGGTAGCCTGAATAGAAGTACATGGCAAAATATTTTATATGAAGGCACATTAAATTATAATTTCAAGTCTGGAGCTAATGATTTACAATTATTATTAGGAGGAAATGTAAGAGACGGAAAATATATTAATAATAGCCAATGGGGGAAAATGTTTCCTGAAGACACTAATGAATTCGTTTATGAATTAGCGAAACAGCCTCACTATAACTATACTTCTACAGATTTAAGAGAAATTTCAGGTTTTTTACGAGCGATCTATACTTTTAACAATAAGTACACAGTAATGGGAATAATGAAAGCACAATCGTCATCTGCACTATCTAAAGATAACAGATGGGGATACTTTCCTGGACTTTCCGCTGGTTGGGTGATTTCTAATGAAAATTTTCTTAAAGACAATTCATATATAAGCTATTTGAAATTGAGAGGAGGATGGGGAAAAGCGGGTAATGCATCAGGAATTAGCGCTTATTCCGCATATTACCTTCAAAGACTTTCGGAATTAGGATATAATGAAGATGGAACTCCAAAAGGTTCATGGAGCCCTTATCAGTTTAGTAATACTGATTTAACGTGGGAAACTACAACAGATAGTAATATTGGATTAGATGCTAATTTCCTCAATAATCGTATCAAATTTACGGCGGATATTTATAAAAGAGATACAAAGAATTTAATAATGGGCATTGTCTTTCCAATCGCAACATATAGTTACAATACAAACGTTGGTTCTGTGGAAAATAGAGGTCTTGAACTTTCTTTGAATACTGCTAATATTAAAACTGCAAATTTTAGTTGGAATACAAGCTTTAATATTTCTTTTACAAAAAATGAGATTCAATCAATCAATTACATTCCTGTATCCTATGCTGCATATAATGAGACTGTGGGAGAATATATTACAAGATTTGCTCCTGGAGTAGCGATAGGAAGTTTTTATGGTTATCAAGTACAAGGCGTAGATTCTACATTAGGAAATTTAACTTATAAAGATCTTAATGGAAATGGAGCTTTCGACGCTGGCGATCGTACTACAATAGGAAATCCAAACCCGAAGTATACTTTTGGCTTTACAAATCATTTTAATTATAAAGGATTATATTTAGATGTATTAATTACGGGATCACAAGGTGGTGATATATTCAATGCGTCAAGATTAGATTTAGAATTAATGAATGATTTTAAAAATCAATCTACGATCGTATTAGATAGATGGAAAACACCGGGGCAAATTACTAATATACCTAAAGCTAAAGATCCCGAGTCATTACATATTTCTGATCGTTTTGTAGAAGACGGATCTTATATTAAGCTTAAAGCAGTAACATTAGGTTATAATTTTAAAAACTTATTTAAAGGTATTTCTAATGTTAATGTTTATGTCACAGGGCAAAATCTTCATACTTGGACTAAATATAGTGGTTTCGATCCTGAAGTCAATGCATATTCAGGATCTGCGGGAATTCTTGGTATCGACTATGGTACTTATCCTCAAGTTAGAACATTTATTATTGGTCTTAAAACAACTTTCTAAATTTAAAACAATGAAAATCAACAAAATAATATACTCAATTTCTGTTTCTGCTCTATTTTTCACAGCAGTTTCTTGTGATAGATATTTAGATACTGAACCCATTTCTGATCAGACAGTCGATATAAATAATCCTATTGCAACTGCAGGAAATGCAGAAGAAGCAATGACAACTATTTATTCTGATTTTGGCAATGAATATTGGCAATTAGACTATTTTCTAAATGGTGATTCTCAAACAGATATTTCATATGCAGGAGGTGATAATGTGCAAAACTTTCAACAAGATGAATATAGAATATTAGCAACTAATACCAATGTAAATAGAGATTGGGGTTATCTAAGTAATTTTATGGATCATTGTAATAAAATCCTTAATTATGTAGATGGAGCTGAAGGATTATCTACTGCTAGAAAGAATCAGATGAAAGCTGAGGCATCCATTTTCCGAGGAATGTATTTGTTTCATATGGTACAGCTTTGGGGTGATGTTCCTGTGGTAACAAAATCATTCATAACCATCAATTCAGAAAATTTCAATGAAGCTTATACTCAATTATATCCAAAAAGACAGTCTGTAAATGATGTGTATGCTCAAATAATTTCTGATTTGGAGGGAGCTATTGCAAATGCACCTGCTTCATCAGAAAAGTATAAAGCTAATAAAGGAACTGCTTACGCATTATTGGCGAAAGTTTATGCTACAAAGCCAAATCCAGATTGGGCAAAAGTAAAGGAGTATTCTGATTTAGTTATTTCTCAAGGATATTCTTTACTTCCTGTTTATTCTCATTTGTTTGATAGTAATCATGAAGCAAACGTAGAGTCAATTTTTGAAGTTAATGGCAATGCAAGCAATATTTGGGCTTGGTGTACTTCTATGTTTGTGGGCACTGATTGGAAAAAGTTCAATACTCCTTCAAATGATTTAGTGAAAACATTTAATGACTTAGGTGATACACAAAGATTAAATACTACTGTTAAATTTTCATCTGTAACTTGGTCAGATACTTATTGGGCAAGTAATAATTTTCCATTTATGAATAAAATGCGATTGATTGATGGAAATCAAAATTTCTATATCCTCCGTTTTGCAGATATTTTATTATTAAAAGCTGAAGCTGATATTCATTTTGGGAATTTTTCAGAAGCTCAAACTTTAATAAATCAAGTAAGGAGCAGAGTAGCTCTTCCCCCAATTACTATTACATCTGAAGATGATGGTATAAATAAAGTATTATCGGAAAGAAAATTAGAATTAGCATTCGAAGGCCATCGTTGGTTTGATTTGAAGCGTACAGGAAAGGCAATTTCGATTCTATCGCAACAAAAAAATGGCAATGGAACAACTCTTCCTTACGCAGCCAATATTAATCAAAACAGACTCCTATGGCCAATTCCTCAGGCACAAATTGATAAAAATCAAAATTTAACTCAAAATCCTGGATATTAAATATGTTAAATAAAAATTCATATAGTTTCTTTTTAAAAAGTACTGCACTGCTATTTAGCGGTGTGGTACTTTTGCCTTTATCGTCGTGTAAATCTGTAGCAAATACAGAAAATAAAGTTCAAATCTGGATGACAAAAGGTGATGAAAGCGTAAAATTACAGCAGCAAAATGCATTAACTTTTGTAAATACTTCTAATAACTTTCAGAATATTGAAATTGACGACGCTCAAAAGTTTCAATATATTGATGGTTTTGGATATACATTGACCGGCGGAAGTGTTGAAGTAATCAATCGTCTCTCGCCTTCAAAAAGAAAAGCACTTTTAAACGAACTTTTCGGAAATGACAAGAACTCAATTTCAATAAGTTATTTAAGATTGAGCATTGGTGCATCCGATTTGGATGGCGAGGTTTTTTCTTATGACGATTTAGCGGAGGGTCAAACCGATCCTTCTCTTTCTAAATTCAGTTTGGCAAGAGATAAAGATTTGATTTCAATGCTAAAAGAAATTTTAGCCATTAATCCTAAAATCAAAATCATCGCAGCTCCTTGGTCACCTCCTGTTTGGATGAAAGATAATGGTAAATCGATTGGTGGAAGTTTAAAAACTGAATATTATGATGTTTACGCAAAATATTTCGTAAAATATATTCAGGGAATGAAGAAAGAAGGAATTACTATTGATGCCGTGACTCCGCAAAACGAGCCTTTACATCCCGGAAATAATCCAAGTTTACTGATGGTTTCAGATCAGCAGAGAGATTTTATTAAGCAAAGTTTAGGTCCGATTTTTAAATCAAATAATATTAAAACCAAAATCGTTGTTTACGATCACAATTGCAATAAACCTGAATATGCCATCAATATTTTAAATGATTCAGAAGCCAATCAATATATCGACGGTTCGGCTTTTCATTTGTATGAAGGTGATATTTCAGCTTTGAGTACTGTTCACGATGCGCATCCAGATAAAAATCTTTATTTTACAGAACAATGGACAGGTGCAAAAGGTACTTTTAATGAAGATCTAAACTGGCACACCAGAAATGTTGTCATCGGATCGATGAGAAACTGGAGTAAAATTGCTTTAGAATGGAATTTAGCGAATGATACTCAATACAAACCGCATACACCGGGAGGTTGTACAGAATGTAAAGGAGCAATTACGGTTTCAGACAGTGAAAATTTCACAAGAAATGTTGCGTATTATATTATTGCTCATGCTTCAAAATTTGTTCCTGCAAATTCTCAGAGAATAGCTTCTACACAAACGGAAAACTTGGCTACGGTTGCTTTTAAAACTCCAGCAGGAAAAATAGTTTTGATTGTTCAGAACAACAATAAATCCGATGAAAGTTTCAATATAAAATATAATCAGAAAATTGCTCCGGTTACAATTACCGGGAGTTCTGTTGCAACCTATATTTTTTAAATTAAAGTTATTATTGATTGGTAAAACTTCGTTTTTCTTTGCTAAGTAAAACATCTTAGCGAACTTAAAAAATCAACAGCATTATTTGCAAGAAAATCTTTGCGAACTTTGCTTTTAGAAACATACCAAAACTAATTATAAATGAAGAAGATATATTTCATATTAGCATTTACAGTATTCGGTTTCAATGTTTTTGGACAAAAAACAATTGATCAGAAAGTTTCTGAACTGTTGTCTAAAATGACATTGGAAGAGAAAGTAGGGCAGTTGGTTCAATACAGCGGTTTTGAATACGCAACGGGCCCGCAAAACTCAAATTCTGCAACAGTTTTAGAAGAAATAAAAAAAGGAAAAGTTGGTTCTATGCTCAATGTTGCAGGAGCAGAAGAAACGAAAAAATTTCAGGAATTAGCTTTAAAATCTAGATTAAAAATTCCTTTACTCTTTGGTCAGGATGTAATTCATGGGTACAGAACAACATTTCCCGTGAATTTGGGTCAGGCTGCAAGTTGGGATTTAAAATTAATTGAAAAATCAGAACGAATCGCTGCAACTGAAGCTTCCGCATACGGAATTCACTGGACTTTTGCACCAATGGTCGACATTGCAAGAGATCCGAGATGGGGAAGAGTCATGGAAGGTTCCGGTGAAGATACGTATCTGGGAATGCAAATTGGTTTGGCAAGAATCAAAGGTTTTCAGGGAAAAGGTCTCGGAAATGTTGATGCGATAATGGCTTGTGCGAAACATTTTGCAGCATACGGCGCTGCAGTCGGCGGAAGAGATTATAATTCTGTGGATATGAGCTTAAGGCAATTACACGAAACTTACTTACCTCCTTTCAAAGCAGCAGCAGAAGCCGGAGTTGCTACTTTCATGAACTCTTTTAATGACATCAATGGAATTCCGGCAACGGCAAACAAATATATTTTAAGAGATCTTTTAAAAGACCAATGGAATTATAAAGGTTTTGTAGTTTCAGATTGGGGAAGTATCGGAGAAATGGTTCCTCACGGATATGCCAAAGACAATAAAGAAGCTGCCGAAAAAGCCATGAACGCAGGAACTGATATGGATATGGAAAGCCGTGCTTACATGGCTGAACTTCCAAAATTGATCCAGGAAGGGAAAGTTGATGCTAAGTTGATCGATGACGCAACGAGAAGAATTTTGGTTAAAAAATTTGAAATGGGATTATTTGATGATCCTTACAGATTTAGCAGTGAAAAGAGGCAGAAAGAACAATTAAACAATCGGGAAAATAGAAAATTTGGTAGAGAATTTGGTTCAAAATCTATTGTTTTGCTTAAGAATGAAAAGAATATTCTTCCGCTTTCAAAAACAACAAAAACTGTGGCATTGATTGGTCCTTTTGGAAAAGAAACAGTTGCCAATCATGGTTTTTGGTCAATCGCATTTAAAGATGATGATCAAAGAATTGTAACGCAGTTTGATGGAATTAAAAATCAATTAGATAAAAATTCTACTTTGTTGTATGCAAAAGGTGCCAATGTTGATGATCAGAACAAATCCATGTTTGCAGAAGCGGTAGAAACTGCGAAAAAAGCAGATGTTGTAATCATGACCTTAGGTGAAGGTCATGCGATGAGTGGAGAAGCCAAAAGCAGAAGCAACATTCATTTTTCGGGAGTTCAGGAAGAACTTTTAAAAGAAATTGCTAAAACCGGGAAACCGATCGTCTTAATGATCAATGCAGGAAGACCTTTGGTTTTTGATTGGGCTGCAGATAATATTCCAACCATTGTTTACACTTGGTGGCTGGGAACTGAGGCAGGAAATTCTATCGCAGATGTTCTTTTTGGAACCGTAAATCCGGGTGGAAAACTTCCAATGTCTTTTCCTAGAACTGAAGGACAAATTCCTGTTTATTACAATCATTACAATACAGGAAGACCAGCAAAAAACAACACCGACAGAAATTACGTTTCAGCATATATCGACCTTGATAATGACCCGAAATTTCCATTCGGTTATGGTTTAAGCTATACTCAGTTTAAATATTCTGAGATAAATTTAAGTTCAACCAACCTTAAAGGAAATCAAAGTTTAAATATCAGTGTACATATTTCCAACATCGGAAATTACGATGGGGAAGAAGTGGTGCAGTTGTACATCAGAGATCTCTTCGGAAAAGTGGTAAGACCTGTAAAAGAGTTGAAGGGTTTCCAAAAAGTTTTTATTAAAAAAGGAGAAACCAAGACGGTCAATTTCACTTTAACTCCAGAAAATTTAAAATTCTACGATGATGAATTGAATTATGACTGGGAAGCAGGAGATTTCGATATCATGGTAGGGACTGATTCTCAAAATGTTCAGACAAAAAGAATCAATTGGACAAAATAAATAATAGTTTTCATTACCAAAAGCGGGTTTTATCCCGCTTTTGGTGGTAAAAGACGAAACATTTATACGCAATATTTGTCATGCTAAAAGAATTTAATAATCTCTGTGGACATGTTTTCAGTATGATAAATTTTAAAATAAATGATAATTAAATGAAAAATTAATATTGAGACTGTAATTTTAAGAAGCAAGATATTGCGAGAAAGTATCTTTTTGAAGCCAGTTTCATAAAATCAATGAAATTGATTCTATCTTTGCTCCTTAAGATTAACTTAATTTTTAAATACGATCTTTGCCTTTTAAAAATATATGATCAATTAATAAAAATAGTAACTAAGAATCTCGATGAAATATCAACATATTATTACCATTTTAATAGGAGGAGCTTTAGTTTCTTCAGCATTAAGTTGTGCTTCAAACAAATTTGATTCAAGCAGAAAATTAATTTGGAATGATGAATTTAATAGAAAAGGACTACCGGATTCCACAAAATGGAATTATGATCATGGTGGAAGTGGTTTTGGAAATGAGGAAGCACAGTTCTACACAAAAAAACGTCTGGAAAATGCTAGGGTAGAAAAGGGAAAACTTATTATTGAAGCCAGAAAAGAAGATTGGGAAGAAAAAAAATATACCTCAGCAAGGCTTTTAACAAAAGGAAAGTTTTCTTTACAGTACGGAACTGTGGAAGTGAGAGCCAAACTTCCGAAAGGTCGAGGAACTTGGCCTGCCATCTGGATGCTGAGTGAAAAAATGAGAAAATGGCCCAATGATGGAGAAATCGACATTATGGAACATGTGGGGTACAATCAGGGGCATATTCATGCTTCAGCTCATACAAAAGATTATAAACAAAAGATTAACACGCAGAAAACTGATACTGTTATTGTAAAAGATGCAAGTGAGAAATTCCATGTTTACAAAATGAACTGGACCCCTGAAAAAATAGAGGTTTATGTAGATAATAAAAAGTTTTTCACCTGTATAAACGAAGAAAAAATCTATGATGCATGGGCTTTTGATCAGCCGTATTTTATTATTTTAAATCTTGCGATCGGTGGATCCTGGGGCGGAATAAAAGGAATTGACGATACCATTTTTCCTCAAAAATATTACATTGATTATGTAAGAGTATTTAAAAATAAATAAAATTCCCTCATTTGGAAATTTTGCGAGAATTCGAAATGATTTTTAATGGAATGTTTTAATTGAAATATAAAAAAGAAGAAGAAATAAATGAAAAAGCTAATTGTAAGTTGTTTTGTGGTCGGAATGGCTTTGAATATGAACGCACAAAATTACTGGAAAAAAAATGCTGGCAAATCTGCAAAAGTGATCTTTACCAATTCTAAAACCAATGAAAAAATGGTTGATAAAGGAATGGTGAAATTCGAAAAAATGGCTCAGCCAAAAGAAACGGATGCCTGTATTTTTGTTGATCCAGATTTTAAATATCAGAAATTAATTGGAATAGGAGGCGCAATTACTGATGCATCTGCTGAAACTTTTTATAAACTTCCAAAGGATAAGCAGAAAGAAATTATTGAAGCTTATTATGGCAAAAACGGCTTGGGATATACGGTTGTTCGTACCAACATGAACTCGTGCGATTTTTCAAGCGATTCATATACTTACGTTACAGAAAATGATACAGCTTTAAGATCATTCAATGTGGCACATGATGAAAAGTATAAGATCCCAATGATCAAGGAAGCTCAGAAAGCAATTGGAAAAGATTTTACCTTTTATTTTTCACCATGGAGCCCGCCTTCTTGGATGAAATCTAACAAAAGTATGCTGAAAGGAGGAAGATTAGAATATCCTTTTTACCAGACTTGGGCAGATTATTATATTAAATTTATCAAAGAATACGAAAAAAGAGGGATCAATGTCTGGGGACTGACCATTCAGAACGAACCAATGGCAACTCAAACCTGGGAATCCTGTATCTATACGGCTGAAGAAGAAGGGGAGTTCCTTAAAAAGAATTTAGGGCCTACACTTTGGAAAAATGGCTTTAAAGATAAAAAAGTAATGATTTGGGATCACAATCGTGATTTGATCTACCAAAGAGCAACGACAACTTTAAGCGATCCTGAAACTTCAAAATACGCTCACGGAATCGGCTACCACTGGTACGAAACATGGAACAATAAAACGCAGCTGTTTGATAACTTATCAGAAACTCAAAGAGCATTTCCCGATAAGTTTTTGGCATTTACCGAAGGTTGTAAAGAGCAATTTGATATGTCTAAGATTTATGATGTAAGTTTAGGTGAATTATATGGGAAAAATATGATCAATGATTTCAATAAAGGAACTGCTCTATGGACAGACTGGAACGTACTTTTAGACGAAACTGGCGGGCCCAATCATGTAGGGAATTTTTGTTTTGCTCCAATTATAGCAGATACAAAAACAGGCGAAGTTCATTATACATATGAGTATTATTATGTGGGTCATGTTTCAAAATTCATCAAGCCCAATGCTCAAAGAATCGGGACTTCATCGAACAGAGCGGCTTTGACGTCCACAACTTTCATGAATGAAAACGGACAGTTGGTTACCGTGATCATGAATGATTCTGATAATGACATCGATACTAATCTTTGGATCGAAGGGATGTCTGCAAAATTATCTGCACCTGCACATTCTATTCAGACCGTAATTTTATAACACTTCATATTAATATTTTTAATTAAAATTCGGCGGAGCCTTTGGTTTCGCCGTTAAAAATCGTAATCAGCCTATTAATGGTAGATTGCGATTTTTTTGTTTGGAAAAACTCCAACATTTTATCGACTTTCAAATTTCAAACCCTTTCTAAAAAACTCTACAGCAAAGATAAAAGTGCTATTCCCAAAACAACAAGAATGTTAATATAGATTAATTACATCATAAGATTTTTACTTTTGATGAATCGTAGTTTTACTACACTTTTAAAAATTTAACAAAAAAAAGTTCTTTAATTGATGAAATAGTAGTAATCTTATTATACCAAATTAAAACACAAAACATAACATGAAAAATAAAAACTCTAATTCTGAGAAGATTTTGGAGACCCATATTTCAGGTATTAACCGTGTGGTTAAGCTTGATATTGTGGTGAATGGAAAATCTATCAGCCATTTTAAACACTTTCGTTTACAGCAAAGTGCAAAAACACATCATAATTTCGAGCTTATTCTTGCACATGATTCATTGGGAGAAATCCAAAACCACAATCTTGAACAAGCACAACAGTTTTTAGGAAAACGAATTACTATTGTTTTCAAATATAAAGACCTTGAAAATGAAAGTCCTGAAAGAACTTTTGTAGGTATTGTTACCAAAGTAGCATTCAGTCAGGAAAAAATGAGCTTGGGAAACATTGTATTGAAGGGGCAAAGTCCTACAATCCTAATGGATTCTGCACCACACACCCAAAGTTTTGGAGGTAATCAGTCTGTTAATACATCTATTATTGCAGATAACATCATTAAAGAAACATTGGGAACAAATGATTTTGATTTCAGAATAGAAACCCAAAATAATGGTTACATCAATTACAGTGCGCAATATTGTGAAACCCATTATAATTACCTTTCACGTATAGCAGAAGCCTATGGAGAACAATTTTATTATGATGGAGAGATATTGCACTTCGGAAAACTTCCTCCAAGTGAAAAGCCTGTAAAGCTGGTTTATGGAAGCAATGTTACTGATGTACAAGTAGAGTTAAAAGCAGTACATACAAAGCCTGAATATTTTGGATATAGCAGTAGTAATCACGCTAAAATGCTGGGTTCAGACAACTCTATAAAGCATTTGGGTGATTTATCCTCAAAAGCCTATGAATTGAATGATACAATCTTCAAAACACGTTCACTTACTCCAACCCCTGTAAATGCAAATATGTTTCTTGATGTGGATGATTCCCAAAAAAGTGCAAGAGGAAGTAAAGCTGTTGAGGTTTTTACTGTTTCTGGAAATACAACTGTTCCTTTCCTATATATTGGCTGTGTAGCCGATATTGAAATGAGAAAACCTGATTCTAATGAAACATCTTACTTTACAAAATTAATGATGACCGAGGTAAGTCATGAAGTAAATGCCAGAGGATATTATACAGGAAGCTTTGAAGCTATAGCAGAAGGAACAGGCTTCATGCCTAAACCTGACTTTATGACCCCAAAAGCTGAGCCACAAGTTGCGACTGTGATATCAAATATAGACCCACTCAACCAAGGAAGAATACAGGTGCAGTTTGATTGGCAGTTAAATGATACCACTCATTTTATCCGAATGATGAGTCCAGATGCAGGAGGAACGGGAGCAATTACTCAAAACAGAGGATTTGTAGCTGTTCCAGAAATTGGAGACCAAGTGATGGTAGGTTTTGAATATCAAAATCCTGATTTTCCTTTTGCAATGGGTGGAATGTTTCACGGTGGTGTAGGATTGGGAGGTGGTATGGATAACCGTGTGAAATCTTTACAGACAAGAAGTGGGCATAGATTGGTCTTTACAGAAGATGAAAGTATTTTATTGACAGATAAAAGTGGTAATGAATTGAGATTTGATACAGAGGGAAGTAACATCAATATTACTGCCCTTGAAACAATTACCATAAAATCCAAGAACCTGAAATTTGATATTGAAGAGAATATTGAAACCAAAGCAGGAAAGAATATGGATACTAATGTTGGGCAGAACATTAAGATTATCGCCAAACAAGAGATTAGCCAAGACAGTGGGAAGAAAACTATTATCAATGCTGGAACCAATACTGAAATATCAGCAAAAGCTCATTTAGACCTTTATGGCAAAGAAAAGTTTATTGGTTATACAGATGGACAGACAGAGTTTGGAGCAAAAGACAGAATGCATGTGTATGGGGCTAACTCATTATTAACTGCTAAAGATAAGATTGAATACAAAGCTCCACAGATGAATAAGCTACCTCAGAATGGAGAGTTTGAGTACAACAAAGAAAAACAGATTGTAAATGTACAGTGGATGGATGATGTGATGGAAAACAACATACAGCAATCTCATAGAGGAAACAAAGCAAGTCTTTTGGTTTACACAAGAAATTATGAAGAAGGTGACAGCATTAGTTTAAAAGTAGTTGATAAGAATGGTAAAGAAATTAAAGAGGGTCAAAAAGAACTCATTTTATCAGGAACAGTTAATAAAGAAGGTTATGCTATTTTAAAGGAAGCTATAGAAATACCTAAAAATAAAACACAAAAAAATAATGCATAATGGATGAAATAGATGAATTAAATTTAATAGTAGCCGAAATTGATGGTAGAAATGTCTTAGATTGGGATGTTACTTTGAATATAAAAAACTTAGGAGTACTAATATTTTATGGAAATGGTGCAGAGTTAGGAGATTTTGGGCAATTTGCAGAAAGTTTGAAAAAAGAAAAATTGAAAACATATCCTAAAGAAAATATCATTATTGTTTCGATGCAGAACAAAAATTTATTTTTTGATTATTTGAGTAAATTCAATAAGTTTCAAATAGAAGAGTTGCATGTTTTTTCACATGCAGCAGGAGGAGGATTGTATCTTGGTTATCACAATCAAGAAAGTGCAACTTCAAGAACTATAGCTTATAATCAGAGTGTAAGACGAGGAACAAAAATTACCTATGAGGAAGTAATAGAAGCTGAGGTAGGAGCATTATTCACAGATGATTATTTAACAAAAAAAGCTTTGAAAGTAAAAAGCAATAAAACATTATTTAGTCCAACTGCAACAATAAAATTTTGGGGTTGTAATTCTGGAGTTTCAAATTGGGTATATTCAGATACCCCACCCACATATTATTGGAGTGCACTTAATGAGAAGAACACTCCAAAACCTTCTATAGCACAAGCAACTGCTGATTTTTTTCAAAGAGAAACGTTTGGAGCAACAAGTGGCTCACACATTGAATTTTTGGTTAATGGAAAATGGTAAATTATGAAAAAACAACCAAAAAATCATCAAGGAATACGATTGCACCCAGATAAAGGAAATTATAATTCTTATAAACCTTAAATGTAAACCAAATGAGAAACATTATCACTGTTTTATTTTTTATTTTCTATTTCACAACTAATGCACAAATTTCTGAATGTGAGAAACTGAACGAGACTATCATTCAAGGAAATCAAACTGAATTTAAACGAATTCTTTCAAAAAACATAGATGTAAATTGTAGCACGAAATATGGTGGAGTTCCGTTAGGAACTGCTTGTGCCTATGGAAACAAAGAATTTGTTAAACTTTTACTTCAAAAAAAGAGCAACCCAAATATTATTCAATTCTACAATGGGAAATCTCTTGGGACACCACTGTTTGATGCTTTATCAATTTGTTCACAGCAACTTGAGCCTAAATTAGTAGACCCAGTAAAAATTAAATTAACAAAGAAAGGCACTAAAAAAGAGGAATGTAATAAAAAAATTAAAAATGATATTGCCAAGATATTAATTGAAAATGGTGCAGATGTATTAGCAATTAATGAAGATAACACTACAACATTGATGATGGCTTCTATGTATGGACGTTGTAAAATTCTTACATTATTACTAAATAAAGGAGTGAATATTAATGCTCGTAATAACTATGGAAATACTGCATTAATTTATGCAGCTAATAACAATGATTACAATTCAGTAAATATTCTGATTTTAGCAGGTGCTGATGTTTTAATAAAAAATAATGAAGGTAAAACAGCATTAGATATTGCAAACGAAAATAAATTTGAAAAAATAAAAAAATTATTATCATCAAAATAACGAATTAAAATTGTAGGTAAAATGATTTGAAATAAAATTATTTTCTAAAGACCATAAGTTACATAAAAATGAAAAAAACTAAATTCTTTTTTATAATCATATTTGCTTTCATCAATTCGTTTTTTTCATGTCAACAATTTAAAAACCAAAATTTCACCACAAAGGAAGTAGATAAAGTTGTCATATCAACTGTTTATTTTAAAGATAAGACTACAGAGCCACAAATATTAAAAAAAGACAGTGTAACGATGTTATATTATCCAAGTGGGGTTGAACCTAACGAAAGTATTGTAAAAACGGGGTCTGCTAATTTAAACAAGGGTGAAATAAAAAAATTAACATCTTTATTACAAACACCAATCTCTGGGCATGCCTTACCATATCAGTATGATATACAATTAGATTTTTACAACAAAAATAAAATTGTTCAAACAGCTACAATTTCTTCTGAGACTAAAAATTTAATTGTAAAAAAAATAGGATGTAAAACTAAGATTGATGAAAATGAACAGGAAATTGTCCCTTGTTTCTTCATAGGAATGGTATCAGATAGTTTGAAAAAATATGTTGTTAGTTTATTGAAGAATAAAAAGCTGTGGAATAAAGAACAACAATTCATGGAAGATTATAAATAATACAACATGCCACAACACATCACAAATACAACCCAATTACAATGTGATAAAGGTACATCTCCAACACCTATCACAGTAACAAGTCAATCCTTTATGAGTATTGAAGGGAAATTGCAGGCTACAGAAGAAGATAAGCAACCTAACACTAATATAAAACCCTTTGGACAATGTAAATTAAAACCAACGTCAGGAGGTTTTTTATCTTGTATTCCTACTCCAATACAATGGCAAGATACTTCGGTTTTTGAAATTGATGGCAAAAGAGAATTGTTAGATTGTTCTATTTGTCAATGTTCTGTTGGTGGAAAAATATCTATTGTTAAAGCCGCTCAAAATTTTGTTGAAGAATAGAAAGGGTATTGGTTTAGGAGGAGGTGTGGATGATTATTTACGCTCAATTCAAACCAAAAGTGGTATCAAGGTTTTAATGAATGACGCTGAAAGAAGTGTAACGATTGAAGACCCAAGTGGAAATGTTTACTTTATGGACGGACAAGGTAATATCAATGTTACTGCTCCCAATAAAATAACAATGAGTGCCACTGATGTTGAAATTAATGCCAATAATAATTTTGATATTAACGTGGCTAATAATATGACATCAACCGTTGGAAATACGGCACTAATGAATTATCTTCAGAAAACATTGATGAATACACCTATCATGTTACAAACTGTATCTGAATTATTTCATACACAAGCAACAAAAACAATTATTAATACTGAAAATGAATTATTCATTCAAGCAAAAGAAGCTAATTTAGCGGGAACTCAAAAACTGTTTATGCACTCTGACCAAAACACCATTGTTAATAGCAAAGGGGTTGTTGATATGCATGGTAAGCAGGGGAATAATCAAACCAATAAAGCGCAACCATATAAAAAGATTCCAATTTACATGGATGGCAGATGTTTTGTTACTTTTAGACCTAAAACTAGTTGGAATGGAAAATATGGTTTTGATTGGATGAGACTAGGAGACACTTCTTTACCAGGAGACACCAGAGCAAATGCCTACAAATTTATCTCATCAGATTACAATAAGTTGAAAACAGCCTATCAGCAGAGAACATTTACTAGAAAAGACGGTAGAGGAAGAAGAATAACATTTACTTACTTTGTGCCATGGCTTACTTTGTATCCTAAAAATGAAGTTCCAAAAGGGTTTACTCATACTTCTGCAACTTTGGATGTCACCATTGATGTTGAAGTGGCTCCTCTAAGATTAGAGATTGAATATGATAAATCATTATTTACCATTGATAAGCAGAGTTTTTCACAAACATCTAAAGGTGTTCATAAAACTACAATTACAATAACATGCATTAAATCTTTTGAAAAGTATAAAAACATTCAAGTTGTTTCAGTATTTAAAAATGCAAAAGGAGAAGAAGAAAAAGCTTTAGCGGGTAAAATGCTGGTTACTCCTAATAAACAACGTTACAAAGTAGATTGTGTGATTGTTAGAGTAAATACAAATATAAATGGAACAGTTTCCATGAGTACACCTTCTCCAAATAGACAGTCGGTTTTAAAAAAATATTTAAGACAAGCATTAGTTAACCCAAATTTTCAAACCACAATTGATTTAGATTTAACTTCAAATACTGATGCTTCAGGAAGAACAACTAATTTAAGAACATTATTTAATAATGCAGCTAATGTAACAGGAGGTGCTATCCCAAATGGAGCAACTGATGCCATTCAAATATTTTTGAATTTTCAGGTTAGAGCCAAATATGGAAACAAGTATGATGATGTATACAAATTTTATTTCATTGCCCAAACTACGGGTGGACTTTATGGGCGTGCATTTGGAATTCCTTCAGCAGCTAAATCTGTTGTTGTATATAATCCTGGTTTTACTGATAGCACTATTGCTCACGAAGGTCTTCATGCAATGGGATTAAAACATCCTTTTCATGGAGGAGACCACATGTTTCAACGTGCAACAACTGACAACATTATGGATTATTCCGATATAGAAGCCAGTCCTGCAATTCCTGTTATTCAATTGTGGCATTGGCAATATGCATTTATATATCCAAATGTAAAAAAAATATAGTAATGAAAATAGCAGTATTTACATTATTCGCTGTATGTTCAATATCTTGTAATAATAAAATAGAAAATACAATATACGTGGCAAGAGTTGGTTCCTCTTGTGCTAAAACAAATACAGGTGGATTTATGATTTATGATTCTTGTAGATTAAATTTTAAAAAAGATAGTGTTAAAGTTCATTATTATCAAATAGATACTGATAATCCAAATGAAATTAGAGAAAATAGAATTGAAAATCAAAAATACACTTTTGAGGAAGACTTAGTAAAAATCAACAATTTTCGATTTGGCAAACTATTTTACAAAGAAGATTTTCTTTTTACAATATATAGAGTCGAAGACAATGATACTTTAAAATTTTATAAAAAATGAAAAAAATAGCATTAATTAGCTTATTATTAGTAATAAATTCTTGTCATTCTCAGGACAAAGAAAAGAAGAATGATAATAAAGAAGGCAAATCATCAAATATAAAAATAGAAATCCCAATAAACCCTAAAACCATGCAAACATATACAACAGAAAAATTTGACATCGAAAATTATTTTAAACACTCCAATAAAATTAGCAGAACTTATGAATACGAAACCAATAATGGTAAAATAATGGAGACAGATTTTGATAATTCTTTTATGAAAGTATTAACCCCTAAAGGTTCACTTTTTACCACTCAAAAAGAGTATTACAAAAGTGGACCATTAAAAAGTAAATGGGAAACCTTTGGCGATAGAGGCTTTATAAAAGGCATTCGTTATGAATATGATGAAAAAGGCAAATTAATAAAAGCAGAAGATTATGATAAGCCTTTCAAGTTTACTTGGGAACAGGTAAAGAAGTATGTTGAACAGGATTTAAAATTAGATTTTTTTAAAGATGAAGTAAACATAAATAACTATAATGGATTATCAGGAGGAAAACCAACATGGGACATTAGTTTCAAAGGCAATTACAAGGATGTTTTTGGAGTTTATTATGTTACTTTAGACGGAACAGATGGAGAATTATTAAAAGTAAAAAAAATACTGGGTCGTGATGGAGAGCAACAAATAATTTTTGAAAAAAAGTAAGTGTTTTTTCACGCACAAAAAATTACTGATAATAATTATTATGCGATTAGGAAATGTGGATAGTCGAATATTCAGACACTTTAAAATTTTATAAAAAATGAAAAAAATAGCATTAATTAGCTTATTATTAGTAATAAATTCTTGTCATTCTCAAGACAAAGAAAAGAAGAATGATAATAACGAAGGCAAATCATCAAATATAAAAATAGAAATCCCAATAAATCCTAAAACCATGCAAACATATACAACAGAAGAATTTACAGAACAGGATATTCAAAAATATAAAAAAAATAAAATTGATGGCGGATATGAATATATTAGAGCGGACGGTGCAAAAGTACTTGAAACTGATGATGAATTAATATTATTTACCAGAGATATCACCCCTAAAAATTCTCTTTTTACTTTAAGTAAAGAATATCATCCTAATAGACGTTTATGGATGAAATACAATCGTTTCGTTAATGGAGGTTTTATAAAAGGTGTTTTTTATAAATATGATGAAAGTGGCAAACTAACCAAAGCAGAAGATTATGATAAGCCTTTCAAGTTTACTTGGGAACAGGTAAAGAAGTATATTGAACAGGATTTAAAATTAGATATTTTGAAAGATAAAGTTGGTATTGGCAACGATTTGGAATATCCTGATTACAATTTTCCAACTTGGAATATTAGTTATATTGGAAAGTATAAGGATAATCCGAGAGGTGGTATTATAAGAATAATGCTTAATGGTATTAATGGAGAAGTATTACTTGTTGAAATACAACTTGGTAAAGGAGGCGAAGGAACTACTGTTGAGACTTTATATAAAAAAGAAAGTAAATAATGCCACAAAAAATCACAGATACCGCCCAACTATCATGCAATCAAGGAATTATGCCCAGTAATCTTACGGTTACCAGTCAGAATTTTTCTACGGCGGACGGAAAAATGATTGCTACAGAACAGGATAAACAGGCTATGGTTAATATAAAACCTTTCGGGCAATGCAAGCTAAAGCCAACAACAGGCGGGTATTTACCTTGTATTCCTGCACCGAAAATATGGCAAAAAACAACAGAGAAAGATACTATCAACAATTACAAAATTCTTACTGAGGATTCTTTTTGTATGTGTAGCACTGGCGGTAAAATTGAAGTAGCAGACAAAGGACATGGTGAAAAACATGAGATTCAATAATTTTTAGATTAAGGTTTCGCATATTAAAACAATTTCTAAACATTAAATTTGCTGATAATTTAAATAGAATGGAAGAAAAAATAATCAGGTTTAAAACCTCTCCCCGAATCGCTCATAAAAGACATTCAATTTTTCCTGAAAGTAAATATTATAACAAACATCCACTCCCGTTTGTTACTCTTACATAAATAGGCGTTACGCCTTCGCCGGGTTTTCATTAGATTTCAAGTGTACTAATACCTTGGGTTTCGCTGAATTTATTTTTAGTAAAAAATTCACAAAAAAAACCGAAACAAAAATGCTTCGGATTTAATTATTTAGAGTGAAAATTTCACTTATTCAACATCATATTTGCTGATCACTTTCTGAGTAACTCCAGAGCTGCTGAATCCTCCATCGTGGAAAAGATTCTGCATGGTTACTTTCTTCGTTAAATCCGAGAAAAGAGTTACGCAGTAGTCTGCACATTCTAGAGCTGTAGCATTTCCAAGTGGAGACATATCTTCAGCATATCCTAAGAAACCTCCGAAACCTTTTACGCCGCTACCAGCAGTAGTTGGAGTAGGAGACTGAGAAACTGTATTTACACGCACTTTTCTTTCACCCCAATAGTTTCCGAAAGTTCTTGCGATACTTTCCAAATATGCTTTGTTATCAGACATATCGTTATAATCTGGGAATGTTCTTTGAGCAGCAATATAAGTTAATGCCAAAATACTTCCCCATTCGTTCATACAGTCTTTTTCGTAAGCTACTCTCATTACTTTATGGAAAGAAACTGCTGAAATATCCCAACCTTTTTCCAACCAGTCGTAATTCATTTCGGTATAATGCTTTCCTTTTCTCACGTTGATAGACATACCGATAGAGTGAAGGATGAAGTCGATTTTACCGAATTTCGCAACAGCAGCATCAAAAAGTTTTTCAAGATCTTCGATAGAAGTTGCATCTGCACCGATCACCTCAGAACCTGTTTTTTCTGCTAAACCGTTCAATTCTCCCATTCTAAGAGCGATTGGAGCGTTTGACAGGATAAATTCTGCGCCTTCTTCGTGGCATCTTTCAGCAACTTTCCATGCGATAGATTGTTCATTAAGGGCTCCAAAAATAATTCCCTTCTTGCCTTTAAGTAAACCGTATGACATAATTTTTTAATGTTTATTGATCCACAAATGTAATGATAATTTGTGTTTACAACATAATAAAAAACGAAGCCTTCCTAAAAAGACCCCGTTTTTCTTTGATAATATATAAAAGACTAATAAACTTAGTTAGTTTTTTTGTTCCATTCTGCTTTTACATCTTCTGCAGCATCTTTGGTTTTTTCCCAAGCTTCATTCGCTCCATCTTTGATATCTTCCCATGTATCTGCAGCATTAGCTTTTACCCTGTCTAGCCAATCTTCATGTTTTGCTTCTTCATCATTATTCCTTTTCTCATTGATATAGTCTCTGGCTTTGTCTGCTAAGTCACTAATTTTCCACTTAGCTTCTGTTGCTGCATTTTTTAGAGAATTTTCTGTGTTATCTACCGCTTTTTCTGCTTTGTTGTAATCCTGATTTTCCATTATGTTAATATTTAAGTGTTATACTATAAGATTAAACAAGAACTATTCCTAAAAACAAATGATGCTGTTAAAATTTTCATAATGTTTAATAT
This sequence comes from Chryseobacterium sp. BGARF1, assembly GCF_001677955.1. GTDB lineage: Bacteria > Bacteroidota > Bacteroidia > Flavobacteriales > Weeksellaceae > Chryseobacterium. Next base: position 52,873 of record NZ_LELA01000090.1, read on the forward strand.
TCGTTTTTTATAAGCACGAACATGAGATTAACTACAACAAATAAAAAAGGATTTCAAATAATGAAATCCTTTAAATATTATTTTATGATTCTGTCGAGAACCCACTCAATCAAATTCTTTTCAGAAGCATGATGGTCTGATGAAAACTCACCACGTCTTCTGTTGGCAATCACGTTATTTACGGTAATTGCTTTGTGGCCTAGCAATTTTGAGAAAGCATAAATTGCAGATGTTTCCATTTCAAAATTGGTAATTCCTAGATCATTCAAAGTCTCAAGAAATTTATCATCCAAAGCTTTTAAACGAAGCTGTCTTCCTTGTGGAGCGTAAAATCCAGGGAAAGTAGCTGTATTTCCGTGGTATTTGGCATCTTTATACAATTCGCCCAATTCTTCAGACCATTCAGAGAAATAAAGCATGGGCTTAATTTTTTCGTACGGAAATTTTTCAAAGAAATTTTTAGAAAATTCATTTTCAAACTGATAATCCTGATAAAAATGCATCAAACCGTCAAGCCCAACCACATTTTGAGTAACCAACATATTGTCAACCTGCACATCAGGATTTACACTTCCGCAAGTTCCCATTCTGAATAATTCTAATGACTGATGCTCAGATTTAAATTCTTTTTCTTTTAGATCAATATTGACCAAAGCATCAAGCTCGTTCATTACAATATCAATGTTTTCGGTACCGATTCCGGTTGACATTACAGAGATTCTCTCACCACGCAAAGTTCCTGTGTGAGTGTAAAATTCTCTTTTATTTTTTTTTACTTCAACTTTGTCAAAGTACTTAGAAACCTTTGGAACTCTGTCCGGGTCACCTACCAAGATTATTTTGTTGGCAATATCTTCTGGTAACAGGTTAAGGTGATACACACTTCCGTCTTCGTTCAGAACCAATTCTGAAGCTGCAAGTTTATTTAGCATAATTATTTTATTAAAAAAGGGAGGTGAAGATAAGGATTTTGTTTTATAAAAAGCGAATCACTTAAAAGATAATCTTTATTTAATTTAAGATTAAAGTTCCGGTAATATTGAAATCTTAGATTTGCGTTTTAATAATTACACTTTCTCTTTTGCTGTCGTCATGTTCTTTGTCGATGGCAATTTTTTATTAAACCACAAAAGCGGCAAAAGATTTTATGATGAAATAGGCTATTCAAAAGCTAGTAAAACAAACTATTAGATGAAAATTTACATTTTGGGAACTTTTGAATTTCTCTTTTTCAATCATTTCTTTTGATTCTTTTGTTATTAAAAAGCATTTTAAGTTTTTTTAATCCTCAAAATAAGTTGAAATACAGCTTATCCGCCGACTCTTTTCGTTTTGTAACCCATATCTTTTAGAATAGCCATAATCTTATCACGGTTATCTCCCTGAATAATAATTGTTCCGTCTTTTTCAGAACCACCGATTCCTAAAGTGGTTTTTATTTTTTTTGAAATCTTTTTCAAATCATCTTCACTGCCTTCCCAACCTTCTACAATCGTTACAGGCTTTCCGTTTCTGCCTTTCTTTTCAAATTTACAAACCAGAGGTTCTTTCTGCTTAAATTCTTCTTCGGGCATTTGAAAATCCTGTTCTTCATGCTCAGGAAAAAGGTTTTTTAGTTGGTCTCTTAAATCCATAAAACAAAATTAAAAATAATATTTATAATTCGGGATAATTTAATTTTAATCGTAAATATCATTTTAAAAAAATCTGATTTTCTCTAATCTACTATAACTGAAAATTCTTAGTATTCTTCGATAAGTAGAACGCCTTTGCGAACTTAAAAACAGGTAGTTGTTAAAAAAAAATCTTAGCGACCTTTGCGTTAAAATTAAGTATTATAATCAATAACGAATAATCAATAAGAATTCTAAGTTAGATTGACTATTTGGAATAGTTTTCTTTAAACTTTTAAGCAAAATTTAAACCTTGAAAATTCTTCAATTCACTTTAAAATCAATAAATTTGTTTGTTTAAAAATCAAATTAAAATGTCTAAAAAAGCAATATTGGCAATACTTGACGGATGGGGTTTGGGAACAAATCCTGAAGTTTCTGCATTAGCTCAAGCAAATACACCATTCATAGATAGTTGTTATCATAGATTTCCACATACAACTTTAGAAGCGAGCGGTTTGGCAGTTGGTCTTCCGGCTGGACAAATGGGAAATTCTGAAGTAGGACACATGAATTTGGGAGCAGGTAGAGTAGTATACCAGAATTTGGTAAAACTAAATATGGCTGTCGAAAACGGAACTTTAGGACAGGAAAAAGTAATTCAGGAGGCTTTTGCTTATGCTAAAAGAGAAAATAAAAATGTACACTTCATAGGATTGGTTTCCAACGGTGGAGTACATTCACATATCAATCATTTAAAAGGACTTTTGTCTGCAGCAAAAGAATTTGGTTTAAATGAAAACGTTTACGTTCACGCATTTACTGATGGTAGAGATTGCGATCCGCATTCAGGATTGGGCTTTATTGAAGAGCTTCAATATCACATGGCACAGACTACAGGAAATCTTGCGTCTGTTACAGGAAGATATTATGCGATGGATCGTGACAGAAGATGGGAGCGTGTAAAATTAGCTTACGACGCCATGGTTGAAGGAGTTGGTTTACAGACTACAAACGCATTGGCTGCTATAAAGGCTTCTTATGACGAAAATATTACCGATGAGTTTATCAAGCCAATTATTTTAGTGAAAGAAACTCAGATTGGAAACGTTGTTCCTGTAGGAAAAATCGTTGATAATGATGTTGTGATTTGCTTTAACTTCCGTACAGACAGAGGTAGAGAGATTACAGAAGTTTTGTGCCAACACGATATGCCTGATTATTTCATGCGAAAGCTGGATCTTCATTACGTTACATTGACCAATTACGATAAGACCTACCAAAATGTGCATGTTGTTTTTGACGAAGAAGTTTTAAAAGACACAATGGGTGAAGTTTTAGAAAGAAACGGAAAAACCCAGATCAGAATTGCTGAAACTGAAAAATATCCTCACGTTACGTTTTTCTTTTCAGGAGGTCGTGAAGAAGTATTTCATGGCGAAAAGAGATTGCTTTGTCCGAGCCCGAAAGATGTACCGACTTACGATTTGAAACCTGAAATGTCTGCTTATGAAATTACAAATTCTATTTTACCTGAGCTGGAAAACGAAACAGCAGATTTTATCTGTTTAAATTTCGCAAATACTGATATGGTAGGTCACACCGGAGTTTTTGAAGCTGCCGTAAAAGCTGCCGAAACGGTAGATCAATGCATCGAAAAAGTAGCAACAATGGCTTACGAACATGGTTATGCCGTTTTCATTTTGGCAGACCACGGTAATTCTGATGTAATGATGAATGCAGATGGTTCTCCAAACACACAGCATTCAACTAATTTGGTTCCATTAATTGTTATGGATAAAGATAAAAATTGGGATTTAAAACCAGGGAAGTTAGGAGATATGGCACCAACGATTTTATCAGTAATGGGTGTAGAAATTCCTGCAATTATGATAGGTGATATTTTAGTAAGCTAAAAGTGAATAATATTATCAAAAAAATACCGTTATCATTGTGATAGCGGTATTTTTTATGATTTATGTCAGAAATAGTATGACTTACATATTATATTATGTCACAAATAACAAATAAATCTTATCTTTGTAAATTATAAATATATTATTTGATGTATAATGCTCTCGTAAGAAAAGAAGTAATGGGTATTTTGGAAAAGGAAGTCGGTTCTTTTCTCGATAAGTTTTTGACTCCAATTGAGAAAATCTGGCAACCTTCAGATTATTTACCAGATCCTTCTAGCTCAGATTTTAAACATGACTTAGAAGAAATTCAAACTTTCGCTCAAGAAATGCCTTATGATCTTTTTGTAACATTGATTGGGGATTGTATTACTGAAGAAGCTTTACCTTCTTACGAATCTTGGCTAATGAGTGTTGAGGGAATTGATCAGGAAAAAAGCGGGCCGACCTGGGCAAGCTGGATCAGATCTTGGACTGCCGAAGAAAACAGACACGGTGATTTACTTGGAAAATATTTGTATTTGTGTGGTAGAGTTAACATGAGACAGATGGAAATTACTACCCAATATCTGATTAGTGATGGTTTTGATATCGGAACCAGCATGGATCCTTATAGAAACTTTATTTATACAAGCTTCCAAGAAACAGCAACCAACGTTTCACATAGAAGAGTAGGTACTTTGGCAAAGCAAACAGGGAACGGTAAACTGGCAAAAATGTGTGGTGTAATTGCTGCAGATGAAGCAAGACATGCTAAAGCATACAAACATTTCGTAGCTAAAATTTTAGAATTAGATCCTTCTGAAATGATTTTAGCATTTGAAGATATGATGCGTAAAAAAATCGTAATGCCAGCTCACATGATGAGACAGTCTGGTCAAAAAGCAGGGGAGCTTTGGGGGCATTTTTCTGATGCTGCACAAAGATGTATGGTTTATACAGGTCAGGATTACATCAATATCATGAAAGACCTTCTTGATGAGTGGAAGATTGAGCACGTTACAGGTCTTACTGAAAAAGCAGAGAAAGCTCAGGAATATCTAATAAAGCTTCCTTCAAGATTACAAAAAATTACAGACAGAATTTCTACTCCTGATTTACAGTTTGAATTCAACTGGGTTAAAAAATAATAAGATTTTAACAATAAATTATAAATTGAAGTGCCGGAGTTTTTCGGCACTTTTTATTTATTTAGTATCTTTGCCCAGCTAAAAACGCAGAAAATGTTAAATAATAAAAAAATTGCTGTTGATTTTGACGGAACTATTGTAGATGACGCATATCCTGCAATTGGGAAGACTAAAATTTTCGCCTTCGAAACACTCAAAAAACTTCAGGCTCAAGGTTTTAGACTGATACTTTGGACGTATAGACACGGAAAGGCTTTAGATGAGGCTGTAGAGTTTTGCCAAAAGAATGGTATTGAGTTCTATGCTGTTAACTCAAGCTTTGAAGGAGAAGTTTTTGATGCTGAAACTCAGTCTAGAAAATTAGATGCAGATTGGTTTATTGACGACAGGAATTTAGGAGGTTTTCCGGGTTGGGGAGAGATTTATAACATCATCAACGAAAGAATAGAGTTCCGAGTAGAAGGAAAAGAGGTTTTAGCATATTCAAAACTAAAAAAAGAAAAGAAAAAAGGATTATTCTGGTAAGATTTGAGAAATTAGAAGTTAGATGTTAGAAATTAGTTTTAATATCACTTTTAATAATTTTATCAAGAAAGTAAAGATGTTTATGATTAAAAGATCTATTCAGGAAGTTGAAAATCTAATATCTAACATCTAATATCTAACATCTATATTAAAAAATGATTCAATTAAAAACAATAGACGAACTTCGTCTTATGAAAGAAAGTGCTCAGTTGGTTTCTAGAACATTAGGAATGTTGGCAAAAGAAATTAAACCGGGAATTACTACTTTATATTTAGATAAATTAGCACACGATTTTATTAAAGATCACGGTGCTGAACCAGCATTTTTAGGATACGGAGGTTTTCCGAATTCTCTGTGTATCTCACCAAACGAGCAAGTTGTACACGGTTTTCCTAATAAGGACGAAATCAAGGAAGGCGATATACTTTCCGTAGATTGTGGTGCAATTCTTAACGGTTATGTTGGTGATCATGCTTATACTTTCGAAATTGGTGAAGTAAAACCTGAAACCAAAAAATTATTGAAAGTTGCCAAAGAATCACTTTACAAAGGAATTGAGCAGTGCATCAGAGGAAAAAGAATTGGTGATATTTCTCACGCTATCCAAAGTCATTGCGAAAAAGAAGGATATGGAGTAGTAAAAGAGCTTGTTGGCCATGGTTTAGGTAAGAAAATGCACGAAGACCCTCAAGTTCCGAATTACGGAAAACAGGGAAGTGGAAAAGTAATTAAAGACGGTTTAGCTATTGCTATCGAACCGATGATCAATCTAGGAACCGAAAAAGTAAAATTCCATAATGATGGTTGGACGGTTACAACACTAGATAATCAACCTTCGGCCCATTTTGAACATGATGTTTGTGTGATTAATGGTAGACCTGTTTTATTATCAACTTTCCAATATATTTATGATGCCTTGGGTATTGTAAGTGATGAAGAAAAGCCATTTCAACTGGATTTTTAATGAAAAAGCTGACTAAGTTTTTATTAAATAAAATTCCTCGTCCGATGCTTATTAAGATGAGTATTTGGGCGCGTCCGTTGATCTATCAGTTTTTCAAGGGTGATAAATTTTATGACCCTATTGATGGCAAATCTTATCGTAAATTTCTTCCTTATGGCTACGGAAAGCAAAGAGAAAATGCTTTATCTCCAGGAACCTTAAGTCTTGAAAGACACCGCCAAATGTATCTTTACTTACAGAATGAAACTGATTTTTTTATTAAAAATTATAAAGTTTTGCATATTGCTCCTGAACAGGAATTTCTGAGAAAGTTTAAAAGAATGAGTAATCTCAACTATATTTCTGCCGATCTGTATTCGCCGATTGTAGATGTAAAAGCTGATATTTTAGATTTGCCTTTTGAAAATGAAAGTTTCGATATTATCTTTTGTAATCACGTTTTAGAGCATATTCAGGACGATGCTAAAGCGATGAGCGAGCTGTATAGAGTAATGAAACCAGGAGGTTGGGGAATCCTGCAGGTTCCTATGAAAAATTCTTTGGAAAAAACCTACGAAGATTTCTCAATTACCGACCCGAAAGAAAGACAAAAACATTTCGGACAGTATGATCATGTGCGTTGGTACGGGATGGATTATTTCGATCGTTTGATAAACGCGGGTTTTGAAGTGGAAGCTAATTTTTATTCGCAGCAGTTTTCTGATGCAGAAATTAAAAAATATGGTTTAAGACTTAACGAAATTTTGCCAATCGTTTTAAAGAAATAAAAAAATCGGCTTCAAATCTTGAAGCCGATTTTTTATTATAAGCGGAAAATTTATTTTTTAATAAAAATTTCTGATTTAAAGTTTTCTATACTTAAAATATATTGTCCGGTTGCAAAACTGCTTATATCTATTTTTTGAATTTTATCCGATGTTAAAGTTTCAAATAAAATCTTTCCTGAGAGATCATTGATCTTCAACTTTAAGTTCTTTTCGACATTCTCTATGATTACAAAATCTGTAGAAGGATTTGGGTATAATTTGAAAGCTTTCTTAATAGCGTTTTCCTTTGTACCTAAAAATGAATTATTATAATAAATTTTATCTCCGGTTGTTACTTTTGTTATAATAAGCGTTTTCGAATTGCTATTATTTACAATTTCATAATTAAAAATTGCTCCTGAAGTTGTATTCAAATAAAAATCGCAGTTTTTCTGGTCATAAGCTTGAGCTGCAGCAGCATTTGTACCATTATAAACTGCCAACGTACATCCACCACCTTGTCTTGTAAAGCTGTCTGTCACCGTATTAAAAGTAATCGTTGAATTTGCTGAATTGTAATATGAAGAATTAAAATTATAATTACCTCCATTATTAGCGAACAAAGACGTACCCGTAGAAACTTGCATTACAGGAGTATCAGACGTCTGATTACTTAATACAATTTTTGAAATATACCAATCATTATTAAAAAGTTCAGCATTTTGTCCAAATAATGAACAACTGATAAACAGAAAAAATAGTTTTGTTCTCATAGAAAAGTTTTTCCCAAATATAAGAAATAAACCATTTACTTTTAATGAGAAACTGCTTTCAATCCAATTACAGAACCAATCAATGTTGAAATGAAGAATATTCTCCAGAAACTTGCAGGGTCTTTAAACACTAAAATTCCTACCAAAGCTGTTCCTACAGCTCCAATTCCGGTCCAGACTGCATAAGCAGTTCCGATAGGTAAAGTTTCTGTTGCTTTGATGAGCAAAAGCATACTGATGGTGAGACAAACCAAAAATCCTCCAAACCACCAATACATCTCGTTTCCAGTGGTTTCCTTTACTTTTCCGAGGCATGATGCAAAAGCAACCTCAAAAATTCCTGCGATGATTAAAATAATCCAGTTCATTACTATTTAATTTTATACCACAAAATTGAGGTTTTAAAGTGAAATAAAATTTTACAAATGTTAAAAAATGAAATTTAAGTATGAAATTTATTTAAGATGGGAATAAGTATGATTTGCTCTGTAGGAATAAAACCTTTGTAGAAAATTTATAAAAAAATTATGAGCTCCCCTAAGGAGCGAAACAATACTAGAAATTCAATTTTAATTATTTAATTTCTGCTCGAATTCTGCTAAGACTCACCTGAGTAATTCCTAAATAAGAAGCGATATAACCAAGCTGAACTCGTTGCAATAAATAAGGTTTTTCTTTCAGCAAGTCTTTATACCTTTCCGTTGCCGTTTTGTATTGTCGGGATATGATTAATTCTTCGGTTTTTACCAGTTCCCGTTCTGCAAATTTTCGTCCCCAATTTGCAATGTGAATGTCTTCATTATAAAGCATTTTGAGTTTACTGGTTTCCAATCTGTAAAATTCGCAGTCTTCCAGAAGTTCTATATTTTCATAGCCAGGTTTTTCATCTACATAACTTTTCATGGAAACTACAGTTTCGCCTTCAGTTCCAAACCAAAAAGTGATGTCGTTGTTTTCTGTAGAAGCATAGGCACGAACAATTCCTTTTTTTAAAAAATAGAGGTAAGGAATCACTTTATTGGCTTCCATCAGGCAAAATCCTTTAGGATAATTAACTTTTGAAATATGTTGTACCAAACTTTCTTTTGAAGCTTGAGGAAGTGAGTAAATAGTATCTATAATCTCTTTAATATTCATTAGAATAATTGTTTGGAATTAACAGCGAAAGTTTCCAATTTTATAATCATTATTAAATAGTTGAATTAAAAATGAAAATATAATGAAGTCAAACGTCTTTACAGTCTTAAAAGTATTTAGTTTAACAAAAACTCTACAGGCTGTATTCATTAAATTTAGTTCAAAAATAATCTTTTTTAAGCATCTAATTTTCAATATTGGCCGAAAGACCAGTTTTGTTTTACTAACTTTGCAAATCGTAACAAAACGAATTAATACTTTTATATGCACAAAGCAGGATTTGTAAACATCGTTGGAAAGCCAAATGCCGGAAAATCTACCCTTCTGAATCAGTTGATGGGAGAGAAGTTGGCAATTGTAACGCAAAAGGCTCAGACAACACGACATAGAATTTTTGGAATTTATAATGAAGAAGACTTACAGATTGTATTTTCTGATACTCCCGGAGTTTTAGACCCAAAATACGGTTTGCAGGAAAAAATGATGGATTTTGTAAAAGACTCTTTACAGGATGCAGACGTTTTCCTTTTCATTGTAGATGTTACTGATAAAGCTGAACCATCAGAATTTTTGATTGATAAATTGAATAAAATTCCGGTACCGGTTTTATTGTTACTGAATAAAATTGACCAAACCAATCAAGAAGGTCTAGAAAAAATAGCGACCGAATGGCATGAAAGAATCCCAAAAGCTGAAATTCTTCCTATTTCTGCGTTAAATGCTTTCAACATAGATATTATTCTCCCGAAATTAAAATCAATGTTACCCGAAAGTCCGGCGTACTACGATAAAGATATGTACACCGACAAACCTGAGCGTTTCTTTGTAAACGAGGCTATCAGAGAGAAAATTCTTTTAAATTATGAAAAAGAAATTCCATATTCTGTAGAAGTGGTAACTGAAATGTTTAAAGAAAAAGAAGGCATTATCTTTATCGATTCTATTATTTATGTAGAAAGAGATACCCAAAAAGGGATTATCATCGGTCATAAAGGTGAAGCCATCAAAAAAGTAGGAACTGAAGCAAGAATTGATCTTGAGAAATTTTTCTCTAAAAAAATTCACTTAAACCTTTTCGTAAAAGTAAAAAAAGACTGGCGAAAAAATGACCGCGATTTGAAGAATTTTGGATATAGATAGACTAAAACGTCTCTATTCATCGTTGTATTAACGGATATTTTTATTAACTTTAGTTAAAATTTTCAGTCAATGAGCTATTCAAACACAAAGGCGAATCCTATAATTTTTGATATTGTACTATTTCTTGTAAGATTGTTTATAGGTTTTGCGATGATTTCGCACGGTTTTCCGAAACTTCAAACATTAATTGACGGCGGTGAGATTCAGTTTTATGACTTTTTAGGTTTAGGCCCGAAAATATCTTTAGGATTAACTGTTTTTGCTGAATTTGTTTGTTCAATCTTCTTAATTTTAGGATTATTTACTAGAGTTGCAGCAGGATTTTTAATCTTTACAATGGCTATTGCAGCGTTTGTAGTTCATGGAGCAGATGGTTTTGACAAACGAGAATTAAGCTTATTGTATCTTTCAATTTACTTGATAATTATTACATTTGGAGCCGGAAGATTTTCAATTGATGGAATGATTGAAAAACGAAGAAGAGCTTCAGATTGGTAATCAATCTTCATAAAATAAAAAATCCCGAAACATTTTGTTCCGGGATTTTTTTATGTGAATTTGAAATATTTTATTCAACGAAGGAATATCAAATCTCAAACTTCAAATTCTTACGCCAATTTTTGAGAATCTGCAACAAACTGAGCCAAACCGCTGTCTGTTAAAGGATGTTTCAATAAGCTCAAGATTGGAGGAAGTGGTGAAGTGATAACGTCTGCACCAATTTTTGCACAGTCAATAATATGCATAGAATGACGGATTGAAGCCGCTAAAATCTCAGTATCATACATATAGTTATCAAAAATCAATCTGATTTCTTGAATCAAATTTAAACCGTCTGTAGTAATATCATCTAATCTTCCCAAGAACGGAGACACATAAGTTGCACCCGCTTTAGCCGCTAAAAGAGCTTGCCCTGGAGAGAAAATCAAAGTACAGTTTGTTTTAATTCCTTTATCAGAAAAATATTTCAACGCTTTGATACCGTCTTTAATCATTGGAATCTTCACCACAATATTTGGGTGAATTGCAGCCAATTCGTCACCTTCTTTGATCATTTCTTCGTACGTTGTAGAAAGTACTTCAGCAGAAATATCTCCATCTACGATCTCACAGATCGCTTTATAATGATTCTTGATTGCTTCATCACCTTTAATTCCTTCTTTAGCCATCAATGACGGGTTGGTTGTTACACCATCCAAAATTCCAAGGTCTTTCGCTTCTTTAATTTGCTCTAAATTAGCAGTGTCAATAAAAAATTTCATTTTGTTTAAATTGATTTATTTCCGCAAAGATAAACATTCCATTTTGAATTATTAGTTACGAGATTTGAGTTTCGAGGGTTGATTCTTGTATCGTTCGACACGAATCCCGTAGCTCGAATCAAATTTATAACTTTGAAAATATGAAAAACCAATTCATTGCAAAGCTCGAAATCATAGGAATCAATCCTTTTGTTTTTCTTCCGAATGAAATTTTAAATGAAATATTTGAAGCTTCAGGAAAAGATAAAAGCCCGATTCCTGTGAAAGGAACTGTAAATGGTAACGAATTCAGGCAAAATTTAATGAAATATTTAGGAGAATGGCGGTTGTACATCAATTTAACAATGCTAAAAGATTCTCCTAAAAGAATTGGTGAGATACTTGAAATTTTTGTTGAATTTGATCATTCTGACCGAACGATTTCAATTCATCCGGATTTAGAAAAAGCAATAAAAAAAAATCTTATTGCTTTACAAAACTTTGAAAACCTCATTCCTTCAAGAAGATTGGAGTTGATTCGTTACATTAATAATTTAAAGACTGAAGCAAGCATCCAAAGAAATATCGATAAAATTATTTTGTATTTAACTGGTAAAACAGATTTTTTTTCCAAAAAAATCAAATAAAATGCCCGAAGAATATATATTTTTCGGGCATTTTATATTTATGAGTTAAGGGCTTGACTTAATTTTATAGCATCTTGATTACTGGGATCATATTGAATTGATTTGGCAATATGCTCTTTTGCTTTATTTGGGTCATCTTTTTGTTCGCTAAATGCGATATAATAATAAGCATAAGCCAGATTTTTCTTACTTGCTTCAATCTCTTCCGGTTTTTTTACAGTCGCAATATATTTTTCGTAAGAAAGTTTAGCATTCAAATCATCTTTAGCCGATTGATAAGAATAGGCTTGACTGTAATACGATGGAGCCCAATCTGGTAACAACACAGAGATTTTTTTCCAGGTGATGATTGCGTTTTGCCAATCTGTAGCATCCTGATAAGCTGTCGCTAATTTAGCAAGAGATTCAGCATCTTTAGGATTAGCTTCAACTTGTTTTTTCAACCCCTCGATTAGAGGATTGGTTTGTACCTGAGTTGCAGAAGCAGTAACTTTCACACTGTCGGTTTTTGGAGATGTTTGCGCTACAGCAGCACCCGTACTTCCTATCATCATTAAAGCGACAAACAGTTGTTTTGTATTAATTTTAATCGTTTTCATATTATTTTACATATTTAAAATTGTAAATAATGATGTTCAAGAATAATTCCATTAAAAAGAAAGTTTTAGAACTCTTAAGTTTTTTTTGATGGTATTAACAGTTATCAGACTTTTTTTAGCGTATTTTTTGATTCTTACGTTGTTTGAGTTTATCTTTGTTTCATTACAAACCCATTATATTTCATACAATGAATGTATTATTAGCCTCAACTTCTACACTTTTTGGCGGAGAATATCTTGAATATTTAAAAGAAGAACTTATTAATCTATATAAAGGAATTGATGAAATCATCTTCATTCCGTTCGCAAGACCAGGCGGAATTTCACACGATGACTACACTTCAAAGGCAAAATCCTTTTTTGAAAATATCAATATTAGTGTCAAAGGCCTACATGAATTCGAAGATAAAACCGAAGCATTACATTCAGCAAAAGGATATTTTACAGGTGGTGGAAACACTTTTTTACTGGTTAAGACTTTGCATGAAGAAAACTTGATGTCTGTTTTAAAACAAAATATAGAAAATGGTAAAGCCTATTTAGGCTGTAGCGCAGGAAGTAATATTGGCGGACAAAATATGAAAACTACGAATGATATGCCGATTGTTTATCCACCAAGTTTTGAATGTATGGGATTGGTGCCTTTCAATCTCAATCCACATTATTTAGATCCGAATCCTGATTTAAAACATAACGGAGAAACGAGAGAAACCAGAATCAAAGAATTTTTAACGCAAAATGACATTAAAGTTGTTGGACTTCGTGAAGGAAACTGGATCAGAAAAATTGGTGATAAAATTACTGTTGAAGGAAACGAACTGACAAGGATTTTCGAAAAAGGAAAAGAGCCATACGAAATTAAATCAGGAGCAGAACTTTAATCATTATGGAATTCTCTAAAGACGCAATAAATCAATTTGTTGAAAGCAATTTATCAAACTTTTCGATAAACGGTTCAGGGTGGCATTCGTTAATTCGAGACATGCTATATGAATTTTGTATTGCTGGCTGGAATTTAGATGAAAAAGTATTTGGAAAAGAAAAATTTGGAGGATTACGCTGTTATGTTTCTTCTCCGGATGAAGCTTTAAATAAAAAGATTCAGGAAATTAAAAGTAAATACATAAGACTCTCAGGAAAAACTTGTGAAAAATGCGGAAAGGAAGGAAAAGGTAGATTTGTAAATTCTTGGGAAACAACTCTATGCTTTGATCATTATTTTGAAACGATTAATATTCTTGAAATTGATAATGATGATGATGTGAAAATCAATGGTAAATATGTTTTTAATACGAATGAAATTAGTAGAATTGAGATTCGGAATTCCTACAGGCAAATAACATTATATATTTCATCTTCGTTTACGGATAAAGAAAAAACTTTCCACTTTGCCCGTTGGGAACCTAATTTTTATTTGTTATTAAATTCAATTCCTCAGCATCTTTTTTCAAATGAAGATAAGACATATATCAAGTCAATGTTTCAAAATCTTAAAGATTGTGAAATTTGCGGATATAAATCAGTTTTTGAAAATCGTTGCGTAAGATGCCTTAAAGAATCATGGAATAATTCTCTTTTAGAATATTATGACAATAAATTAGAATACATAAAAGAAATCCAGATGGATCTTTTTATCGATGAAGATGACGACGAAAAAGTTCGTCAGTTTGACAGATCATTTGAAAAACTTCCTGATCATAAATTTATCTTTAATGATGAAGAACTCAAAAAATATAAAAAAGAATTGCAAGAAATGGATTTATAAATAAAAATGCAATAATTTAAAATTATATTTGAATAAACATTTCTTTCATGAAAAAATCGTTTGCCTTAATCATATTTTCAACACAAATTATTTTTGCTCAAAATGTTGCTCAGAAACTAGATGATGCTACAAAAAACCTGATGAATTCTTCATTGGCAATTTCATCCAATCTATCTTTTTATGTTACCGACGAAAGCGGAAATTTAGTGTATGAATTTCAAGGAAACAAAGGACTTTCAACAGCTTCAACTCAGAAAATTTTCACTGCAGCAGCAGCTTTGGAGACTTTAGGCAAAAATTACACGTACAAAACAACATCATCCTATTCAGGAACAATCTCTAATGGAAATTTAAACGGAAACCTTTTCATTACTTCAAACGGTGACCCTACTTTGGGAAGCTGGAGATATGAAGATTACAAACCTGAAAATTTCAAGCAAAAACTGATTGAAGCAGTTAAAAAATCAGGAATTACAAAAATCTCGGGTGATTTAGTGATTGATGATTCTTATTTTGACCATCAAACCATTCCAGGAGGTTGGCCGTGGGACGATTTAGGAAATTATTACGGAGCAGGCGTTTGGGGCGTAAACTGGCGCGAAAACCAATTTGATATCAACATCAATGGAAATGATTTTAAAAGTTTTTCTTACCCTTTAGAAAATGTAAAATGGCTGAATGATTTAAAAGCAGCCGGAAGTTCAGATCAAAGTTTAATTTTTACGGCACCCTATTCTGATGTTGCTTTAATTAATGGAAGTTTACCGGTAGGCAAAGTATCAACTGTTTCAGGTTCTGTTCCGAATCCACCTTTGCAATTGGGTGTGGAAGTTCAGAAATGGCTAAAAGAATCAGGAATTGACTTTTCAGGAAAAGTGGTGACCAATTCTCAATTGGAAATAGAAGGAAAAAAAACTTTGGAAACTCCCAAAAACAATATCATTCTTACTTACGAATCGCCAACTTTAGATAAAATTGTGTATTGGTTTTTGAGAAAATCGGTGAATTTATACGGTGAAAATTTAATTAAAACCTTGGGTAAAGAGAAAAAAGGAAACCCAAGTTTCAAAAGTGGGATTTCTTATTTGAAAGAATTCTGGAAATCTAAAGGAATCAATTCTAATATGATCAATTTTGCAGACGGAAGTGGACTTTCACCACAAAACTATGTTTCTGCAAAAGCACAGGTGCAGGCTTTAATTTATGCTAAAAAACAAACTTGGTTTGAATCTTACTATGATGGATTTCCTACCCAGGATAATGGGATGAAAATGAAAAGCGGAACCATGCGCGACACCAAATCTTTCGCAGGTTACCAGACATCCAAAGACGGAAAAAAGTATGTATATTCAATTATTATTAACAATTATTCAGGAAGCGCAAGTACAGAACTGCAGAAGATTTTGAATATTTTAAAATAAATAGAGTTGAAAAAAAGATCCATTTTCGCCAGATTCAACAACTGGTTTATTTTTTCTCTAATGACATTGGTGGTTGTAGCAATTGTAATTGCTTCAACGATGGTCGTAAATTACTTAAAGAAAGATGAAGTAAAGAGAGTTGACATTTTGGTAAAAGCTATAAAATTTCAACAGGATGTTACCCCCAGTCTTGAAGTACAGGAATTACTTCTTGCTATTTATAGCTCAAACACAACAATTCCTGTGATTATTTTAGATAAAAATGATCAGATTATAGAGTATAAACATTTGCCAAAAGAAATTGGCGATGATTCTCAGGCTATCATTGCTGAAGCAAAGAAAATGGAGAAAAAATATCCTGCCATAGAAATAAAAGTTCAGGGTGGAAATGATCAGTTTGTGTATTATGACAACTCAAAAATGTTGAATAATCTACAATATTTCCCTTTTCTTTTAGGATTTTTTGTGCTGTGTTATTTCCTATTTTCATTCTGGTTTTTAAGAACAGTGAAAAAGACCGACGAAGGTTACCTTTGGGCAGGTTTAGCAAAAGAAACGGCTCATCAAATTGGAACTCCGCTATCATCAATGATGGGTTGGATGGAAATTATGAAGCTTGAAAACCCAGATTCAGACGGTGTTGTCGAAATAGAAAAAGATATTGAAAGACTCAGAACAATTTCCGAAAGATTTTCTAAAATAGGTTCAGTTCCCGAACTGAATGATGTGAATTTTAATGAAACTATCAAAGAGAATTACGATTATCTGAAAACAAGAATTTCAAGGAAAATAGATTTTTCGCTTTTGCTTCCTACCTATAATATTTTGGTTCCGCACAACAAAATTCTGATGAGTTGGGTGATTGAAAATTTGGTAAAAAATGCAGTTGATGCTATGAAAGGGGAAGGCACTTTACAAATGTCGGTTTTCGAACGCAACAAAAATATTCTGGTTGAAGTAAAAGATAGCGGAAGCGGAATGACAAAATACCAGGCTCAAAACGCTTTTAAACCAGGGTATTCTACAAAAAAACGTGGTTGGGGATTAGGTTTAAGCTTAGCCAAAAGAGTCGTACAGGAATATCATAATGGGGATATTAAGATCTCTCAAACAGAAGTAGGAAAAGGAACTACTTTTAGAATTGTAATTAAAAAAGAAAAATAATAAAAGAAATTAATGCCAAAAGCTAATTGCTAAAAGCCAGAAGCAAAAATTTCACTATTTTTGAAGCATGATTAAAGCGAGTAATATCCATAAATCTTATGGAAGTCTGGAAGTATTGAAAGGAGTTGATATTCACATCAAAACTGGGGAAGTGGTCTCTATTGTTGGAGAATCAGGAGCCGGAAAATCTACATTGCTACAGATTTTAGGAACTCTAGATACTCCTTCCACTCCTAAAAATTATGACACTGAGATTTTGCTGAATGACCAATCTTTCATTTATATGAGTGATAAGCAGATTTCAAAATTCAGAAATCAGAATATTGGTTTTGTTTTTCAGTTTCATCAGTTACTTCCTGAGTTTACTGCTTTAGAAAATGTTTTGCTGCCTACCAAAATTGCAGGAACCAGCGAAAAAGAAGCTTTAGATAAGGCTTATCAATTATTTGAAGATCTAAAAATAGTAGAGAGAATTCATCATAAACCCAATCAATTATCGGGTGGTGAAGCACAGAGAGTTGCCGTTGCAAGAGCTTTGATTAACTCACCAAAGATTATTTATGCAGATGAGCCGACAGGAAACTTAGACTCGAAAAACGCCGATGATCTTCACAGGTTATTTTTTGATTTGAGAGATAAATACAACCAAACTTTTGTAATTGTAACGCATAATCCGCAATTAGCAGAAATTACCGATCGCAAACTGGTGATGAAGGACGGATTGATCGTTGAGTAATTTTTAAAAATATGAAATCTTTACTATTTGCATTCTTATTTTTAATTTCTTGTAATCAATCACGAGCTCAGGAAAGTATAGATATTTTACCAAAAGAGAGAATTTCAGAGCTTAAAAATTATATTAAAGATAAAAATTACAACCAAAATCTGGCTGTTTTTGTTAATTTTAAAATTCATTCAGGAAAGTTTCGGTATTTTGTTTACGACTTGAAAAATGATAAAATAGTACAGAAAGCAATTGTTTCTCACGGTTCAGGGTCGGTAATCAAGAATTCTAATCGACTTACATTTTCTAATGTTGAAGGTTCTTACCAATCTTCTTTGGGAAAATATGAAATTAGAGAAAGTTATTCCGGTCAATTCGGAAAAGCATATCGTTTAAAAGGTTTAGATCCTACCAACAGCAACGCAATGCAGCGTGCAATTGTGTTACACTCTTTTGGATGTGTTCCGGATCAGGAATCTCAGAATCTGGCCTGTTTAAGCTTAGGTTGTCCGATGCTTTCAGCAAAAGCTTTTAAAGAAACCGCAAAACATGTAGACCAATCGAAAAAGAGCATTATTTTGTATGCTTTTTATTAACTAAATAATTTATAGTTGATAGTTTTTAGTTGATGGTTGTTGGATCGATATTCGATATAATAAAAAAATATATTAATAAATGTTTTCAATAACTAATAACTAAACCCCATAACCTAAACCCTAAAATTATGTCTATAAAATTTTTGGCAGAAGACGACAGACCGAGAGAAAAGTTTTTATTGAAAGGTAAAAACGCACTTTCTGACTCTGAACTTTTGGCAATTATTATGGGCAGTGGAAATAGGGACGAAACTGCGGTAGAACTGGCAAGAAAAATTCTGGCATCAGTTGATAATAATTGGCATCAGCTAAGCTTATTAACAGTTAAAGATTTAATGAAGTTCAAGGGGATTGGTGAAGTAAAAGCCATTTCAATTGCCACTGCTTTAGAAATTGGAAAAAGAAGAGCGAGTCAGGAAATTCCCGAAAAGCCTACGATTTCAAGCAGTAAAGACGCTTACAACATCCTGAAAATTCATTTATCAGATCTCAGAACCGAAGAGTTTTGGGCTCTCTTTCTAAACCAAAGCAATAAAGTGATTCATATTGCTCAACTGACGCAAGGTGGAATTAATCAGTCGATTGTAGACATCAGAATACTTTTCAAAACAGCATTAGAACATTTTTCGACAGGAATTATTATTTCTCACAACCATCCATCAGGAAATTTAAAATCCAGTGCAGAAGATATCAATATAACCAAAAGAGTGAAAGAAGCAGGAAATGTGATGAGCATTCAGCTTTTGGACCATTTAATTATTACCCAAAACGCATATACAAGTTTTGCAGACGAAGGATTATTATGATTAGAAGATTAAAATACAATGAAATTGATTTTGAAAAATATACTCAATGCCTGGAAAGTTCTGCACAGCGAAAATATTCTGCAACTAGACAGTTTTTGGATATTTCTTCTGACAAAAAATGGGAACTTTTGGTGTATGGAGATTATGAAGCCGTAATGCCTGTTCCTTATGTATTTAAATCTAAAATCAAGATTGTTCATAATCCTATGCTTTGTCAGCAATTAGGCATATTTTCAAAAGAGGATAATGTAGAAATTAATGAACGATTTTTAAACTTTTTAGAGAAAAATTATCTTATCCGAATTTATAGTTTTAATGAATTTAATCATTTCAAAACGTCTTTAAAGTCTAAAAAAAATTATCTTATACCTCCGAATGATCATGAAACGGTTTATGGTAAATATTCTCCAAAAAGAAAGAGAAAGCTTAGACTGGATGAGGATGTTGTAAAAAATTCTGAGATAAAAAATATCAGTTTTTCTCAGGCTGAAAGCTTTATCAAAGAAAATTTCCTGGGAGCAGATAAAGAAGAAGATATCGATTTGTTCATTTCAATTTTCAAAAATATGTTTGAAGCCAACTGTCTGAATTTTTCAGCCTTTTATCTCCATAAAAAGATCATCAATATTGTTGTTACTTATTTTGATGATCTTACAGTCGCTCTTTTGGGAACATTTAATGATAAAGAATTAGTTAAAGTGTCGGGTGCTTCTACATTGATAGACAATTGTATAAAAGAAAACATCTCAACCAAAATATTTGATTTTGAAGGCAGTGAACTACCGAATGTTGAAGAGTTTTTCAGAGGTTTCAGACCCGAACTTCGTCCTTATCATCTGATTGAATATTCTAAAAAAAAAATCATTAAAAAATTACTAAGCTTGAAATTTATCATGAAACTTTAATTTAATCACGTTCTTTAGAATAGTTCTATATATTATTCTTAAATTTATAAAAGTATTTACAAACTGCACACAATGCTAAAGAAGATTCGCCATTATAAGTTGCCTTACATGATTTATAATTTTTTCAACAAAAAAAAATTACAGCATAATATTCCGCTTTATAAAAAATACGGTCTTGATAAAAGCTATTTTTCGAGTATCTCAAGCAAAGACTTTGCGTATTTGCCTGAAAATGAAAGAAAATTTGATGAGCAAAAACTTTTCAATACCGAATTTTACAAAAGTCTTTCCGAAGAAAATAAAATCAGTGCAAAAGGTTTTGATGATAACGGTTTTTTGGTTCTACGAAATTATCTTAAACCCGAAACTGCCGATCAGATCAACGATGAAATTGAGAAACTCATGAAAGATGGAACCATCAAGTTCCGTTATGGCGGTAAATTAATGTTCGTTATTCATCATTCTGAAATCATAAAAAATATTGGAAATGACAAAAACTTACTAGAATTTTTATCTGTTTTAATCGATGGTGATGCTAAATTGTTTCAGAGTATTAATTTTATCAATGGAAGTCAGCAAAAAACACATTCAGATAGTATTCACATGACGACTTACCCTTTGGGCGGTCTTCTAGGAGTTTGGATTGCTTTGGAAGATGTGGATGAAACAAATGGCGCTTTACATTATATTCCGGGAAGCCATAAGCTTCCATATTTCTTAAACTCTGACTATGATAATGAAGGAACAGCTTTCAAAATCGGTAAAAAGAGCTATTTGGCTTACGAAGAATTTCTTGAAAATAAAGTGAAAGAATTAGGCTTAAAAAAAGAAGTTTTCAGAGCTAAAAAAGGAGATCTTTTGATTTGGCATGCTAATATTCTTCACGGTGGCGAACCACATTTAGACAAAACAAAAACAAGAAAAAGCTTAGTTTATCATTATTTTGACGAAAAAAGCGTGTGTTATCATGAGGTTACGCAAAGACCTGCATTATTTGAATTGTAAAGATGTCTAAAAAAACGAATCTGATCTTGAAGGTTTTACTTTCACTCTATTTATGCTGTATGTCGTATTATCTTTATACACATCAATATTATAATGTAGATATTGAGGCATATATGGGATTGCTGTATAAAGCTGAATATCCTGAAATGAATATCGAAGAAATTCATAAAAAAGTTTTTGCAGAGTTAGATGAAAAAAGACCAGGAATGTTTGAGTCTGATCTTTCACATGAAGAGACCGCCAAGGGAGAAAATACTTATTACAAAACCATCTCAGAAGATCCAAAAGTTTTTGAAGAAGAATTGCAGCTGTTTTCGGTAAAACCATTTTATAATTTTGTTAATTTAGTATTTTTCAAAGCTGATTTTGCGGCATCGACCTCTACATTTTTGATCTCGATATTATCTTATGCTTTAATACTTTGGTTTGTTTTTCTATTTTTATCAAAGATCCTTAACAACCATCAGTTAGCATTTTTGTTAACTTTATTATTATCGCTTTTTAAACCGCTTTTAGAATCGAGTAGGCATGCTTCCCCTGATAGCTTATCCTGTTTGCTTTTACTTTTAAGTTTTTATGTTTTTATCATTAAACGAGATCTTCTCATTGCAACCATTTTTGCAATGCTCTGCATTTTAACCAGACCAGAATATTTCATCTTCTATTCATTCATTTATATTTTGACCTTTATCCAAAGAAGAAAATTAGAAATTAAGAATCATGAATTTACTATTTCTTTTGTGTACTTATTTCTGTCTTTTGGAGTAGTGCAGTATTTTAATCAGATTTCCTGGTCTACATTATTTATGAATCAGTTTACGAAAGTTCAGCTATATCCGATTTCAAACCCGGATACATTTAATTTTCAGGATTATTTACACTTTATTACATCCAAAATATTATTTGAATTTAATTCATCATATTTCTTATTACTGTTGATTTTTATTACAGTAATTGTTTACAATAAATTTTCTTTTCAGAAGAAAAACTATGTGCCATATCTATTTTTTGGAGTTATTTATCTCTCTATTTTCCTTAGGTTTTTGATTTTTCCAACGATGGCCAACAGAATGATGATCGGTTATTATCTCATCATTATACTGGGTTTAATTTACATTCAAAGTTCAAAAGAAGATTTATTTAAAAAACTTTCCTAAGAGCCAATTTATTAGTAATTTTGCTACCTCAAATTATGACAGATTTTTCAGACTATTTACCCTATGCAGCTGCATTAGTTATAGCAATTCCGTTTTTGGTCTTGCTGAGACAATTTGTGTATTCTTACATAAACTTAAAAAATCAGGAGATCAAACTACTTTCTGTAAAGTCTAATTCTGAAAACAAAACCCATTCTTATGAAAGAATGACCCTTTTTTTGGAAAGAATAAAACCTTCAAACCTTATTCTTAAGTTTGATAAAGACCTTGCAGCTCATGAGTTTGTATTTCTTACCGAGAAAACCATCAACGAAGAATTTGATTACAATGCTTCACAGCAACTTTATTTAACAAAAAATTCATGGCAAAATATCGTAGATTCTAAAAATGCAATCATAGATTTGCTACACAAAACCTACGAAAGTCTTAATAATAACCCGAATCTTAATGAATATAAAACCGTTTTTATCATGAATTATATGAATGATAATGATTACATCGGTGCAACGATAGAAGATTTGAGGAGAGAAATTTTAATAATAGCTTAATTAAATAATAAATATAAATAATGATTCCAAATTTTAAAGCACATCCGTGGCATGGGATTTCTGCAGGAGAAGATGCGCCAAACGTGGTCAACGTATTCGTGGAAATAGTTCCTTCAGACACAATTAAATACGAAATAGATAAAGAAACTGGTTACCTTAAAGTAGACAGACCTCAGAAGTTTTCTAACATTATTCCTGCATTATACGGTTTTGTTCCTAGAACTTACTGTAATGAGGAAGTAATGAAATTGGCAGTAGCAAGCGGTGCAACAGACGTTACAATGGGAGATCATGATCCTTTGGATATCTGTGTATTAAGCTCTCACAACATTCACTCAGGAGGACTTTTGATGGAAGCTATTCCAATCGGAGGTTTCAAAATGATCGACGGAGGTGAAGCTGATGATAAAATTGTTGCCGTAATGGTAAGTGATCACGCATTCGGTCATTTCAGAGATATTTCAGAATTGCCTGAAGCTGAAGTAAAAAGATTGATGCACTATTTCTTAACGTACAAAAACTTACCTGATGAGCCTGCAAAATGTAGAATTCAGGAGGTTTACGGAGCAGAACATGCAAGAAAAGTAATTGTAGCTTCTCAGGAAGATTACGCAAGCAAATTTGGAGGATAAAATTCTTCTTAATTTAAATAAAAAAAGGGTAGATGAACAATTCATTTACCCTTTTTTTATTTACAGCTTACATATTTAATGAGAAGAAGAAGGAATTAAAATATTGACTCCGGCCTGTATGGCAGTTCCTCCAAACCGATTCTCGGCTGCAAAATTTTGGGTAACCCTTGCCATAACTCCAATTTTCATCGGAACAATCCAGTATGAGCCAAAAGCGCCAACTCCCGCAATTTGATCAGACGCAAAACCACCGTTAGTACCTTTATCATCACCTACTTGAGTGGCGTAATGAGCAAAAACACCCATTTCATCTCCTCTTGAGTTTAAAACATGTGATCCACCAGCATCAATTGTAAAATGAGTTCCTTCTTTAAAATCTGTATCTTTTTGCCATTGATTTACCTCTAAAGTAGTTGCCAAACTAATATTGGTTTTAGAAGTAGGTTTCATTTTCCCGGCTACACGAATGTTATGCGACCAATAGCCATGCCCTCCGTTATCCAAATCGTGTGGTTTATATTTCCCAGTAGGAGCCCAAACTCCGTAATTTAAAGCATAACTGAATTTTCCTTTTGTCCAGGATAACCAAACGGGTTGAATATACATATCGCCAATTCCAATGCTCTTATTTGTGAAAACGTAAGTTCCTGAACCTGTTTGGCTGGAATAATAATCTAAAGCAATATTGGCCGTTGGACTATTCAATGTAGGAATGATCATCATTCCCCAATTAGCCCCCAAAATTTTACCTTTTCCTCCATAAATAGCCATTAGAATAAAAGAATTGGTGACTACATTTTGTTTGATTTTAAGATCTGTAGGGTTTCCCGGTGCGGGATTTATTAGCTCATCAGATTTTTTTCCTGCAGCATTATGGTAGTCCATATTTGCATACCCATACCATACAGGAATAATCCATCCGGCATGAGGTGCAAAATAATCATTAGGGTTAAAGGAAGATCCATTGTAATGACCTTGCCCAAATATGAGTGTTCCTGAAAACAGGAAAACAATGCATGAGATAATTTTTTTCATAATCATGATGTTTTTAATGAAATTATATTTCTGTGATCATTTACTTTCTAATGTACACAGGGATACCCTCTTTTATGGTCTCTAAAACATTAAGACTTCTAATTTTTTCAGGATCTATGGTTAAAGGATTTTGATCAAGTATGACAAAATCTGCCAATTTTCCTTCTTTAATAGAACCTTTTGTATTTTCTTCCTGAAGTTGATAAGCAGCATTAATGGTAATGGCTTTAAATGCTTCAAGGGCAGTAATCCTTTCATTAGGTCCTAAAATTCTTCCAGAACGGGTTTTTCGGTTAACTGCAGCATAAACAGCAGTAATAAGATCGGGTGGAGTAACCGGCGCATCATGATGAATGGTGAAGATAATTCCTGCCTTTAATGCAGAGTTTGCCGGGCTGATAAAAGAAGCTCTTTCGGGACCAAAAACACTCGAATAATGCCAATCACCCCATAAATAAGTGTGAGTAGAAAAATAAGACGGAATAACACCTAAATCTTTTATTTTTTGAATATGATCAGGACGGCTATTTTGTACATGAATGAGCGTTGCGCGTAATTCGGGAGTATAAATATTTTCGTCTTTTAATCTTTTAATAACACGTATCGCCTGATCGATTGCAGCATCACCATTTACATGAAGCTGAGCCGTAATATGATTTTGAAATAAAGTTTTCAAATCTTCATACAAAACTTCGTCAGTAAATATTGGAAATCCTTTATAATCTTTAGACTGCCCGTCAGGTGGAACAAGATAAGGCTGTGTAAGCCAGGCTGTTTTACCTTGCGGAGACCCATCATCCGAAAATTTAAATCCTGCAAGCTTTAAATGATTTTTATATTTCATGTATTTAGGTTTAAAAACATCTAAATCTTTTTTAAAATATTCATAATCCGGAAAATAAACAACGTCGGCTTTAAATAAATGTTCAGCAGCGGCTTGTTCCAAAAGATCGACAGTTTCACCCATCGTTCTGCCATCACAAATTGTGGTTTGCCCGTAGCTCAACCATTCTTCTTGAGCTTTCATAAGATTCTCCATTGCCTGAGCTTTAGAATCACCGGTTTTCATTTTTTCAGTAATCGTAAGCAAGGCCGTAAAGCTAGCATTCTCTTCTAATTTTCCATTTAATTTTCCATTTTTATCTCTGCCTAAATGCCCTCCGCTAGGATCTTTTGATGAATCTGATAAATTGAGCAACTTGAGCATCGCAGAATTCACCACACTGGCATGACCGGAAGTATGAATGACAATAATGGGATTGGTCGTGCTGATTGCATCAAGCTCTTCTTTTGTTGGATGTCGGTGTTCTACCATAATGGCATCATCGTATCCATTTCCGATAATAGGTTGACCTGCTGGAATTTTATTTTTTTTGATAAAATCTCTAATCGTATTTTGCAGATCTTTAATAGAATTCACAGTTCCGTAAGGTTCCGGAAATAAGTCTATCGCCTGTATTAATCCCGCTCTTGAGGTAAAATGGCTATGTACATCTATAAAACCGGGTAACAAAGTTCTGCCTTTAAGATCAATCTTTTTTGTTTTGCTGTTGACATGAAGGTCAGCATCAGTCCTTGATCCTGCAAAAAATATTTTTCCATTTTTTACAACAACGGCTTCTACTTGAGGAGAGGTGTCTTCCATGGTCAAAATAGTTCCACCAAAATAAAGTGACTCTGCGGATTTTCTGCTTTGACAACTACTAATGAGTAGTGCTGAAATTGATAGATAAAGTAAAACTTTCATGATAATTATGGTAATAGGGTGTTCTATAAAATTACAACAAAATATAATATTCACACTCATGTTTACAAAGTATTTGTAAAATTTATTATATTTATAAAGATAATCACGAAGTTTTAATATAAAAATAATAAACTATGGACTTATTTGTTTTAGTACCTATTTTTGGTGTTATTGCCCTGATCTATACTTTCATTCAAAGTAACTGGGTAAGTAAGCAAAATGCTGGAAATGAAAAAATGAAAGTAATCAGCGGACATATCGCTGACGGTGCAATGGCTTTTCTAAAGGCCGAGTACAAAATCATGATGTATTTCGTAATTATTGTTGCCATTTTATTAGCCGTGATGGGAATGACCAATTCGAATTCACACTGGAGTATTGGAATTGCATTTGTAATCGGAGCTATCTTATCTGCTTTGGCAGGTTTTATAGGAATGAAAATCGCAACAAAAGCCAACGTAAGAACTGCCGAAGCTGCAAAAACTTCTTTATCAAAAGCCCTTAAAGTATCTTTTACCGGAGGTTCTGTGATGGGAATGGGAGTTGCAGGATTAGCGGTTTTAGGTTTGGGATCTGTGTATTTAATTATCAAACAAATCTTTGCTCCAGATTCGACAGTAGATTCCCACGAAATGGAAAGAACTATTGAAATCCTGACAGGATTTTCTCTTGGTGCTGAATCTATTGCATTATTTGCAAGAGTAGGAGGCGGAATTTATACCAAAGCAGCCGATGTTGGAGCAGATTTAGTAGGAAAAGTAGAAGCGGGAATTCCTGAAGACGACCCTCGAAATCCAGCTACAATTGCTGATAATGTAGGTGATAATGTAGGTGATGTTGCAGGAATGGGTGCAGATTTATTTGGTTCGTATGTAGCGACAGTTTTAGCAACAATGGTTTTGGGTCGAGAAACTATTTCAATCGATAATTTTGGAGGTTTTGCTCCGATCTTATTACCTATGCTTATTGCCGGAACAGGAATTATTTTTTCAATGATCGGTACTTTATTCGTTAAAATTAATGATAACGAAGGAGCATCCACATCCAATGTACAAAACGCTTTAAATTTAGGAAACTGGGGAAGTATCATCATCACAGCAATAGCTTCGTACTTTTTGGTCACTTATCTTTTACCTGAAAAAATGGTTTTAAGAGGTCATGAATTTACCAAAATGGGCGTTTTTGGAGCCATCATTGTTGGTTTGGTTGTAGGAACTTTAATGAGTATTATCACAGAATTTTATACCGCAATGGGAAAAAGACCTGTTTTAAGTATTGTGAGACAGTCTTCTACCGGTCACGCAACCAATATCATTGGCGGGCTTGCCGTGGGAATGGAATCAACACTTTTACCAATTCTCGTTCTGGCAGGAGGAATTTATGGTTCCTATTTATGTGCCGGATTATACGGTGTTGCAATTGCAGCAGCAGGAATGATGGCAACTACAGCAATGCAGTTGGCAATCGATGCTTTCGGACCCATTGCAGATAACGCAGGAGGAATCGCTGAAATGAGTGAACTGCCTAAAGAAGTTCGTGAAAAAACAGATATTCTAGATGCCGTAGGAAACACGACAGCCGCAAGCGGAAAAGGTTTTGCAATCGCTTCTGCAGCATTAACAGCATTAGCTTTATTTGCAGCATTTGTTGGAATTGCAGGAATTGATGGGATTGATATTTATAGAGCTGATGTTTTGGCCGGATTATTTGTCGGCGGAATGATTCCGTTTATATTTTCATCTTTGGCGATTACTGCAGTTGGACAGGCTGCAATGGCGATGGTAGAAGAAGTGAGAAGACAGTTTAGAGAAATTCCTGGGATCCTTGAAGGAACAGCCGAACCTGAATATCAAAAATGCGTAGCGATTTCTACCGATGCTTCCATCCGTAAAATGATGCTTCCTGGTGCAATTGCAATTATATCACCTTTATTGGTAGGTTTTATTTTCGGGCCTGAAGTTTTGGGAGGTTTTCTTGCTGGAGCAACGGTTTGTGGAGTTTTAATGGGAATTTTCCAAAATAATGCAGGTGGAGCTTGGGATAATGCTAAAAAATCTTTTGAAAAAGGTGTTGAAATCAACGGGCAAACGTATTACAAAGGTTCAGAACCACATAAAGCGTCTATAACAGGAGATACAGTGGGAGATCCGTTTAAAGATACTTCTGGACCTTCGATGAATATCTTAATTAAATTAATGTCGATTGTTTCTTTAGTCATTGCACCTACTTTAGCTGTGTTACATAAAGATAAAATTGAAGCCAACAGAAAAGCAAAAATTGAAGCTTTAACCAGGGTTTCGGGAATAACTCCTGTTGTTGTAAATTCTGTACACAATACAGTTATTTTGGCTCCGAAAGTCATTAAAGGATATCTGAATGAAGAAGGAGATTTTGTTTATGATACCGGAAAAATTCAGGAAGTAGAACTGGAAGACGGAAAAAAATTGACCATCGGTGAAGGCAGTCAGTTGCTTCAGATGTATAACGCTATAAAAAGTAATGATAAAACTGTTTTAGATCCAAATAATTGGTACACACTAGAAAACTTTTATTTTGAAAGCGGTTCAAGTGAAATTAAGGAAAAGGCGGAAGCCCAATTGTTGAATTTGGTTGAAATCATGAATACTTATCCGAATATGAGAATAAAGCTCGCCGGATACACGGATAACACCGGAAATCAGGAAACCAATGTGAAGCTTTCAAATTTAAGAGCGCAGACCACAAAACTGAAACTATTGGAATTGGGAATTGCAGGACATCGTATAGAAACAGAAGGCTATGGCTCAATGTATCCTGTGTGTGAAGCTAATGACACCGATGAATGTCGCGCAAAAAACAGAAGAATTGATCTAAGGGTTCTTTCCCTTTAATTAAAATTAATAAACAGAAGCACTGCAAAACGCAGTGCTTTTTTATTTGTTAGAAATAAATATTCAAAGTTTAAAATTATATTATTTCAAGTTTTTTAATGTTTCTTTCAGAATGAAAATATTAATTTTTATAGGATTTGTCGATATTTCGTCAGGAATACTTGCTACACTGTTGAAACTTTTCTTAAGCATATCATACGCAATAGAAGCATCTTCTTCATCATAAAACAAATCATTCCACTTTTCGTTTTTGTAATGATTTTTTAATGCAATTCCATTTCCATAAAATTTAAAAGGTAAAGGTTCTAAATAAAGAGTCATCGCAACTTTCTTTTCAGATTCGTGATATTCCAAAAAAGCAATAGAAAACTGCAAAGCATTTTCTATTCTAGATCTTATTTTTTCTTTTGTTTGTTTACTCTTATTTTTTATCCGCCATTTATTTAATTCATTAGCCGTAAAGTTATATTTCGAGAGGCTTACATCATTATAATCATCTTTTTTATATTTAAATTCCATTCCCTTAACTTGCTTTTGTTCAGGAAAAATCAGTTTCATATTTCTGTCGTTTTTAGAAATTATTTTAGATGTGAATTCTGGACTGTTCTTATGATTTTGAGTTTCAAAATAAATTATTGAGTCTTTTACTGACCACGTTCCGAAATAAACTTCGGTGTTATTATCATTTTCACTCAGCGAATCTTTAGGAATACTCGGTAAAGTTATAGGGCTTAATTCTCCGTGATCTACGAACAAAAAAGAATTATCACCAGAAAGAGTTATATATGATGTGTATGATGAATAATCATCTTCTTTATACCTATCTGCTTCATTACTTGCATTACTATAAGTAAATTTCCATGTTCCAACCAAAGGATCTTTTTTGGTACACGAATAAAATAAGATGATGATACATAAATACATCAAGATTTTTTTTGAGATCTTCATTGAAGTTATTTTTATTAAGTTTTATTTTCTATGGAAGTTTCCTTTATCATTTAAAACTAAATGATAAAGGAAATTGAAAAATGTAAATTTTATGGATTAAGAATTTCTGCTAATAGTTACAATTCTTTCTTCAAATGCTCTAACGCCTGAATAATCACTTCATCTTTTTTAGCAAAACTGAATCTGATATAATCTGAATCTGTTTTAGAATTATAAAATGCTGAAAGCGGTAAACAAGAAACTTTTTTTTCTACAGTTAACCATTTAGAAAATTCAATATCGGTCATCGTTTTAGAAACATTTCTAAAATTTACAATCTGAAAAAATCCACCTTGAGATATTTCTTCAACAACTAAAGGGGTAGATTGTATCAATTCATTAAAAATATTACGCTTATTCTCCATGATTTTTTGATTTTCAGAAGGGTCAAAAACATCAAGGTACCTTGCAATGGCATATTGACAGGGTGAATTGGAACTGTACGAAATATATTGCTGATAATTTCTGAAATTTTCAAGTAGACCTTCTGAAGCTAAAATATAACTTACTTTCCAGCCTGTTGCGTGAAACATTTTACCAAAAGAAAAAATACAGAATGTCTTTTTCCTTAACTCAGGATGCAAAAACGAACTGTAATGTTCCGCATTATCATAATGGTAAATATCATAAACTTCTTCTGAAATAAGATAAATTTCCTGATGTTTTATAAGCTCATACAACTGATTCCAATCTTCTTTACCCCAAGTTTTTCCGGTGGGATTTTGGGGAGAATTGACAATGATTGCTTTTGTTTTTACAGAAATACATTGCTTTAGCTTTTCCCAATCAATTTTAAAATCATTCTCCAAATCGTAGTAAACAGGAACACCGCCATTCATAACTATTGAGGGAGCGTACGTATAATAAGAAGGCTGAATAACAATCACTTCATCACCGCTATTTAATATCGATTTTAAGGAAGTGTACAAGCCAAATGTAGAACAAGGAACAATATTCACTTCTTCATATTTTAATTGTATGCTGTTTTTTCTGTTTAAATTAAATTGAATAATTTTTTCAATCAATAAAGAATTTCCCGCCAGCGATTCGTAGCTGTGACTGATCATATCGGCAGATTCTTTAAGAAAATACCGAAGGCGAGGATCAATTTCAAAATCGGGGAGACCTAATGACAAATCATAACTTTTATGCCTGGAAGAAAGCTCCGACATGTCTGTGAAAAATTTATAATCATTAAATCCGTAATTTTTTTCCATAGTGTTTATCAAATATATAAAAAAAATGCAAGCGACAAACAGTTGGAATATTTTTGTTATTTTTAAACAAATATTTTAAATTATGAAGAAATTACTTCTCCCTATATTTTCGGCAACTCTTCTTATCAGTTGCGGAACAGCAAATATTTCTGGTGATCGACAGAATCAAAATCAAAATATAAGTTCAAGTAATTCAAACAATGAAAAAGCTTTTAACAAAGCATATCAACAAATTAAGCTCAAAGACTTAAAGAAAAATCTATACGTAATTGCATCTGACGAAATGGAGGGAAGAGACACAGGAAGTCCGGGTCAGAAGAAAGCTGGAGAGTATATTATTAAATTTTACAAAGACTTAGGGATTTCGTTTCCTAAAAATTTAGGTTCATATTATCAGAAAGTTCCGTCTTCTTATATGAATAAAAGAGGTGGTGGAAATTTACCGGATTCCGAAAATATCCTTGCCTTTATTGAAGGGAGCGAAAAACCTGAAGAAATTATTGTAATTTCTGCTCATTACGATCATGTAGGAACAAAAAACGGAGAGGTTTATAACGGTGCAGATGACGATGGAAGCGGAACTGTCGCAGTGATGCAGATTGCCAAAGCTTTTCAAAATGTTAAAAAGAAAGGAAACGGTCCCAAAAGATCAATCCTATTTTTACATGTAACGGGTGAAGAACACGGTCTTTTCGGATCTTCTTATTACTCTGACAATCCTGTTTTTCCTTTGGCAAATACCGTTGCTGATTTAAATATTGACATGATCGGAAGAGATGATATTGCAAACAGAGGTAAAAATTATGTGTACGTGATTGGTTCTGAAATGTTGAGTTCAGAACTGAAAATAATTAATGAAGCAGCCAACAAAAAGACCAATAACCTAGAATTGAATTATAAATATGATGATCCAAAAGATCCGGACAGATTATATTACCGTTCTGATCATTATAATTTTGCTAAACATGGTATTCCTGTAGCATTTTTCTTTGATGGAATTCATGAAGATTATCACAAATCGACAGATGATGTTGAGAAAATCGATTTTCCATTGCTACAGAAAAGAACGCAACTTGTTTTTGCTACGGCTTGGGAACTGGCCAATCGTGAAGCAAGAATTGTTGTAGATAAAAAATAATATTTCAATTTTTAAATTTCCATATGATTATTCGTGAAGCTAGAGTAGAAGATATTCCACAAATTCAGATGGTAAGAAACTCTGTTAATGAAAATACGTTATCGAATCCTGACCTTGTCACCGATAAAGATTGTGAAAAGTTTATTACAGAAAGAGGAAAAGGCTGGGTTTGCGAAATTGATGGGAAAATTACAGGTTTTTCGATTGTAGACTTAAAAGACCATAACATTTGGGCATTGTTTGTTGATCCCGATTTTGAAAAGAAAGGAATTGGCAAAAAATTACACGACATTATGTTGGATTGGTATTTTACCCAAACCAAAGAAAAAGTTTGGCTTGGAACCTCTCCAAATACACGGGCAGAACTTTTTTACCGAAAATCTAACTGGAAGGAAATAGGAATGCACAGTAAAAATGAAATTAAATTTGAAATGACTTTCGAAAATTGGATTAATAATAAAACGATATGAATCAAAAAATAAAATCAATAAGACCTTTTATCGGCTCAAAAGATTTTGCCGAAAGCAGAGCATTTTACAGAGATTTAGGATTTGAAGAAATGGAAATTGATCCTAAATTTTCAGTGTTTAAAAAAGGAGATTTTGCCTTTTATTTACAAGATTATTATGCAAAAGAATGGATTGAAAATACCATGATCTTCCTCGAAATAGAAAATGTAGATCTTTATTGGGAAGAACTTGTATCGTTAAATTTAAAAGAAAAATATGATTCAATTCGATTAGTTCCTACAAAGACCGAGGTTTGGGGAAAAGAATGTTTTCTTCTTGATCCAGCCGGAGTTTTGTGGCATTTTGGTGAATTTTTTACTTCTTAAAAGATGATTTACGCATTCGACACTTTTTATTACGAAGATTTTGCAAAAACAGTTTGTATTGCATTTGAAGACTGGAATTCTGAAACTGAAAGCTTTATCTATTCCGAAAATACCGAAATCAGTGCTGATTATGAAAGCGGTGCTTTTTACAAAAGAGAATTACCGTGCATTTTGAGTTTGTTAAAGAAAATTGATTTAAAAGAGGGTGATCTCATTATTGTCGATGGTTATGTTACTCTAGATAACAGTGGAAAAATAGGGTTGGGTGGCTATCTTTATGAATCTTTAAACAAGAAATATCCTGTAATCGGTATTGCCAAAAATGGATTTGCAAGTGAAGACAATTTAAGGAAAACTATTTTTCGAGGTGAAAGTAAAACACCTTTATTCCTTACTGCTGTAGGAATTGATACAGATGATACTAAAATCAAGGTCGAAAATATGTATGGAGCGTATAGAATCCCTACATTATTGAAAAAATTAGATCAACTAACAAGAGAGAAAGATGAACTAAATGTGAGAAACTGACAAAAGTCAGTTGAATATTATTTATATTTAGTCTAAATAAATATAAATTTGCTTCAGAATTAAAACGATTCTAAAAACATTACACAGTTCATATCCATATTAATTTTTCATTTTTCAAGAACCGATAAGCCTTGCTTGTCGGTTTTTTATTTTTTAAACATTTTGGATTTACTGATTTAAATTTTTAAATTTGAACATCATTAAACACATAGCCATGAAAAAAATTATAATTCTACTTGCGATAACAAGTTCGTTGTTTGCATTATCACAAAAAAATTACACAAAAATAAACAGTTCTAAAATAAGTACTGAAAGAATAAATGTGAGTGAAAATTTCATCAAAGAATATTACAAAAAATGTGAGAACAAAGATTATTCTCAGTTCACAAATTTTATTTTAGACAAAAGGTTAGAGCGAAAACTTTTTGGTGATTATGAGAAGAAGTGCGAGGAAGTCAATCAATCAGGAAAAATCAATTCCATCAAGTTTAATTCAGCTTATATAAAAGATTACACGAAAAATAGTGATCCAATAGAATTAATTGTTTTCGATGCTGATTTTGAAAAATCTAAAGATCTGAAATACATCAATGTGTGGATTTATCGTGATCAAAACGTCATCAATGGAATCTGGATTTCTAAGGAGAAAGCCTTTGTAAAGTCTAAAGACTAAAAGAACCCGCTCTTTAGAAGCGGATTCAGTAGATAAATACATCTCATTTTTTTAATTAGACAACAACAAAAAAGCACAGCCGACGATGCTGTGCTTAAATTTTTATTTCAAATTTAATTGCGATTTCGAAGTCGAAAAAGGCAAGAAAAAGATTCATGTCATTTTTATTACATAGTAAATGTAGGAATATTTTTAATACAAAATATGAATTTAATGTTAAAATTCACAAGTTATCCACATTTTATTGTGGATAAAATTGAGAAATGAAATCTCAGCTAAAGAATTGAAGCATACTAAATGTATAATGATTAGATCAATATTATGATTTAGAGACAGATTATAGAACAAAAGTAACCCAATTCAAAAAGTGAAGAAATAGCTTTAAAATGATTGATAAGTTTGCTCATCATTTTAAATTTGCAGTAATGAAAAAACTATTTTTATTAACATTTTTATTCTTAGAAAGTACGTTTGTATTTTCTCAAGAAAAAAATAATTATCAAATTGGCCTTGGAGAGACACAAATTGTTCTTTCTAATAATTTTATTTTGCCCAAAAAACCAAGCTCTGACAAAAGCGTACAACTTATAAAAGTCCCCTGGAAAGATCAGATATTAAATGTTTATGGTAATCAGTTATCCATTAATATTTATAATTATATACCACAAAATATAGCTTTTACTGAGTGGATAGCAGATTCTACAAAACTTTCGCAGTATAATTTTGAAAATTTGGAATTTCAGATTTTCAAAAATAATAAGATTTTACATTCATGGAGAAATGTCGAATCCGGTTTTACACTTGATGACAAAACAACAAGGTTGCATAATGGCAAAAATTTAAAAGCTTATAAAATTTTAGATCAAATTCTTGATGAAAATGATATTGTAAAAATCTCATTCAGAACAAAAGGAGGGCAACCATTCTTAAATTGTATCTTAAACAAGATCAGCGATGATAAAGTTCCATTTGTCTGTTCAAACATTCACGACGACAATGATATATCTTTAGAGACTTTTGTAGGAAATGCACTTGTTCAGAAGAAACAACTAAGGTATAGTTTTTACGAAGATTGGCCAAGTTCGTATTTTGCAAAATATCAAGAACCAATTGTGAGAGTGAATGAGAAAACGAAAATTGCTATTTTCTACCGTCCAAAAAGGTCTGTCAGCACCAAAGATATGCTTGAATATAGACTTTTAGAAAATAGTGTACCCACTTCTGAAAAATGGAAAAAAGCGGATGACTTTATCATTCTACATGATTTCAAGCCAGGAAAAAAATATATTCTTCAAGTAAAATATCGAGATGAAAAACAGTTTATTACAAAAGAGTTTTTTTCTGAACCCAAATGGTTTCAAAATATTTGGCTAAAAGTTGCCGTTATCATTTTTATTACCGCTTTATTGGGTCTTATTTTCTTACTTCTGAAAAGCAAAAAAATGAGCAGGTTACAAAAAGAGCAGAAAGCAAAACTTCAATTTATGTCTGCTCAGCTTAATCCTCATTTTTTATTTAACGCTTTAAATTCTATACAAGGTCTTATAAACTCTGGAAATATAGATAAATCTAATACTTATCTTACTGATTTTTCAAAACTGATGCGATCCGTTTTGGATTTTAGTGATAAAGACTTGATTCCTCTTTCTTTAGAAATTAAAGCATTAAAACATTATATTTCTTTAGAACAGCTTCGGTTTTCTTTTAGTTTTGACTTTTTCATTGAAGCAGGAATTCCCGAAACTACAACTGAAGTTTTACCCATGCTTGTACAACCTATTTTAGAAAACTCAATAAGACATGGTATTTCTATTTTAAACGAAGACGGAAAGCTTTCATTTAAAGTCCTGAGAAATAATCAAAATTTAATTTTCGAAATAAAAGATAATGGAAAAGGTTTTGAGACCGATAAAAAAATTTCAGGAAAAGGAATCAATCTTACAAAAGATCGGATTGCATTGTTTAATTCATCATCAGATAAAGTGAAAATTGAGTATCTTGTAGAGTGCAATAATGATGGAACTAAGACATTAATAATTTATAAAAATTTATTAGAGAATGATTAAAGCAATCATTGTAGATGATGAAAAAAATGCAGTGGAAAACTTAAAGCTTATCCTGGAGAAGAAATTTCCAAATGAGATTGATATAGTTGCTACTGCCAATGGTGTAGATCAAGCTTACGATTTATTTCTAAAATTTTTTCCCGAACTTATTTTTCTTGATATTGAAATGCCCACAAAAAATGGTTTTGAACTTTTAAAAATACTAAATAACTATGATTTTGAAGTTGTTTTTGTGACCGCATTTTCGCAGTATGGAATAGATGCAGTGAAATTTTCTGCTTTAGATTATGTATTAAAACCAATTGATTTTAATGAGCTGAATTTATCAATTCAAAAAGCAAAAAAAAGAATTTCAGAGAAAAAAGTAAATAAATCTTTGGAAAATCTTGTAGACTACTTAAAGTACGAAAACGATAAATCTAGCCATAAAATAGCAATCTCTTCGTTGAAGGAAATACATTTTGTTGCAGTCAATGAAATTATTCGATGTGAAAGTTCTAATAGTTATACCACTATTATTCTAGAAAATCGGGAACAAATCGTTTCAACAACTTCTTTGTTTGAATATCAAAGTCTTTTGGAAAAATATGGTTTCATCCGCTGTCATCAATCTCATTTAGTTAATAAGAACTTTATTAAAAGTATTAAAAAATCTGAAGGAAATATACTTTTGCTAACAAATAAAGATGAAATTCCAATGTCTAGGGATAAGAAAAAATTAGTGAAAGATCAATTTAAATTGTAACAGGAATTTTTACCTCAAATGATATTCTCGGAAAACATAAAACTTTCATCAAAATTATAGATCTGAACGGTAGATTAATCGCAGAAAAACTTCATAAAAATTTTTATGAAAGAAAATTTTTAGCAGAAAATCATATGCTTCAGGGCTTATTTGAAAAAAGAAGAACAGTTCAAAGTTTTTAAAATGACTATTAAGTAAACGAAAAGGAAGCATAATTTGCTTCCTTTCTTATTTGTATCGAAAATTTTTATTACAATTTCTCAGCAATATA
The DNA here is from genome assembly GCF_001677955.1 of Chryseobacterium sp. BGARF1. Classification (GTDB taxonomy): domain Bacteria; phylum Bacteroidota; class Bacteroidia; order Flavobacteriales; family Weeksellaceae; genus Chryseobacterium. The sequence continues at coordinate 90,140 of NZ_LELA01000090.1, forward strand.
CTTCGCTGTATGCGATTTCTTATTCTTTGCCAGATCTTCCGGAGTACCTGCAAAAACGACTTCTCCGCCGTATTTTCCAGCTTCAGGACCGATGTCGATGATGTGATCGGCGCATTTCATAATATCGGGTTGATGCTCAATAACGATCACAGAATGCCCAAGATCGATCAAAGCTTGCAAAGATTTTAATAATTTCTGAATATCATGGAAATGCAATCCGGTAGAAGGTTCATCAAAAACAAATAATGTTTTATCGGTTGTAACACCTTTTACTAGGAACGAAGCCAATTTCACACGCTGCGCTTCACCTCCTGAAAGGGTAGAAGAACTTTGTCCGAGTTGTAAATATCCCAAACCGACATCTTGAAGGGGGGTCAGTTTTGTAACAATCTTATCTTCTTTATTTTCTCTGAAAAATTCTAATGCTTCATCTACTGTCATGTGAAGGATATCTGAAATGTTTTTTTCGTCGAATTTTACTTCCAGAACTTCATTTTTAAAACGGGTTCCTTTACACGTTTCGCATTCAAGCTCGATGTCTGCCATAAACTGCATCGAAACGCTGATAATACCTTCGCCTTTACATTCGTCACATCTTCCGCCATCAACGTTGAAAGAAAAATGTTTAGGCTTGTACCCCATCATTTTGGCACTTTTCTGCTTAGAGAAGAGATCACGAATATCATCGTAAGCTTTCAGATACGTCACAGGATTTGAACGGGATGATTTTCCAATAGGGTTTTGGTCGATCAATTCAATATGCTTGATCAATTTCTTTGGAAACTCTACAGAATCATAATCTCCTTTTTTTCCGCCCATTCCTAACTGGATCTGAATGTCGTTTGTAAGGATCTCTTTCATTAAAGTAGATTTTCCACTTCCCGAAACTCCTGAAATAACAACTAAACTTTCCAAAGGAATATCTACATCAATATTTTTCAGATTATTGGATCTTGCTCCTTTTATATGAATGAATTCTTTTGCTTTTCTGCGCTTTTCAGGAACTTTTATTTCTAATCTTCCGGTAAGGTATTTTGAAGTCAACGTATCAGCATCTTTAAGCGCTGCATAATCGCCTGCAAAAACCAATTCACCACCTAAATATCCAGCTTCAGGACCAATATCAATAATATAATCCGCGGCTTTCATCACATCTTCATCATGCTCCACAACGATTACCGTGTTTCCAATGTCACGAAGGTTTTTTAAAACCCCAATTAAATTTTCTGTATCCCTAGAATGCAATCCGATCGATGGCTCATCTAGAATATAAATAGATCCTACCAAAGAACTTCCCAAACTTGTCGCCAGATTAATTCTCTGACTTTCACCACCGGAAAGCGTATTTGAAGTACGGTTAATGGTTAAATAACCTAAACCTACTTTGAGTAAAAACTCTAAACGGGTTGTGATTTCGTACAACAATCTTTTTGCAACTTCTTTATCATGTTCTGAAAGTTTTAAAGCTTGTATCAAAGGTAAAAGCTCATCCAAAGGAAGCTCTATCATCGCCTGAATATTGTTTCCGTCGATTTTTACCCAGCTTGTCTCTTCACGTAAACGCAAACCTTCACAAGTCGGGCAAAGCGTTTTACCACGATAACGAGATAACATGACACGATACTGAATTTTATATAAATTTTCTTCAAGCATTTTGAAGAAATTATTCAAAGAGGGGAAGGTACTTTTACCATCACCTTTCCAAAGATAGTTTTTCTGCTCTTTGGTTAATTGATGATAAGGCTTATGAATAGGGAAGTCTTTCGCTTTTTTAATGAAATCTTTTTTCCACTCGCTCATTGTTTCACCTTTCCAGGAAGCAACAGCATCTTCAAAAATCGATAAAGCTTTGTTTGGAATAACCAAATCTTCATCAATTCCGATCACTTTTCCGTAACCTTCACACGTTGGGCAAGCTCCAAAAGGATTATTAAAACTGAAAAAATGAACATTGGGCTCAAGAAATTCTATTCCGTCGAGCTCAAATTTATTTGAAAAGTTTTTTACAGCTCCGGTTTCTGTATTTTTTAAAGCACAATAACCGTGACCTTCATAAAACGCCATCTGAATAGAATCAGCCAAACGCTGAAGAAAACTTTCATCTTCTTCATATGAAAAACGGTCGATCACCAAATTGATTTCCATGCCCTTTTCAGGAGTGAAACCAAAACTTTCCAAATCTTCTATTCCGGCAAGATTCCCGCTAACTTCTAATCTTGTGAAACCAGCCAGTTTTAAAACATTTAAAGTATCTGTAAAGCTTTCAATATCAAAATTCAATGGTGCAGTCAATAAAAACGGAACATTATTTTCAGAATTCTTGATGTAGTCTATAACATCGGTCACCGAATCTTTTTTCACTTCTTCACCTGAAACCGGAGAATATGTTTTTCCGATTCTTGCAAAAAGAAGCTTCATGTAATCATAGATCTCAGTAGAAGTTCCTACCGTAGATCGTGGATTTGAAGAAATTACTTTTTGCTGAATAGCGATTGAAGGAGCCAAACCTTTGATGTCATCAACTTTTGGTTTCTCTAATTTACCTAGAAACTGACGTGCATAAGAACTCAGACTTTCTACATATCTCCTCTGTCCTTCAGCATAAATTGTATCAAAAGCCAAGGAAGATTTTCCGCTTCCTGAAACTCCTGTTATGACAATGAGTTTATTCTTTGGGATTAAAACATCAATGTGTTTCAGGTTGTTAAGATGTGCATTCTTAACGAAAACCTGTTTTTTTATATCTATTTCTGTTGTTGAAGCCATAGTAAAATTAAGACTAACAAAAATACGAATTTTCAATGGATTTTTTCAAAAGAATTATATTTTACTATTTTATTGATTTGAATAAGAATAATTTAAATTACTATAAATCAATACGTAATATTTTTTATAATAAATTAACATAAAAACATTTCTTTTTTTTAACGATAGATCTTGTTTTGTAAATATTTTTCATGTAAAATTGCACCACAAAATAGTAATAAACATGAGACAGCTTTTTAGACATTTTATTACGCATTTAATGAAAAAAAGATAGAAAACAGGGTTCCCAGACCTAAAAAGATGCATAATTTATGCATCTTTTTTTATGATATCTATCATTTTTTGGTCTTGTTAAAGACTCCTATTTTTGGAAACTTCAATATAAACAAAGAAATATTATGAATAAGAAGTTCGGAACTGTATTTTTTCTTGCCACATTTTGCGCACTAAACGCACAGGTGAAAACTTCAGATATTGATTCTGTTGAAATTCAGGGAAAATTTATTGCAACTACCTATAAAAATGCCAATCAGAATATTTCTATAATTACAAGAGATGAAATTCTCAATTCTCCGGCTGCAAGTATTGATGAAATTCTTCAGCAGATTCCCGGCATGGACATCAGAAGGAGAGGAGCAAACGGTGTACAGAGTGATGTCGGTTTTAGGGGAAGTTCGTTTGAGCAGATTTTAATTCTAATCAATGGAATCAGGATGAACGACTCGCAAACCGGTCACAATTCTTTAAACGTTCCTGTTGATTTGGATAATGTTGAAAGGATAGAAATTATTAAAGGTCCTTCAGCCAGAAGATTCGGACAAAACGCTTATGCCGGAGCCATCAATATTATTACCAAAAGTCACATTGGTAAAAGTGTAAAAATCAGCGCCAATGCAGGAGATTATGAAACATACGGTTTCGGATTTAATGCTAATATTGGGAATGAAAAATTTTCAAATTCATTACAGGCAAATTCCAATTCATCACAAGGTTACAGGCATAATACCGATTTTGAAATCAGAAATGTTTTTTATCAAAATCAGTTAAAAATAAAAAATGGGGACATCAGATTACAAGCTGGTTTTTCTGAAAAGAAATTTGGTGCCAACGGATTTTATTCTTCGCCACAAGCAACTGAACAATACGAAGAACTTCAGGCTTCTATTTTAAGTGTTGCCCATCAGCAAACTTTCGGAAAATTAAAACTTAATTCTAATGTTTATTGGAGAAGAGGACAGGATATGTATCTGTTTAACAGAGAAAAACCCGAAATCTACAGAAATATGCACATCGGAAATAACGTAGGCGGAGAAGTTAATTCAAGCTACCAATCAAGCTTAGGAACTACAGGTTTGGGTGTAGAATTAAGAAAAGAATTCTTAGCAAGCAATAATCTAGGTGACAGAGAACGTTTTGTAACACAAGTTTTCTTTGAGCATCATTTTTCTTTTTTTGATAAGAAACTAAACATTAGTCCGGGAGCTTCTTGGGCAAATTATTCTACAGACGGCAACTTCTTTTATCCTGGTTTAGACATTGGTTATACCTTCTATCAGAACAATAAAGTATTTGGAAATATCTCAAAAGTTCACCGAGTTCCTACCTTTACCGACTTGTTTTACACAAGCAAAACAGAGCAGGGAAACCCAAATCTTTTACCTGAAAATGCTGTGTATGCAGAAATTGGATATCAATATCAGAACCAAAGTATTTTAGCGAAATTCAGTGGTTTCTACAGAGATTCTAATGATGCTATTGACTGGATTAAAAATTCTCTGCAAGACCCAGTTTGGTATTCACGAAATATAGGAAATAAAGAAATAAAAGGGATTGAAGTAGAAATTGACCATAAAGTTTTCGATTGGATGAAATATACTTTAGGTTACACTTATATTGATAATAAGCTGAAAGATTTAAATGACTTAAACTCCCGTTATGCATTAGATAATCTGAAGCATCAATTTGTCGCAAAGCTTCAAACAAAGTTTTTGAAATACTTCACCAACGAATTGGTTTACAGATACAACGACAGAATGAATTTAGGAAGCTATCATTTGTTGGATGAAAAATTAAGCTTTAATAAAAAAGACTTCTCGGTGTATGCATTGATCAACAACGTAACTGATTCGGAATACACCGAAACGTTTGGTGTACCTATGCCTAAAAGGTGGTTTCACATTGGTTTTTCTTACAATATTAATATTAAGTAAACTTAATATTACCGAATAGTTAAATGATATAATTTTGCAAAAATTTTTTGGATGAAACTTATTTTAAGCATAAGCCTACTTTTTAGTTTAAGTATTTTTAAAGCACAGGAACACATTTCTTCTTTCAATGCTTTGACAGTAACCTATAAGTTCCATCCAAAATTTTTCCTTTATGCTGAAGGACAGTTGAGAGGCATTGAAGACTACACTTATCCTGATTATTACGAAATAAAAGGAGGTTTAGGATACAATCTTACCAAAAATCACAAACCTTTCATTGGTTTAGGACGATATGCGACTTACAAAGATCATGCAATTAACAAAGAAGAATTCCGTGTTTGGTTGCAGGATGTGATAGATTTCAAAAGTGGAGTTGTAAAATTTGAAAACAGATTTCGTGCAGAAAAATCATGGTTTTACGAGCCGCAAACCGATAAAAATTCTGAAAGAATGCGATATCGTTATCGTTTGAATGTCTCTGTACCTCTAAATGCTAAAAAAATTGGACCGGGAACCCTTTTTGCAAACGCTTATGATGAAATTTTTGTGGTTACTCCAATGAAACCTTCATTTGCAAGAAATAGAGTATATGGTGGTTTAGGATACCAAATCGATGAAAATTTCGGAATCCTTGGCGGTTATTTATGGCAGAGAGAATTTGAAGCAAAGGGAAATAAAAACGTACATTTTGTTTACTTAGCTTTAAATATCAATATTGATGATACGGGCAATAACAACAAAACCTACCATTTCCCGGGAGCAGATTAATCTAATATTTTTCGGATAAATATCTATAAGCTTTCAAATATTTATTAAAACGGTGAATATCTTTATGAGTTAATTCTCTATTCACTCTTTTTAGATCCATATTATCTCGAAGGTCATTCAGTTTTACAGCGACCGCAAGAGGAGATCTTTCAGTTCTTCTTACAAATTCGTCATAATTTTCTTCAGGATCAAATTTTGTAAGACAGCTTATTGCGAAAAGTATATATTCAGGAAAGCCTTCAGATCGTAAATATTCGAAACTGAATTCCTCGGGATGATCTTCTACCACATCGTGTAAAACGCCAACGATTTTCTCGTCCATTGTTTTACCATATTCCATCACACGCATTACATGAGCAATGTAAGGCGCATGATATTTATCTTTTTGTCCTTTATGTGCCTTGTCGGCAATTTTTATAGCTTTATTTAAAAGTTCTTCTTTTGTCATTCTTTTGAAAAAATAGAATACAAAAATATAAAACAGCTTAGAAAAACTCGATAATTTTTGATTAAAATTTAAGAAATCTTTTCAACAATTTTAATCGACACCAAATTTATTTAGCGCTTAATTTGGGTGGTTTGGCTACATCCAGCAGATTGGGCATCTTATGTAATGTTGTATCTTTTTTGGACGCTTTTAAACTGGAATACATTTCATGATTTTTCGGCTTTGCAACAGGCATTTTGTATAATTTAGCGATAGAGCTATCAAATTTTGTAATCTCTGAAGGTGTTACAATGAGTGATTTTTCAATTTTTGGAAATTTTATAGAATCAATTTTCAAGGGTATTCTGGAAGAAACCTGTGCTGAAAATGAGACAGAACTTAATATCGGAATTATTAATAATTTTTTCATTGTTTTAAATTTTGATCAGATTAAATTAAATAATTTAAATTGGTTTAAAGCTACAAGTATTAGTATAAGACAATTGAAAACGTTTATTTATTACTTCTTTTTGGAAAATAATTTTTAGTTAAATCAAAAAAATATTCTATTTTTGAGTTTAACAATAAAAAACTAGAACTATGAAATGGTACTTAAAAGTATTAAACCAGTACGCTGATTTTAGCGGAAGAGCAAGAAGAAAAGAATATTGGATGTATCTTTTATTCAATATGATTTTCTTACTTATAGCAACAATTTTGGACAATATTTTGGGATTAAAATTTAATTCGGAAAGTCCATATGGATTTATTTATTTAATTTATTCATTAGCGGTTTTTATCCCTGGTTTAGCCGTATTTGTTCGAAGAATGCACGATATTGATAAAAGCGGATGGTGGTTTTTTATTGCTTTCATACCAATCGTTGGAGCAATTTGGCTAATTGTACTTTGTGCAACAGAAGGAACTCCTGGAGCCAATCAATATGGTGTAAACCCAAAAGAAAACTTTAACGAGATTAACGAAATAGGACAAAAAGAAATTTAATAAAAAATCCCGAAAATAATTTTCGGGATTTTTTTGAATATAAATAAAGGAAGTTATTAATAATGTCCTTTTTCAATAAAATGAGCAGCTACTTTTTCAGTTAATGCCACTACATTCGGACTGTTTGTATATTTTGTAAATCTTCTTAATCCTGAAAGCATCATTCTCTGTTCATCACCTTCTGCAAAAGAAGCAATTCCTTCTTTAGCTGCAGCAATGATCTTATCAATCGCTTTGTAAAGATTTAACTGAGCCATTGCAGCTTCCACAGAATCAGCAGAGAAGTGTTTTTCAGCTCTTAAAACTGCAGATTCTGCCATATAGATCTGGTTAAGAATTTCAGAAGCATTTAATAATAAATGTTGCTGTTTTTCAATATCCATCATGTATTTTTGAAGAGCCGCACCAGAGACCATTAAGAAAACTTTCTTAAGATTAGCAATAATTGCTTTTTCTTCGCTCATCAATGCAGAATAATCAGGAACTTCAAATGACGGAATTCCCATTAATTCTTTGCTGATTGCCATTGCAGGAGAAAGTAGATCTAACTCACCTTTCATTGCTCTTTTGATCAACATTCCAACCGCAAGAAGTCTGTTGATCTCGTTCGTTCCTTCATAAATTCTACCAATTCTGGCGTCTCTCCAAGCAGACTCCATCGGAGTATCTTCAGAGAACCCCATTCCACCATAGATCTGAATACCTTCGTCAGCTGTATTTTGAGTAAGATCTGAAACGAAAACTTTAAGAATTGAAGCCTCTACAGCGAATTCTTCAACTCCTTTTAGTTCTGCTTGTTGATGATCCATTCCGCCAGCAACCAATTCTTCAATTTTATCTTCAACATTTTTCGCTAAACGGTAAGATCCCGCTTCACTTACGAAAACTCCTGTTGACATTTCAGCGATCTTCTTTCTGATCGCTCCGAAAGTCGAGATAGAAACACCAAATTGTTTTCTTTCGTTTGAATATTGAATAGAGTGATTTAAGATTCGTCTTTGCCCGTCAAGGTTTGCAGCAGCTAATTTAATTCTACCAACATTCAATGCATTCAAAGCAATCTTGAAACCGTTGTTTCTTTCACCCAACATATTCTCAACAGGAACTTTCATATCATTAAAGAAAACCTGACGAGTTGAAGACGAACGAATACCTAGTTTATGCTCTTCTTCACCGAAAGTTAAGCTTTCTGTGTTCTCTAATTCTGAACGGTTGATCACAAAACCAGTGATGTTCTTATCATCATCAATTTTAGCGAATAAAGTGAAAGTATCTGCAAAACCTGCATTAGAAATCCACATTTTTTGTCCGTTGATGATATAATGCTTTCCGTCTTCAGACAATTTTGCTCTTGTTTTTCCTGAATTTGCATCAGAACCTGCATCCGGTTCAGTCAAACAGTACGCTCCGAATTTTGTTCCTGTAGCTAGATCCGGAAGATATTTCTTTTTCAATTCTTCACTTCCGTAAAGAAGAGTTGGCAAAGTTCCAATTCCGGTGTGTGCTCCATAAGCTGTTGCTAATGAGCCATTTCCACCAGAAACATAATCACAAGCCAACATTGTGCTCACAAATCCCATTCCCAGACCTCCGTATTCTTCAGGAACAGTAATTCCTAAAAGTCCCATTTCACCTAATTTACGCATTGTTTCTTCTGTCAATGCATAATCTTTTTTCTCAAAACGATCATGATGCGGGATCACCTCTCTATCGATAAATTCTTTCGCAGAATCACGAAGCATTTTTTGTTCTTCTGAAAGTTCTTCAAGACTGAAAATTTCGTTTGCAGGAATTTCTTTGATCAGGAATTCTCCACCTTTTAATGTAGCCATATTATTTGTTTTTTATTTTAATTATAGTATTCTATGTTGGTTATAAGATCAAGCCATCCTTGTTGATC
>NZ_LELA01000091.1 GCF_001677955.1 Chryseobacterium sp. BGARF1
TAAATCGAAGATATTTTGCAGATAAACTATTCGATAGGCTCATTATTGCTAACATTACAGCGGTATGATGAAAAACGGATATACATAATTAAAATTAACAGAATAAATAATATACTTTCTAACATGTTTTTTTATAATTATTGTGGAAAGTTATACGACAACCATGTAATAAAAGATATTGTCATGATGAAAGATGTTAATGATCCGAAGAGAAGACCCCATCCCATTTCTTGTGTTTTTGATTTTTTTGGACGACTTAAAGTGATTAAAAGTCCTAATAAACCAGAACATGCGATGATTATTAATATTAAATAATAATTTTCTAATAGTTTTAAAGCTACAATGAGTAACAACTGAGTGAAAATTGTCAGAACAAAGGAAATTAGTTTCAATTTTATTGCATTTTTTGTAAAAGTAATAAAAAAGTCTATTACATATATTCTTTACAATTTTGTTTTCTTTTAAGAAATCAAAAAGGCGAGGCAAGTTTGGGAATTATTGACAGTCAAAATGTCTGGCAAAAGTATAAGCAGTGATAGAACATTCGTGAAAGACGACAATTTTAGTACTTTTCAATGCTAATCGGGTAAGGAAAAAACATTCGTGACTATCATATTGACAATTAGTTAATCAATAACAATAAAAGCTTGGTCATGTCAGGTAATGTTCTTAAATTTGATTCTAAATCTGTTAGTATAATTCATTTTAAATGACAATATTATATTGCAGTTTTTCAAATTCATCCAAATCATGAGAAAACAAATCTTTATCACTGTGTTATCGCTGGGAGCAATCACTTTAGGAACCGACTTGGTTCTGGCACAAAATTCTGAGCAGGTTAGTAAATCAGTAAATATTATTTTAGCAGATATTATTGCAATGGACATTGGCACTGCTGCTTCAGAAGGTACTGTAGATTTTAATTATGGCAGTACAAAAGATTATAATTCATCAAAAAATGTGACCGTTCCAAACAGCTTAGTCATTATTTCTTCCAAAAATTTTGATGTAAAAGTAAAATCTGAAGGTGCACACTTTGTCAATGGCACAAACTTAATTCCGGTAGATATTTTACAGGTAAAAGCAATACCGGGCGGAAGTTTGGTGGGAACTCTGAATGAGGTCACTTTATCTACAACTGATCAGGTGCTGGTAAGTAATGCGAGTTTAGGAACTAAACAATCTTTAAATATTGACTACTCTATTTCGGCGGAAAAAGCATCCAAGGTCCTTTTAGGAAAACCTCAAGGAACTTACGTACAAAAAGTAACTTATACTGCCACTGCATTGTAAGTAAACACATTAAAAAAAACAAAAAAGCCCTCAACACTTTAAAAGTGTTGAGGGCTTTTCTATTTACAACGAATAATTAATCCGTGTAGTTATTTTACTACATCAACTTCCATTTTCAACTACAAAGAAACTTTTATCGACGCTCTAAATTTGCAGTATACAAAAGAGAACAATTAAACAAAATTAAATATTACTGCCATGAAAAAATTAATCGCAATCGCAACTTTAACTATCGGAGCAACTTTATTAGGAACTAACAATGTTCATGCTCAAAATACAACTGCAACCACAACCGTAAACATTACCCTGAATG
>NZ_LELA01000092.1 GCF_001677955.1 Chryseobacterium sp. BGARF1
TAATGGTTAATCCCGGAGGCGGAATTTCACAAACTCTAACCGTAGTAAACACCTGAGATGTAGACCAAGGGTTGAATGTTAAAGATCCAATACATTTATTTCTTACCTGTACTTCATAAGTTTTATAAGAACTTAAACCGGTAAGAACGTAAGTATTCGCAGGAGGTTGCGGAGTTGAAGGTAATGCAGGCCACCATGTTGGTGTGCCAACTTCTCTCCATTGCAATTCGTAAGTAGCACCAGCTGCAAGCGGGCTCCAAGTTACTAAAGCTGATGTTGGAGTAATGCTAGTTACTGTCACATTTGGAGGAGTAGGATCACATTTGGTTTTAAATTCACTATGTGAGAATACACCTACATTCGTCGTATTACAAACTGCTGCAACTTCTACTTCATAATCAGTAAATGGTAGCAAGTTTTGAGGGAAAGTATAAGTACCTGCTGTTACTGTAATAGGACCAGTGTTTGGCAACCAAGCACTACCTGTACCTAAAGGTCTGTATCTTATTTGATAAGTAGCTCCCCCTGGATCTAGAGGCCAAGTAAGAGTTGCTGAATTATGGGTAATAGAAGCTGGCACTACAGTCACTACAGGAGTTGCATTACTACAAACTCTTAGTACAATATTATCAATTGCCATTGGAGGTTGTGTACCAGCGCTACCGTTATTTCTCCATTGGAATACTAAACGCATTACACTATTGGCGAAATTGGTAAGATTTAAACTATTATTAGAATAAGACTGCCAAGTACCTTGTAGGTTATACTGTCCTAAAGAAACTCTTCCAGTTCCCGCAGTAATTAAAGTTCCTGCAACCGGTAAATATGTAGATGGCACTAACCAAACTTCCAAATAGTCATACTTGAAAGTTGTTCCTTCTCCTTGACCTTTCCAATCAAAAGAGAATGATGCAAGTGTAGTTCCTGCTGGAATTTGAATATCTCTGAATGCATGTACTGTACTTGCTGTGTGAGTATATGCGTTTGTTACCCCATTATCATTAGATATATATAATGATTGGGCAGGATTTCCTATTGCATTACCGCGTACCCATTTATTTGTCTGTGTTCCGTTTACTAATCCTAAATCATTAGCTGTAGTAAAGTTTTGAATATAAGGAAGTGTTGCCGCAATCTGTGTTGTCATAATAGATACAACATCAGATAAATCACTCGAATCTGTTCCGCTGCATATTGCTTTAATCCAAATATAATACGTAGTACTTGGAATTAACCCTGGAATTGTATAGGTAGTAGCTGTACCTGCAACAAATGGTACCTGAGGTGCTCCCGGAGGAGTCGTTGTTGTACTATAATATATTTGATATCCGTTTGCTGGCTGCGTTGCTGGTGGATTCCATGATACCGTAGCGGTATTTCCTGTTGCACTAACGGCAACAACCCCTAGTGGCTCTATACAAGTAGGAGCAACTCTCACTCTGAAATCATCAACACCTAAATAATAAGGTACTGAATTAGCAGATGCACTTACCGCAAAATTATAAGTACCAGTAGCTGTAGGAGTGTAATATACTTTATACTGAGTATAGCTAGCTGTAGTTTGTGTAGCAGTGATAAACGTTCCTAAGTTTGTAGCTCCCGTAGAAGATTGTGAAGAATTTACTAAAACACTTCCAGTAAATCCAGTATACTCAGGATTATGATAATAGAATGAAAATTCGTAAGTCGTTCCAGCTGTTAATGCAAACCCTGGTGTCCATAGCTGGCTTGCATTTGTATTACCCCATTGAATCCTAACATAATTTGCTGGAGATCTTGGTCCTGGAGACGTGGTCGATCCTGCTGCATTTGAAGATGTCCATGCATTAGTTCCAGTAACCTGCGCCCAGCAAGCAGGGACAATTCCTGCACCTAGAGTCGTCATTCCATCAAATTTTTCGGTCCAAGGTAAAGGAGTTGGTGCACATACAGTTCTAAAATTTCTTTCTGTACATGACGCTGATGTACCACCGGCATGATAAGAGTTTACTTTATAAAAGTATTGTGTGCTATTAGCTAATGCTGTAGGGAAAGTATATGACGTTACATTTCCTAAATCTACATTATTTAATGTTTGTGTTCCACCTGCCGTTGTACCTACTGTTAATCTATAACCTGTGGCACCTGCAACGGCTGCCCAAGTAATCGTAGGTGTAAGAGAAACTCCCACAGCCCCAGCAGCTGGTGCAGAAACAGTAGGACAAGGAATATTTTGAGTGGTAAAACTTCTCTCTGAGCATGTAGCAGAAGGCATTGTAGCACTGTAAGAACTTAAAGTATAATAGTATTGCGTGCTAAACTGCAATGTTGATGCTGCAGGAAGAGTGTAGGTTGTAACGTTTCCAAGATTTTGATTATTCAAGACATTAGTTCCTCCCGGAGTTGTTCCTATAGATAATCTATATCCTGTTGCACCACTCACTGAGTTCCAAGTAAAAGTAGGAAGCACAGATACTCCAGTTGCAGCAGCTGCAGGAGCAGTCACCGTAGGGCAAGCAGGAATTGGGCTTGGAGCCAGGCCTAAAAGTGTGGTCGCAGAGTTATACCCATTTCGTCCTCCAGCAGTTGGTGGAGAAGCAGGATTAGGAATAGTAAAATCGCTTCTATAATAGATTGATCTATTTGTTGCTGTGTTGTAAACATACATAGCATCTGCAAATCCATTTGAATCGTAATCAGGTGAATTTTCTCTTGCCGCAATCACTAAGTTATCTACGTTATTATAAGCAAAAGGTGTCGGAAAAGTAATTTCTACAACACCTGCGGTATTGGTTACTGTTCCCGTGAACACTTGAGTTAACCCCGCTGCCGCTATCCAATCTGTATCAGAATCAAAGGTAGTTTTGTTAGTATGACCTAAAAAAACAGTCCAGCTTGAGGAATTAGTAAGTACTGATGATGGGCTTAAGTAAAACTTAACACCAGTTATATTCCCAGCAGCAGCAGCATTTATTTCCGTTTTAGGAAAAATCTGTTGTACGTAGGAATATCCATAATAAGTACTAATCGGGGCAATTCCCGTAGTAGTACTTCCAACACCCAAATTGATTTGGGCATTTATACATGTGACTATAAATAATAGACACGAGAATAAAAATTTCTTCATAAATAGTAAATTAAGAATCTAATGAAGTATTAAAACAATTTTAAAGGCCATCAATGCGTTTTTCTGTAGAATCATTGACTGTAATTATTTTCATAATCGAGTTTCCTTTTATAGGAAATAGATAAAATGACAATTTCTGAAATAGAATAGCATAATTGCTTTTTATAAAATTTAACGCTATTAAATCATGAAATTGTATTAAAAATGTAAAGAATTTCTTCATAGGCATTATTTATTTATTAATTAAATACAAATCTAATCATTTTCTATAATTAAAATAAAGATTAAACTTTTTTTTTTACAATTACTTCATCAAAACCAAGCTTATGATTTCAAAACAAAAAAATCCCCAGGGTTTTCCTGAGGATTTATTATTATTAAAAAGAATTTGTTATTTCTTGATAAATTTAGAATTGAAACTTTCTTTTCCTTTATCTTCAATAGATATTACATAAGCTCCTTTTATTAATGATGAAACATTAATTTTTCCGTTGCTAATATTTCCATTACCAACTAACTGACCAGCTGCACTGTAAATCTTATAAGTAGCTTTATCAGAAACTTTAGTAACATTTAGGAAATCAGTTGCTGGATTAGGATAAATCTGAATACCGCTATTTGCAGCAGACGTTTCAGAAGTACTTAATGTAGGAGCAACAACAACATTATAGTCTTCAACTTCTCCATCATTTACATTAATTCCGCAAGCCCAAGATGCTGGACCTGATAATCCTAGATTATCTGCACCTGCGAAACCAAAAAATACTCTCATTCGTAAAGTCTGACCTTCTACAGCAGTTGCTGGCACTGTAAATGTACCTGTAAATGAAGAAGCATTGGTCACAGGAAAGTTTAATACTCTTTCATTTGCACTAAAAACACCATCCCTATTATAATCAATAAATACCATTGCTAAATTTGCAGCAGCAACATTAGCAGTTACAGTCATTGTATTAGGAACTCCCTTTATAAGATTAACCTGAAGAGCAGGGTTAGTTGTAAAATTTGAATAAATACTTCCTGCGGATGTATTGTTAAGGTTTGCAACCGTTACATTTGATATAAATAAGTTAGCACTAGTAGTTGATGATGCAGTACAATAATTTATAGGAAGGGTCGTAAAATTAACTGTTGTTGAATATGAACCTGTAGTACCTGAACATACCGATGCTACTTGCACCTCATATGCTGTAAGATCAGTAAGACCTGTCAAAGTTACAGTAGGCGTAGTAGATGTAACCTCTGTCCAGATAGTTGTTCCCGCTTTTCTATATCTGAAAATATAGGTAGCATTTAAAACTGGTGTCAAATTAATAGTTGCGCCATTTACAGTAATATTATTAGCAACTACTCCTATAGGAGCGGTACCATCACATGAAGTAAATGCTGCTACATTGATTGGACCTATTGCATAAAATACATTATTAATAGATGAGATTCTCAATTTAACAATTTGCCCATTTAATGATGCTGGGAAAACTAAATTTTCAGTTCCATCATTAGGAGTAGAGGCCACTAAAACAGTCCAAGAAGCACCATCATTTGTGGTGTAATCAATCTTCACATTTGCTACATTATATGGAGCCGCGGTAGTATTTGCAACAGCCCATTCTATTGGAGAAGCAAATCCCCCATTTGCGTATTGAGTATTAACTTTAAAAGGTCCGTCATTACCAACATTAATCGTTTGTATATCCGACTGTGTTTGCTGCTGGCTAACAATCGGGTGATTGTCTCTTACAGTAATAACAAAACTAGAGGTCCTTGGAACTGTAGAGACAGCTTCCCAACCTGTTGCTCCACTATTTAAAACCCCATTAAGAACTGATGAAAGTTTGGGGAAATAACGAGTTGGGCTCGTCGTTGGAAGAACTGATCTAAATGACGCCCCAAAAATTGTATTTCCTAAATTTGAAGCAGTAACAGGACTACCAGTGTATTGATTCCCTGTAATAACACCTGCTGCATCATCAAACTCTTCCCAAGTATATGTCATTGGGTCATTTTCCTGATCAGTTACAGAAGCTGTAAGAACAAATGCAGTACCTTTTGGAATACTGTATGTTGTTAATGGAGTTATAACAGGAGGATTATTATTGATAGATGTCTCAACATCACAAGTTTTATCAGTCAAATTATCCTCAACCTGAAGTATACTCGCAACATGGAAATAAGGGTCTGAATTCATTTGAACATTAGCGTTAGTAATTCCTGCATACCCCATGATAGTAGACCCCGATCCCGGCTCCATATTTACATAAGTTCCTTCTATAACATGTGAATAAGTGTGATTAGCACCTAGCTGGTGCCCCATCTCATGAGCAACATAGTCAATATCAAAAGTATCTCCAGACGGAGGATTAGCTACCGTAGGATTTACAGAACCCGTTGCTGGAGATGTAATACCAGAACCCTTTCCATAAGGATTTGCAGTTGTTGGGTTAATACAAACACAACCAATACAACCTGCACTTCCACCACCTCCAGAAGCACCAAACAAATGACCTATATCATAACCTGCATCCCCAACTGTTGCGGTAAGTTTTTGCTGTAATGTTAAATTCCATGAAGTTGGAAAATTATTAGCATTCGTAACTGTAGCATATCCGTCAGTTACCGGATTGTCATAAATTAGTGTAGGAAAATTCAATACATTTAAGTGAAGAGCAAAGTCTTTTTCAAATACTCCATTTACTCTTGTCATTGTAGCATTAATTTGAGCGAGCGCTCCAGCTACACCACCAAAAAACTGAGTATATTCTCCAGTCACAGACATTGCCAATCTCATTGTTCTGAATTTTTTATCAGAACTTTTCGCAAAATTTGACCCCTGATTTGTAAATGACTGTCCTGGAACTTTTAATTTTTCCAATTCTGCCACTGAAATAGGATTTTCTGATGTACTACACGTAAATGCTTGCCCAGTTGGCTTATTCGTCTTTGGGTGTACTGCATATACTGTTTTAGAAGAATCAGTAGCCTCTATAAATTCATATTCTCCAGCTTTACTAATCATAGATTGAAAGTCATTCGGAGCCACTGAAAATCTCACAAATTTTGTAGGATCATCCAAACTTACCCCCGTATAAGAACCTAATTGGTATTGATCTGCTAATTCTTTAGCCATAACTGGAAAACTGTAAACAGCAAACTTCTCAATCTTACCATTTAAGTTTGGTAAGGAAATATAAACAGGTTTAGCATTAGGTCCACTTTCCTGAGCATTTTTTAATTGAGATTTAATTTGTTCTAAATCTAACTTGTAGTAAACCTTTAATGTACCGGCTTTTAAATCTGATGCTCTATTCTTTGAATCTAATTTTGGAGTAGTTGGTGTCCATTGCCCAAAAGCAACAGTTCCCATCAACCCGCAAAATAAAGCAGTAATGAGTTTTTTCATAAAATTGAATTATTTTTAATTGCCAAATATACTTGTTTTCATTCATTTTTCACACAAAAAACTAAAGATTAACGCCAATACTATAAACAAAAAATCCTCAGGTTTTTCCTGAGGATCCATTCGTATTACAAAGAAAATTTGTTATTTCTTGATAAATTTTATATTTTCAGATACACCTTTATCACTTACTGTAATGATATATGTACCTCTCACCAATTCAGAAACTCTAACTTGGTTGTTGTTAATTTCACCAGCTTTTACAATCTGTCCAACAGCATTATGAATTTCAAATTTAGCTTTGTTTGAAACTTTTGTGATATTTAATACATCCGTTGTAGGATTTGGATAAATTGCAAATGTTTCTTTAACTATTTCATTAGTTCCTAATACGCCTAATGACAATGCTCTAGTCTGTTTTTTCGCATATGAAGAACCTACAATAACATCAGCTCCTCCTGTCGTTTTAATATTATAATATCCTCCATTATCAAAAATACCATCACCATACAAATCATTAATAGTGAATGTATAACAATCATTAGTATTTAACTGCCAGTTTTGTGTAATTAAAGCAGGAAGAGGAGTAGAAGCCGTCGGATTAGGAACGTCAGGGTATGCAGCGCTACTATAAACAGTTGTACCTGCGCTATTTTTCAGATTCCAATTTACCTCAGTACCCCAATAATCTAATTGTAAATTAAATACAAAATTAGTTGCTGTATTTGTAGCAACAGCAGGATTATTAAAAGTTCCAGTTAGTGCATTATTAGCAACTCTTTGATCAGCTACACCATTTACAGAGGTAAGATTAATTGTCAAAGCTCCGTTTGTTGCTGTTGTAGGAACTGGCAATGACACGATTTCGTACTTATCTAATGCTATATTACCTGTCCAGTTATAAGAATAAGCAGTCCCATTTATTGTATAAGGAATCACTGCAGAAGTAAGAGCAGAAGTACCTCTATTTGTAAGAATAATCTTAATTGTAGATCCAGAACACAAATTATCTAAAGAACATACACTTTCAAACTTTATTTCAGCATCATTAGGAAATAATGGAATTGCTACATCTTTTGTAGATGTTTTTAATTCAACTCTTCTAGGAGAGTTATTCATTACAGCTGTAATTCTATCTTTCTGATTCTGTGTGAAAATATTCATACATGTATCATTGGTATAATCCATATAGTTTCGCACCATCTCTATCTCTCCCTCTGTACAACCTACTATATTAGTGTTACATAAATAGTTAGCAGTGTGAGCAGTAGGTGTATCTGCACAAAAGTCATTTCCACAGTTAGCATCACCCCAAATATGTCTTAATCCCAAAAAGTGACCAACTTCATGGGTCATTGTTCTTCCTTTATCATAGGGAGCATTCATAGGAAAAGCTCCAAAGTCTGTACTTCCAAAAGTAGAATAATTAGCAACTACACCATCTGTGTTTGCCGCACCACCAGAAGTATTAAGACCACCAAGCCCAGAGTTAGAAGGGAATTGTGCATATCCTAACAATGTGTTATCAGAAAAATTCACACTCCACATATTCATATATTGTGTAGGAGCCCAAATAGTTAATGGTTTTACATAACCATTGATATTACCCGTTGACCAATCTGGATAACACAAATTAACTCTGTCTATACCATTCGTGGGATTGCCATTAGCATCTACTTTTGCCAATGCAAATTGTATCATCGTGTCTGCACCTACAGCAGTTGTATTGAATCCTGGAGTTCCCGCCATTCTACGGAAATCTTGATTCATTACAGTAATCTGAGACTGAACCTGCTCATCTGTAATATTTGCACCAGTACCGTATGCTTCACCTGAGTGAATAACGTGTACTACCACTGGTATTGTAACAATACCTCCATTTTGAGACTTATTTAATTTTGCATTTTCTATCAAAGGATTGATCCAAGCTTCAAACTGAGCATCGGTCAACCTTTTAGGATCAGTATCTTGTAAATACTTTTCATATCCTGTAGAAGCACAACGAATTACACCATTGGGGCTTTTAACCTCGTTCATGATGTATGCTTTGCCAAAACCTTGCTTTCCATCATCAAATTTTTGTCCGTACATATTTGCACTTACAGCTGCTGAGAATAGAAAAACCAATTTTGAAATAGTAATTTTTTTCATTTTAAATTAATTTAAATATCTCGCAAATATAATATAAATTACAATTACATTAATATTCTATTAATTTTATTTTAAAAAAACCATTACTTTGCTTAAGTAACAAACAATAACAAACACTTATAAATTATTAAAAAAATAAATACAATGCGTTATATTATCATTATGACATCACTAATATTATTTATCATATCAAGTTGCAAAACAAATACAGCTTCTCATGAAAAAACAATATTTAAAACTGAAAAAATATCACTCTCTGAGCGTACAAGAGGTACTATAAGAGATTTTACTCTATCAAATGGAAAAATGGTATCTTCTATTAATGGAAATATTACTACCCAAGAAATATCTCAAAATGACTGGTCTAAAATTGTAGAATACACGGAAGAAATAAACGTAGAAGGTATTTCAAAATTAGAAGCACTATCTACTAAAAGATTCAGCGATGCAGCATTAGCCTCGCACATTACGATTACAAAAAATGGGATTGACTATCAATCTTCAACATTTGACTCTGGAAATCCGCCTTTAGAACTTAAAAATCTCTACAATGAAATTCAAAGAATAATAGAAACAAAGAAGAGCAAGTAAAACCTGCTCTTTCTTTTAAAACTTATACGCTATATTCCAAGCAAAACCCATATTAAACTTATTGGAGCTTTTTCCAAAACCGGGAACGATCATCGGAACAACGTCATCCTGTTTTGAAGTTACCATTAAATAGCGTGGCTGCATACTGACATCAATGTAGAAATTAGAGGTAAATAACTGTACTCTTCCACCTAAGTTTCCTTCCAACCAAAAAGACGACTGTGAAGAAGAAGGCATTGAAACGGAAGAACTGTTTCCAGCAAAACCACGCACCGGAATCTTCATATATTCCTGAGTGTAAAACGACCCGCCAATTTTTCCGCCTCCGTAGAAACCGTTGAAATCATTTTCAGGATCTCTTGCCAACATATAAAAGGCTCCGATTTTAATGAAGGGACCGCTTGCTTTAGCATCATAACCGTTATTTTGGTAAATATTTTTATCAAAACCAGCCTCTACAATTCCGTGAAGATTATCTTTTACTTTAGATGAAATAAATCCCTGAAACATTTGTCGGTCTGAGAAAAATGAAGCACCGGCATTCAAAATATCAACTCCTACAATAAAATTGGGTTCATATTTCCATTTTGGTTTATCAGCTTCTTCTTTTTCCTGTGCAGAAAAATTCAGCAAACCGAAAACACTAAAAATTAAAGAATAAATTAGTCTTGTCTTCATTTTCTATAAAATTTTGCCCTTGTTCAACACTTTTCAATGAGTTCGGAGCTGATAATACTGAATTTACATTTTCGTAATTTTTCTTGACACCACATGCTGGAGAAACGTAAATACCTTTGGTTGTGTAATTGACTCTTACTCTTGTAGAATCCTCTGAATCGAGTGTCTTTACATAGATATCAGTAAAAGGAGATTCATCTACACGTAATGGAACAAAGATAGAATCAACTTGTGAAAAAGTTCCCAAGGTTACAATTTTTGAACCGTAATCTACAAAAACTTTTATTTTCTCAATCTTTGTAATCTGATTGCCCTTTTTAAATGCAATTTTCATTCGTGGTGTACCCTCACCACTATCGCAGATATCATCATCACTTCCACATGAAATGACCGATGACAATGCAAGAATGAATATGATAAATTTAAAATATTTCATATTTAAATCTTTATTTTGGATCTAAAGCTTTCTCGATACGGAAAACCAAGTCTTCATTATGATATTTGTTGACCAAATCATTAGAATTATTTTTTGCTAAAAGATCTTTTTTAATGGTATTTAAATTTCCTCTTACGATAGCAGAAACATCAGATTTATCAGAATTTTTGTTATCAATTAATCTTATTAAAGTATCTACGTAATTTCTCTGAAGATTTCTTCCGTAAATATCTGCGTTATCTTTTTTAATAATTGAATTATTAAGATCTGAGAAAAATTCAACCAATGGATATGAATTTTGGTCAACTGCTTCAGATTGATAAAGACTTTGAAGCACCATTGGACTTAAAACTCTTCCTAAAACAACATTCTGAATTTCTTCAACCGTTTTTACAGGAGTTTTACCTGTCTTCTCAAAAATATCTTTCTTAAGCAACCATTGCGGAGTGGTGAAAACATTTTCATTTAAGAATTTCATCGCCTCTTTCTGATCTTTTTTGGCTACCACTTCATAGACTGCACCAGATTGTTCTGCAGTTTTCGGAGTTTCCATTTGTCCACCGATATATTTTGAAACGTGACCTAAATATCTTTTAAACTGTGTCGTCACCTGATCATACATCATATCGAGATTTTTATAATCTTCGTTTGGTGTTTTTGTCCATTGATCTAAGTTATCAACAATTCTTTGTAGGTTTTTGATTCCGTAAGTACTTGCAATCATCGCATTGTCCCCTACTTGCTCGCTTTGAGACCTTGGATCTAAAGGATTAGTCTCTGTACCAAACCAAAGTCTTTCGTTTTTAAGATTTTTGATTACCCATTGATTCAGAAATTGCTTTTCGGCATCCGGAGTTTTAAACTGATTAAATCTTTTATATCCCCACTCGATTGCCCAATCATCGTAATCACCAATTCTTGGGAAAATTCCGGCATCACCAATTTTATCTTCTGGTTGTGCAACATAATTAAATCTTGCATAATCCATAATTGAAGGAGTGTGACCATTTTTCTCCAACCATTTTTTATCTCTCAACTTTTCAACAGGAACCGTAGAGCTTGAACCGTAGTTATGTCTTAAACCTAAAGTGTGACCCACTTCGTGAGAAGACACAAAACGGATAAGTTCACCCATCAGTTTTTCGTCAAACTCCATTTTTCTTGCTCTTTCATCATTTGGAGAAGCCTGTACAAAATACCAGTTTCTTAGCAACAACATTACATTGTGATACCAATTGATGTGACTTTCTAAAATCTCACCCGTTCTTGGATCAGCAATTGAAGGACCTGAAGCATTCGGTACATCTGAAGGTTTATAAACGATTGCTGAAAATCTTGCATCTTCCAAACTCCATTCTGTATCTACTTTCGGATCTGGAATTTTAGCAACAATTGCATTTTTAAATCCTGCTTTTTCAAAAGCTTTTTGCCAATCATTAACTCCCTTCATCAAATAAGGAACCCATTTTTTTGGAGTCGCAGGATCGATGTAGAAAACAATCGGTTTTGCAGGCTCTACCAACTCACCTTTATTGTATTTTTCTAAATCCTGAGGTTTTGGTTCAAGACGCCATCTTTTCACTAATGAAATCCTTTTTACTCCCTGAGGATCTAAATCGAAATCGGTATAACCTACTGTAAAATATCCTACTCTCGGATCAAAATATCTTGCCTGCATTTTGTTTTCAGGAAGAAGTACAAATGAAGAATTGATCTCTACAGTATAATTTCCACTGATTTTTGGTGCAGGTCTTCCCGGAATTGCAGGTGTTGCAGGCGTTCCTAAAGTTCTTGCAAAAGTTTTAGTGGTATTAATTTCAATATTCGTAGGGAAAGATTTCACAAAATTCACGAATGACATATCTTTCTGGAAAGCCCCGACTCTATACGAATCTTTAGACCAAACCGAAAAAGAAGTCAACTCATTATCAGAATTCAGAACATCTGTAACTTCAATTACAGAAGAGTTGTTCTTTACTCCGTAAGCTTTTACATCAAAAGATTTAATGATAGACTGCACATTATTTCTCGTCACCGAATTATACATCTGCGAGGTAGAATCTTTCGCATAATCCACATGAGAAATCGAACGCAACAAGATTTTATCTTTCGGTCCTTTTTCAAAAGCAATCACTTGCTGTCCGATTTGGTCACCTGCATAACCAGAAGTTCCTGAACGCATTCCCGCAGCTGCTTTCGTTAATCTTGTTACCAAAAGAAATTCCTTTTTCAGCATAGAATCCGGAATTTCAAAATAATATTTGTCATCGACTTTATGAACCGTAAAAACTCCCTGATCTGAAACCGCTTTATCAGTAATAATTTCTTTAAATGGCTTAATCAGGCTTTTCTTTTTATCATCTTTCTTTACTACGGCAGTATCTTTTTTTACAACAGTAGAATCTTTCTCTTTTTCTTGAGAAAATAAATTCTGCTGAGTAAAAAATAATGTACCAACTAAGAAAACAGCTTTACAGTTCTTTATCATATTCATTAAACTTTTTATTTTTCTATTTTCAAATTTAAGTAATTATTTCTTGATAAGCAGTGCAATATTCTCCACGTGGTGGGTTTGTGGGAACATATCTACTGGTAAAATCTTCACCAAAGTATAATGCTCTTTCATTAAAGCTAAATCTCTTGCCTGCGTTGCAGAATTACAGCTTACATACACCACTTTTTCAGGAGCCAATTTCAAAATCTGCTCAACTACTTTCTGGTGCATTCCGTCTCTTGGTGGATCGGTAATTAATACATCTGCTTTTGGATGGTTTTCTAAGAATTCGTCATTGAAAACGTTTTTCATATCACCACAATAGAAAGTCGTGTTGGTTAAGCCATTCAATTCAGCATGTTCGATGGCTGCATCAATTGCTTCCTGTACAGACTCAATTCCAATTACATGTTTTGCGTTTCTTGCAACATATTGAGCAATTGTTCCGGTTCCTGTATATAAATCGTAAACCACTTCATCACCTTTTAAATCAGCAAACTCAAGTGTTTTTCTATATAATTCTAAAGCCTGTTTGTAATTGGTTTGGAAGAAAGATTTCGGACCGATTTTAAATTTCAAACCATCCATTTCTTCCATTAAAAACCCGTCACCGAAATATATTTTGATATTTTGATCGTAGATTGAATCGTTTTGCTTAGGATTAATGGCATAAACCAATGTTTTTATTTGTGGGAATTGCTCCAACAAGAAGTCAAAAAGTTCTGTACGGTTTTCTTTTTCTTCTCTGTAAAGCTGGAATAAAACCATCCATTCTCCCTTGGAGTTTTGTCTCATCATCAAAGTTCTTAGGAAACCTTTTTGCTCTTTAACATCAAAAAAGTCTAATCCTTTATTCTCAGCAAATTTCTTTACTGCCAAACGAATCGCATTCGATGGATCTTCCTGAAGGAAACATTCTTTTAAATCTAAAATCTTACTCCACATTCCCGGAATATGGAAACCTAAAGCGTCCCTGCTTCCAAAGTTTTCTTCAGAACTTATTTCGTAATGACTCAACCATCTTGCATTCGAGAAAGAAAATTCCATTTTGTTTCTGTAGAAATACTGCTCTTCAGCACCCAAAATAGGAATGGTTTCAAAATCATCGATTCCACCAATTCTTTTGATATTGTTATAAACTTCTTCCTGTTTAACATCAAGCTGCTTTTCGTAGCTCATATTTTGCCACTTACAACCACCACAAGTTCCGAAATGAATACACTTCGGCTCAACTCTGAACGGTGACTTTTCGACAATTTCTTTTACTTCAGCCTCAAAATATTTTGATTTTGATTTTTTTACTCTTGCATTCACCACATCTCCAGGAATCGCTCCGGAAACCAGAACAGTTTTCCCTTCTTCAGTTTTTCCTATCGCAACCCCTTTTGCACCTGCTGCAAAAAGTTTTATATTCTCAAGAATTACGTCTTTCTTCTTTCTCATATCAATTTCAGTATGATGAAGATAGCTTTCTACCCTACCTTCATCTATTTTCTATTTTTTCTAATAATTTTCTCTGAAACCTTTCAGTTTCAATTTTGTCTGCAAAAATACAATAAAAAAAAACCTTATCCGAAGACAAGGTTTTTTTTTATATTTTGTTTAAGCTAATTATTTTGCTTCAACCGGAACTTTCTCAACTTGAGGAGCCGCTTGTTGCTGTAAAGCTGAAGGATCAATCTGCAATTGAGCTGCAGGATCTACTTTTGGAGCTGAAAGACCTGTTTGCTTATCTAAGATTGTAATCAAATCTTGATCACCTAGATTTACAAAAGATCTGCTTGCTACTTTACCATTTTTATCAACTATGATGAAGCTTGGTAATTTAAAACCGTATACTCCATATTTTTTAGCAATATCAGAGTTTAAGCCTCCGTCACCATACACATTAGTTCCAGGAATTCCTTTTAATAAAGCATTGCTTGTTTTTGTAAACTGATCTTTGGTATCATCTAAATTTACGAATACAAAATTCATTTTAGACTTATAGAAATTCACAACTTCTTTTAAAACAGGCATTGTACCTTCAGCAATATAAGGATTCCAAGATGCGTAGAATACTATCATGTAAGGTTTTCCTTTGTTCTCGCTTAATTTATAAGCTGAACCGTCTTGTTTTATCAAAGAAGCTTCTGGAGCATCATCACCAATTTTGAATCCGTTGATTACGAAAAGCATTTTCTTCAAATCAGCTTTAATAGTAGCGTCTTTAATATCTTCTTCGATAATTTTTTTGATTTTATCAGTTGTAGCAGCTGGAGTTTGTGGATGTACATCAGACTGAGCCATTACAAAAGCCAACAAATAATCTTTCTCAATTTGAGAAACTTCTTTTTTACCTTTTAAGAATTCATTAAATAATTCTGAAGTTGTAATATCTGTTTTTCCCTGTGCTTTTGCCTGAGCAAATGTTTGGAAATCTGTACTCATTTTTGTTAAAAGATACTGTCTGTAAAACGGACTTGTTTTGATCATGGTATCTTTATTCTCCTGAAGTTTGGTTTCGTAATCGGTGAATACTTTTGCCAGCTTAAACGAAGGATTGTTACCAGACATTTGCTTTTTAGTCATTTCATAATTTACCAATAAATTAAGAATAGCCGTTTTAGCATCTATTTTTTTCCATTCAACAACCTCTTTTCCAGGGTTGAATTTCTTTACATTTTCTTCGATGTTTTTATTGATATCGGCTTCAATTTTCTGCATTGCCTTTACATACGCAGCTTCATCACCTGCAGTCAACTGTTGAATATTCAAAGTCTGACCGTAAGTCGTAAGGAATTTTTGGCAAGCTTGAAAAAAGTCGTTATCACTTTTTGCATCCCCTGTAACTACATATTCGTTCGGGAAACTAGCAGAGTTACCTGAAATATTAAGCTTCTGACCTCCTTTAAGGAAAATAAGATTCTGTTTTCCTGCATAGTTGATCACATACATTCCGTTTTTTGGAGCTTCAAAAGTTCCTGTAAAGTTTCCATCTTTGTCGATACCAAAGTTAGCCAATGGCAAGGTAGCAACACCGGAAGCCTCTACAAACTCAATTCTCTCTAATGGAGAACTGCCTGCAATTTTTCCTTTTACTTCAACTTTTTTTGAACAAGACATTGCAAATATTGCAATGACAAACAACAAAAGATATTTTTTCATTTTTGATTTTAAATAATTCAACAAAAATAAGTTTTTCAAATATACTAAATGCAATATTTGAAGGTAATTTATGAAAGATTTAACTAAAAAAAATCGCCTTCACAAAGGAAGACGATTTTTTATAATTTATTTTAAAACAGATTATCCTCTGTCTGCATAAGCAGCCATGTATTCTCTGTTCATTCTTGCGATATTCTCAAGAGAAATTCCTTTAGGACATTCTATTTCACAAGCTCCTGTATTTGAACAGTTACCGAAACCTTCTTCGTCCATAGCTTTCACCATGTTTAGAACTCTACGTTTCGCTTCTACTCTACCTTGAGGTAAAAGTGCGTACTGAGAAACTTTAGCTCCAACGAATAACATTGCAGAACCATTTTTACAAGTTGCAACACAAGCTCCACAACCGATACAAGCAGCAGCATCCATTGCTTTGTCTGCATCTTCTTTAGGAACCGGAATTGCGTTGGCATCCAAAGTATTTCCTGAAGTGTTTACCGAGATAAATCCACCTGCAGCCATTACTCTGTCGAATGCGCTTCTGTCTACCATTAAATCTTTGATAACAGGGAACGCAGCACTTCTCCATGGTTCAATAACGATAGTTTCACCGTCTTTGAACATTCTCATGTGAAGCTGACATGTTGTAATACCAGTATCCGGACCGTGAGCTCTACCATTGATGTAAAGAGAACACATACCACAGATTCCTTCACGACAGTCGTGGTCAAAAGCGATAGGTTCTTTTCCTTCGTTGATAAGGTTCTCGTTCAGAATGTCTAACATCTCCAAGAATGAAGAATCTGTAGAAACATCTGATATTTTGTAGGTCTCAAACTGACCTTTAGTCTTTGTATTTTTTTGTCTCCAAATTTTCAGCGTAAGATGAAGGCCTTTTTTTGCACTCATAATTATTTATTTATAGGTTGGAGATTATTTGTAACTTCTCGCTTTAACTTCGATGTTGTCATAGATAAGGTCTTCTTTATGAAGAAGTTCTTGTTTAATATCATCACCCTGATATTCCCAAGCTCCTACATATTTGAAGTTAACATCATCTCTTTCTGCTTCACCTTCCGGAGTCGCATGATCTTCTCTGAAATGTCCTCCACAAGATTCGTTTCTGTGTAATGCATCGATAGCCATTAATTGACCCAATTCGATAAAATCGGCAACTCTGAATGCTTTTTCAAGCTCGGTGTTCATTCCTTCAGTTTCACCCATTACTTTTACATCTTTCCAGAAGTTCTTTTTCACTTCGTCGATTTCTACGATAGCTTCTCTCAAACCTTCAGGAGTTCTTCCCATCCCCACTTTATTCCACATAATGTGTCCTAATTGTTTATGGAAATAATCTACTGAATGCGTTCCTTTATTATTAACAAAGAAATTTACTTTGTCTTTAATTTCTTTTTCAGCTGCGTCAAATTCAGCAGAATTGGTAGGAATTTCTCCCGTTCTGATGTCTGCAGAAAGATAATCTGCAATCGTGTAAGGAAGAACGAAATATCCGTCTGCCAAACCTTGCATCAAAGCAGAAGCTCCTAATCTGTTTGCACCGTGGTCTGAGAAGTTTGCTTCCCCAACAACGAAACATCCAGGAATTGTAGATTGTAAGTTATAATCAACCCAAACACCACCCATTGTGTAGTGAACGGCAGGATAAATCTTCATTGGAGTTTTGTAAGGGTCATCCGCAGTAATTTTTTCATACATTACGAATAAGTTACCATACTTCTCTTCAATCCAAGCTTTTCCTAAATCATAGATTTGCTGTTCTGTAGGATTGTGAATATGTTTTTCGATAGCAGATTCTTTACCTTTTTTCATGATTTCTGTAGAGAAATCTAGGTAAACACCTTCTTTAGTTTCATTATTTTCGATTCCGAAACCAGCATCACATCTTTCTTTACCAGCTCTAGACGCAACGTCACGAGGAACTAAGTTTCCGAATGCAGGATATCTTCTTTCTAAATAGTAATCTCTATCTTCTTCTTTAATATTTTCAGGTCTCAATTTCCCTTCTCTGATGGCAACTGAATCTTCAATTTTCTTAGGAACCCAGATTCTTCCAGAGTTTCTAAGAGATTCAGACATCAAAGTAAGTTTAGACTGCTGTGTTCCATGAACAGGAATACAAGTCGGGTGGATTTGTACATAACAAGGGTTTGCGAAATACGCTCCTTTTTTGTGGATTTTCCAAGCTGCAGAAACGTTTGAACCCATTGCGTTAGTAGAAAGGAAATATACGTTTCCGTAACCTCCAGAAGCAATTACCACTGCGTGAGCTGAGTGTCTTTCGATTTCACCTGTTACCAGGTTTCTTGCGATAATTCCTCTTGCTTTTCCGTCTACGATTACCAATTCAAGCATTTCGTGACGGTTGTACATTTTTACTCTTCCTTTTCCGATTTGACGGCTTAATGAAGAATATGCACCTAATAATAACTGTTGACCAGTTTGCCCTTTTGCGTAGAAAGTTCTTTTAACCTGAACCCCACCAAATGAACGGTTATCTAATTGTCCGCCGTAATCTCTACCAAATGGAACCCCTTGAGATACACATTGGTCAATAATATTTGCAGAAACTTCAGCTAATCTGTAAACGTTTGCCTCTCTCGCTCTGTAGTCACCACCTTTGATGGTATCGTAGAACAATCTGTAAGTAGAGTCACCATCACCTTGATAATTTTTAGCAGCGTTGATACCACCTTGAGCCGCAATAGAGTGTGCTCTTCTTGGTGAATCTTGGTAGCAAAATGCCTTTACATTATATCCTTGCTCAGCCAAAGTAGCTGCAGCAGAACCTCCTGCCAAACCTGTACCTACAACAATAATATCAATCTTATCTCTGTTGTTTGGTGCAACAAGGTTCATATGGTCTTTATGATTTTTCCACTTATCCTTTAAAGGACCTCCTGGAATTTTCGAATCTAATTTACTCATATTAGTATATTGATATTATTGAGTTACGTAATGAAAAATTGCAATAAAAATAAAACCTGCAGGAATAAGGATTGAATACCAGTTTCCGAAAGCTTTAATAACAGGAGTGTATTTTTGGTGTCTAGCTCCGATCGACTGGAAAGAAGACTGGAAACCGTGTGCCAAATGCAGACCTAATAATCCGAAAGCAACAACATAAAGAGCCACTCTCCAAAGGTCGTGAAACTTGTGGTGAAGCTCTGCCCAATATCTTGTCTCATCTGGTGTATTTGCCTGAATGTACTTGTAGTTCATTTCAGGAAAATAAAAATCATAAAAATGCAATACCAAGAAAGCTAAGATCACAGCTCCGGAAATAATCATATTTCTAGACATCCATGTAGAATTAGCCGCTCCGTTGTTGTTCGCATATTTAATCGGACGAGCCTTGTTGTTCTTAATCTCAAGAACGAACCCCATTGCAAAATGGAAAATCACTGCAAACATCAAAATCGGCTGCATCAGATACTGCACCGCCGGATTGTATCCCATAAAATGAGAAGCCTCATTAAAAACATCTTCGCTAAAAACGGATGTCATGTTGGTAGATAGATGCATCACTAAGAATATCAGCAAAAACATTGCTGAAAGTGCCATAGCATATTTTCTACCTATTGTAGAACTTGTTAAACCTGCCATATTAAGTTTAAATTTGAATTTCCACAAAATTAGGAAATGTTAACAATACTAAAAAGTGAGAAATCTCACTATTAGACAGTTTGTAATCTTTCTAAATAAGATTCATAAGTATATTAAATACAAGAAAAAGCATTAAAATTTGAGATTACTTTAATTCATAAATTTTACCTTCAAACTTTACCATTTTAGCCGAAGCCGGAAAATTTTTGATTTCTAAATTTTTTATCCTCCGTGAAGAAACATAGGGATTGATAATATACTGTTGAATTTTATTTTTATCATCCGAAGAATTCATCCAAAAAATTGCCTTATTTCCTTTTTTCATGGAAATAATATTTTCTTTTTTCATGGAAATAATATTTTCTTTTTTATAATGATGTACTAAAAACTCATCTTTCTGGTTTTCAATAAGATTAAAAGAAATTCTGATAACTAAAAATACGGTAATGGCTAAAACTATATTTGAAATATTTCTGAAACTTATTTTATCAAGCATAAATTTTAGGAAATAACCAATCCCAAACAACACAAAAACCTCAGCTAAATTTAAAGGAATATTTTCAAAGAAAACGGCATCGAAATCAGCAAACCAATGAATTACATTCAGCAAAATCTTAATAATAAAATCGTAACACCAATTAATTATTTCAAAATCTAAATTAAAACCAATCAGCGCAGTCATTAAAAAAGAAAAGATAATGATAAGCTCCGAAAACGGAACAATTATAAAGTTCGCAATAATTGAAATCAATGAAAACTGATGAAAATAGTACAAAACTAGAGGCAATGTCGCCAATTGTGCTGCAATAGAAATAGAAATTGTATTATAAATCAGTTTTTTGAAAAAATTATCCTGTCTCGGAAGGTATTTTAAAATCGGTTGATTCAACCAATAAATCCCCAACACAGCCAGAAAACTCAACTGAAAACCTACATCAAAAATTTGCTGCGTATCAATCATTAAAATAATAAATGCCGAAAGTGCCATTGAATGGAGCAGATCTGGTTTTCTTTGAAGCAATAAGTAAATAAAATATACAGAAATCATGATGCAAGACCGCACCACAGAATTTCCAAATCCAATGAAAATGGCAAAAATCCAGATGAATAGTAAACTGATAATGATGGCATATTTTTTCAGGCGAACAGATGCAAACCTCATCATCAGGAAATAAAACATCCCGAAAATCACGACGATATGCGTTCCTGAAATAGCAAGAAAATGCACCAAACCAGAACGGTTAAAATCCTGAACGGTTTCAGCATCAATTTCTGTGCGGTCTGCCAAAATTATTCCTTTTAAAAATTCGCGACTTCGGAAAGACATTTCAGAATTGCTAATTTTCTGCAATGTTTCAAGACGTTTTTGCCTGATCTTTTCTGAAAAACTCAAATCGCTTCTTGCAGCAGACGAGATTTCTCCGTTAATATAACATTGATAGGAAATATTTTTTCGCTTTAAATATTTTGAATAATCAAACTGAAAATCGTGTTCCGGTGATTTTGGCTGAACCAGATAGGCTTTTGCTTTATAATAATGATTAAAATCTAATTCCTTCCGAGCTTTTTCAACATTTACAATCGCTTGAAAAGACCGATTATCAACCTCAGCTAAAACCTCGTACTTTCTATATTTTTCGTTCGAATTTAATTTTTTTGAAACTTTAAAAATGATGGTTTCATTAGTTTTTACATCAACATTTTTAACATTCAAATTATTATAAAAATGAAAAGAAATTCCTAATCCGAAAAATAAAATCATCAAAAGGAAATTTCTGATTTTAAATAAAATCTGGCTTTTCAGGAAAAATAATCCGAAAATAATGACAGAAAAAAGTAGAATTAGAATGATGGAATTTTGCTCAAGAAAAAACTCATCCTGAAAGAAAATTCCAAGAATAAAACAGAGTACAACAATCAAAAGAGGTTGCTTGTTCAAAATCATTTGTGTTTGAACAAACTAAGTTAGAAAATTTTAGAATACCTGAATAGATTTATTTCTATTTTTTGAGATTTAAAACAATATCAGCTGCATTTTCACTTGCTCCTTTTCCGCCCAATTTCTCTCTGAGTAACTTAAAATCTTGAAGCATTTTACTTCTTTTTTCACCATCAATAATGAAATTTAATTCTTTAACAAGATTTTTAGTATTGAGTTCACTTTGAATTAATTCTTTCACCACTTCCCGATCCATAATCAGATTTACTAAAGAAATATATTTGATGTTTTTCACCAATCTTTTGGCAATAGCGTAAGAAATTTTGCTTCCACGATAACAAACTACTTCCGGAATATTCAACAGAGCCGTTTCTAAAGTTGCTGTTCCTGAAGTCACCAAAGCTGCTTTTGAACACCTCAACAAATCATAGGTTTTGTTGGATACGAAATGTACATTTTCATCAACATATTTTTGATAAAACTCCTTTTCAAGACTTGGTGCACCCGCAATCACAAACTGATAATTCTCAAAATGCGGACGAACAGAAAGCATGATTTCAAGCATTTTCTCCACTTCCTGTTTTCTGGAACCTGGCAAAAGTGCAATGATTTCTTTTTCATTTAAACCGTTTTCAGTTTTAAAATCATCAATAGAAATATCTTGAAGTGTAGAAATTGCATCCAACAAAGGATGTCCTACAAAGTGAGATTTTACACCATGCTTGTGATAAAAATCTTCCTCGAAAGGTAAGATCACCATCATTTCATCAACATATTTTTTGATGATTTCGACACGGCCTTCTTTCCATGCCCAAAGTTGAGGAGAAATATAATAGACTACTTTTATCCCCAGTTCTTTTGCAAATTTTGCAATTCGCAAATTGAAACCGGGATAATCAACCAAAATCAAAACATCCGGCTGATTGTTTTTAATATCTTCTTTGCAGATTTTAATATTATTTAAAATCGTTCTCAAGTTCATCGCAACTTCCAAAAAGCCCATAAAAGCTAAATCTCGGTAATGCTTCACCAAAGTACCACCTTGTTTCTGCATCAAATCTCCGCCCCAAAATCTGAATTCTGCGTTGGAGTCTTTTTCTTTTAAAGCTTTCATTAAATTGCTTCCGTGCAAATCTCCGGATGCTTCACCTGCGATGATATAATATTTCATAAATGATAATTGATAGGCGATGAATGATTTTGTCTATTGAAATGACATTTAATCTCAAATTGCAAACATCAAAATTCAAATTATAATTAAGTAAATTTGCTTCAAAGATAATGATAAAAAAATGTCAGAAGAATTTGAAATAAAAAATAAAGTAGCCGCAAGCGGATTGATTAACTTTGACCTTACTGATCTTGTTCCCAAAGGTGCAAGAAAAGGTATTGATCTTAAAGATTTTCTTTTTATGGAAATGATTTTAAAAGAAAAAGACTTCCGTGAAAAAGTGGCAGCAATCGACACTGAAGAATATCAAGATTCTTACGTATACATCTACAACTCTGCAGATGCTATTGTTCCGCTTTGGGCCTATTTTTTAATTACTGCTAAATTAACCGGTGTTACTAAGAAAATTGTTTTTGGAAACTTAGAAAATTTAGAAATAATCTTAATGCATGATGCGATTAACAATCATGATTTCTCTGTAATGGAAGGAAAAAGAGTATTGGTAAAAGGCTGTTCTGACAAGCTAATTCCAGAAAATGCATACGTAGAATTGGTGGAAAAAATTCAGCCGATTGTAAAATCTCTGATGTTTGGTGAGGCTTGTTCGAATGTTCCCATTTTGAAAAACTAATCTATTCTTCAAGATATTAACCTTAGATTTTTGTTTTAAATTAAATTATACATTGTCAATATTTTTGATAACTTTGAGTTTATTAACACCTAAAAAATAAGCACAAAAATGAGTTTAATAGATTTACTTACAGGAAACACAGGAAATCAGGTTGCGGAGCAGGCTGAAAACAAATTCGGAATCAGCAAGAACCAAATCATCGCACTTTTGGCGGTGGCAACACCTCTTGTAATTTCTTATCTGAGAAACAAATCTCAAGACAATAAAGAAGCAGAAGCTTTAAATAATGCATTAGATAAAGACCATGATGGAAGTATTTTAGATGATACTTCACAGTTGGAAGCAAGACAAAATGAAGGCGGATCAATTCTCTCTCATGTTTTTGGAAGTGAAAAAGGTAATGTAGAAAATCAGTTATCACAAAATACAGGAATTTCTATTGATAAAATCGGACCTATTCTGGCAATGCTTGCTCCACTAATTATGGGGTATATCGGAAAAGAAAAACAACAAAATAATGTTGGAGCAGGAGGTCTTGGTGATCTTTTAGGAGGAATTTTAGGAGGTGCACAAACCCAAGCTCAGCAACAGCAGTCTAATCCTTTAAACGATATTCTTGGAAGTGTTTTAGGAGGTGGACAATCGCAATCATCAGGAAATCCTTTGAATGATATTTTAGGGAGCGTTCTCGGCGGAGGCGGACAACAAAAACAACAACAAAGTGGAGGTTTAGGAGATATTCTAGGCGGGCTTTTTGGAGGTAAATAAATCCTAACATCTTAAAAATATTGAATACCGAAGTTTACGCTTCGGTA
Source organism: Chryseobacterium sp. BGARF1 (assembly GCF_001677955.1). Lineage (GTDB taxonomy): Bacteria > Bacteroidota > Bacteroidia > Flavobacteriales > Weeksellaceae > Chryseobacterium. The sequence continues at coordinate 24,181 of NZ_LELA01000092.1, forward strand.
TTTTTTATGATAATATGGTTACAAATAGTTAATGTTTTTTAACAAAAATAATTTTCAACATTTAGTGATAATATAGTATAAATTTTAAAGGAAAATCTTTAGTTAAGAAGCATTATAATTTAATCGATGAAACTTTGTAACTTGCATTTGCGAAATTCTTAATTATCAATGATATGAAACTTCATGTAGTGAATTTCATAAAAAACAATGAAATCAATTAATAATTAGCAACATGTATCAAAAAAAATATTTAGCTTTGTATATTATTTAGATAAAATTAAGATTTATGAAAAAAATAATTACTACTTCTTTACTATTTGGAATTGCTATTTTTAGTAATGGATTGTTTGCCCAAGAACTTTCTAGTGAGAAAACAAAAATTTTCCAGACAGACAAAATAGAAGATATAAAAAAGGTTTTCAAGAAAGATGAGCTTACTAAATGTTTTAACATTAAAGAAGTTCCTTATAACCTATTGTCTTTAAGTGCAAGATATGAAAGAGTAAATGTAATCAACTATTTGTTTGAAAACAATGTAGACGTTAATAAGTCTTGTAGTGATACCACTCCTCTGATGTACGCCGCAAGATATGGTTACACAGATACTGTAAAGTTATTTTTAAAAAAAGGAGCTAAAAAAGACACTAAAGACCGTCAAGGTAAAACAGCAAAAGATTATGCTTTAGAAAACAACCACCCGGAAACGGCTGCAATTCTTTAGAAAATTATACAATATTATACTTTAAACTTCCTTCGGGGAGTTTTTTTTATTTTAAAACTTTCAAAAACCTTATCTTTGCCAACGAAAAATTAGACATATAAAAGTCTAATATCTAAAGTCTAATATCTAACATCTAAAACAAATGTTTCGATCGCACACCAACGGAGAATTATCTCTAAAAAATCTTAATGAAGAAGTTACACTTTCAGGATGGGTACAAACCATTCGTGATAAAGGATTTATGATTTGGATAGATCTTCGAGATCGTTACGGAATTACTCAGTTGGTTTTCGACCAAGACCGTTCTACAGCGGAATTGATGGAAAATGCAAAAAAACTGGGACGCGAATTCGTGATTCAAGTGAGTGGAAAAGTCATTGAAAGAGTAAGCAAGAACCCCAATATTCCAACTGGAGATATTGAAATTTTAGTTGAAAAATTAACGGTTCTTAATGAATCTCAACTTCCGCCTTTCACCATTGAAGATGAAACAGATGGTGGTGAAGAATTAAGAATGAAATACCGTTACCTGGATATCAGAAGAGCTCCGGTAAGAGATAAATTGATTTTCCGTCACAAAATGGCGCAAAAGGTTAGAAATTATCTTTCAGACGAAGGATTTATCGAGGTTGAAACTCCTGTTTTAATTAAATCTACTCCAGAAGGGGCAAGAGATTTCGTTGTTCCAAGCAGAATGAACCCGGGACAGTTTTATGCCTTGCCACAATCTCCACAAACTTTCAAACAATTGTTGATGGTTGGTGGAATGGATAAATATTTCCAGATTGTGAAATGTTTCCGTGATGAGGATTTAAGAGCCGACAGACAGCCGGAATTCACACAAATCGATTGCGAAATGGCTTTCGTAGAGCAGGAAGATGTGATGAATGTTTTTGAAGGAATGACGAAAACGTTAATCAAAGATATTACTGGTCAGGAATTCGGAACTTTCCCAAGAATGACATTCGCAGATGCGATGCAGAAATATGGAAACGACAAACCGGACATCCGTTTCGGAATGGAATTCGTTGAATTAAATGATTTAGTTAAAGGAAAAGATTTCAAAATATTTGATGATGCAGAATTGGTTGTCGGAATCAATGTTGAAGGTTGTGCAGATTATACAAGAAAGCAAATCGACGAGTTGGTTGATTGGGTAAAAAGACCTCAAATTGGCGCTTCAGGAATGGTTTGGGCTAAATTCCAAAATGACGGAGTGAAAACTTCTTCGGTAAATAAATTCTACAACGAGGAAGACTTAGCAAAAATCATCGAAAAATTCGGAGCGAAAGAAGGCGATTTAATGTTGATTCTTTCCGGAAACGAACACAAAGTAAGAACTCAGCTTTCAGCGTTGAGAATGGAGCTTGGAAACCGTTTAGGATTAAGAAAAGGCGACGTTTTTGCACCACTTTGGGTTGTTGACTTCCCATTATTGGAATTTGACGAAGAAAGCGGACGTTACCATGCCATGCACCACCCTTTCACCTCTCCAAAACCAGAAGATTTACATTTATTGGAAACAGACCCTGGAAAAGCAAGAGCCAATGCTTACGATATGGTTTTGAACGGAAACGAGATCGGTGGAGGTTCTATCAGAATTTTCGATAAAGAATTGCAATCAAGAATGTTTGATTTATTAGGATTCTCAAAAGAAGAAGCAGAAGCGCAATTCGGATTCTTAATGAATGCGTTCAAATACGGAGCTCCGCCTCACGGTGGTTTGGCTTTCGGATTTGACCGTTTGGTGGCTATTCTTGACGGAAATGAAGTGATTAGAGATTACATTGCATTCCCGAAAAATAATTCAGGACGTGATGTGATGATCGATGCGCCTTCTTCGATTGCTGATGAACAGCTCGATGAATTGGAATTACAATTGAATTTAAAAGCATAAATTAGAAGCGGAGATTTTTCTCCGCTTTTTTTATTTAAACAAAGACTATGACCGAAGAAACCCTAACCTACAACACTCCAATCTCTGAAGAAATTTTCACACAAATTCAGCAATATGAATTTAAAAGAGCTTGGAAGAGCAACCTTAAAAAAAACAATAGGAATCTCTTTTGGGGGCTTTTTTCAATAGCTTTTGGACTTCTTACTTTTCTATTTAATGATTATCAATTTACAGGTTTTTTTCTGGGGTTCGGTATAGCTGCATTTTCATCATACTTTTCTTATTATTTTATCCATAAAAATTCTAAAAAAAAAATTAAAGAAATAATTGATAAAGAAGTTTCGAATCTCAGAATAAACTCAACTGATGTAATTTGGAAATTTACTCCTACCCATTTTTCTTTTAAAAACTATAAGTCTGAATACAAATTTATTTGGCAAGAAATTACATATTGTATTTTAGATGACAAATATCTTTACATCACAGCCTCTTCATTCGTGCATTTCATTTTAGACAAAGCTAATATTGATGAAAATAATCTCAATAAAACCATCATCTACCTTGAAAATAAATCGAAATTTAAAGAAATTTAATCTCAATAGATTTTTTAAAGATAATTGAATGGAATTTTTGCACCTTAAAAATTACTGATGAACAGCTCGACGAATTAGAATTACAATTGAATTTAAAAGCATAAATCAGAAGCGGAAATTTTTCTCCGCTTTTTTATTGCTGAGATTCTTTAAAGAAGAAGTTATCTAATTCGGAAACCAACTCTTGGACTTTCTCCATCAGGATTTCATCATATTTTGTATAAGATTCAGGATTTATCGAATCGAAAAACTCAGGATAGAACCTCTTAATTTCTTTTTGTACGACTTCATCTACAGCTTCTGCAAACAAAAAAAGACGCGCATTACTTTCTGCTAAATTAGGCTGCATCTGACGTTCAAATTCCCTAAAATCTTCAATATAAGAAGGGCTCACTTTCGTTTCAGACCATTCGATATGTTTATTTATTTTTTCAGAAGAAATATTATTAAAATATTCCTTCACGAAAGAGTAAATCAGAAATTCTTCTTTATGTAGAATTTCCAAAATTTTCCCATCTTTCCTTCCGTAGCTTCTAATACTCATACTCACTTTATCAATATATGCTGCCGCATCAGGTTCCGAGTCCTTAAGATATCTGAGAATATCCCACATATAGATAATTAAGGGAATTGAGACTTCATTTCCGTCATCTTTTTCAAAGAAAATATAAAATTTAACAAGGTCAGTTCCGAAATCTTCTAAATCACTGACTTCTTCTATTCTGGTTACTTTTTTCATCATTTTGTTTTTAATTTTTAAATCATTTCGCCTTTAGTTACAAACAAATATATTGATTTTTCCACATCAAAATCATTGCAAGTTTTTTATAAAATTAAAACTTCGAAAACAATCTGAAACATGGTGATAAATTACCAGATACAATTACCGATGAACAACTAGACGAATTGAAATTAAATTTAAAAGCATAAATTAGAAACGGAAATTTTTCTCCGCTTTTTTATTATGGATACATTCATCTCAATACTTATTACAATTGGATTTATTTTTGCGATAATTGGAGTCGCATTTTTAATTTTATTGATCATAAAAAAATCGACATATTACCCGCCAAACAAACAAGAACAAGCGTCAGACAAAAAAGCTAGGTTAACATATACTTCATTAACTTTAATTACAATAAGTACTTTTTGTTTTACCGGAGCGAAAGCAATTATAAAAAAGATTTTAAAAATACTTTAGAAGAAAATAAAATTATGTCGGTTGAATTTGATGATGTATTTTTCAGTCAAGATGATATGAATGGAGTCTTTAATAAATTCGAATCTACTGAAGGACGTTTTAGATGTGAAAGCTTTACAGGATTTATTAATTTTGAAAATAAAAAAAGTATTCCTATTGAAATAATCAGACATTGTTATGAAAAGAACAGATATATTATTATTTCTAAAAAATATAATATCGACGTAACAATCGGAGATATAAGAACCTCTAAATTTGATTATATTCAAAAAGACACTATTAATTCTCAGTAAAGAATGACAAAAAAAGAATTCACTCAATTCATAGACAAGTTCAGAGCAGATTTCATTGAAAATAAAGAGCAATGGGAAAACAATACCGTTAAAGATTATTTGGAAGAAATGTCTCGCTATGTGGAAGACATCGACGGATATTATAAAAACACAAATCAGGAAATAGATTTAGAAAAGTAGATTGGAAAGTTTTTGCTGATATTCTGAAAAGTAATAATTTTTTACAATTACAAAACTTTTTGAATTCATCTAATTAAAAACCACTCACAATTTATTATTTTTACTTCAACACAAATTTTGAATTATGAAATCACCTTCAGAAGTTTTACAGCAATATTTTGGTTACGACAGTTTCAGACTCGAGCAAGCTAATGCTGTTGAAAATGTAATCGCTAAAAAAGACACCTTAGTTTTAATGCCTACAGGCGGTGGAAAATCTCTTTGTTACCAAGTTCCGGCTTTAGTTTTGGAAGGTACTGCCATCGTTATTTCTCCATTAATTGCTTTAATGAAAGACCAAGTTGATGCACTGCGCGTGAATGGAATTTCTGCGGCCTACATCAACTCTTCGATGAGTTCTTTAGAACAAAATGAGACTTTACATCAATTAAAAAATGGAGAGCTCAAACTTTTATATGTTGCCCCCGAAAAACTGAGTGCAGACAACGGTACATTTTTAAAATTCCTTAATGAAGTTAATATTTCCTTATTTGCGGTAGATGAAGCGCATTGTGTCTCACATTGGGGGCACGATTTCCGCCCGGATTATTTATTTCTGAATGGTCTAAAAAACCAATTTCCACAAATCCCCATTATTGCTTTGACGGCAAGTGCTGATGAAATTACGAGGCAAGATATTATTAAACAACTGAATCTTCAGCAACCGCTTGTTTTAGTTTCATCTTTCGACAGAGCCAATATCAAATATTTTGTTCAGCCCAAACAGTCCGTTTTTCAAAACATCATTCAGTACCTCAATGAGCATCCTGATGATTCGGGGATTATCTATTGTTTATCCCGAAAAGGAACGGAAGAAATGGCTAATAATTTAAAAGAGAACGGAATCAATGCAGCCTTTTATCATGCCGGAATTCCCGCCATAGAACGTGCGAAAGTACAGGATGATTTCATTAAAGATAAAATAAGAGTAATGGTGGCTACGATTGCTTTTGGAATGGGAATTGATAAAAGTAATGTCCGTTTTGTGATGCATGCCGACCTTCCTAAAAACATCGAAAGTTATTATCAGGAAACGGGAAGAGCCGGAAGAGATGGTTTGCCAAGTGAAGCAATTTTATTTTACTCCAATGCCGATGTGATAAAGCTGAAAAAATTTGCTCTGATAGAAGGCAACGAAGAGCAATCTGACCTCATGCTGAAAAAACTGCAACAGATGACTGATTTTGCCGAGATGCAAAAATGCAGAAGGCAATATTTGATGGAATATTTTGGTGAAAAACACAATGGCAACTGTAATTCCTGCGATTATTGCCTCAGTGAATTTGAAAATTGGGACGCCACTTTAGATAGTCAAAAATTACTGAGTGCTGTTTTCCGATTGAAAGAACGGTATGGAAAAAACTTAATCATTGATTTTCTGAGAGGTTCTAAAAGTGTGAAAATCACAGACTATATGCGCAGTTTGCCGACCTATGGTGTTGGACTCAATAGTGATAAAAATTATTGGCAAAATCTTATCAAACAACTATTAGTCAATGACTTTTTATCGGAATCGAAAGATGAATTTCCTGTTTTAAAATTAACAGAAGAGAGCCAGCAAGTTTTATTTAAAAATAAAAAAGTACACTTACAAAAAGTAAAAGAACTTGCCAAAGCCGTTACTGTAGATGAAATAGAGAGCAATTATCCCGAAGATAAACTCGATCCAAATTTTGAATTGTTTGACCAACTAAGAAGTAAAAGACGTGAACAAGCCGAAAAGGAAAATGTACCGCCTTACGTGATTTTTTCTGATGCCAGCTTGATGGAACTTGCTACTTATCTTCCTCATACCAATGATGAGTTGAACCAGATAAGTGGTTTCGGAGCTTTTAAAATTGAAAAATATGGCGAAATATTTCTGTCAGTTATTGTAGAATATTGCAAGCTTAATAATTTGAGTAGTTTAATTACGAATAAAAAGCCGAAGAAACAGCGTGAGCCGAAACCTAAAAAGGCAAATAAAAATACATCCGGAACTTTTGCTACAACTTTTCAACTCTACAAAGAGAATAACAGCATAGAGGAAATTGCTAAAATAAGAGCTCTATCAGTCAATACGATTCAAAATCATTTAATCAATTTCGTCGTGGATGGAACGATAAACGCGAGTGAGCTAGTGGATATGAACAAAATAGAAAAGATCATCGAGGTTGCAAAAACTCAAAAAATTCAGTCACTAAAAGTGATAAAAGAGGCGTTGGGTGACAATTATTCTTATTTTGAAATTCATGTGGCTATTGCCTATTATAAATCGCAGCAAGAAGTTTAACCTTATTCATATCTGAAAAATTAAAAAACGAAAAATTCATTCTCGTTTTTTTATGGCAGCTTTGCAACAAAAAATTCCGGTGACAATTTTAATATCCAATAGATGATTTTCCATTTAAAATTGGGAACAATGGTAAAAGAACTTCCTGCATTTACAATATGTTTTGCCACATAATCAGGTTCCATCAGAAGGTTTTTATTAAGCTCTAATCCAGCGTTTATTTTTGTATTGATATATCCGCTAACCAAAACATTAACCGTAATATTTCTCTGCGCTAATTCTTGTCTTAGACCAGCCAAATATGTAGTAAAAGCTGCTTTAGTACTTCCGTAAACGAAATTACTTTTGCGACCACGAACTCCCGAAAGCGAAGACAATCCAATGATTCTTTCTAAGTTTTTATTGCTTTCATCCATTGCAATGATATTCAGAATAGAAACCGCACCCATATAATTCACGGTCATCATTTGTTGAGCTCCTTTGAAATCGCTTAATGCTTTCTCGTTGTCAACTAAAAATCCGGCTGCGTAAACGACTAGATGAGGTTTTACAGGAAGTTCATTGTAAAATTGTTGATGAGAATCAAAATCTGCAGCATCAAAAGATAAAACCCTAACTTTTGAATTGAGATTATTTTGCTGAATAAAGTTTTCTAAAGACTGGGTATTTCTAGACGCCGCAACAACTGAGAATCCTTTTGCTATATATTGTTTAATGCATTGTTTAGCAACATCAGAGTTTGCGCCAAGAATGAGAACAGTTTTGTTTTGATTCATTAGGTAAAGATATTTTTTTAATAGAAATCTTACAAATACTTTCACAAAATAAGATGATAAAATTCTGTGCAATGTTTCTCCTACTAAGAATTCAAATCATAGTTATAAAGAATAACAAAATAATTCATCAATATTAAAAAAATTTCGGCGAGGTGATTCATGCTCACCCCGCCGAAACGAAATATTTTAAATGAGTTCAGTTTATAAAGATACTTTCAGGATTTGTTTTTTCGTTCCTTTTCTTCCAATGAAATAAACAGAATCACCAGAAATTGCTCCATTTGAAACCATAAACGGAACTTCACTGTCTTCATTATCTAATATTTCCTGATAATCAAAATCTCCATTCTGATTAACACGGATTATGTTAAGATTAGCTTTTTTAATACTGGCTTGTCCAAATTGTATCCTATCATTGCTTAATTTTTTCACTTTTTCGCCTGTATTGATAAAAAAGTAAGCATCACTACCAACAGCAGCTGAAGTGTAAGAAATGAAAGATCCGTCTCCGGCGGTTACCTGTCTTTTATTAATATTTCTAGCCCAAACTATTTCACCATTCGGATTAAGTCTTGCTGTGACAATATCATCATAATGATAATTGGTGCTCGAATAACTGCCGCCTTGTGGTGACGAATAATAATGTGACGTCATATAAAATTCTTCTGCATTAAAAATAATATCTCCGTTTTGAGTGGTAATTATTTTCCTAAAAGAGAGGTTTTTCAGCTCTTTATCTTTGTCTTTCCCATATTTATCAATAATAAATTGCTCAGTAAACGGATTGTATTTGGATTTTTTCATTTCTAAAGTGACAGGATCTAGCTCGAAATAAGAAATCCCTTTGAATCTATAATCTCGCAAATCTGAATAAAAACCAAGACAAATCAAACGGTCTTCAAAAACAATTGCATTAAGAGATGCCACAAAATGTTCGTCAGAATCAAAAACCTGAGTTTTTTCGCTATCTCCTGTAATTCTGGTTAATTCATATTGATATTTTCCGCCTTCTTTTTTCTTCTTTTTTTCATCGCTATATACTTTCCCGAGAACGTAAATTGTTTTTCCGTCTTTAGAAACATCAATATTTTCATAAACAAATTTTCTGTCTTTTATAACTCTTTTAAACGTATGATCGATGTTTTTATTAAGCGATTGATCAAACACAAACATTCGGTGTGTTTCTGCATTTTTGTCTTTAATATCCACTGTAATAGCAAATGCAGTACGATTTTCATTAACAATCATGCTTGCTCCAGAATCACCATCAAAAGCGCCTGCGTCAAAAAAAACAAATTGTTTTATCTCATCACTATTTACCCTAAACAGTTCGTTCTTTTTGAAATTAAAATCATTAATATTAGATGACATCGCAGAGCAGATGTAAGCTTTTTGGTCTTTTTCGTAGATAAAATCGATGATATGCACATTCTCACCATCCATAATAACACCCAACACAGAACTCTGCCTTACCGCTTTTGAATAATTTATTTCATATTCAGATTCTTTAATCAATTTAAGATTGGAGTCATAATGCTCAAAATAATAGCCAGACCCGGTAGAAAAAGCACCCCCAACATACGAACGGATAACCACCACTCCACCTTTTCCGTCATCTTCTACAAGAACAATCGATGAACGTTTGTATTCATCTTTGAAAATGGCACTTTTTTTTATTTCAAACGGAATTTTCTGTGCAAAAGAAATAATACTTAGCAAGATAAACGCCAAGCAGAGAAGAGTTTTTTTCATGGTTTTCTTAGTCTTTTATTAATGCGGCAAATATATTTTTTTAACATAAATTCCACAAGCATTTTTGCAAATAAGCAAAAATTTCATCACTCTGAAATGAAATTTAAAATAAATTCAGAATATTGAGGCATCACGGCACAAAAAAATCGGCGCGGTGAACTTCTTTCACCGCGCCGATTCGCAATATTATTTAAAACTAAATTATTTTTTTTCAGTTTCTACAACTTCTTTTTTATCAGCTGCGGCTTTGTCTCCAAATCTATTTGCTGTAAATTCTCTTGAAATTGCTGCTTTTTCGAATTTCAGTTTTCCTGAAAGGGTTTCAATAACCACTCCATCCTCCTGAATTTGAGCAATCCTTCCGTGAAGACCAGAAGTAAGTACTACTCTGCTTCCCACTTTAAGATCTTCCTGAAATTTTTTCTCCTGCTTCTGCTTTTTCATCTGAGGTCTGATCATCAGAAAATAAAAACCAACAACCATTACTCCCATCATCATCAACATGGTCGTAGAGTTTCCTTGTGCAGGTGCTTGTAAAAATAAGGTTAACATATTCATGATATTAAGGTTGAATATTAGCATTGAACGTCAGCTTTATCGGAGTATTTTCTACGTTAGCAAAAACATCAGCATATTTTTGTACAGCACCGTCAAAGTTTGTAGAATCAAAGCTCAAAGTAATTTTTCCTTTTTTACCCGGCATAATTGGATCTTTAGTAAATTCAGGAGCAGTACATCCGCATCCAGGCTTTACTTCAGAGATAATTAAAGGGTTTTTACCTGTATTGGTTACTTCGTAAACGTGGTTTACTTTTGCTCCTTTTTTAATAGTTCCAAAATCGAAATTGCTTTCAGATAATGCAATTGTGGTGGTAGGTTGATTAGATTTTACAGGAGCAGCAGCTTCAGTTCCGGCAACTGTAGGAGCTACAGGTGCAACTGTAGAATCATTTGAAGGTACAGCAGGTGCATTGGTAGAATCTACACCAATTACTTCTGCATTTTGCACTTCTTTATTTTCTTCTTTTTTACAAGAAACCAATCCGAATCCGATTACAGACAAAGCAATAATTGATAATGTCTTTTTCATATTAAATTAATTTTTAATTTATATTCTATTTAAATCTTTACAATATTTATCTAAAATACCGTTGATGAATATATTAGAACGATCTGTTGCATATACTTTTGCAATCTCAATATATTCATTAATAATAACTCTTGAAGGGGTAAAAGGAAAATTGTCTAACTCTGAAATAGCCGTCGTTAAAATAACTTTATCCATCAATCCCACTCTTTCCAAATCCCAGTTTTCTAGACGCTCAGAAAGCTTTTTCTCATTGGTTTCCCAGTTATTCAACGTATCTCTAAGAAGTTTGCTTGCGAAAGTTTTATCTTCTTCATCTTTAATCATTTTAATTAAAGTACGGCTTTCCTCATCCTCTTTCAAAAACCCGATTGTTTTTTGAACCATCGAATTAGCAATGTGAATATCATCTGACCAAGTCAGTTCTCTATCGCTGATATAATCATGGAAATCATCATTTTCAGCAACATACCTTAAAAATAACTTCCCGATAAACTTTTGGTCATCTTCGAAAGAATAGCCATCTTCCTTCATAAAATCCTGATAACGCTTTCCTGCTGTCATACGCTGGAAAGTTTTCACCAACATATCATCGTGCAGATCCCATTTTAAATCTTTATGCTGACCAGAGAAATACAATCTCTCAGGATTTTCATCAAGCTTTTTTAAAACCTGATTATTGATAAATTTTTGATTGGGATTAACATCTGAATCAGTTTTGATGTACTTGTTCTTACCAATTTCCATTTGATGTTCGGCAAGATCTTTCAGACCCACCAAAAAATTCAACTGAAAAATATAGAGATTATAGATTTTCTCTATTCCCGAAAACATGTTTTTTTCTAACACATCAAATTTTATCGGATTTTGGTAGTACGAATACACGGATTCTACTACTTTTTCACGGATTTGTCTTCTTCCTAACATTCAAAGAGCTTTTTATGGGTGCAAAGATATGAAATTTAAAATTTATGAAATTCTCAGTCTGCTTCAATTTTTGTAATTTTGTGAAACTTTATGAAAGCACTCAAAACTCTGAACCCTTACTTTTGGAAGCACAAAATATTATTGTTTTGGGGGTTACTATTCATCATCGCCAGTAATTTTTTTAATATATATAAGGTACAGTTTGTAGGAAAATCAGTTGACGAGCTTACAAAGCATGGAAATCTCGGCTTTAACAAACAAGTTTTAATCTACGTTGCCATTATTGTTGGTTGCTCTCTTCTTACAGGATTTTTCACTTTTATGATGCGACAAACCATCATTGTTGCTTCAAGAAGGATTGAATATGAGCTGAAAAATAAAATCTATAGACATTATCAGGATTTATCGCTTACTGATTATAAACAAACAACCATCGGAGACTTAATGAACAGATTAAGTGAAGACATTGTTGCGGTAAGAATGTATTTGGGACCGGGCGTAATGTATGTTATCAATCTTATTATCTTGTTATTGATTACAAGCTTTTACATGCTAAAAACAGATGTTTCAATGACGATTTGGACATTGTTGCCACTTCCTATCTTATCTTTTATCATATTTAAAGTAAGCTCAATTATTAATAAAAAATCAAAGGTGATGCAGAAAAGCCAGTCTGCAATCTCCACTTTTGTACAAGATAGTTTTTCCGGAATAAGAGTAGTAAAATATTTTGCAAAGGAAAAATATATTCAAAAAAATTATGGCATTAAAGTAAGTGATTACCAAGACAAAGCTTTAGATTTAGCAAAAACAGAAGCCTATTTTTTTACCATTATTTTATTTGTAATTGGTTTACTGAATGTTGCTGTTATCTTAATTGGCGGACAAAAATATATCGCAGGCGAGCTTACCGTTGGTAAAATTGCAGATTTCTTTATGTACATCAACATTTTGATTTGGCCGTTTTCAATGGTGGGTTGGGTTACTTCAATCAACCAGAGAGCAGAAGCTTCAATGCAGAGAATTAACGAATTTTTGGAAAAACAGTCTGAGATTTACAATAAAAACTTTGAAAACTATCCTATTAAAGGAGATATAGAATTTAAAAATGTGTCGTATGTTTATCCGAATACAGGAATTAAAGCGTTAGATAATTTAAGCTTTAAAATAGAAGCCGGAAAATCTTTAGCCATCATGGGAAAAACCGGTAGTGGAAAATCGACCATCGCTTTACTTCTTTGCAGATTGATAGATCCTACTGAAGGCGAAATTTTAATTGACGGCAAAAATTTAAAAGACCATAATCTCGAAAATTACAGAAATTTCATTGGCTATATTCCGCAGGAATCTTATCTATTTTCAGATTCTATAGAACATAATATAGGATTCTCTATCGACCATCCTACGCATGAAAAAGTGGTTGAATATTCTAAAATAGCTGATGTACACAAAAACATAGTCGAGTTTAAAGACCAGTACAAAACGATGGTGGGCGAACGTGGCGTAATGCTTTCGGGAGGTCAGAAACAGAGAATTTGTATTGCAAGAGCCTTAATAAAAGACCCCAATATCATTATTTTTGACGACTCACTATCTGCATTAGATTCAGAAACCGAACAGAATATTCTCGAAAATATTGACACGAAAATCAATAACGCAACCTCCATAATTATCACACATAGAGAGTCTAGCGCTCAAAGAGCAGACAAGATTCTTAATCTTAGTGAAATTAGCAATTCTGCAACCGCATAGCCAAAACATTTTGAATTGTTAAATAAATCATAAAAAAAACTTTGTGATTAAAAGAAATATTTTATATTTGTTCTTAACAAGATTTAAAAAAAATATCTAATAATGAGTGAATACAAGGAACGCCATGAAAATGAAATTTTCACTAAGGTGTTAAAAGCGGGGAGAAGAACTTATTTCTTTGATGTGCGAGAGACTAAAGCAGGAGATTATTATCTTACGATTACCGAAAGCAAAAAGAATTTCGGAGAGAATGGAGAAGCTACATTCGAGAAGCATAAAATTTATCTTTATAAAGAAGATTTTAAGAGTTTTCAGGAGATGTTTAATGAGTCTACAGATTTCATCATTAACGAAAAAGGTGAAGATGTTATTTCAGAAAAGCATGATAAAGATTTCAAAAGCAGAACGTACACTATAGATTCTGACGACGAAATATAGATCAAAACATATCTAAAAAAACACAAGCATCTGAAAAAAGATGCTTTTTTTATGCTGATAACATTTAAATTCTCAGACAGTTTTTCCATTTTTAAAAATAAAAAAAACGCATTTTCAAAAGAAAATGCGTTTACTGTGGGGTGAATGAGGGGTCTCGAACCCCCGACCTCCGGAACCACAATCCGGCGCTCTAACCAACTGAGCTACAATCACCGTTTTTGGTGCTGCAAATATAGGAAAGATTTTTTAATTACCAAACAATTCCGTCAAAATTTTTCATTGCAATTAACTTCTCAGACGTAAATCCCTCAGCATAAGCAACTCCCGACAACCTCCCTAAATCTTGAGCACGGTACGTTAAGCTTTCATAAAAGTCTTTTGAGGTAATTGGCGTTTCAGGTTCTTTAGAAATTGGGTCATAAAACTGAGTTTTAAATGCCATACACGCTTCAAGCTTTTTCTCAAGATGTTCTGAGATATCAATCACAAATTCCGGTTGAATATGTTTCCATTGAATATAATGGAAAATTTGCTTAGGTCTCCACACTTCCTGAGTTTCTCTATCAAGTTCGGTCTCAATTTTTCTTAGCCCTGATAAAAAGCACGCATCCGATACTAATTTCGCTGCTTTTGCATGATCTGGATGTCTATCATCAATTGCATTGGCCAAAACGATTTCTGGCCTATATTTGCGAATCATTTTTACAATCTCCATCTGATATTCTTCAGAATTGACAAGGAAACCATCTTTTAATCCTAAATTTTCTCTTGCTGCTACTCCTAAAATTTTGGCAGCCTCGGTAGCTTCCTCTTTTCTGGTCTGATCGGTTCCTCTTGTTCCGAGCTCTCCTTTTGTTAGATCAACAATAACACAGGTTTTTCCTTCTGAAATTAATTTAGCTATTGTTCCGCCACATCCTAATTCAACATCGTCTGGATGAGCTCCAAAAGCAAGTATATCTGTTTTCATTTATTTATTTTTAGAATTACAATCACTTAGATGAAGGCCAAATGATTTCGTTGTTTTTCAAAGATAAGATTTAAACAAAAACTTCCCAAACATTACGAATGGGAAGTTTATATATGAATAATTTAATTTTTAAATTACTTATTAATTTCTGCATTTAATTTCACAGCATCCTGATAAGAAGGATCTAGCTGTAACGATTTTGCAACATAGTCTTTAGCCTTAGCCAAATCTTTATCTTTTTCAAGATATGCTACTGCAAAATAAGCATAAGCTAAAGTTTGCTTGTTAGTTTCCACTTCAGCAGGTTTTACAGTTGAAATAAATTTTTCGTAAGAAATTTTTGCGGTCTCATTATTTCCTTTCTGTTGGTACGCATAACCCTGGCTGTAATAAGCAGGTGCCCAATCAGGTAATAAGCTGCTCATTTTCTGCCAAGTTAAAATTGCTCCGTCCCAATTTTTCACATCCTGATAAGCATTTGCAAGTTTATACAATGCATCCGAACTTTCAGGATTAGCAGCTACCTCTTTTCTTGCAGCTTCTACTTCAGGAGAAGTTGGTCCTGCACTGATACTTGCCTGCGTAGCACCACCACCATTGATTTTAATCATTTCCAAATCCCACTTCATTGTTTGGTCTTTAGCAGCTTTCGCAATAGCAATTTTTTGTTGAGATTCAGCTTGCAAGGCAGCTTTTTTAGCTGCATCTGATTCAGTTTTAGCCAAACCAGCAGCGATTAACCCCATCAAACCTTGATCTGCAGGCTGAACTCTTGATTTTTCAGCTTTAGATACGAAAGAATCCATGTTTTGTTTTGCTTCAGCATATTGACCGTCTGCATAATTCACATAGGCTCTTAATTTGAATTTAATAGGATCGTCAACTTTATCAAAGATTTTATCTAAAATCATTTTAGAATTTGCGTAATCTTCGTTAGTAAAGTACAATTTTGCAATTTCTAATTGAGTATAAGGATCTTCATCAGCATACTTTGTATAGTTAATTAAATCTTGAGTTGCTTTTGCATTCTCTTGATATTTAATATCATAAGCCGCTAAAGCTTTATATGCAGGTGCATATGTAGGATCAGTTGAAATTGCTTTCTCTATACTTGTTTTTGCTTGTTGCCATAGTTGAGCAGCCATCCATAAAGTACCAATTCTGGTATAAACAGAAGCTTTATTTTTAGCCAATGGTAATGCATTGTCATAAGCTGTCATTGCATCTCCAGGAACTCTTTTTAGTCTATAGGCATCTCCTAACGTATAATAATAGTAAGCAGGAACTTCTTTTCTAGAAGCTCTTTCGATTGCTTTATTCAAAAATTGAATGGCTAAATCCGGAGCGTTATTTTTTTCAAATAAAGTTAATGCTTCAGCAGCTCTGAACAATACTGCAGCATCTTTTTCTTTAGAATCTGTAACTATTTTCTGAATCTCTGCAATAGCAGATTTATCACCTTTACCAAGCTTAACCGCAGCTAAACCAATTTGATTTAAATAGCTTTTTTTATCTGCAGCTAAACCTTTATTGAAGTTTTCTGTAGCTGCAGCAAAATCCGGCTCACCTTGTCTTAAAAAAGTATTTCCTAAGTAGAAATAATTTTCTGCTGTAGGTTCTTTTGCAATCATAGACGTGAAATTGGTCTTAGCAGCAGCAAATTTATCGCTATCTATGCTGTTAATACCATCCTGCAACGTCTGTGCAAAGGCAAAATTGGTAAAAAATACCACTGATGCTCCTAAAGCAATCTTCTTTACATTCATAATCATTATATCTTTCATTATTATTTTTAATTCTATATTCTAAAAATCCGAATTACAAATACACAATTTTCAGACCAATATAATAAATCGGTTTGAAAGTTGCTACTTTTTAATATTTTTTAACGCATTTGTACTTGTCTCGGATAAATATTATAAGGTTGTAACCCTTCTTTCTGAACAATTTTCTGTCCCAAATGGGTACAAGAATATCTTATAAAACCATTGGCAATATTAAAACTGCCTTCATTGGTAAGGAAATACAAAACTCTGGTGAATGGGTACTTCATCTCACGAAGTCCACTAAAATCAGGAGAATAAGATTGCCCCCCACTTACTACAGGAAGAATTTTTATCATTCCTCTTAGCTTTTCAGCTTCTTTATCATAAGGTCTGCTGATTGTATTTAATCCGATAACTCCTATTTTATTCGGATATTTACTCAATTCTTCTATAACATTTACACTCCCCGGAATAATTGAAAACTTTAAATCTTTAGGAAGTTTATTTAGTTTTTGAGCAACAAAATTAAGGTTACTAGAATTGGTGCCGTCAAATACAAAATTCTTATCATCAGACTGTAAACCGGAAGTTATTTCTTCCATAGTAATGCTTAATCTTTCCGAATTTTTCGGAACAAAAAACACAACAGCGTCTGCTGCGAAATTTGCAGGCTCAATCTTCATATCCACTTTATCTTCGTAAGCTTTAACCTCTTCAGGAGATAATACTTTAGACATCACCGCAATTCTTGCTTTATTATTCAATAAATCAAGAAAACCTAAGTCTTCTTTTTTAGTCACCACTTTTATTTTAGTGTCTGGATAACTAATCATATACCCTTCTGCTAAAGCTTCTGTAACACTTTTAAAAGATTCATCCGTTAAAATTGTCATTTCCCCTTTATTATAGGATACAGTACTTTCTACTTTTTTTGAACAGTTTATAAGCAAAACTGCAAAGAAAGTTAATGAAAAAAAACGACTAATCTTCATCTTTGGCTGTGTTTCTGAATTTCGATATTGCTCTCCAGATTCTGAAGATTCCGTAAAGTATTAATACAGCTCCCAGAGCGTATGCATATATTGGCTCGAGGAATTTATAAACCATCATTACGATTCCTAGGGCTACGTAACAAATTCCTGCGACTAAAGATAACCAGTTGAACATCATACAACAAAAATATTAAAAAAAATAAAAAGAGAAGCATAAGCTTCTCTTTTTTAATTATTATTTAAAATAAACTAATAACTTATTCTGGCGGTTGCATCGCTAATGGAAGTCTATATCTATAACGTACAGATTGACCATTAATTTTTGCAGGAGCCCATTTGTTTTTAATAGATTTTACGGTTCTTACTGCTTCAGAATTAAAGTCTGAGTTTTTACCCGTTACTTTAACGTCAGTAATACTTCCGTCTCTTTCAACTACAAAAGTAATTTCTCCTTTTACCACTCCGTCTGCACCTTCAATTGCTGAAGAATCAAAATTATCTTGAACTTTTCTTCTGAAAGCATTAATACCTCCAGGGAATTCTGCAGTCTGCTCAACCTCACTATACACCTGGGTATCACTCACCTGAGGTTTAACTTCCGCTGTTGAAGCTTTAGTACCTGTAGATGGTGGCGGTGGTGGCGGTGTGTAAGCAGGAGCTCTTACTCCTTCTTGAGCTACCGCCCCTGTAGTAGTTTTTAGCTGCTCAGAAATCGGTGGTGGTGGAGTCTCAATTTTAGGAGCTTTCACCGGTTCCGGAACTACGTTTTGAATAATTTCAATTTTCTCCTCTTCTACTGGTGGTGGTGGAGGTGGTGGTTCTTCTTCTTTTGGTTGCTCTATGATAGGATCTTCTTCGATAATTTCAACCAAATCAGATTTTACCTCTACAGCTTCCTTTTCATTCATACTTTTAATAGTCATATAAATTAAAGGAGATAAAGCAGTAACCAAGAACAATCCTGTGCCAATAATAAAAGACTTTGTCAGTAATCTAGGATACTGATGTCTAAGATCGTAAGCACCATATGCTTTATTTCTATTTTCAAATACAATCTCGTCTAAAGTAAGATTCTGACTGTATATATTTTCATCTGCCATTGTATTGCAAATTTAAATGTTAAACACTTTGCAGCAACTGATTAGTTACCCACTTTCTTATCGTACACAGCTTTTTCATAAGGCTTAAGATCAGTTACCCCATATCTTTCGCTTTTTGTAATTGCCATCTCGTCAAGAATATCTACAAAGTTTTTATATACCGCATCATCCGTTGGCTTAATAATCACTGTAAACAGATCTTTCTTTTTAGCTCTGGCTTTTGCTTGCTTGATAATTTCTCTAATCCCTTCTCTGTCGAAAGAAGTTTCAGTCATTGTCTGATCATTAAGACCTGCTTGGTCTTGCTGATGCCAGAACACTCTATTATCTTTTCCTAAAAGCAAAGTGATAGAATTGGATAAATCAATTTCTGTTGGAGCTGGTTGAGGCTTAGTGGGATCCGGTTTTGCAGGAAGCCCTAAATCCATCACATTCGGTTTACTAAACGTTGATGTAAACATAAAAAACATCAATAGTAAGAAATTAAGGTCAACCATTGGCGTCATATCGACGGCAGGGTTGTTTTTCTTGGAACGAACTTTGCCACCTTTGGCGCTCTTCTCCTGTACTTGTACTTGTGCCATTTCTTATTCTTAATTATTCGTTAGGTTTACCTTCTTGTGACGTAATCAACCAAAATTTAAGAAAGTTAATATCTCTTAAACCCTCAAATAAACTTTTCACTTTAGGATATTCTGTTGTAACGTCACCCTTGATTGCTAATTTGTAATCAGGATTTACGCTTAAACTTTGTTCTACCCAGTCAGTTAACTGCTTATTTGTACTATCCATAGGAACCCCCGTAGGGCTCTTAAATTTTTTTTGCTCATCTTCTGGCAAATCCAAATAGCTTCTCAATTGGTTCATAGGAACACCAATAGCCTGTACTTTTTGGAATGAAGCTTTTTGTTTATCATCAAAAGTAACTTTGTACTTTTCACCCATTTTTTCTAAAAGCTCTAATCTCTCTTTTGCATTTTCTACTGGCTGGAAATAAAATTTTCCGTCCGGAGTAGCGTTAATGGTCATTAAACTTGCATCAGGAAGCAACTTCTCTGAGATTGAAGATGGCGGTTTGATCTGCTCCACATCAGGTTTTTTGAACTGAGTGGTCATAATAAAGAACGTAAGTAGTAGGAACGTAACGTCGCACATTGCTGTCATATCGGTCACTACACCATGTCTTTTTGGTTTTATTCTCGCCATTATTTATTATCTAATTATTAAAAACTTCTTTTTTTGTGTAAAACACAGGATCACTATTTCTTAGTGAAATTCTGCAAAAGACTGCTGAATGCTCATAGCGATCTCATCGATCTTATAAGTCAATCCGTCAATTTTAGAAGTAAAGAAGTTGTAAAGAATAATCGCTACCGCAGAAGTACCAATACCTAAAGCTGTATTAATCAATGCTTCAGAAATACCTATTGATAAAGCAGCAGCATCAGGAGTACCACCACTAGCACCTAAAGCGAAGAACGCTCCAATCATCCCGATTACTGTTCCTAATAGTGCTACTAATGTTGCAACTGTACCTAAAGTAGAAAGAATCATCATGTTTTTCTCTAGCATTGGCATCTCAAGAGTAGTAGCTTCTTCGATAGCTTTGTTTAGAGCTACCATTTTCTGCTCCTTGTTTAGAGTAGTATCGTGAGCTAAAGCTTTGTAAGTTATAAGACCTTCTTTTACAACGTTCCCTACAGAACCTTGTTGTCTGTCGCACTCTTCTAAAGCTTCGTCAACTTTATTGCTATTTAATAAACTTCTTACCTTCACAACGAAGTTATCTACGTTACCTGCACCTGAAGCTTTGTTTAATACAAAATATCTTTCAAATGAGAA
This sequence comes from Chryseobacterium sp. BGARF1, assembly GCF_001677955.1. Taxonomy (GTDB): domain Bacteria; phylum Bacteroidota; class Bacteroidia; order Flavobacteriales; family Weeksellaceae; genus Chryseobacterium. Next base: position 44,779 of record NZ_LELA01000092.1, read on the forward strand.
AACGATTACAATAATCATGAATGAAACCAAGAATGGTACAATAATCCCTCCCATATAAATCATACCCATAAATCCTAATGGATGTAAATCTTTACGGTCTACATCTGTAAAGGCAGCTGAAAGTCCTGACAATTTTGGATCAGCCTTAAAATTACCTGGGTTACCTAAGACAAATAACCAAACACAAAATCCTAAAACCAAAAGGATAGGAAGAATTACAGCTGGATTAAGACCTCCTGCTTTTCTAGCAACTACTTGCTCATCATTTTTTGAAACATTCATTTCCATATTTAACTAAATTATATTGTTTTAAAATTTTAGAGTTGTAAAATAAAGGCAAAATTAATTAAAATCCAATAGTATCAAATAACATTTTGCCTTTTTTTCATAATGATAATTTGATAAGATTCCGATATCGTAATTATCCTTGAATATTTTATTAATTTTTCTCAATTTTATAAAATACGTTAGAAAATCAAAAATTTAAATACTCTAAAATTTTGATTTTACCAATGTTAAATTTCTTTTAAATTACGATATTAACGATTTTTTTTGGCACTACGATGATTTTTTTAGGGGTTTTACCCTCCAAGAGAGCTCCCATTTTCTCATTTTGAAGCACTAAATCTTCAACCTCTTTAGCAGATAATGTTGCAGGAAGAGCAATTTTAAATTTCATCTTACCATTTACACTTACAGGGTACTCAATTTCGTCTTCAATTAAATAATCTTCGTTCAAAATTGGGAACTTTTCAAACTCAATTGAAGTGTTATGACCCAGCAAATTCCAGACCTCTTCACAAATATGTGGAGCGTAAGGGGAAACTATAACGGCTAAAGGCTCTAAAATATTGCGTTTGTTACATTTTAATTTCTGTAATTCGTTTACAGCAATCATAAATGATGACACAGAAGTGTTGAAAGAGAAGTTTTCGATATCGTAAACTACTTTCTTTATTAAGGTATGCAATACTTTATATTCTGCTTTCGTAGGTTCCTCTTCGGAAACTTCAAAAGTATCTTCATTGAAATAAAGATTCCAGAACTTCTTCAAGAAACCATACACTCCACTAAGACCTTGTGTATTCCAAGGCTTGGATTGTTCTAATGGACCTAAGAACATTTCATATAATCTTAAACCATCTGCTCCATACTCATTACAGATATCATCAGGATTTACAACATTGTATTTAGACTTAGACATTTTTTCAGGAACTCGACTTGTAAAAAATTTCCCATTTTCTTCTTTTATACAATTTCTTTCAAAATTAAGATAATAAGCAAAATTTTCAACAGTTAACAACTTTTCAAAATCAATGGAATCATCGGGATTAAGCCCGTTGATATTGATAGGATAATAATTTTCTACAATTGAAAAAAATACATCATCTAAGGATGCATTAATATTCATTCTTAAGAAATGATAATTAATTTGATCAACTAAGTATTCATTCTTTAAATCTTTTAACTTAAAATGTTTTTTATTTTCTAATGAATTAGAAAGTTTATTCGAAATGTAAATATCAGTTAAATTGCCGCCTAATAAACTTGACAGAATATCACTTCTCAAATCTTCTGACAATTGGTCATTAAGACCAGAAATCTGAATAATATCAGAGTAAGCACTCATCCCCAAAATCATCCCCTGATTGATCAATTTTTGGAAAGGCTCATCATTACTAATATATCCTCTGTCTTTTAAAAACATATTCCAAAAACGGGAATATAATAAGTGACCGGTTGCGTGTTCGCTACCTCCAATATATAGATCTACCTGTCCCCAATAGTCTGATAAGTTTTTATTAGCAAAAACTTCACCGTTATTAGGATCCATATATCTAAGGAAGTACCAAGAGCTTCCCGCCCAACCTGGCATGGTAGATAATTCTAATGGGAAAACAGTTTTATCGTTAATTAAATTAGTATCAACAATTTTTTGGTTCGCTTCGTCCCAAGCAAATGTCTTTGCATTTCCTAATGGCGGATCACCATCTTCTGTTGGCAAATATTTTTCAACTTCAGGAAGTTCTAGAGGCAGCGCAGAATTTGGTAAAGTATAAGGCATTCCATCCTTATAATATATAGGAACGGGCTCACCCCAATATCTTTGTCTTGAGAAAATCGCATCACGCTGTCTGTAATTCGTAGTTCCGTGACCGATTGCTTTTTTCTCGATAGCATCAATAATTAATGCCTTTGCCTCATTATATTTTAATCCGTTTAAGAAATCAGAATTTACGCAAACAGAATCTTTAGAATCGAAAGATTTTTCCTGAACGTCTTCTTCTGTTTCTACAACTTTTTTAATTTCTAAATTAAATTTTTTCGCAAATCTATGGTCACGCTCGTCATGTGCAGGAACTGCCATTACAGCTCCCGTTCCGTAACCCATTAAAACATAATCTGAAATATAGATTGGCATCTTTTCTCCGCTGAACGGGTTGATTGCATAAGTTCCTGTGAAAGCTCCTGAAACGTTTTTCACGTCAGCCATTCTGTCTCTTTCGGTTTTCTTAGAAGTTTCTTCTATATAAGTATCTACCTCAGCTTTTTGTTCGGCTGTAGTAATATTTTCCACTAAAGGATTTTCAGGAGCTAAAACCATAAAAGTCGCTCCGAAAATAGTATCAGGCCTCGTTGTGAAAACCTCAATAAAGTTGTTGGTTGTTGGTTGTTGGTTGTCGGGATTTTCAGAACCATCAACTGACAACTTTAAACCATCAACTAAAAATTTAACCTGCGCTCCCTGAGATTTTCCAATCCAGTACTCCTGAGAATCTTTCAATGGTTGTGGCCAGTCTAAAGTTTTTAGACCTTGTAATAATCTTTCAGAGTAAGCAGAAATTCTCATGCTCCACTGCATCATTTTCTTTTGGAAAACAGGGAAACCTCCTCTTTCAGATTTTCCGTCTTTTATTTCGTCATTTGCCAAAACAGTTCCCAAAGCGGGACACCAGTTCACCGTCGTTTCTGCTCTGTAAGCTAAACGATAGTTTAATAAAATATCTTCTTTATCAATTTCAGAAGCATTTTTCCATTCTTCTGAAGTGAAGTTTAATTCGTCATTTTGATTGGCATTTAAACCTTCTGTTCCTTTTTCTTCAAAATGTTTGATCAAAGTATCGATAGATTCTGCCTTGTCTGTATCTTTATTATACCAAGAATGGAACAATTCAATAAAAATCCATTGTGTCCATTTATAATAAGAAGAATCTGAAGTTCTCACCTCCCTACTCCAGTCGAAAGAGAAACCAATTTTTCTTAATTGCTCTTCATATCTTGTAATGTTTTGCTCAGTTGTAACCGCGGGATGCGTTCCGGTTTGAATCGCATACTGCTCTGCAGGAAGCCCAAAGCTATCGTAACCAACTGGGTGGAGCACATTAAATCCCTGATGTCTTTTATATCTTGCGTAAATATCCGATGCAATATATCCAAGCGGATGACCTACGTGAAGCCCCGCTCCCGACGGATACGGAAACATATCGAGAACATAAAATTTTGGTTTATCTGTGTTATTGGAAGTCTTGTACGTTTGGTTGTCTTCCCAGTATTTCTGCCACTTTTTTTCTATCTGCTGATGATCGTAAAACACTTTTATTATAGATGTTAGATGTTAGACTTTAGATATTAGAATTAATTTCACTATCAATTCTCAATCTAGTTTCACAAAAATAATGATTATAAAATAAATGTAAATTTAATTTTGAATTAATTACAATGTAATTCTTACAAACAAAAAGATCTCATCAAAAAGATGAGATCATATATTTAGAATCGAAACACTGATTATTATTGCGGAATTCTTTTAAAAGTATAAGTTGTAGACTTGTAAATAGTAGGATCTGTAGTATCTTCAATTTTAAGATTTAAAGTTTCAGCGTCAAGTAAAGTCACTTTACCTTTATCTGAAACAACTGTACCCTGATATTTGATTTCGAAATTTTTCTCAGAAGAATTATAAACATACGTAAAGTTACGCTCAGAAGTAGTACTACAAGTTGGAGTCATACCCACCATATCTTTATTGGTTCTTTTACCTGAAGCATTTTCATTAAAAACCCATCTTCCTTCTTTCTGACAATCTGTATATGTTATTTGGTCAGAAAAACCAATTCCATCCGCAGGAACCTGTGTTCTCACTTCTTGGGTAGGAGACCACGTTCCAACAAGAGGAAACACCTGTTCTGGTGCGTCGTCGTCGTTACATCCTGTAAAAGCTAATAATGATAATCCTGCAAATAATGCTAATTTCTTCATAGATCAAATTTTTCAAGCGTTAAAATTATGATTTTTTTTAAAAATCCAATCATTTTTTTTGAATTTTGAACTATAATTTACATTTCATTAAAAATTCTCCGAAGAAAATATATTCACAAAGCCTTATATTTGCAAAAAAACACGTGCCTGAAGTTTCCATCATTACGCCTTGTTACAATTCTTCTCCTTTTTTAGAGGAAACGATCAGCTCTGTAATGGATCAAACGTTTACCGATTGGGAATGGCTCATTACAGATGACCAGTCAACAGATAATTCCGTTGAGATCATTCAAAAACATACAGACTCTAGAATAAAATTAATTATTGCTAAAAAAAATGGTGGTGCAGGTCATGCAAGGAATCTATCATTGCAAAAGGCTTCCGGAAGATTCATAACTTTTCTTGATGCTGATGATTTTTGGGAACCCAACTTTCTTGAAGAAATGATCAGTTTTATGAAGCGTGAAAATGCCGAAATTGCTTATTCTAATTATGCAAGATGTGATGAAAATTTAGTTCCACAGATTGAAGATTTTAAAGCGGACAAAGAAGTTGATTTTAATAGTTTGCTTAAAACCTGTAGATTTTCACTTCTTTCATCAATGTATGATTCTCAAAGAGTCGGGAAAGAGTTTTTTCCTGAAGGAAGTAAACGAGAAGACCATGTCATGTGGCTGAATTTATTAAAGAAAATTCCCAACGGAAAACCACTTCCGAAAACCATGGCAAAATATAGAATGCGTGAAAATAGTATCTCGAGAAAAAAACAGAATATTGTAAAAGACCAATATCTTGTTTATAAAGATTTCATGAATTTTTCTATCTTAAAGTCTCTTTATTACACCGCAAATTGGGCATTGAACGGATTTCTAAAATATTCAAAAATATTTAATTAATGGAATATTCTAAAGAATTTAAAACAGCTTTAAGTCAACTTTCACCAACTGAAAAAGATCGATTGATTTTCAGGCTCCTGAGAAAGGATGAAATTTTATCTAAAAAATTATACTTCGAATTGATTGATGAAGAAACCGTTGACCAGAAACGCGATGCAATGGAAGAATTGATCAAGGAAAAGGTAGAATATGCTTCCAAATACATCAGTAATCAAAAATATTTCATTGTACTGATTCGAAAAATAAGCGCTCAAATTACCGAACACGTAAAAGTGACAACCGATAAATTTGGTGATATTAGTTTAAACCTTTTATTGATCAACGAAATACTGGAAAGTAATGAAAAACTGAGCCGACAGAGATTCAATGACATCTACAAACTTTATCTTTATATCATTAATAAAATTGTAAAAGCACTGGTTTTAACTAAAAAACTAGATGAAGATTATTGGATGGAAATCGATGACTATCTTTTAGTTACACACGATAAAATCACCGCTAATATTTATCTTGAAAAACTTTTCATCAATAACGGAATAGATTTCAATTGGTTAAATATCGAGAGAATTCCTGATAATTTTGATTTAATTATAAAAGACATTAAGAACCAGGGATTTTTAAAGTGATAAGATTTTCTGAAGAATAAGTTCTGAAGAATCTGGTTGTTTATCTACAAACTGTTTTGCGTTTTCAGACATTTCTAATCGTATTTTTTCATCTTTAAATAAATCTAAAACAAATTGAGCCGCTGAGTTTTCGTTCTCAAAAGATTTACCACCATTTGCAGAAATTAATAGATCCGCTTCCGGATTTTTCCTGTAATGATTTCCAAAGATCACAGGAGCACCAAAAGTTGCAGCTTCCAGAATATTATGAAGGCCTGCATCGTGAAAACCACCCCCAACAATTGCAACATCAGCGTAAGAATAGAGTTTTGAAAGAAGCCCAATACTGTCGATGATGAGAGTTTGAGAGTTGGAGCGTTGGAGCGTTGGAGAGTTTTTTAATTCGCTGTATAAAATTGCAGTAGGAAAAATTTGTTTTAAATTTTCTACTCTTTTCAAATCATGTGGAGCAATAATTATTTTTAAACGCTCATTTTTTTCTGAAACTATTTTTGCGATTTTTTCTTCCGCTTGCCATGAGCTTCCAAAAACAATTACCTTTTCTTTTCTGAGAAATTCTTCAACAAAATCAACATGATTGTTTCTAATTCTCAATTGCTTTACCCTGTCAAACCTGGTATCTCCAGTTACCGAAGAATTTAGTAGACCAATACTTTTAGCTAAAACATAGGAATGCTGTGTCTGATGAAAAAACCATGTTATATTCTGCTTCAGCTGTTTTACAAACCACTTTCCATAGGTTGTAAAAAAAGACTGTCTTTCATAAAACAATGCAGAAATAACAAATGCTTTTACATTTTTATGTTTAAGCTCTGCCAAAAGATTATACCAATAATCGTATTTAACGGTGAAAAACAATTCACAATCAAACTGAGAGACAAATTCTTTTACGGTACTTTTTCTATCGAAAGGAAGATAACAAATCGCATCTGCAATATGTTTTTTCTTAACCACATTGTCATATCCCGAAGGAGAAAAAAATGTAATTAAAATTTTATGGGTCGGAAATTCTTCTTTAAGTTTTTCTAAAACAGGAAGCCCCTGCTCGTATTCTCCTAGACTTGCAGCATGCATCCACAAAATTTTATCAGTCTTTGAAAATGCTTTTTTTACAACCTCTAAAGATCGCCTTCTGCCTTCAACGCCTTTTTTAGTTTTATTATTAAACAACGACAAAACCCTCATTCCGAAAATGAGGAGATGTACAAATATGTTGTATAAAAAATTCATTAGCTTTTCATTAAACCTTTAAAGAACTGTATTCCTCCAAAAATAACAGCACCATAAGCAATAGGCCCACCTTTTCCGCTTGCGACAGAAACTAAAGTTACCACAAGACCACCTCCAAACCACAATCCGCCGTAAAGAATATCTTTATTGGCCTGCTTTTTTTCTATCACTTCCCTTTGGAACATTTGATCTCTTCTCAATTTTTCAAGCCTTTTAGTTTCTTCATTCGACGTTTCTGAAAATTTAGGTAAAGAGTCATAATATTCCTGATAATTGGCTACATTTTTAGTCTCAAACAATTCTGTTTCAAGTTGAGAAATAGGTTTTCCCTGAGATTCAGAAAATGCCGTAATTAATTTCTCAATTTCTTCATTGATTTGAATACCTCTTCTTTTAATCTCTGAATATGCTAGAATTACCGTTTCTTCGGTATAATATTGCCAACTCACCAAAATTTCTGAGAGCTGAAACCCTTTAGAACTTGAAATCTGAGCTAATGTTTTTATGGTTTTCATTATTAATTTTAAAAAAGATATTGGTTTTTATTCATAAATATAAGCGGTGACAATCGCCACCATTACACTTATAAAAATGAAAGGAATAAATAATAAGATATGAACTCTCGCTTTTGAGTCAGCATTAAAACTATACCTTATCGTATAATCCTGAAGATTTAAAAACAGAAGTACAACGAGAAGCATAAGCCATTTCATCAAAAGAATCATGATAAAAAACTGAGTTTCATTGTTGGATGTGGTAATCTCAACAGGAAAATTTCCAGCCTCGGGATGTCTGGTAATAAAATAAAAAGCGATGTAAAAAATCAATGACAAAATAGGCAGAAAAAAAATAAATCTTTTTCCACCAAAAGAATCTGGTTTACCTTCAAAGTCAAAATGGGTAGGAATTTTTTCCGGAAGTTTTTTAAATACTCTTAAAGTATAAATCCATAAAAAAAGGATTAATACTAAGTTCAGCACATCAAAAACAGTAGAAATAATGCTTTCCATAAAGATTTAAAGGATGCTTTTAATAACCCTTAGTTTATGAGTATGCTTATTCATCTCTTTATTAAAAATCCCACTAGAATCGAGCGTGTCTATTCTCACTTTCCCGGAAGCATGAATGATTTTTTGGTTTTCAAGCATAATTCCGACGTGGATAATTTTTCCTTCAGAATTTTCAAAAAAAGCTAAATCTCCAGGTTGACTCTCTTCTACAAAACTCAATGTCTCCCCTATTTCCGCTTGTTGATAAGTATCTCTTGGCATTTTTACATTGTGGATTTTATACACCAACTGTACAAAGCCAGAACAATCAACCGCAAAAAAGCTTTTCCCCCCCCACAAATAAGGGATGTTGAGAAATTCTTTAGCTGTCAAGGCAATACTTTCACGCACATCGTGGCTTCTTCTTGATGCAACTGCAGGAAACTCGACTTCAGAACCCATTGACAATAATGTTTTCCCATCAAGTGTCATTACCGAAGAAAAATCTTCAGTAATTAAATTTACTTTTCTATTGGCAAGATATTCTTCAGTGACAGGTTTAATTTGTTTGGTATCCATCCAGCCTTCATAGCCGTCGTAGTGCATTTTTATTTTCGTCCAGTTTTTGTTTACTTCCAAAATATCAGCACTTTCACCATACAAAATTTCGGTAACGATTTCAGCTTTATCTGAATTTTCAGCACGAACAGGCGCAACAGTTACTGTACAAATTCCTTTATTCATTGTATTTTAATTAAAAGGTTAAGGCTTAGGTTGAGAAAAATAATACTGTGAAATTTGAACCTTAAACTCAACCTCAAATTATTTCCTTCTGAGGAAATTCACTCCGTCACGCAAAGGTAAAATAAGATTTTCAAAATCATCATCTTTTGCCACCAAATCATTAAGCTCTTTAATAACCTGTGTAGATTTTTGCTTCGGGTTTTCTTCTAAAACCTTCCCATACCAAAGTACATTATCAAACAGAACGACAGAGCCCGATTTTGTTTTTGGTTTAACTAATCTAAAATATTCGGCATAATTTTCTTTATCAGCATCAATAAAAATCAAATCAAAAACCTCATCGGTATTTCGCAGAAATTCTTTTGCATCCTGAATTTGAAAATTAATTTGCTTTGAAAATTTACTCTCAGAAAAATATTTTCTTGGAAGATAAGCTAAGTCTTCATTCACATCAAGCGTCGTTATTTTCCCTTCTGAAGATAAGCCTTCTGTAAGGCAAAGTGTAGCATATCCTGTAAAAGTACCTATTTCTAAAACATTTTTAGGATTCAGCATTTTAGAAATAATAGATAAAAGTCTTCCTTGCTGATAACCGGAAATCATATGCGGCTGAGTGGTTTTCTGAAACGTTTCTCTTCTTAATTTTTTAAGAATTTCGGGCTCCGAAGAAGCGTGATTTTCCAGATATCGATCCATTTCAGGATTTTTTTCTTCAAAAAAACTCATTATTTTTTTATTTGCTCAAATTTAATTAAAATAATTCTGTGTCTTATTATGAATATACCTCAAAAAAACATCCGTAAAAATACGGATTGTTTTGTTGGCAAAAGCTCAATAACTTTGCGACACTGCAAAAACAAAAGAAAGGAGGTAAAAATACTTAAATGAAGATGATGAAAACAAATTTATTACCCGTGAATGGCGATAAGAATTACACGACCACCAAGTCATCCACAAAAAATAATTTCCCAAAAAGAAAACGCAGTTATTTCTGGGATCAAATTATAAAACTCTTGAAAAAAGAAGATGTAGTTTGACAAAAAAAATTCCGATAAGTGATTATCGGAATTTTTTTATTTAAATTTTGTTTTATTACTTTTTAGGAGCAATATCCATCAATTTCATAAACTCATCTAGCTTAGGCATGATGATAATTTCTGTTCTTCTGTTCTCAGCTCTTCCAGAAACGCTCATGTTTGTCGCTTTAGGATTGTATTCAGAACGACCACCTGCTGTAATTCTTGCAGGATCCACTCCAAACTGACTTTGTAATACTTTAGCAATTGCCGTACCTCTTAATGCAGAAAGATCCCAGTTGTCTCTTGGCAAGTTTGCAGAGCTCAATGGTGCGTTATCTGTGTTTCCTTCAATCAATACAGAATATTTATCATAATCGTTGATTACTTTTGCTACTTTCCCCAAAACTTCCTGAGCTGCAGGCAAAACATTATAGTCACCAGTTTTGTATAACAATTTATCTGATAATGAAATCATTACAACACCTTTAAGAACTTTTACCTGAACATCCTGATCAGCCATATTATCCAAAGATCTCTTTAGCTTGTTTGATAGCGCTAAATTTAAGCTGTCATTTTTCGCATTTGCAGAAATAAGCTGTTTGATATAAGAGTTTGATGCATTAATCTCACCAACCAATTTATCAATATTCGATGAACTTTTTCCTGTATTTGAAAGACAAGCATCCAAAGATGATTTCAAAGCATCATGCTGACTTTTTAATAAGTTATTTTCCGCCGTCAATGTAGAATTCTGACCTTTCAGATCCTGAATTTCACGTTGTCTCTCACCAATATTTTCAATACACTGTTTGTAGTTGCCACTTAGAGCATCATACTGCTTCTTACTAACGCAAGATGTCATTCCCAACACCACTACTGAAGCCAATAAAACTTTAAAAATCTTCATAAATAAACTTTTTAAACGATTTCAAAGGTAACAAAATTCATTTTAATAAATAGGATTATCTTTGTTCAAAAGAAATTCTGAGCATTATGCTTACACAATCCGCATTTGAAAAACAGCTTCAAAATCTTACCCGATCATCAGGTAACCCAACCTATCTTTTAGCAGTAAGCGGAGGTGCAGATTCTATGGTTTTAGCCTATCTTTTTAACGAATTACGAGATTCGGGATACGAGTTTCAGGTTGCGCATATTAATTATAAACTTCGGGGTGAAGATTCTGATTCTGATCAAAAAGTAGTGGAAGATTTCTGTAAAAACAGCAATATTAAATTTCATTTATATGAAGTTTCAGAAATTGATAACAAGCCGGAAAATTCTATTCAGCTTTGGGCAAGAGAAATTCGCTACCAATTTTTCAGAAAAATTCAGGAGAAAGAGAATTTAGACTTCTTGGTCACCGCTCATCACTTGAATGATCAGTTGGAAACCTTTATGATTAATCTTTCAAAAGCTTCCGGCATCAATGGTTTAAGCGGAATTCCTGCCAATAAAAATAATATACTCAGACCGCTATTAAGTGTTTCAAAAGAAGAAATCTACCGTTTTGCAGAAGAAAACAAGATCAAATTTCGCGAAGACCTTTCCAATAAAAAAAGCGATTATCTAAGAAACAAGATACGAAACGAAATTGTTCCTAAATTATCTGAAACCAATGAAAACTTTTTGGAAAATTTTGGTAAAAGTATTTTCTATTTAAATCAAACAAAAGATTTTGTAGAAAAACAAATTCAGGAGATCGAATCAAAACTTTTAATTAGCAATAAAGAATACAAAATTTTATCAAAAGAAAAACTGGCTCTGGAAAGCGATTTTGTAAAGTTTGAGATTTTAAAAAAATATGGATTTACTCAGCCTGAGGAAACTCAAAAGATATTCTCAGCAGAAACGGGAAGTTCTTTTCACTCTAAAGAATTCAAGCTAAGCACCAATAGAAACGAATTAATTTTCAGCAACTTGAATTCAGAATCAAAAAAAACAGAAGAAATCATTTTAACTAATGGTCTTGATTTGAATCAAAATAGCTTAAACATTGATATTTCTGAGCACATCAATGCGCCTAAAGATTTTATCTGGCAATTTGATGCTGAAAAACTTATTTTTCCCCTAAAATTAAGAACAAAAAAAGAGGGGGATATTTTTTATCCTGTAAAGTTTACTGGAAAAAAGAAAGTATCGAAATTTTTTAAAGACGAAAAAATCTCTGTTTTAGAAAAAGAAAACATCTGGATTTTGTGCGACGGTGAAGACCAGATTTTAGGAATAATTCCTTACCGACAAGACCGCAGATTTCAGGCAAACAACGATACACCCAAAAAAGTAATTGTACAATGGATAGAAGAACTGCCAATTCTTTAGCCATCGAAGATTTTATAGCAGACAGCAACACCGCCTTTGGTATTTTATACCAACAGTATTTTGTCTTTACCAAAAAATTCATTCTCAATAATAAAGGAGGCTTGGAAGATGCTGAAGACGTTTTTCAAGATTCTTTGTTAATCCTTTATGAAAAACTACATCGAGATAATTTTGAAGTTTACACCTGTCTAGGTAATTATATTGTGGGAATTTCTAAAAATCTGTGGTTGAAAAAACTAAAAAACAGAAGTTTTTATATTGAATTTCCCGAAACCTACTTTATAGAGCATCAAGAGGAAATAAATTCGGCTATTGAAAACGAAAAATATTACTGGGAAAAACTTACCGGCTACCTACAGTCTATATCTACTCATTGCCAGAATCTAATTCATGATATTTTCATCCGAAATAAAAGTATCGAGGAGATTCAAGACAAATATAAATATTCTAGCAAGCATAATGCGCAAAACCAAAAGTACAAATGCGTAGAACAGATTCGAAAAATAAAAAACGAAAGTTTTTAATCTGAAAATCAATAAATTAAAACAAATCACCTACCTCTCGGGTGATTTTTCTTTTTCTGAGGAACTTAATAAATAGCTGCTAGTTTTTGATTGATGGTTGATTGATTAATATTCAACATCTAAAAAACTAGCAATACATGATTAAATATTAACCAGAACTTAAAAAAATTATTATGTTCAAAACAATTATATACAGTATTTTCCTATTGGTAGGGATTTCTGTAAGTGCACAAAAAGGCATTAATTTTCAAAATATAAATTTGGAAGAAGCAAAAAAGATTGCCCAGAAAGAAAACAAACTCATCTTCATCGATTTATTTACAACCTGGTGCGGCCCATGTAAATTGATGAAGAAGAATACATTTCCCGATGAGAAACTGGGAGAATTTTTTAATGAACATTTTATAAATCTCGCCATAGATGCCGAAAATAATAAAGACGGTATTGAACTGGTGAAGAAATTCAAAATCGTCAATTATCCTTCATTTTTGTTTTTAGATGGCAAAGGTAAACTTGTACAATATGATTTCGGATATTATAATGCCCAGCAATTTTTACAGGTAGGAAATGCGGTACTCCAAAAAAGCATGACCAACAAAAAGACCAAAAATGCAATAAAATCTATTGATCAGGTAAAAGGAAAAATGGTGGGTGACAAAATAAAAAACTTCACCGCAAAAGATCAGTTTGGCGAATCGTTTTCTTTGAATGATCAAAAGCAGAAAATCATTCTGGTATTTATCCGCGGGCAATGGTGCCCCTACTGTAATAAGTATGTGAAAGATCTACAGGATCTTTCTCCCGAATTAGAAAATAAAAATGCAAGACTGGTCATCATCTCACCCGAAAAGCCAGAGTTTATTGAAAAAACAATCGAGAAAACCAATACAAAATATACGGTTTTGTATGATGAAGGCTACAAAATAGCAGAGGCATTTGATGTTTTGTACACTCCTGATCAAAAAACGTTGGAATTTTACAACTCAAAATTAAAAGATGATTTTACAAACAGTAGATCCGACCAATCTGGAAGACTTCCGGTTTCTGCTACGTTCATTATTAATGAAAATAAAGAAATTGCGTGGAGACATTTTAATCCAGATTACAAAGAAAGAGCTTCACTGGAGGACATTTTAAGCCAATTATAAAAATATTTTTAAAATTTAAGGTTTTAAACAAATTAAACGTATTTAGAAAATCAATTTGATTTTAATGAAAAGTCAGCACAAAAAAAATGCTTTTAAATTGTTATTAAAAACAGATGTATCAAAAAATGACTTTTAGAGATTAAGTTCTTAAGCAAAAAGAAAGTTTCTTAGTTTTTTTAAGGACAAAAAATTAGCTATTTTAGCGAAGCAAAAAAAAATAGGCCAATGATTGACGGAAACAACGCTGTGGAAGGCATTATTTCCTGAATAAAATAGGCGATACGCAAAAGATGAGAAATCTAGAAAGGTTCTCACAATTTTTAATTAAAAGTACAATGAAATTTAAAAACTGGTTTTTACTAATTCTCCTGTTTTTGGCAACAGGAATTAATGCTCAGATCAAAAATCCTGTAAAATTCAAATTCGCCGTCAACGAATTGGGTAACAACCAATACGAAGCCGTTTTGAATGCAACGCTTGAAAGTGGATGGCACATTTATTCGAGAGACATCCCGGAAGACACAGGAATCCCAACAGAATATGTCGTTTCTGGAAAAAACATAGAACTGATTGGAAAATTTCAGGAAGTAGGAAAAAAACATGAAGAATTTTCTGAAGCTTTTGGCGGAACGATTATTTATTATTCCAATTCTGCTGGTTTTAAGCAAAAATTTAAATTAAAAGATCCTACAAAAGCAGGAGACGTCGTTGCTGAAATCACGTATCAGACTTGTGATGACAGAGTTTGTCTTGCTCCGAATACTTTAGAATTCAACAAAAAAATTACTCCAACAGGAGTAACAGAAGAAGCTGTAGCTGATGATAAAACTGAGGCAACTAAAGATTCTGCTAAAGTTGTTGAAACGCTTACCGGAAATCCTGTAAAAGGAGATTCTACAATTGTTGAGACTGCAAAATTAGATCCTAAACAATTAAAAGTAGCTTCGATTGATATCTCAAAACCATTAACAGATTGCGGAACGGGTTCATCTAAAATTGATGAAAATTACTGGACGTATCTTTTATTAGGTTTCATTGGAGGATTAATCGCTTTGCTTACGCCATGCGTTTTCCCTATGATTCCATTAACGGTTTCTTTCTTTACAAAAGGAAATAAAAATCCGGCAAAAGGGAAAAGAGACGCTTTGGTGTATGGGTTTTTCATTCTTTTAATTTTTGTTTTATTAAGTCTTCCTTTCCATTTAATTGATGGAATCGCAGGAAATATTTTCAACGAAATTTCTACCAACGTTTGGCTGAATATCGTTTTCTTTATCATCTTTATTTTCTTTGCAGGAAGTTTCTTCGGATACTACGACATAACATTACCAAGTTCGATTGCCAATAAATCTTCAAAAGCAGAAGAAGCAGGTGGAATGATTGGTATTTTCTTTATGGCTTTAACTTTGGTAATTGTCTCTTTCTCTTGTACAGGTCCTATTTTGGGAAGTTTATTGGGAAGTGCCATTACAGGTTCGGCAAACGTTCCAATGTTACTAACGTTTGCTTTGGCAGGTTTCGGATTGGCTTGGGCGATTGTTTTCGGATTACTGGCGTTATTCCCGCAGGCTTTACAAAGTCTTCCAAAATCGGGAGGATGGATGAATACCGTGAAAGTAGTTTTAGGTTTTGTGGAATTGGCTTTGGCTTTAAAATTCTTATCAAAAGCAGATTTAGTTTCTAAAACATTCTTAATTAAAAGAGAACTGTTTATCGCAATCTGGATCGTAGTTGCGATTGGATTGGTTATTTATTTATTCGGATTGATAAGATTCCCTCACGATGACAAGAAACCGAAAATTTCTATTACAAGAAAGATTATTGGAGTTTTAGGAATTGGCTTTGTTGTTTATTTAATTCAGGGTTTAATTCCTGCAGAACGACCAAAACTAGCACTATTAAGCGGAATTTTGCCTCCTTTGAATGTTAGTTATTTCCATGACGAAAAAGACGGAATTCTGGGAATGCACCCTGAACATGATTTCTTTAATGCTATTGAACTCGCCAAAAAAGAAAACAAACCAATTCTAATTGACTTTACAGGGTACGGCTGTGAAAACTGCAGAAAAATGGAAGAATTTGTTTGGAGCGAGCCGGATATTTTACCAATTCTTCAGAATGATGTTGTACTTGCCTCTCTTTACGTAGACGACAAAGAAGAGCTTCCTGAAGACCAAAAAACTAAAATCGATTTAGGAGACGGACAGGTGAAGAAAGTGAAAACAATTGGTGACAGATGGAGTTTATTCCAAACCGCTAATTTTAATAATAATTCGCAGCCTCATTACGTTCTTTTAACTCCTGATGGAAAAGTAATCAATACTCCGGTTTCTGGTTATATGGAAAAAGAGAAATTTAAAAAATTCCTGGAATGTGGTGTCAATTACTTCAAGAACAATAAATAATTTTTTTTTTTAAATATATTTAAAACTCATACTGAAAAGTGTGAGTTTTTTGTTTTTAACAATCTAATATGGCTTATCATTATTCATATAAATAAAATTATTTATATTTAGACAACCAACCTAAAATCAATCGCTTATGAAATATTCAAAATTTACTTTTTCTTTTTTTCTTATTTCTTTTTCAGCTCTGAATGCACAGACAACTCCTTCCATACAATGGCAAAAATCTTTAGGCGGAAGCTATAGCGATGTTGCAAAATCGATACAGCAGACTTCTGATGGAGGATACATTGTTGCCGGTGAATCTAATTCCACAAACGGAGACGTCACAGGAAATCATGGAAATACTGATTTTTGGATTGTAAAATTAGATGCTTCAGGAACTATACAATGGCAGAAATCTTTGGGTGGAAGTTATAGTGATATTGCAAATGCTATTCAACAAACTTCTGATGGAGGATATATTGTAGCAGGTGAATCTAATTCTATTAATGGAGACGTCACAGGAAATCATGGAAATGCTGATTACTGGATTGTAAAATTAGACCCTTCAGGAACTATACAATGGCAAAAATCTCTAGGTGGAAGTAATAGAGATGCCGCAAATTCTGTTCAGCAAACTTCTGATGGAGGATATATTGTAGCAGGTGAATCTAATTCCACAAACGGAGACGTCACAGGAAATCATGGAAATTCTGATTATTGGATTGTAAAATTAGACCCTTCAGGAACTATACAATGGCAGAAATCTTTGGGCGGAAGTCTTCATGATGCAGCAAATTCTATTCAGCAAACTTCAGATGGGGGCTATATTGTTGCTGGTGGAGCTTCTTCTTCCAATGGAGACGTTACGCACAATAATGGAAACGACGATTTTTGGATTGTGAAGTTAGATTCATTAGGAACTATACAGTGGGAAAAATCATTAGTCGGTAATCTTGCAGATACCGCACAATTTATTCAACAGATTGAAGGAGGATATATTGTGGCTGGACCATCTAACTCTCAAAATTCCGAAGTTCCTACAACCTTTGGAACATCAAATTATTGCATAGCAAAATTAGGCTCTAATGGCAATACACTATGGCAAAAATATTTTGGTGGTTCAGGAAATGATTATCCTTTTTCTATCCAACAAACTTCAGATGGAGGATACATTGTTGCAGGCGGATCTCAATCTTTAGACGGAGATGTCTCAGGAAACCATGGAAGCAACGATTACTGGATTTTAAAACTAAGTTCCTCTGGAATTATAGAATGGCAAAAATCATTAGGCGGAAGCGGTTTTGAAGATGCGTATTCTATAAAACAAACCAATGACGGAGGGTTTATTATTGCGGGAATAACCCAGTCTGCAGATGGAGACGTTACAGGATACCATGGAAATGGTGATGCATGGATTGTAAAGCTTGGAGCATTTTTAAGCACTAACGAAAGCAGCATTAAAAACAACATATCTATTTACCCAAACCCTACAAAAGATTTTGTGAATATAGACAACCTCCCGTCTGAAACCACAATAAGCATTACTGATGCATCAGGAAGAAAAATTTCATCTAAAAAATATTCCGGAAAAAATGTTTCACTGAATACTTCTGGTTTAATTAACGGAAATTACATCATACAAGTTGAACATCAGGGAACAACTATTGTGTGTAAAAAAATTATTATCTCAAAATAATACATTTACAACCAAAAGCATAATTCATTTGTTAAATTTTTAACATTAACAAAATTTAGGTATAAACTTTGCATCGAATCAATTTAAAGTGAAATAAAATCTCACTGATTTTAAAAATTTGTTCAATATTAAAAAAACTGAATTATGGCTGAAGTTATTACCAAAGAAAAATCCGGAGGGAAACAAAACAAGAAACCGATTAAAATCGATATGACACCAATGGTCGATTTAAATTTTTTATTATTGATGTTTTTCATGTTTACCTCAAGTTTTACAAAACCTAATGTAATGGATTTGGGATTGCCTGGAAAAGATACTAATCCAATTCCCACAAACTATGATATTGACCAACGTAATCAAATCACCTTTATCATTGGAGAAAACAACAGAATTTTTTATCATCAAAGCAATCAAGAAGACCTTACAGAAGCAGGGTTAAAAGAAACAGACTACAACGGATTGAATGTTTCAAAAATAATTTCTAAGGCTTATGAAAAGGCTCCGAAAAAAGAAATTTTCACCATCATTGTAAAACCGACCGATGATGCGAATTACAAAAATTTTGTAGATATGATGGATAATATTTCAATTTCTAAAAAAGAACGATACGGAATAAGCGACATCAAACCTTGGGAAAAGAAAGTTTACGAAAACGTAATAAAATAAAACCTTAGAGCATTTTTATAATGCTCTTTTTTTATAAATTTGAGCGTAAATTTCAAACCATGATGAAAAACGTTTTAATTTTAGCCGGAATCGGAATCCTTAGCTTTTCATGCTCAAAAAAAGAAACTACAGAAGTTAACAATAAAGTTGACAGTACAAAAATAGTAGACTCCATCAATGCTGCAAGAACAAAACTGAACGACAGCATTAAAGCACAAAACAGTGAAAACCGTTTTAAAGATTTCAGCGGAAGTCATAAATTCTTCTATCAGAATGACAGTTCACCCAAATATTCAGGAACTGTAAATTTCACAAAAATTGAAGGCGAAAGAGATAATTATAATGTTTCAGGAAGTATTAAATCAGGAAATAATTCGGTAACTATTAAAGGTTTTGTACAAGTAGTTTCTGCAAAACACATGAATTTCACTGGAGAAATCACCCAAAAAATTCCAGAAAATGACAATGGAAAACCTTACACAAGAAAAGGTACCAAAACTTTTGCTTCTAAAGACGGTGGAAAAACGTACAGACTTCAGGATATGGTGAATGGTTCAGGATTTGTAGACTATATTGATATTAAATACTAAAATTCTAAGATTATGCTCAATTTTGAAAAAAAAGGCAACGGAAAAGAGACATTGGTTCTACTTCATGGTTTTATGGAAAATATTTCAATCTGGAGCGACCTTGAAAAATACCTTTCCCAAGATTTTACTCTACTAAAAATAGACCTTCCCGGACATGGAAAATCTGATATTTTAGCCGAAATCCACACCATGGAAATGATGGCTGAAGAGGTAAAAAAAGTTTTAGATCATCAAGATTTAAAGAACATCCATTTGCTCGGTCATTCGATGGGCGGTTACGTTTCTTTAGCATTTGCCGAGCAATTTTCTGAATATTTAAAGAGTCTGACTTTATTTTTCTCTACTTATTTTCCGGATGATGAAGAGAAAAAAGAACAGCGCAAAAAAAGCTACAGAATCATAAAAGATGCCTTTGCTCATTATGCAAGAGCTGGAGTTCCGAATTTATTTAATCCTAATGAAAGAGACGTTCTGGAAGGGAAAATAGAGACCGCTTTGGAAGTCGCCCTTTCAACGAATAATCTTGGAGCTTTAGCCTGTGTAAAAGGAATGGTAGAAAGAACAGATAAAAAACATATTTTAGAAAATTTGGAATGTAAAATCTTAGTTCTTGCCGGAAAACATGACAATGCAGTAAAAACAGAAACTACTATTAAAAACCTTCCAGACCGCACCAATATCAAATCTTATGTTCTTGACTGCGGACACAACGGACATTGGGAAAAACCTTCTATCTGCGCCGAAATTATCAACACCGAGCTTCTGCATCATTTACCAAAAAAATTGGTCCTTTAAAATCATTTATTAAACTTGGATACCGTTTATATTTAAAATCATATCTTAGTAAGGCTTAAATTTTTCAATGAATTTATTTTCTTTCAAAAAAAAGAAACCCATTATAGGACTTACACTTTCCGGCGGCGGAATGCGCGGAATTGCTCACATAGCTGTTTTAAAAGCATTAGAAGAATACAACCTTAAACCGGATATTATTTCGGGAACAAGTGCAGGATCTATTGTAGGTGCATTCTATTCGTTCGGAAAAACGCCTGATGAAATGATGGAAATTGTAAGAAATACAACTTTTTTCTCACGTTCTTATCTAAAGCTTTCTAAAAACGGGATTTTCAGTTCAAAATTTATTCTAAAACTTTTTACTGATCATTTTCCTGAAGACGATTTTAAAGTTTTAAAAATCCCAATGTATGTTGCTGCCACAGAAATGACCCATGGCATTGTTGATTTCTTCTCTGAAGGTGAACTTTTCGGACCTCTTTTAGCTTCTTCAAGCGTTCCTTTTGTTTTACCTCCTGTAAAAATTGGTGAAAAAATTTATGTAGATGGTGGAGTTTTAGACAATCTTCCGATAGAACCCATTATCGATAAATGTGACTTTTTGATTGCCTCACACGTAAATTCCATCAGTTATGACGGATTGGAAAACATGAGTTTAATGAAAGAATTTGACCGTATCTTACATTTAGCCATTGCAAAATCTGTTTATTCTAAGGCAAGTCATTGCGACATATTTTTAGACCCTCCCAAAATGACCAAATTCAGCCTTTTCAATAAAAAGTTTCTGGACGTGATGTTTCAGGAAGTGTATGAATATACTTGTAATAACCTTGAGGAACGAGGCTATAAGAAGTTATAAGTTTAGAATTATTAGTTATGAATTTTTACAACTAACTATTTAACTACAAATTCTCCTCGGCAATTCTGCTTTTAAAAGTTTCAATCGTGTCTGGTAAAGATTCCATAGACTTTCCTCCTGCTGCATTGATGTGACCTCCACCGCTGAAATATTTTCTTGAAAACTGATTTACATCAACATCATCTTTACTTCTGAAAGAAATTTTAATGAAATCTTCATAAAGATCTTCCATGAAGAATGCTGCCATTCTTACCCCAACAATACTCAATCCGTAATTTACAAAACCTTCTGTATCGCCTTTCTGAAAACCATATTCCTTAAGTTCTGTTCTCGTTAAATATAATACCGCAACTTTTCCGTCATTTACTACTTCTATTCTACCTAAAATCAGTGCTAATAAATGTAAACGTGAAACGGTATTCGTATCCCAAGTATTGGATGTAATCACAGACGGGTCTGCTCCTTTTTCAATTAAATTAGCAACAATTCTATGCGTAGTCGCACTTGTAGAACGGAAACGGAAACCACCAGTATCTGTCATAATACCCGTATACAAACATTCTGCAATATCTTTATTCACTAAGTTTTCATCACCCATTGCTTCAATGAAATGATAAACCATCTGGCAAGTTGCGGGAATAACCGTATCTGAATATACAAAGTCAAAATCTTCAGGTTGTTGATGATGATCGATAAGAATTTTTTTTGCCTTTGCTCTCATCAGCCAATCTCCTAAAATTCCGATTCTTGCAGGAGAATTGAAATCTAAACAGAAAATAACATCGGCTTCATTAATCATGTCAAAGGCTACTTTTCTTTTGTATTCGCCTACAATATTTTTTTTCGCTTCCGGCATCCATTTCAAAAACTTAGGAAAATCGTTGGGAACAACAACCTCAGCTTCCAAACCTTTTGCTTTTAAGTAATGTTTCAACCCTAAACTTGAGCCAATAGCATCTCCATCCGGGTTATAATGGGTAAGAATAACAATTTTATTTTCCGGTACAAGAAGCTGATTGATTTCTAAAAGTTCTGAAGGTGTAAACATTTTCTTTAAATTTGAGTTTCCAAAGATAGAGGTTTTAAACGGAATGAATAGTAAATATAAAATAGCATACATACAGTTTTTTTCATTAACCCCTCTATAAATCAATTAAAAATATTTCAAAAAAAGAAAGGTAATATTTGTATCTAATAAAAAAAATGATATCTTTGCAACCTGAAAATTAATAGATAATTACGACTAAAATATATAGTAATGAGTAAAAGAACGTTCCAGCCATCAGAAAGAAAGAAAAGAAACAAACACGGTTTCAGAGAAAGAATGTCTACACCAAACGGTAGAAGAGTTTTAGCTGCAAGAAGAGCTAAAGGCAGAAAAAGCCTTTCAGTAAGTTCTGCAAGAGCTAAAAGATAATTCTTTAGTTACAATATACAGATTATGCTTGAAAAGTACTTTTTCAGGCATTTTTTGTTGTTAAAATATATTAATTTTTAGGTTTATAGAATATCTTTTTTTATTTTTAAAATCTGAAAAAAGCGCTTTCTGTAAAGCCAATAAAAATTAAATTTATGCCACATACAAATATCACCGGAGACATTATTGTAACTCTGCAAAACGCAAAGATTGCCCAAAAAAGCTTTACGGTACTTTCCGATGTTAACCTTACTATTAAAAAAGGAAGATTCTGCTACCTTATCGGAAAAACAGGCTCTGGAAAAAGTTCTCTTTTGAAGACTCTTTACGGACATATTCCTTTGGTTGCAGGAAAAGCTGAGGTCGTAGGTTTTGATTTGGCTAAATTAAAAGCATCAGACGTTCCTAACCTAAGAAGGAAGCTAGGAATTGTTTTCCAGGATTTTCAGTTGCTTTCTGACAGAACGGTTGAAAAAAATTTAAAATTTGTACTGGAAGCTACAGGATGGAGTGACAAGCACAAAATCGATGAGCGCATCAATGAAGTACTTTCAAGTGTAAACATGAAGGGGAAAAAGCATAAAATGCCGCATGAACTTTCTGGTGGAGAACAACAGCGTATCGCCATTGCAAGAGCTCTTCTTAATCACCCAGACTTAATCTTAGCAGATGAGCCAACAGGAAATTTAGACCCTGAAACCTCTAACGAAATTATGACGCTGTTAAAAAAAGTAGCTGAAGAAAATCACGCTGCTGTCGTAATGGCAACTCACGATTATCACATGATTCAAAATTTCCCGGGAGAAGCAATCAGATGTGAGGACGGAAAAGTTTCTGTATTGGATACAGCAGAATTATTTGAATAAATTAAAAGATTAAGAAATTTAGAAAACACTAACTTCTAACTTCTTTAAATACATGAAACTCTTTGGTGAGTTCAAGATATTGGTCCGAGTATTTTCTCGGACTTTTTTCTATAATAAATTCAGATTCTTCGACTTCTTTTTTCGTTAAAGAAAATTCTAAGACCAATCGTTTTACTTTTGAATGTTCAATTCCCTTAACACTAACCTTCCGAATCATAAATAATTGATTTTCAATAGCTATTCTAACAAAACAACTTCCAGCTTCAGAAGGAATAATTACAGATAAAATACCATTTTCAGAAAGTAATTCTGAAGATTTTGAAATCAGTTGTAAGAAATTTAACTCAACTGTTTGACGTGCCAGTTTATCTTTTTCAGAATCCGACTCTTCAAAATAAGGTGGATTTGAAACAATTAGATCAAACTTTTCTTCAGATTGAAAAACTTTAAAATCCTGGAGAATATTTTTTAGTCTTAAATAAAAAGGAGACTGTTCAAAATTACTTCGAGTAAGGCTTACCGCTTCTTGATTAATATCAATTCCTAAAAAATCTGCCTGAGAGTTCCTTTGCGCCAACATTAGGGAAATTAAACCCGTTCCCGTCCCTACTTCCAATACTTTAGAAACATTTTGCACATTCGCTAAAGCCCCCAGCAAAACACCGTCTGTTCCTACACGGAAGACGTTTTTTGACTGGTGAATTTCGAACTGTTTAAATGTAAAAGGTTTCACTATAAATTAGTCGGTAAAGTAATGATGAATGTAGAACCTTTTCCTACTTCAGATTTCACAGAAATTTCTCCTTTATAGTCTTCCACCATTTTTCTAACCATTGATAAACCAAGTCCCATCCCACTATTTTTAGAGGTAAAATTAGGCTCAAAAATCTTTTCATACATACCCTCAGGAATTCCGATTCCGTTATCCTGCACAGAAATTATGACCCTTCTCTGATGCTGCTCAATATCTACATTCACCAACAAATCTCTATCATCACTTTTTGCCTGCTTAGCATTAGTAACCAAATTGGTAATAATTCTCGAAAGGAAAACACGATCCATCGTAATCATAATATTGCTCTTATTAGAATGAACAAATATCTGATCATCGTTGAAAACCCTTAAAATATCTTCTATCTCATTATTCAGATTGATGACTTCATTATTTTTTTCGGGAAGTTTTGCAAATTCTGAAAAGGCAGAAGCTACTGTCGCAATAACATCGATCTGATCAACCATTGTTTTACTCATCTGCTTTACTCTTTCTGTAATATTTGGATCTTGGGGATCAAACTTTCTTTCAAAATTCTGAATAGTCAGCTTCATTGGCGTTAAAGGATTTTTCACTTCATGAGCAACCTGTTTTGCCATTTCTCGCCACGCTTCTTCTGACGCTTTAAAACGAAGCCTTTCTTTTTGATCCTGAATTTGAAGAATCATCCTGTTATACGCTCTCGCCAAAGCATTCAACTCATCATTTTTATAATATTTAATAGGGCGCATTTCATTTTCAAAAAGAGTGATACGCGTAATCATATCAGAGAATTTCGTAATATTTTTAGCTAAATTATTTGATGTAACCCAACTAAGCCAGATACTGAAAACAATAATAATTAAGTCTATTAAAAGAATATAAATCACATACTTATGTAAAACTTCCATATAAGCAGACTCATTATGATACAAAGGAATATAGATAATTCCGATAGGTTCCCACATATTATTTTTCAGAACGAGATATGACGAAGTATAGACTGCATCTTTGGTAGCATCATAGCCACGAACGTCATATCTCGTCTCTTTTGACAAAAGTTTATTAACGATATCCATCGGAACCTTTTTACGATCAACCAGATTCAAATCCTTATTTGACAGTAAATAATTTCCCTTCAGATCATAAACAATTATATCATGTTGATTAATATCTGCAATCTCAAATATTTTATTTCCCAACACCTTCCTAAGGTCTTGCGTTTGTACCGTCGTACGACTTAAAGCATAATCAAAATAGGCCATCACCGCATTGGTCTTCTCCTGCATGTCAATTTTACTCTGCTCCAACGCGTTATTTCGCAAAACAAAGTAAGGAACCAGAGAAGATGCGGCAACACTTAAAAGACATATTAATAAGAATCCGAAAAATACACGGTTTCTTAAGCTATATCCTTTATATTTATTAAATGCCATTCTGCCTGCTAATTAATTTTGAAATGTACTTACCAATAATATCAAATTCAAGATTGACTTTATCGCCTACCTGAAGAGTATTCATATTGGTAAATTCCCAAGTATATGGGATGATCGCTACAGAAAACTGAAAATCTTCACTTTTAGCTACCGTCAAACTAATTCCATTCATCGTGATAGAGCCTTGAGGCACTGTAACAAAATTACCTTCTGAATTGTATTTTACAGTAACAAAATAGCTGCCATCTTTGTTTTCGATGCTCACAATTTCTCCGGTTTTGTCTACATGACCTTGTACGATATGCCCATCAAGCCTTCCATTCATCATCATGCAGCGCTCCAAATTAACAACGCTTCCTACTTTCCATTTACCTAAATTTGTTTTTTCTAAAGTTTCATTGATTGCCGTAACCACATACTGATCATCTTTGATCTCAACAACCGTTAAACAACAGCCGTTATGAGCAAGACTTTGATCGATCTTTAGTTCGTTCGTAAAGGGACAACTTAGGGTAAAGTCTATATTCGTTCCGTTTTCTTGTATCTTCTCAATAACTCCTACTGCTTCAATAATTCCTGTGAACATATTATTTTTTGCTAAATTTGTAAAATTATAATCTTCAAAGATAATCAAAATGAGCCCAAAAAACCATAAAGTACGAGTAGGAATTTCAATTGGTGACTTCAACGGCATTGGCCCTGAAATCATCATGAAGTCTCTGATTGACAAAACCATTACAGATTTTTTCACTCCAGTTATTTTTGGGTCAGGTAAACTTTTCACCTATCAAAAAAATCTTTTTAAGCTAAACTTAAACTTCAACTACATTACTGAAGCTTCGCAAGCCCAAAACGGAAAGCTCAATATGGTGAATCTTGTGAAAGAAAATTCTAATGTAGAACTGGGAAAACCAACAGAAGAATCTACAAAGATGGCAATAGATTCATTAGAAGCCGCAACTGAAGCTTTAATGAAAGGTGAAATTGATGTTTTGGTAACTGCGCCCATCAACAAAGATGAGATGGTAAAAATGGGTTTCAAACATGCAGGTCACACTGGTTATTTTGAAGAAAAATTTAATAAAAAAGGATTAATGTTTTTAGTGTCAGAGGATTTGAAAGTAGCAGTTTCTACACACCACATTCCTATCTCGCAGGTTGCTGAAAACATTTCTAAAGAAAAAATAAAAAAACAAATCCGCGCTTTAAATCAAACGTTAATTGAAGATTTCGCTATCAGAAGACCCAAAATTGCAGTTTTAGGTTTAAATCCACATTCCGGTGATGGTGGAGTTATCGGAAATGAAGAAATAGAAATCATTTCTCCAGCAATAAAAGAACTTTCAGACAGCGGAATTCTCGCTTTTGGCCCTTTTCCTGCAGACAGCTATTTCCAGCCTTCAAAATATAAAAATTACGATGCCGTTTTAGCAATGTACCACGACCAGGGATTAGCTCCTTTCAAAACATTAGCTTATGAAGAAGGCGTAAACTACACTGCAGCACTTCCTTTTATCAGAACCTCTCCCGATCATGGTGTGGCTTATGATATTGCGGGAAAAAACATTGCCGATGAACGAAGCTTTGTAGAGGCAATTTTTACGGCCATTAAAATTTTCAATCATAGAAATGACTATAAAGATTTGATGAGCAATCGTCTGCAGCCCAAAAGAATGCCTTCCGACAATGGAATAGATGAAGACCTACCTGTAGAAAACGAAATATAAAATCTGTAAACGAATTAAAATTAATTTGTTATGAATTTAATTTGTAATATTAAAAAAAATGCATATTTTTGCACACTCATTTTATGGACAAGTTAAGAAACTACGACGTAAGCTTTTCTGGTTTAAAAACCGGCAAACACGAGTTCAAATTTGAGATAGATAAAGAGTTCTTTCAATTATTTGAGACTGATCAAGAATTTACAAATCCTAAAATCAAAGTAGATGTTTTACTTGATAAACACACTACTTTTTTAGAATTTGAAATCAAAGTAGATGGTATAGTAGAATTGGTTTGTGATATCACCAACGAAGATTTTATGTACCCTATTGAAAACCAAATCGGTATTTTGGTAAAGTTTGGGGAAGAATATGATGACAGCGAAGAAGACGTTATCACCATTCCTACCAACGACCATGCTTTTAATATTTCACAATTGATATATGAAAATGTGGCACTTTCAATACCCATGAAAAAATTATCACCCAATATAAGTGATGAAGATTTGGAAATCCTTGAAAAATTCAGTCCAGAAGAAATAGAAGAGGAAGAACAAAAAAGTGACCCAAGATGGGACGCACTAAAAAATTTAAAGAATAAAAATTAAATAGTTTAATGATGAGATGGCGAATCTCATCACTCATCAATTAAAAAAGTTATTACAAAATGGCACATCCAAAGAGAAGACAATCGTCTACAAGAAGAGATAAGAGAAGAACTCATTATAAAGCTGTAGTTCCTCAATTAGCAAAAGATGCAACATCAGGAGAAATGCATTTATACCACAGAGCTCACTGGCATGAAGGAAAACTTTACTACAGAGGTAAAGTAGTAATGGAAAAAGAAGTAGCTACTACTGAAGAAAACTAAGAGTCGCTTTTCATCGAAAAACACTCGTTTTAATACAGAAACCGCCCAATTTTTATAAATTTCGGCGGTTTTTTGTTGTTTTTTGTGTTTTTTTGGTATCTTTGACAGCAAATCAAATATCAATTTTATGGACATTAAAGACATACAAAATCTTATCAAGTTTGTATCTAAAGCTGAAGTTTCAGAAGTAAAATACAAGACTAAAGATTTCGAAATTACTATTAAAACTCCACTTGGAGGTAATGAAGTAAGCTATGTTGCTCAGCCTGCAATGTATCAGCAAGCTCCACAACAGGTAGCTCCAGGCCACGCTCCAGCTCCGGTTTCTGCATCTCCAGAAAAAACAGAAGCGGCTTCTGATGATAGTAAATATGTAACTATTAAGTCTCCAATGATCGGAACTTTCTACAGAAAACCATCTCCAGATAAAGATGTTTTTGTAAACGTAGGTGATGAAGTTTCTAACGGAAAAGTAGTTTGTGTAATCGAAGCAATGAAGTTATTCAACCAAATTGAGTCTGAAGTAAGCGGTAAAATCGTTAAGATTTTAGTTGATGATGCTACTCCTGTTGAATACGACCAACCATTATTCTTAGTAGATCCATCTTAATTAGAAGTTAGATGTTAGACATTAGATGTTAGATTAAATTCTACATTAAAATAACATTATCTAATTTTCAAATTATCTAATTTTCAAATTGAAGAAGATGTTCAAAAAAATATTAATTGCCAATCGTGGCGAAATTGCAATGCGTATTTTACGTACTTGTAAAGAAATGGGAATCAAAACCGTTGCAGTATATTCTACTGCCGACAAAGACAGTCTTCATGTAAGATTTGCTGACGAGGCTGTTTGTATTGGTCCTGCAATGAGTAAAGACTCTTATCTTAAAATACCTAATATTATTGCTGCTGCAGAGATTACCAATGCAGATGCAATTCACCCTGGGTATGGTTTCTTATCTGAAAATGCTAATTTCTCAAGAATCTGTCAGAAAAACGGTATCAAATTTATTGGTGCAAGTCCTGAGCAAATTGAAAGAATGGGAGACAAAGCAAACGCTAAAGCAACCATGAAAGCGGCAAACGTACCTTGTGTACCTGGTTCTGAAGGTTTAATTGAATCTTACGAGCATGCCGTAAAAACTGCAGAAGAAACAGGTTATCCGGTAATGATTAAAGCTACCGCAGGTGGTGGAGGTAAAGGGATGAGAGCTGTTTGGAAAGCTGAAGACCTAAAAGAACACTGGGAATCTGCAATTCAGGAAGCTGTTGCAGCCTTCGGAAACGGGGGTATGTACATGGAGAAACTGATTGAAGAACCAAGACATATTGAAATTCAGGTTGCAGGTGACCAATTTGGTAAAGCTTGTCACCTTTCTGAAAGAGACTGTTCTGTACAAAGAAGAAACCAAAAATTAACTGAAGAAACTCCTTCTCCATTCATGACTGACGAGCTTCGTGAGAAAATGGGTGATGCAGCGGTAAAAGCAGCAGAATTTATCGGTTATGAAGGGGTAGGAACTATTGAATTCCTTGTTGACAAGCACAGAAATTTTTATTTCATGGAAATGAACACAAGAATTCAGGTTGAGCACCCTATTACGGAGCAAGTTGTAGATTACGATTTGATTCGTGAGCAAATTCTATTAGCTTCTGGAGCTCCAATTTCAGGAATTAATTATTATCCAAAATTACATTCAATTGAGTGTAGAATCAATGCGGAAGATCCTTATGCTGATTTCAGACCTTCACCGGGAAAAATCACAGGATTAAATATTCCTGGAGGACACGGTATCAGAGTAGACACGCATGTTTATTCAGGATACACGATTCCTTCTAACTACGATTCAATGATTGCAAAATTAATTACAACGGCTCAAACCCGTGAAGAAGCAATTGCAAAAATGAAGCGTGCATTGGAAGAATTCTATGTTGAAGGTGTAAAAACTACAATTCCTTTCCATAGACAGTTGATGGAAGATGAAGATTATCTTTCAGGAAACTACACGACAAAATTCATGGAGAGTTTTGTAATGGATAGAAAATATGATAATCACTAAGATTATTTTAGATAAATACTTAAACCGTCTCACCTATGAGGCGGTTTTTTTGTGAGAAGCTGGATTTTAATGAGGTGTTTGGAGTAGAAAAAAATAATCTTTTTATTGAAATTTCTTCATTGTTAAAAGCCAATCATTAATTGATGTTAGAATTTTAATCCATACTATTTGTCAACCTTTGTAATAACACCTTTTGTAATGATATAAGAATTATTGTCATTGTAAACATTATACCAACTATTCTTGTGTGACTGCCTATAATCAAGCATAAAAACGGTTTTATATTCATTTTTTATATCAAACCTTTTTCTTTCCGAATCAAAGAAAATTTCATTTTCATAAATGATGGGTACAAGCAATAAATTATTTTTAGATACCAAACCATACTTATTATTTTTCTTCACAAGATAAGCTTCAAAATACGGATTACTCAGGTATTTTATTTCATCATATTCTAGTGGAATTACTTTTTTATATACATCATTAAGCAAACCGACTTTCCCATTTTTAGTCACGATAAATGAAGTAATAAGGTCTTCTTCACTCCTATAATAATTATTATAATAATGAAAATTTACGATTTTAATATTGTCATATTTCGCAGGCAAAACTTCCTTTTCTTCAAAATCAATCAACCCTACTTTATTATTGTTAAAGAAGTATATTGCTTTGCTTTTTATAACACTTCTCTCTATTTCATCATATTCTTTTATCGCTGTTTTTTCTTCATAAAGTTTGTTCAGCTTGTTACTGTAATAAGTAACCGTATTTTCTTGTTTTTTTTCATCATAAAATCGCCTTACAAAACCAAAGTTTTTTCTAAGAGAAAAATAACCTTTATCTGATGCCAAAACTATCTTTTGGTTTCTTATATCGTACACAAAGAAACCATTTTGAAGATTAGAACTACTATAAAAAAAATCTTTAGTTATTCCTTTTTTACTATACCTTCCAAAATTATTATCCGTAACGTATGTATTATAATTTTTTTCGTCCAGATAAACGATTTCTTTGCCAACAGAATTTATGATTTTAAACTCCTTAAAATAGGCTCCTTCGGGTCCAAAAAAACCTCCAGGAATAATCAAATAATCAAGATGATTTTTCTTGTAATAATCTTCCATTTTTTCATCATAACTTTCTTCTACATATTTTCGCAACGGATAAACATTTATAATTTCATACTTTGGTTCTACGAATATGTTACCATTAAAATCAATCAGTCCATATTTGCCTTTACTAGGATGAAATTTGAATAGTTGGGATAAATAATTTTCATAATTTTCGTTCTTAGAATAATTCCCGTAATCATAATAATGAGAAACAGATTCAATTAATGGGTAAGAAAATTTCGATTTCATACCATTTTTCATCAAGCGAAAATTCACTCCTTCTTTAAGGTAAATATAACCGTTTGCTATATTGCTAATGCTGTCTTTACTAATGGTTTCGTTGAAATTTTCATCAAGAATATAATTATAAAAATTTTCTTTGGCTGCGTATATCTTGTTATTAAAAACTCGGTAATGTTTATACTTTCGTTCGGTTTTCTGTTCGGTTTCCATATTATAAAAGCCTCCTTTAAAACCTTCTTTGTAGAATAAGATATTTTTAATAGGCAAAAAACCTAAATCGTCATAATCTACTTTTATAGATTGGGCACTAAATTGGTTATTTTCAAACTTCACCAGTCTATTTTGGCTCACTTTTAATGTATTCTCGTTGTATTTTCCTGAAAACCCTTCTGTTTTAGGATACTCAATAACAATAAAATAGACAATATTTTTATATTCTTTAATCTCAGAAAAACGATGAATTATAGGAGGATACAGCAATTTTCCATTTTTAGAGTAAATTCCGTATTGCTCATCATACAAATCTTCATTGGTATAAGAAAAGATTACATCTTTCAAATATTTTTCTAATTTTTCTTTGGTATTTGCGTTTGCGTTTGCAAAATTAGATTTGCTATTTTTCACACTTTTGTATTGAGCCGGAACGATTGTTTTCCCTAAATGATTAATTACTCCAAACAGCGAATTCTTTTCGACTACAAATAAATTTTCATCAAAAAAATCAATGTTGTCGAATGTCGCATTAGTTAGTTTCTTATCAAGACTGTCTTTAACTCCAAATTTTCCATTTTCTTCATAAAAAAATTTCTGCCGCAATATTATTCTGGCAGAATCTTCAGCTTCCCTGTTCCTTTGCCCCGAAATACAAATTATAAAAAAGGAAAAAAGAAAAATTAATAGTACTTTCATCACCACTATATTAAAAGTAAATTTAGAAAATATATCAAAGAAATTTTAAACTTTATAAAAAATAAATACCTAACAGCACAATAAATAACAAACTCTCAATACTTTATCTTGCTTGAAAAAGGGTACAAATAAAAATTAATTGTTGAAGTTCACATGTATTCGAAATGCAAAAACTTTGGCACATTAACATCTTGTAAAATTGATGAGAACTTTTCAAGCCCGTGAAGAAGCAGTTGCAAAAATAAAACGTGCTTTGGAAGAATTCTATGCTGAAGGGCTAAAAACTATATTTCATTACAGATAATTGATTGAAAATAAGGGTCATATTTCTGAAAACGACACTATAAAATTCATGGTGAGTTTTATAATGGATTGAAAATATAATAAAATTGAAAACTGCTTTACTTGAAGCACCCTTTAAGTAAAGCTTCACAATGATTTTTATCATAAAAGAAAACTTTTCTGTAAAACTATTTAATCATATCTTAGAGAAATATAATTAAATTATGAAAAAACAGCTCTTCATTTTTTTTAGTGCAACCTTATTGGCCATCGTTTCATCATGTACATCAACAGATGAAGACATAATAGCTGAAAAAAACACAGAAAACTTTGAAAATCAAGAACATATTACAATTCCTATAACAGACCCTGTCAAAAAATTTGGGGTATATAATGCTTTGGGATATGGTTATAACGTAACAGGGGAATATGCAGATGCAAACTCTACCGCATTAAAAATTATAGATACAGATAAGTTTAAAATAGAAAACCCTTCACGGCTATCTGATGAAACAGTACTCTCTCAGGAGCAAAAAGATGAATATGGGAAAGATGCTGCTTCATTTTCGGAAATGATATCTAAGAAAGTTGAGGCAACGAAACTCTTAAAAGTATACGGTAAAACAATACCATTTGCATCAGCCATGTTAAATAATCAAACTTTTGATAATTCATATATCTATGGAAGTTATAACATGATTATAAAGCTTAAAAGATTTAGATATAATGCTACAGCAGAACTATTGAGTAATTATTTAACTTCAAGTTTCTTAAACGATATTGAGGAAAAAACTCCTGAACAGATTGTTCAAGACTATGGAACTCATGTTTCAGTAGATATATACACTGGAGCAAAAGTAGATATGATTTTTCAGGCCAAAACAACAAACCATGACCGTGAACGTGCTGCAAGAATTGGTGTAAGAACATATTTAAACGACGTGAACAATAATGAAATTGATGCTATAGAAGCCTCAAAAAACTACGAAAAGAAATTATATTATAAAACCAGAGGTGGTGATAAATCTAAAGCAAAAGCAGGCATATTTAACCTTGATAAAAAAACTCCGACAATTAACTTTATCGATTGGCAAAGTACGGTAACAAAAGAAAATTCAGTTCTTGTAGATTTTGGAAATTCCGGTCTAGTTATCATTTATGATTTAGTAAAAGATCCTGTAAAAAAAGCAAAGCTTAAATTTTATATTGATAATTATATTATTAAAAATCAAGTTACTTTAGCTCCTTAAAGTCAATATTTTAAACCTAAATTATACAACATTCCGTCTTTTAGAAAGACGGTTTTTTTATTTATAAGAAATTAAATCAAAGCCTATAAAAAGATATAAAATCTGATTGCCAAGTTTATTATATGAATTTTCTTCTGAAACTTATGTAACCTACCTTAAAACAAACTTAATTAACAATCGTTCAAACATTATTTTACTGTTTATCTCTTTCATTCAGAATGTTTAAATTTGTAAAAAAGCAAAAACAATATGTCAATACAAGAACAAGCAAAAAACTCACAATATTTCATCGAACTCGAAGAAAAACATGGTGCACACAATTATCATCCGCTTCCGGTGGTTCTAGATAAGGGTGAAGGCGTTTTTGTTTGGGATGTTGAGGGTAAAAAATATTACGATTTTCTTTCGGCTTATTCAGCAGTTAACCAAGGGCATTCACACCCAAAAATTGTTGATGCTTTAGTAAATCAAGCAAAAAAACTGGCTTTAACTTCAAGAGCATTCTACAATTCAAATTTGGGAGAGTATGAGAAGAAAATCACTACCCTTTTTGGTTTTGACAAAGTTCTACCAATGAATTCGGGAGCTGAAGCTGTGGAAACGGCAGTAAAATTAGCTAGAAAATGGAGTTATGAAGTAAAAGGAATTTCTGAAAACGCAGCTAAAATTGTAGTTTGTGAAAACAATTTCCATGGAAGAACCACAACAATTGTTTCTTTCTCAAACGACCCCGATGCCAATAAAAACTACGGTCCTTTCACACCGGGATTTGTAAAAATTCCTTACAACGACCTTGCAGCTTTAGAAGAAGTTTTAAAAAATGACGCTCAAAATATTGCAGCATTTTTGGTTGAGCCGATTCAGGGAGAAGCTGGAGTTTATGTTCCGGATGAAAACTTCCTTAAGAATGCATTAGAATTATGTAAAAAATACAATGTTCTTTTCATTGCAGACGAAGTACAGACAGGAATTGCAAGAACGGGTAAATTGATTGCTTGTCACCACGAAAACGTGCAACCTGATATTTTAATTTTAGGAAAAGCACTTTCTGGAGGAATGTATCCTGTATCTGCAGTGTTGGCAAATGATGAGATTATGAATGTCATCAAACCAGGTCAGCACGGTTCTACTTTTGGAGGAAATCCCATTGCCTGTGCAGTTGCTATCGCAGCTTTGGACGTTGTTGCTGATGAAAAACTTTCTGAAAGAGCTGAAGAATTAGGAAAACTATTCAGAAGTGAAATTGAAAAATTAATCGAAAAATCAGACCTAATTACCAAAGTAAGAGGAAAAGGTTTATTAAATGCCATCTTAATTAATGATACTCCTGAAAGCTCTACCGCATGGAATCTTTGTTTACAGTTAAAAGAAAACGGACTTTTAGCTAAACCAACTCACGGAAATATCATCAGATTGGCTCCTCCATTGGTTATCACAGAAGAACAATTATTAGATTGCGTGAAGATTATTGAACAAACAATCTTGAATTATAAGAAATAAATAAAAATATTTTTTAATATTTTAAAATGAATAACGCTCTAAATCAGAGCGTTATTTTTTTACTCAATAAATTGAACAAACGATTGTTTAACTTTTGTACTTGTTTATTATCTAACCTTTTTATAATGTGAGTGGTATGGATAATCCTAAAATAAGTGCTTTATTAATCGTTTTTAATGAAGAAAAAAATATTGAAGAAGCTTTAAACTCGGTAGCGTTTGCTGACGAAATAATTGTTTTGGATTCTTTCAGTACCGATAAAACCGTTGACATTATAAAAAATAAATATCCCAACGTAAAACTTTATCAAAATAAATTTGAAGATTTTACCAAGCAACGCAATCTTTGCATTTCTTACGCAAAAAACGACTGGATTTTATTTTTAGACGCTGATGAGAGAATTACCCAGAAATTGAGAAATGAAATTTTAAAAGAAATTAAAAAACCTGTTACTCAAAACGCCTACTTTTTTAAACGCAAATTTTTCTTTATGGGCGAAAAAGTAAATTACTCGGGTACCCAGAATGACAAGAACATCCGTCTTTTTAAAAAAGAAGTGGCACATTATGACGAAAATAAAAGAGTTCATGAAGGGCTAAGTAACGTAGACAACCCTGGGACCTTACAAAACTATCTTCTTCATTTTTCTTTTGATTCTTATGAAGCTTACTACAAAAAAGTCATTCATTATTCAAAACTGAAAGCAA
The DNA here is from genome assembly GCF_001677955.1 of Chryseobacterium sp. BGARF1. GTDB lineage: Bacteria > Bacteroidota > Bacteroidia > Flavobacteriales > Weeksellaceae > Chryseobacterium. Next base: position 80,664 of record NZ_LELA01000092.1, read on the forward strand.
AAGATTTACACGAAAAAGGGGTTCACTATAAAATGGTGAAACAATTATCAAAAAGCGCATTTAATTTCTTTAAAACGTATATTCTAAAACTTGGTATTTTAGACGGCAAAAAAGGGTTAATACTCTCCTACTTAAGCGCTCTAAGTTCGTTTAAAACCTATGAATTTCTAAAAGAAGAATATGCATAACGATTATTTTTTTACAGTTTTAAAATTCTGAAAATAAACTGTATTTTTGCATCAGTAAGTCATACATCCATGAAGCTTTCTGTAGCAATAATTACTTTTAACGAAGATAGAATAATCGAAAAAAATCTAAATGCAATTCACGATTTAGCCGACGAAATCATTATTGTTGACAGCTTTTCTAAAGACTGTACAGAAGAGATTTGCTCTAGATTTCCAAAGGTAAAATTTATTCAGCAAAAATTTTTGGGTTTTGGAAAACAGAAAAATTTCGCTATTGAACAATGCCAATCAGAATGGATTTTGTTTTTAGATTCTGATGAAATTCCTGAAGAAGACTTAAAAAAGTCAATCAAAAAAATAATCTCAGAACCACAGCCGGAATTTAATGTTTACGACGCTGAATTTAATAATATTTTCTTGGGGGAAACCTTAAAATATGGAGGTTGGGGAAATATAAAAAGAGAAAGACTTTTCAGAAAAGGCCACGGAAAATACTCTGAAGACATTGTACATGAAGTATTCATTACGACAGAATCTAAAGGAAAACTGAAAGGGAAAATAAATCATTACACTTACAAAGACATTTATCACCACATCGAAAAGTCTAATAAATACACCTCGATGATGGCAGAAAAAATGTATAAGAATGGCAAAAAATCAAACATTTTTAAAATTCTTTTTAAGCCTATTTTTCAGTTCTTTAAATCTTATTTTTTACGTTTAGGATTTCTTGACGGTTTGGTTGGCTATTATGCGGCAGCAACAGCAGCTTTCTACACTTTTCTTAAATATAAAAAACTTCACGAAATTCATAAATTCAGATAGAATATGGTTCTTTTTTTTAAAAGAGTTTTGGGACTTTCAAAGAAAGAAAGTATTCGAATTTTGATGTATCATCAGGTGTTACCACAATCGATTGCTTATAAAAATGATTTGATTGTAACGGTTGAAAATCTTGATGAACAGCTAGTATACATCAAAAACAATTTCAAAACTGTATTTTTCAAAGATTTAGAAGATTCAAAATCTGTTGATAATAAAATTATTTTAACCTTCGATGATGGGTATTACAATAACTTACAATATCTGATTCCACTGCTCGAAAAACACCAGTTGAAAGCAACAATTTTCATTCCTACAGAGTTTATTCAAAACAATCTGAATGGAGAAGAAAGAGTCTATATGAATTTTGATGAAATAAAATCTCTGAATCCTAATTTAGTTGAAATTGCCTTGCACAGTCATTCTCACAAGAATTTTTCGCAAATGACGTTATCAGAAGCTGAAACAGACCTTTTAAAAAACATTGAAATTTTAGAACAAAATCAAATTAGTTTCACAAAAGTTTTGGCTTATCCGTATGGCAAATTTCCAAAAGAAAAAGAGCGTAAAAAAGAGTTTTTCAAAATGCTCGCCAGAATCGGAATTGTCTCAGCAATGAGGATTGGCAATAATATAGCATTTTACCCCTTTAAAAAGAGATTTGAAGTCAACCGTATCGACATCAAGTACGGAGATTCTTTAAAAACCTTTAAATGGAAACTCAAATTTGGAAAAACAAAGCTTTAACTCAGCCATCTTTTATATAAACCTTCATAGGCTTCAGCCATGCTTTTATAACTAAATTTTGAAGCTCTTTCCTTTAATTTTATAATATAATTTTCTTTATCAGCATTAAACTTTTCAATACCTTCATCATAAACTCTTTTCATCGAATCTGATGTAAAATCATTAAAGTAAAAAGCCAAATCTCCACCAATTTCGGGAAGACTGGTTAAATTACTTAGAAAAACAGGCTTTCCAAAATACATTGCTTCAACAGGAGGAATACCAAAACCTTCTGCAAGCGACGGGTGACAATACGATTCACAATGCTGAAGAAGAAAATATTTTTCATTATTCTCAACATTTTCAAGAATATGAACTTTCTTTTCTAAGCCTAAATTTTTCACTTTTTCAAGAAATTTTTCTTTGTGTTCAGATTTTGCTGAAGAGGTTACTAACACCAATTCTCTTTCATTTCCTGTGATGAGATTGAGCAAAACTTCCTGATTTTTTTTGGGGAAAAGCACCCCAATATTTAGAATGAATTTTCTATTGATAAACTCATATTTTTTTTCAGAACTAAAGTTTTCATTATCAGGAAAAATCAATCCATTATAAATCACTTCAACTTCTACGTCGTTTTTAAAAGTAAACAAATGTTTATTTTTAAGAAAATCATCTTTTACAAATTCTGAAATACAAACTATGGCATCTGCATTTCCTATATTTTTCTGAACGAGTTTTTTAGATTTTTCAATTTTTCTTTCAGAACTTTTATCATGAAGAAAATTCAAATCATGTAATGTAACTACTTTTTTCTGATGACTTTTTTTAGAATGAAAATAATCTGAAAGTTGATGCGTTACATGAATTAATGAAAAAGACGAGGTACTTATTGTAATTTTTTTATGCCAAAATTTCCAGTTAATAATCTTAAAATCAGATTGTGTCGTGGGAATATTTTTCTCTGGGCCGTAAAGTGTATAATGGAAATGGCACACTTTTTCGTCTATTCCTTTGATTAATGAAATGCAAACATTTGCAATTCCTGATTTAGGATATTTGAGTCGTTCAACGTCGATAAGGATATTCTTTTTCATGAAAAACACGGGCTTTTCCCCAAAATTAGAAATTTAAACTTTAAAATCTTTACTTTTGTTTTATGAAAATTTGTTTAATCAGTTTTGATTTCTGGCATTATGATGAACATATCGTAAATAAACTGAAAGAGAAAGGTGTAGATGCATACCACATCAACATTGGGGCTTTTACGCACAAAAATTTAGGGGCAAGGGTTAAGAATGCAATGAGTAAAGTTTTTATTGGAAAAAATCTGAAGCACGAGAAAAGACAAGAATTCATCATCAATTCTCTAAAAAAAATAGGAAAGCAGGACCAAATTTTAGTTATTAATCCCGAAGGTATTGAAGAACATGTACATAAAGTAATCAGAAAATATACAGACCGAAATATTGCCTATTTATACGACAGCATGTCAAGAAACCCTGCCCATCATATTTTACATTTTTTTGACACCGTTTTTTCTTTTGATGACGAAGATGTGAAAGAACATGGATTCAAAAAAATAACCAATTATAATTATCTGAAACACTGCCCTTATGAGCAGCAGCACCCTCATCTTGATCTTTTTTATATCACTTCGTACGATACGCAGAGATTACAGAAACTTAATATTTTAATTAATCAAATTGATGATTTAAACATCAATTTTAAAACAATTGTTGCCGGAAAGAAAAGCTGGAAAAATAAGATTACACAAATTGTTGACTCCAAAAACATCAATATCATTAAGTTCAGAACCAAAAATATTCCTCAACAATCATTACCAAAACTATACAAAAACACAAAAGTGATTCTTGATCTTCAGCGAGATAATCAAATGGGGCTAAGTTTCCGTATTTTTGAGGCAATGGCTTTAGAAAAAAAGTTTATTACTGACAATCGTACCATTAAAAATTACGATTTTTATAACCCGGAAAACATTTTGATTCTTAATGATGATTTCAGTAATATTGAAAAGTCTTTTTTTGAAACTGATTATCAAAAACTTTCGGACGAAATCTATTACAAATACACCTTATGTAATTGGGTGAATACTGTTTTTAATTTAAGCTAAATGACAAAAATTTCTGTCGCACTTTGTACTTATAACGGCGAAAAATACATCCGAGAACAAATAGATTCTATTTTAGAGCAATCTTTGAAAGTAGATGAAATTGTAGTGTGCGACGACGGATCAACAGATCAAACCCTAAATATTTTATCGGAATACGAAAATAAATTCCCCGATATTTTTAAAATCCATATCAATGAAAAAAATTTACGCAGTGTAAAAAACTTTGAAAAAGCAATCTCACTTTGTAATGGCGAAATTATATTTTTAAGTGACCAGGATGATGTTTGGGAAAATGATAAAGTGAAAATTTTCAGTGATTTTTTCGAAGACAACCAAAATGTTGATGTTGTATGCTCAAACGGATTTATTATCGATGAGAACAGTCTACAGCAAAATCTATATACAGTTTGGGATGTTCCAAGATTTTTAAGCGAAAACAAAAAAGAAATCAACTATTTTAAAATTTTTGCAACCATTGGAAATTTTGCAACAGGAGCTTCAATGGGCATCAGAAAATCATTTGTTAATAAGATTCTCCCCTTTCCAACTGTCGAAGGTTTACATCACGATGAGTGGATCGCATTGGTTTCTTCCGAACAAAAAAAGTTTGCCTTTTTAAATGAAAAACTCTTTTCCTATCGTATTCACAGCGAACAACAAGTCGGAGGAATCTGTTATTCTAAAGATGAAGTTTCTAAAGAAAAACTGATTAGCCGTTTCGATTATGATAAAGCCCCTAAAACGTTCAGAGATTTTAAAATAAAACTGAGAACGCTTAATGATAAAGAAAGAAAATTCACAGCTTATCTTGAAAAAGATTCTAATGAAAATGCGAAAAGATTTTTGAAAGAAGTTCAGAATGAAAAATTAGCTTTATACCAAAAATTAAAATCTGAGCATTTTGCTCTTTTCCTATTCTTTAAATATTTTTACAGATGAACAGAATCCTCATCATCATGCATAACTATGCAGGAATTTCAGACCTCATCAAAAAAAATCTGGAGTCTTTGAATTATGACAATGTAGATTTTTTACTGTATTCTGATGAAAAATTCAGATACAAAAACTGGCGTGAGCAACTTAATAATGTTTACCGAAAAACAGTTTTAGGAGATAAAAAGTACAAAGAGATTCTGAGGAAAGCCTTTATAGAAAACACATTGATAGAGAAGGCTAAAAGATTACCTGAATACGAAACGATTTTGGTAATGACAACAGATTTCTTTTCCGAAGAATTCTTAAGCATTATCCGAACCAAAACTAAAAAACTAGTCGGAAATCATTGGGACGGACTTAACAGAACACCGAATGTTTATCCTAAACTTAAGTTCTTTGACAGGTTTTTCGTATTTGACAAAAATGATGTTGATGAAAAGAAAAACATTTTCTTCCTCACCAATTTCTTTTTTAATTTTGAAGAAGAGAAAGCCCAACCAACCATAAAAAACGATGTTTTCTATATCGGAACATATGTGGAAGAGCGATTTAAAAAATTAAAAAACATTTCAGCAATTTTAAGTCTGAAAAAAATCAGTCAAAAAATACTGCTTTTCAGTTGGGACAAAAGAGAAGCTGAAGGAGAAATCAATTTCACCAATCAATTTCTGACATACGATGAAAATATGGGCTGGGTTAAAAGCTCTAAAGCACTTTTAGATTTAAAACTGAAAGAACACAACGGGTTATCTTTCCGCTTTTTTGAAGCATTAAAATACGAAAAGAAATTAATTACTGATAATCCGGATGTAAAAAATTACGATTTTTACAACCCAGAAAACATCTTTATCATTGGCGAAGATTCTGAAGAGAATCTGAATAGTTTTATTGAAAATCCTTATCAGGAAATTCCTGCAGAAATCAAAAATAAATACAGTTTTGAAAACTGGTTCAAAACACTTATTTCTTAAGACATGAACGAAACAATCTCTATCATTATTCCTTACTACAAAGGTGAAGACTACATTCATGAAACCTTAAAAAGTGTTTATGATCAAACCTACCAGGATTTTGAAGTTATTATTGTGAATGATGGTTCTGAAAGAGCAGCTTTAGATCTAATTGAACAAAATGAAGCTTTTAAAAATCTAAAAATCATTCATCAGGAAAACCAAGGACAATCTTCTGCCAGAAATAACGGTGTGAAATCTGCCACAGGAAAATATATTCTCTTTCTGGATTGTGATGATCTTATCGACAAAACATTTTTAGAAAAAACACATCAGATTCTTTCAAAAAACAAAGAGGTTAGAATCTGCTACACGAAAGGAAAATTCTTCGAAAAAACAGATAAAGAATGGGTTCTTCAGCCTTTCAACACTTTTGATTTCTTAATTGAAAACTGTATTCCTATTACCGCTCTTATTTACAAAGAAGATTTTGATAAAATCGGAGGTTTTGATACTCAATTAAACTACTACGAAGATTGGGATTTCTGGATTTATTTAATTGAAATGGGCGTGAAAGTTCATAAAATTGATGAATTTTTATTCTTCTACAGAATAAGAAATACGGCAGATTCGCTTACCAATACAAGCATAGACAACAGCTCCAGACTGTCTGATAATTTCTTTGAGATCTATAAAAAACATTATACCTTTTATAAACAAAATGGGTTAGATTTTCATAACATTATGAGTTTAATCCGCGAGAATAAAAAGTATAAAGCCAAGTATTATAATGAATGGTACAGAAAATTGATTTATAAATTTTTTAAGCCTAAAAAATATCAGAAAATTTATAAAAATTAATTTTCGAATTCTAAATACTGAAGCATCTTTTTAATATTCTGCTCCTGAGTTTCTATAGAGAATTTTGAAAGCGGCAAAAGGCTGTTATCGTGTAAAGTCTGCCAAATACTTTCATTATCATACAATTCAAGGATTTTATCTGCAAAATTTTGAGGATTTTCATCAGAGATCAATGCTGTTTTTTGATCCTCAAGGCTCATTCCTTCGGCGCCAATTCCGGTGGTAATTACAGGTAATTTAAATTCTAAAGCCTGTCCGATTTTTCCTTTTACTCCGGCTCCGTAACGAAGTGGTGCTACAAAAACTCTGGAATTTTCAAACCAAAAATCTACGGTTTCCTGATAACCTAAAATCTGAAAACGCTCAGAATGGTATTTTTCTTTCAGATCGGCAGGGAAATCTGGTCCCAAAATAAAGATTTTAATCTGATTATTTTTTGCCCAAACTAAAGGCATAATCTGGTTATGCAAAAATTTCACAGCATCAATATTCGGCAAATGATTGTAACCCCCAATAAAAAGCAACCCTTCTCTTTCAGAAAAACTTAACGGAACATTTTCTACCGGTTTGTGAATATTACTTACCGTGAAAATTTTATCTTTTTTGACCCCGTTTTCAGAAACTGTATTTTTTTCTTCATCACTTATAGAAATCACCGCATCTGAAATATTCATTCCAGCATATTCTTTTTCTTTGAAGAAACTTATTTCCTGTTCTCTTTCTTTTGTGACAACATCGATATAATTATTTTCGCGCTCCATTCTCAGATAATGAAGGTCAACCATATCATAAATAATCTTTTTCCCGCTTGCTTTATCTTGAATCAAATTATACCAATAATCAAAGCCTAAAGGTCTGAAAATCCAGACTACATCAACATACGATAAAGCGTTTACAACCTGATCGGCGACTTTTACAATTTTATTTTGGGCATTTACATAATCCCTGCAAATTTCAATCCCAGCATTTTGAAAATAAGGAATATAATCAGAATCTTTAGTTTCATCAAAATGTTTAACCGCCAAAACAATGTGATGACCGTTTCTCTGAAGGATCTTTAAAATTTCCATAAACCTTCTTGAGCCGGAATCCTGATCTGGCTTTGGCATATTTTCCTCTAAAAAGAGAAAATTTGGAGTTTTGTAAGTTTTATAGTAGGTTTTCTCGCTTTTTAAATATTTTCTATCTGTGAAATAAGAATTCCAATGATTAGCAAAACCTTCCTTATCATTGTTCGTTTTTGCTGTAAAAGAATTATCAAAACAAACAACTTCTGAATTTGGCTGATAATAAGTATTTAAATTTTCTTCTTTTTTCAATTTCAAACACAAATCAGCTTCTGCAAAATGCGATGAAGAAAATGTTTCATTCAGTAAATTTAAATCTCCGGTTTTATTGATTTTAGGGAACAATAGACTTCCGGTGCAAAAATCTACTTTTCTTACAAAATTAAATTGAGGAGTATCAATTGCTTCAGATTTACCTAATTCAACGATTTCAGAATTTTCAAAAACTAAATTTCCAGCTTCGATTATAGTATTCTCAGTAGAAATCAATTTAGAGCCCACTGCTCCTACATTTTCTTTGGAATTAAAAACCTCCATCAAACTTGACAAATAATTCCCCTGAACCAAAGCATGAGAATCTAAAAGATAAATAAATCTTCCTTTTGCCTTTTCAATGGCATGATTTATACCTTTAACCAAACCAAGGTTTTCTTCAGAATTAATCAAGATTATTCCTTTTATATTTCCTAAATAACTGCGTATTTCATCAATATTTTTATCATTAATAACAATAATTTCTCTGGAAATATTTTGGTCATATTTTTGAATATGATAAAGGCAATTGAGAATCGTTTTCAAATCATCAACGTCATAAATAATAATTGAAACTTCAGGATTGACTTCTGTAGAAAAATTAAAGGGATAACTTTTAAAAAAATCAAGATTTTGAAGATTGGCAGTCACCTTTCTCCTATTTTTGATAAAGTGATAATCCTTGATTTTATTTTTAAAAAACCTTTTAATTCCCATTTTAAATTTATTATTTTGTCTAAGTTTTTTTTGCGAAAACGAATTTAAGCATTTATTTCCTCAACTTTCAAGAATCCTCATCCTAAACCAAGATCATTAATGAATTTTTCTAATAAGAACTTATTATTTTTCTTTCCCGAAAGTCCTTTTTCCAAAAGAGCCGGAAATGTTTTACGTACTTACACCAATCTCAAACAATTGAAGTCTTTAGGCTTGAATATTGACCTTGTAGGGGTAGAAGATTATTACAATAGTTTTGGAGATTCTCCTGAAGATACTGATTCTACAATTATTGACGCTGTTTTTGTTCTGAAAACCAAACCACCAAAGAAAAAACTAACCCTTGAATATTGGAAATACAAATTTCTGAAAAAAATTGAGAAAAAAAATCCAAATCAATATCTTACCACCTATTTAAAAAATAATTTTGGAGCTATTCTTGATAAGAAAAAATACGATTATATCTTTATCAATTACGAGTTCTGGACAGACCTCATCCGTGATCAGGATCTAAAAGGATCCAAAACCATCGTTGATACTCACGACTGGATTACGCTGAATGAGTTTTATAACAATCAAAACCTTGATTTGGGTAAAAGATTCGGTGAAGAAATCAACAATCTTTCGTTTTATGATAAAGTGGTTACTATTTCTCAGGACGAATACTTTATTTTCAACAGTTTTTTAGGAGATAAAGTGATTAATATTCCGCCAAGTTTTCAAGAAAATTTCGAAGACACAAACACCGAAAAAAAATATGATCTTATATTTGTAGGAAGTGACAACCCTTTTAATATATTATCGATTAACTGGTTTGTCGAAAAAGTCTTGCCCCTTCTCACTAAAGAAATAAAAATTTGTATTATTGGAAGAATCTGTAAACACGTTCCAGATCGTGAAAATATTGAAAAAGTATTTTTTGCAGACGACTTAGAAACCTATTATCATGCAAGCAAAATTGCAATTTGCCCAATGCTGAAAGGAACCGGTATAAAAATTAAAGTCGTTGAAGCCTTATCTTTCGGACTGCCTGTAGTAGGAACTGAAAAAGCGGTTGATGGGTTTTTAGACAAAAAAAATAACGGCTGTAAAGTAAGTGATGATGAAAAAATATTTGCAGATATTATCAACAATCTCTTAAACAATTCATCAGACTACGAAAAACAAAAACAGGAGGCCACTGAGTTTTTCAAAAATAATTTTTCTGAAGAGAAATCAATTAAACTTTGGAAAAAAACTTTAAATTTTTAATGACATTATGCATTCACTTATTTTATTCATTAAAACATATAAACCCGATTTTGAAAGGGTAAAAAAGCTTCTTTCATCAATAGAAAAGCATAATAAAGACAATATCCCTATCGTTATATCTGTCAATGACAATGATTTTGATTTTTTTAAAGAAAATATTAAAAATTATAATATTATTAAAGATTCAGATATCATTACGGCTGACAGTTCTGATGGATGGAGATATCAACAAATCATAAAAGCTCACGTTTATAAGTTGAACCTTTGCAAAAATTATTTGTGTATCGATTCTGATTCAGAATTTATTACGGATTTTTATTATTCAGACTTTCTATATGATGAAAATACGCCTTACACGATCATGCATGAATCTAAACCCTTTTTGGAAACAATGGAAAACATTGGATTAGATTCTGAAAACATTTTCTTTAAAGAAGCATTACGAGCAACTCGCCCATTGTTTGGGAACAAAGGAAAAGAATGGGATTACGGCCCGTCTCCGTATCTTTGGAGCTGTAAGGTTTGGGAACATTTTGTAGAAGTTTATTTAAAAAATGAAAATAAAACTTTTTTAGATTTTTTCCAGGAAATAGATAAAGTAACGCCACCATCGGAATGTGTGATATACGGAGAATATCTTCTTAAGACTAAACTTATAGATTTGTATCCTATAGAAGGTTTTTTTAAAGTATATCATTACGAAAAACAATATCAGCTTGAAAAAAAATTCCATGATATTGAGAAATTTAAAAAAGTATATTTAGGCATTATTTTCCAAAGTAATTGGGAGATAAAAAAGAAAAAATTCTTATTATTCAAATGAAAATATCAATAGTAACAGCATATTACAACAGAAAAAAACTTTTTGACACTACCCTTTTAAGTATTTCAAAACAAATTGAAAATCATAGATTAGATATTGAAGTAATTGCTGTAGATGACGGTAGTGATGAAGACGAAAGATTAGAAGAACTTACCAATAAGTATCCATTTTTAAAAATCATCAGATTAGAAAAAAAAGACAAATGGTACTCTAATTCTTGTATTCCTTTTAACATAGGATTTAAAGAAGCAAAAGGAGATATTATCATATTACAGAATCCTGAATGTACTCATCATGGAGACATTTTAAAGTATACCTTAGAAAATATCACTAATGAAAACTATATAAGTTTTGCATGTTTTTCTCTCGGTATAGAGAGCACAAATAATATTGAAACTTTTCTGAATGATTCTGAAAAGCTGAATGAGCTTATGCAAAAAAATAATGTAGGCTACATCGGAGACGGATTAGACTGTTGGTACAATCACCCCGTTATAAATCCTAAGGGATATCATTTTTGTGCGGCTATTACAAAAGAAAACTTATACGATTTGGGAGGATTTGACGAAAGGTTTGCAAAAGGAATTGCTTTTGATGATAACGAATTTTTATATAGAGTAAATTTAAAAGGTCTTGAAATACAAATTGTGGAAGCCCCAATTGTACTTCATCAAAATCATTATTCTAAAATATCTTATACCACAGATAAAAATCTTTTAGATGATGAAACCTATCAACAACGATTACAATTAGCCGAAAAAAATAGAATCTTATTCGAATTGGTTACAAAATCTGAAAAACCATGGCGGGTTAATTACTTTTTTGAAACTGAAAAGCACAAGACCGAAAAAAAATTATTAGAAAAAATAAAATTTAAAGTAAAGAAACTTTTTTAAACTTTACCTCAATAGGAAGTTTGAAATAATAAAGCCAAAAATAAAATAATATTTGTTTTATTTTTGGCTTTATTTATTAGTAAGAATTAATAATTCAATTAGCTTCTATCATACTCATCATCCAACCTCACAATATCATCTTCCCCAAAGTAAGTTCCTGTCTGTACTTCGATGAAGACAACTGGTTTTTCTGAAAGGTTCATGATTCTATGCTTAGCTCCTAAAGGGATGAAAATACTTTCGCCATAAGACAGTTTTATTTCTTTATCATCCAAAATAATAGTAGCATCACCTTCAATAATCGTCCATTGCTCTTGTCTTTTGTGGTGATATTGATATGATAACTTTTGCCCTGGATTTACCTCAATTCTTTTCAGTTTATAATTAGGTTCGTCTGCCAAAACATAATATTTCCCCCAAGGTCTTTCACCAATTTCTAACATATTCTTTGAATTCTAAATTTATACAAATGTATATATTAAGATTAAAAAACCCAATATAGAAAACATTAAACATCATTAAAATATTTAATTTTAAGTAAATTTGCAGAAATTTTATTTAAAATGGAGAAAGTAAGAGTCCGTTTTGCACCAAGTCCTACAGGACCTTTGCATTTGGGAGGCGTAAGAACCGCATTGTATGATTATCTTTTTGCTAAAAATCAGGGCGGAGAATTTGTGTTAAGAATAGAAGACACCGATACTGCAAGATATGTAGAAGGAGCCGAAGAATACATTGAGGAAGCCTTAGAATGGTGCGGGATCATCCCCGATGAAAGCCCTAAAAAAGGTGGGAAATTTGCTCCATACAGACAATCTGAAAGAAGAGATATTTACGATAGATACACAGAGCAAATCCTTAAAACCGATTACGCCTACATCGCTTTTGACACTGCGGAAGAACTAGACGCTATTCGTGCTGAATATGAAGCTAAAGGTGATGTTTTCTCTTATGACAATAAAACAAGAAACCGTTTAAGAAACAGCCTTGCCCTTTCTGAAGAGGAAGTTCAAAAGTTGTTGGATGCAAAAACACCTTACGTTGTAAGATTTAAAATGCCTGTTGACAGAACTTTAGGTTTGGTCGACATTATCCGTGGAAATACTTCAGTAAACACAGATATTTTAGATGATAAAGTTTTGGTAAAAAACGACGGAATGCCAACTTACCACTTCGCCAACATTATTGATGACCATGAGATGGAAATTTCTCACGTTATCCGTGGTGAAGAATGGTTGCCTTCTTTAGGTTTACACACTTTATTATATGAAGCAATGGGTTGGGAAGCTCCCCAGTTTGCTCACCTTTCTTTAATTTTAAAACCAGAAGGAAAAGGAAAATTAAGCAAAAGAGATGGTGATAAATTTGGTTTCCCGGTATTTCCTTTAAACTTCACAGACCCTGCAACAGGACACGTGTCTAAAGGATATAGAGAAAGTGGATATTTGCCTGAAGCATTCATCAATATGGTAGCACTTTTAGGTTGGTCTCCTGCAGATGATAAAGAAATTTTGACTTTGGATGAAATGGTGAAAGAATTTGATTTGCATAAAGTTCATAAAGCCGGAGCAAGATTCAGTAAAGAAAAATCTGAGTGGTTTAATCATCAGTATATTCAAAAAACTTCTGATGAAGAATTATTAACAATCCTTAAAAATTCAGATTTAAGTTTAAATATTGACGATGAAAAATTGTTGAAAATTATTCATCTGATGAAAGAAAGAGCAACTTTTCCGAAAGACATTTACGAAAACGGAAAATTCTTTTTTGAAGCGCCAACTTCTTATGATGAAAAAGCTTCAAAAAAAGCTTGGAATGACGAAACTTCAAATCTTTTGACTGAATTTGCTGAAAATTTAAATTCAATAAATGATTTCGTTTCAGAAAACATCAAACAAAGCTTGCACGACTTTGCAGAAAACAAAGGTTTGGGAATGGGGAAAGTAATGATGCCTCTTCGTTTAGCTTTGGTAGGAGAATTGAAAGGGCCAGACGTTCCAGATATTTTGGAACTCATTGGAAAAGAAGAAAGTATCGCCAGAATAAGCAATGCTGTAAATAATTTTAAATAGGTTTTCATAATTTTTCATACATTTGAAAGATTTAATTTACTTCAAGAATGGAATATTTAAGTTTCGAACTTCCTATAAAAGAGCTGATGGATCAATATCAAACATGTTCTTTAGTAGGAGAAGAAAGTGGTGTTGATGTAAAATTAGCATGCAGTCAAATCGAAGATAAGATCAGAGATACCAAAAAAGAAATCTATGGAAATCTTACGCCTTGGCAAAGAGTACAGTTATCGCGTCATCCGGATCGCCCATATACTTTAGATTACATCAAAGGTATGGTAGATAAAGGAAGCTTCCTTGAGCTTCACGGTGACAGAAACTTTGCAGATGATCCTGCATTGATTGGTGGTTTGGCTACATTGGATGGTCAAAGAATCATGATTTTGGGAACCCAAAAAGGGAGAACAACCAAAGAAAGACAATACAGAAGATTCGGAATGCCAAATCCGGAAGGCTACAGAAAAGCTTTAAGACTAATGAAATTAGCAGAGAAGTTCAAAATTCCTGTAGTAACTTTAGTTGATACACCGGGAGCATACCCTGGTTTGGAAGCTGAAGAAAGAGGACAAGGTGAAGCGATCGCAAGAAACATTTTTGAAATGACCATGCTTAAAACTCCTATTTTCACTTACATTATTGGTGAAGGAGCAAGTGGTGGTGCATTAGGAATTGGTGTTGGTAACAAAGTATATATGTTGGAAAACACTTGGTACACCGTAATTGCACCAGAAAGCTGTTCTTCAATTCTTTGGAGAAACTGGGATCATAAAGAAGATGCTGCAAATGCATTGAATCTTACGCCGAAAGATGCATTGAGAGAAAAATTCATCGACGGAATTGTAGAAGAGCCACTTGGTGGAGCTCATTATGACCCGGAAGTTGCTTATTTAAATTTAAAGGCTTCTATTTTACAGAACATAAAAGCTTTCTCTAAATTTACAGGTAAGGAACTGGAAACTCACAGACAAGACAAGTTTATTGCGATGGGGCAATTTAAAGGATAAAAAAAAGCGGTTAAGAAAATTCTTAACCGCTTTTTTATGTTTACTCAGCTACATTAAGCTGAATCTCGATATCTTTATTTATTTTCTTTAAAGAAGAGTATTTGGCGTCGCAAACTGAGGTTGTTAAAACATAATCGCCTTTCTCTACCATTATAAAGTTTTGTCCGCTAGCAGGAACATCAAGATTATAATATTTTTTTCCGCTTATTTTTACAATCAATCTGCATTTTGATTTATTTCTGATATTGATGTAAGCTTCTTTATCGCTTGGATCATTATTAAAAAGATGAGTCAGGTAAGAAGCTGTTTTCTTTGCTTCAGCACTTGGTTCAGATTTTTTACTAGAACTTCCCATCGAAGCATAAGAAACTGATCTTTCAGGCGTAGTAGCTGTTTTAGAATTAGAAACTATCGCTTTGCCTTTATTGAGTTCACTATTGCTTACAATTTTCTCAATTTTATCTTTGCTGATTGGTTTTATCGTAGGCTTAGCTTCAATAGAGTTATCTGCCATGATGATGGTAATCAATTTTCTTTTGAGTTCATCATTTTTTTCGTGCCCTGGATTTTGTTTAATAAAGCCTGCAATTATTCTTGCTTCTGCACTTGTCTGTGCTTCTTCCAGCGTATAAATAATTACAGTTTCCTTTTCTGCAACTACTTTAGACTTACTTTTTTTCTTTTTTTGAGAAAACCCCAAACTGAAAATGGATAGAAATAGGATTAGAAATATTTTGTTCATGGAATAAAAAATTATTAAATAAATACTATAACGTTAAAAGTCATTTTTTAGTTTATCATTAAAATCATTATCTTTGCCCTGCTCAAAAATAAACTATTAAAGTTAATTATAATTTTAAATAAAAAAATAATAAATATTATGTCTTATTCACCAGCTGCTGCAGACGTAGCAAAATTAAGAAACCAAACAGGTGCAGGTATGATGGACTGCAAGAAAGCTTTAGTTGAAGCAGAAGGAGACTTCGAAAAAGCAGTTGATATCCTTAGAAAAAAAGGACAGAAAGTTGCAGCTAACAGAGCAGACAGAGATTCTTCTGAAGGTGCTGTAATCGCTAGAGTAAACGAAGATAACACTTTAGGTGTTGTTATTTCTCTAAACTGCGAAACTGACTTTGTTGCTAAAAACGAAGCGTTCATCGAGCTAGCTTACGAAATTGCTGAAATGGCTATTTTCGCTGCTACTAAAGAAGAATTATTAGCTACAGATTTCCACGGAATGACTGTTGCTGAAAAATTGATCGAGCAAACTGGAGTTATCGGTGAGAAAATCGAGATTGGTGCATTCGAAAGAATTACAGGTCCTTTCTTGGGAGCTTACATCCACGCTGGAAACAAAATCGCTGCAATCACTGCACTTTCTGCTAAAGTAGACGGAGCTGACGAAGCTGCTAAATCGGTTTCTATGCAGGCTGCTGCTATGAACCCAATCGCTCTTGACGAAACTTCTGTTTCTCAGGAAACGATTGACAAAGAATTGGAAATCGAAAGACACAAATTAACTGAAGAAGGAAAACCTGCAAACATTATCGACAATATCTTGAAAGGTAAAATGCAGAGATTCTACAAAGACAACACTTTGGTACACCAAGATTTCATCAAAGACAGCTCTATTTCTGTAGCTGACTATGTAAAATCTGTAAACGGAGACCTTAAAGTAACAGGATTTGTAAGAGTTAGCTTATAATCACTTTTCAGATTTAAAATATTAATCCCGATGAATTTTTCATCGGGATTTTTTTTGCCTATTATTTCCACATTAGAATATTAACAATATATGAAGGCAATTTTAACTTTTCCACATTTCCAGGAATAATAAAAAAGTGTTAAAAAAATACTCTAAAAAATTGATTATTAATACTTAGATTTGTCGCCCCTTAAATTTAGGCATGAAAAAATATCTACTACTTATTTGCACGTTTTATTGTTTATTATTCAATGCTCAGCTCGATACCGAGCATTGGTTTGCTCCAATGTCTGCAAAAGCAGGAACTGGCGGTCTTGAAGGCTATCTATACTTGTCAACCAATGAAACCACTCCTTTTCCGGTGCAAATTTTCAATAATAATGCTTTGTATACAACGGTTCAGGTAAGCAAAAACAATCCGGCACAAGTAATTATTCCCAATAGTTTTTTGATTGCTTCTGCCCAAAGCCAGTTGTTTACTCCGAATAACATGGGATTGAATGTGAAAGGTTCTAAAAAGTTCTTTGCCAATTACCGATTTGCAATGTCAAATCATGCTGAGATTCTTACTTCAAAAGGTGCAGCAGGTTTAGGGACAACATTTTATGCCGGCGTAGCTCCTATTTCGGGATCAGAAGATCACATGAATGCTACAATTGGAGTTATAGCGACTGAAGACAACACGGTCGTTACTATTTCTGGTTACAACCCTAATATCATATTTTCAGACGGAATATCTTCACCAACAAGAACATTTACACTTAATAAAGGGGAGTCTTATATTCTAGACGTCGTTAGTTCGTCCTCAAATATCAATAAAACAGGGCTGGTAGGAGCAAAAATTGTTGCTACAAAAGCAATTTCTGTGACTAATGGGAACTTTAATGCAGCTTATACTTCTCAAAACCTTACCAATAATGATATTTTGATGGATCAGGCGGTTCCTGTAGATCGTTTAGGAAAAGATTTTGTTGTTGTAAAAGGAAATGGTACGGTGACTTCTCAAATGGAAACGGCTTTGATTATTGCGACAGAAAATAATACACAGATTACCTTTAATGGAACCGGAGCTACAACGACTCTTAATGAAGGACAATACTATTTAGTCCCTAGTGCACGATACCAAAATCAAGGAAATGGTCATTATAATATGAATATTTCTTCAAACAAAAATGTATATGTTTACCAGCTTCTATCGGGTGCTACCAACGGAAATGAATACGCTTCTGGAGGAATGAATTTCATCCCGCCATTAAGTTGTTTTCTCCCTAATAAAATTGACGAAATAGGATTTATCAACAGAATTGGAGGTCAAACATTTGCTACAAGATTAAATATTATTACCCAAGCAGGAGCTACGGTAACTTTAAACGGAGGAGCTATTACAGCCGGAAACGGACCTTATCCTGTGACAGGAAATCCTAACTGGGTAAGTTATTCTATTCAAAATGTTACTGGAAATGTAACATTAAATTCCACGAAGGCAATGACTGCAGGAATTGCTGCAGGAAGCGGTGCTGTAGGATATGGTGGATATTTTGCTGGATTTTCTTCCGTTCCGGCAATTAGTAAAACCGGTGATTGCTATGCAGGAATTCTTTTGCAAGTCGATAATAATTACGATGGTTATCAATGGTATTTAAATGGAGTTGCAATACCGGGAGCAACTACTTTTTCTATTAATCCTGAATTGTATGGTGCAGGAGCTTATACTTGCTCAGTTACTAAGAACAACTGTGAAACAAAATTGACAACAATATACAATTATACCCTTTGTCCGCCAATTTCCACCACAACTTTTACAATCGGGTCTTGTAACACCAAAGTGATCACTCCGGTATTTACGACTTCTACACAAACCATTATTCCATCATTAACTGCAATTATTTCTCAGCCAACGAATGGTACTGCAACAGTAAATCCAACCACAGGACAGATTACTTATACACCCAATGCGACGAATGTAAATACAACAGACCAATTTATTTATTATATCCAAGGAAACGGAAACCCTTTTGCTTTTGAATATTTTAAAATTATAATTAATACAGACGTACTTCAGGTAAACAATGCCACAATAAGCATTTGTAATAGCGCTACAGGAAATGGAACCTATAATTTAACTGCTGCAAACATCACATCAGCTATCGGAGCCAATATTACATATTTTACCAATGCAAATTTAACAGGTCAAATTACTGATCCAACCAATTATACAGGCCCTGCAGGAATTATTTATGCCAATGTAACTTCGGCATACGGATGTTCTAAAGTTGCCCAGATTACGTTGATTATGAATCCAGCTCCAAACATCAACACAAGCACTTATAATGCAGAATTTTGTGATGATAATTTTTCTGGAGTTATTAATATAAACTTTGCAACAGTTACGCCACAGATTGTTACCAATTCAGCAAATTTTACCGTAAAATATTATTTAAATCAGACTGATGCAACCGCAGGAAATAACAATACATTGCCTGCCAACTGGAGCTACACTTCGAATACAACAGTTTATGTAAGAGTTGAAAGTACCAACGGATGTCCTCCTGCATTTGGACAAATTAATTTTGTTATTAAAAACAAAGTTCCTTTGTTAACTCCAACGAACGTATTAGAAATTTGCGATACCGATATGAATGGATCTGAAACAGTCAATCTAAATAATTATAAAAATATTTTTACCACAGATCCTGTAACCACCGTTACCTTCCACAATAGTTTGGCAGATGCACAATCTGGTGCCAACGCAATTCCTACAACACAAACCATCAATAATGGAACAACGGGAACTTTTTATTTAAGATTTACGAATGCAACACAGTGTTTTAATACTGCTAATTTAGCAATCAAAGTGAATGCTGTACCTACCATCAATATTGCGAATTTTAATAGTAATCTTTGTGATGATAATTTGGATGGAATTGTAAATGTAAATTTCTCTACTATTACTCCTCAAATTGTAGCAAACTCAGGAAGTTTTACAGTAAGATATTATTTAAATCAAACTGATGCAAATGCAGGAAATAACAACACACTTCCAACCAACTGGACCTATACAGCAAACACGACTGTTTATGTAAGAGTAGACGGATCAAGTACGGTTTGCCCTTCATCTTTCGGACAAATCAATTTTAAAATCGGTAATAAAATTACTTTATTAGCTACAAACTTTACTGCTGAAATTTGTGATAATGATTTAAACGGTTCGCAAAGTGCTAATCTTAATGATTATAAAAATCAGTTTACTACAGACCCTTCTGTGACATTAACTTACCATGCAACTTTGACTGATGCACAATCAGGAATCAATGGATTAGCAGTAAACCCGATCATCACAAGTCCGGTTACATTTTATATTAGATTCACGAGTAATAACGGATGTCCGAATACTGCAACATTGAAGATCAGTTTAAGAAATCCAAAAAAATCTACTGTTTTGAAAGATCAGGTGATTTGTTCAAATGACAAAGTAACTTTAAATGCTGGTGACGGATTTACATCTTATCTATGGAGTACAGGCGCTACAACTTCTACCACTACAGTAGGTGTAGGAACTTATTTTGTAGATTTAGGTTTTAACGGCTGTGTTTACAGACAAACCGTAACGGTAACTGCGGCACAAACTCCGACTATTACAAGCATTATCGTTACAGGAACCAGTGCCACAATCAATGTTACAGGAGGTACTGCACCTTATCAATATTCTTTAAATGGTTCAGATTATCAAAATTCTAATGTATTTACCGGATTAACGAGAGGCCCATACAAAGTGTATGTCATTGGAAGAGATGCTTGTCAACCTGTTATCAAAGATTTTTTAATTTTAAATTTAATCAATACCATCACGCCAAACGGAGACGGAAGAAATGATATGTTAGATTATTCAGATTTAAAAATAAAAGAGCAGGTAAGCATTGAAGTAGTTGACCGATATGGAGCAGCCGTTTATAAATCTTCTGGCAACAATTACAAATGGGATGGAAAATCTAGTGGAAGAAATCTATCAACAGGGACATATTGGTATATTCTTAAGTGGATTGAGCCTGATACAAAATTACCAGTTTCACACTCTGGGTGGCTTTTAATAAAGAATCGAGAGTAAATATTAAATTTTGTTTATGATTTATTAACAATATATTAAATATTATTTTAATTTTGTACAAATCCTAATTCCATAATTTTATGAAAAGATTTCTACTTAGCTTAGTATTAATACTCAGCATGTTTACGTCTCTGCATGCGCAGAGAGATACAGAACATTGGATAGCCCCGTTTCATTATAAAACAGGCTATACACAAGCTGTATATCTATCTACTGACTCAGTAATACCTTTCAATGTTGAGATTCTCAGCAATAATGCTTCTATTGTACCCGTAGGGACAGTTATTACAATCAGTAAAGGCAATCCGGTGAGCTTTCCAATCCCAGTAACAAATATCTCAACGAATGCTGCGTCTGAGACATTTAATGTAATCACAAAAGGATTATATCTTAAAGGAGCAAAACCTTTCTACTGTACATTAAGAATGGTAAGCGGCCAAACACATGCTGAAATTGTTACCAGTAAAGGAAAGGCGGGTCTTGGAAAAGAATTTTTTGTAGCCAATACTCCATCTATTGCAACATCTAATGGTTTTACTGCCGGAGTTTTGGCAACTGAAAACAATACTGTTGTCACCGCAACATGGAATGGCGCTATAACATTTATTGGAGCTCCTACTAATCCTGCTCCTACTAATACCCACACTTTTACATTAAATAAAGGCCAATCTTTCATTTTTGCAGGTAATGCAGGAACCAATGCTCCTTTTATGGGAGCAAAAATTGTTGCAGACAGACCTATAACTCTTACCAACGGAAACGTAAACGGTAATTTTGGAGACACTGGTACGGGTTCAGGATCTGATGCAATTTTAGATCAATCTGTTCCCACAGAAAGATTAGGGAATACTTTTGCAATGATAAGAACACGATCTACCGCCCCCGATCTTGAAGGAGGTATTATTGTAGCTACAGAAAACAATACTGAAGTTTACCTTAACGGGTCTACTACTTCAGTGGCAACGTTACAACAAGGACAATGGTACAGAATCCTAGGAGATCAGTATATTCCTCAAGGTACAGGAACTCACGCTAATATGTTCATAAGTACTTCTAAAAATGTTTATTTATATCAATTGGTTTCTGTAACTAACAACAGTGCTACTTGTGGTTTTAACTATATTCCACCACTCAACTGTTTCCTTCCTAGAAAAATTGATGAAATAGCATTAATTAACGAAATGCCACTTCCCGGTGGCCCTACACCTACGGATATGTTAATTAAACTTAACATTATCACAGAAGCTGGTGCTACTGTTACTTATACGACTAATGGCGGTGCACCAATAACTCCTACTGCTGCGCAAGGACCTTTCCAGCTCCAAGGAAATACAGCTTGGGAAGCCTATGCGATTGAAGGCGTACAGGGCAACTTAACCATTCAGTCTACAAAAGCCGTTACTGCCGGTATTAATGGTGGATACAGTACATCCGGATATGGAGGATATTTTGCAGGATTTTCATCAATTCCGATTATTTCTAAACAAGTAGGTGAATGTATTCCAGGAATTATTCTGGAAGTGGATGACGGTTATGACAGCTATCAATGGTATTTAAATGGAGTAGCAATTCCAGGGGCAACTTCTCACACCTACACTCCAACAGTTGCTGGAAACTATACTGTGAAAGTAACGATGGGAACTTGTCCAGCGCTAACAACACCAATATATAAAGTCTTCAATTGTTTGGCGCAAACTACAAAAAATATCAATATTTGTGGTACCAAAGCAATTGTTCCAGCATTTTCAAACTCAACTCAGGTTCCTGTACCAAGTACAGTTCAGATTATTACACAACCTACAAAAGGAATAGCAACGCTTAATCCAGCTACAGGAGTAATAACATATGTTCCAAATGTAGGATCTATAGGAGTTGATCAAATTGTTTATAAATTCTGTGGTAATGCTCCTGAATTTGTAGATTGTGAGCAAATAACTTTAAATTTAAACGTAGTTCCATTTGTACTTACAGACAGAACTATCTATGCATGTCAATACGCAGGAAACGGATTTTTTGATTTAACTACCGCAAATGTTACTGACAATGTAGTACCAACAACAAAAAAATTCTATACTACTTTAGCAAACTTAGAAGCTAATACAAATCAAATTACTAATCCAACAAATTATTTCTCAGGTTTAGGTTCAGTATATGTAAGGGTTTTAACAGCTGAAGGATGTGTAGGAAATGCTAAAATTACTTTAGATTTCTTCCCTACTCCGGTAGTTAAAGAAGATACTTTAACAGAATGTTTCTTAGAAAACAACGAAACCAAAGGTAGATTTAATCTAGTGAGTGCTAATATAACTGCTGAATTACCAGTTACAAAAAAATTCTATCCTACATGGGTAGATGCAAGCAATGGAACCAATGAAATTGTAGGAGTTGACACTTATATTTCTGGAAACGGATCAGTGTATGCAAGAGTTTTCAACTCGCATGACTGCTATGCAATCGCTAAAATCAATCTGAAAGTGACTCCACCAAAAAGATCACCGATATTGGTTGATAAATACATTTGTATTGATGACAGAACAACGCTAGATGCCGGTCCTGGTTACCAATCTTACCGTTGGAGCACTGGGGCAACTACACAATCAATCGTAGGATTAGCCGTAGGTGATTACTGGGTAATTCTTCAAGATTCTGGATGTTCTGTAAAACAATTTGTAAGCGTGAAGAAGGCGCAAGACCCAGTCATTACTTCAATTGAGATTTCTAACAATACAGCTACCGTGATTGTAACTGGAGGAGTAGCTCCATATCAATTCTCAGCAGACGGAGTAACTTGGCAAGATTCTAATGTGTTTACCAATCTTACGAGAGGACAGCATACATTCTATGTAAAAGATTCTTTCAATTGTACCCCTATTTCTGTGGAAGTTACGGTACCTAATTTAGTGAATGCAATTACCCCTAACGGAGACAACGTAAATGATTACGTTGACTACAGAGAGTTAGCATATAAGGATAATCTTATCTTCGTAATTTATGATAGATATGGTAACAAAATATTCACAGGGGATAAATCTAATAATTACCGATGGGACGGAACCCATGCTAATAAAAAGATTGTTACCGGAACCTATTGGTACCACATCAGCTGGAATGAACCTAACGAAGCAAAAACTCCAATTAAATATACCGGTTGGATTTTAGTAAAGAATAGAGAATAAGAATCATTTTTTAATATCAAGCCACAACTTAACGGTTGTGGCTTTTTTTTGCCTATTTCTTAATTATTTTTTTATTTTTCATGTTTTTTTTACAGTCCTTTTAAATTATTCTATTATTTTTGTAAAAATCCTAATTCTACATTATGAGAAAACTTTTACTCACTTTTTTATTAATGCTTTTTAGCAGCAATATACTTTTTGCTCAGAGAGATACAGACCACTGGTTTGCGCCCTATTTTGATAGTCAAAACAGCACTCCATACATTCACACCCTTTATTTTTCTACAGATGCAGTCGCCCCTTTTGAAGTAAAAATCTTTAATAACAATACCCAGATAGGAGCAGTTACAATCAGTAAAAATAACCCACAATCATTTCCTCTACCAGCACAGTATATTTGGACAGATAATGACAGTAATGCATCTACTCCAGTCAATATGGGAGTTTATACCAAAGGTACCAAGCCTTATTTTGCATCATTAAGAGCTGCTATGGGTGCACATGGTGAAATTATCACATCAAAAGGTAAAGCAGGAATAGGAACAAAATTTTATGCAGCGGCGGCTCCTATCACAACCACATCTAGCACTCATAATTTCACAACCGGAATTATGGCAACCGAAGATGCTACGACAGTAACAGTTTCGGGATATGACGCAAATGTTCAGTTTGTAAATAATACAACCCCTCCACTTACATTAACGTTCACTTTAAATAAAGGACAGTCTTATATTTTAGCAGGACAAGCCAATGTTGTAGCAAATAGAGATGGTTTTATTGGATCAAAAATTGTGTCCACAAAACCAATTTCCGTAACCAATGGAAATGCAAATGCAATGTATGCTACAGGACAAACAAGTAACGGCTCCGATCTTATTATGGATCAATCTGTTCCCGTAGACCGTCTTGGAGACGAGTTTGCCATGGTAAGAAGTTTATCTCCGATTCCTTCATTCAATACTGAAGGAGGTATCATTGTTGCAACCGAAAACAATACCGAAATTTACCTTAATGGGAATGGAACGCCAGTAGCAACGCTAGCTGAAGGAGACTATTATAGAATTCTAGAGAATAATTATGTACAGCAGGGTACAAGCGGGCACTACAACATGTATATAAAAGCAACTAAAAATATTTATTTATATCAATTAGTTGGAAGAACAGGTACAGAAACAGGAGGTTATAACTATATCCCCCCATTGAACTGCTTTTTGCCAAGAAAAATCGATGAGATTGGTAAAGTACAAGAAATGCCTGGCTCATCAGGACCAATTGTTTTAAAGCTTAATATCCTTACCGAAGCAGGGGCAGTTGTTACTTATTCTACTAATGGTGGTGCACCAATAACTCCTACTGCCGCACAAGGCCCATTCCCACTTACAGGAAACACCAACTGGGTAACGTATGCAATACAACCCATTACAGGAAACCTAACGATTACTTCTACAAAAGCAGTTACTGCAGGAATTAATGGAGGATATAACTCTGCAGGATATGGAGGATATTTTGCAGGTTTCTCTTCAATTCCGCTTATTGCAAGACAAACAGGAGAATGTATCCCTGGATTGATTTTAGAAGTAGATGACAGTTATGATACTTATCAGTGGTACAAAAACGACATTGCAATTCCTGGAGCCAATGGGAATACGTATACCCCACCTACTTCAGGTAATTACACCGTAAAAATTACAGTAGGAACTTGTCTTCCGGCAATTACTCCTGTATTTAAAGTATTCACTTGTCTTGAGAAAACTGCTAAGACTAGAACTGTGTGTGAAGGATATTTAAATATTGTTCCACAATTTACGACGTCTTCACAGTTATTTACACCAGGCAGCGTTCAGATTATTACCCCACCAGCCAATGGTACGGCAATCATCAATCCTACAACTGGAGTAATAGGATATACTCCAAGCAATGGCTTTGTAGGAACAGATACAATTGTTTATAAATTCTGCGGAAACGATCCAGAATTTGTAGATTGTGAAGAAATTACCCTTACACTGACTGTAACAGAAAGCCCTGTGGTAAATGATGCTACATTAAGAACTTGTTTCTTAGAAGAAAATATCGCAACAGGATTGTTTAATCTTACAAATGCTAACGTAACCGGTCAACTTGGAATTACTAAAACATATTATCCATCATTAACGGATGCTAATAACCAAACGAATGAAATCTTGGTTCCTGATCATTATATTGCTCCAAATGGTGTCGTTTACATCAGAGTAACTAATGCAAACGGATGTTATCGTGTGGCAAAAGTAACCTTAGTAGTTTTAGCACCTGTAGAGTCTGCTATATTGGTTGATAAAATAATATGTATCGAAGACAAAACAGTATTAGACGCGGGGCCAGGGTTTGCATCATACCTATGGAGCACAGGAGCTACTACACAAACAATCTCAGACGTTGGAGTAGGAACCTACTGGGTAAAATTGAAAACAGGAGACTGTACGACAAAACAAGCGGTAAAAGTTTATGCTTCTGAGCAGCCAGTTATTACAAACATTGAAGTTTCTGGTACAACCATTACAGTGTATGCTACAGGAGGTGTTGCTCCTTACGAATATTCAATAAACAATATCGATTTTCAGCCTTCAAACATATTTACAGATCTTCCGAGAGGTGATATTAAAGTATATGTAAGAGATACCTATAAATGTATCCCGATTGAAGTAGGAGTTACAATCCCTAACATCGTTAACGTAATTACGCCAAACGGAGACGGAGTAAATGATATCTTAGATTATTCTGCCCTTGCGAATAAATCTAATCTGGTATTAGGAATCTTTGACCGTTATGGAGTGAAAATTTTTGAAGGAAATAAAGAAACCGGTTATAAATGGGACGGAACAATTAATAAAACCAAAAAAGTTTCTACAGGAAATTACTGGTTCAGTATTACTTGGAATGAGCCAAAAACCAAAACTCCAATTAAATTCTCAGGCTGGATTTTAGTAAAAAACAGAGAATAATCAATTTTTTAAATCAAATATTATTAAAAACCACGATAGCTTATCGTGGTTTTTGTTTATTTTTAAAACTATTAACGTATTTTATTATTAAATTTGTGGTAAAATCGAGTCCAAAATGAAGAAAATTCTATCTTTTTTCCTTATTTTTTATATATTCTCTACTTCACTTGCTCAATTGGATAGGGAACATTGGTTTGCTCCTATGGTAGATCGTACAGGAAACCCAAATCCTTATCAAAAACTTTATCTATCAACCAATCGTACGACTCCATTTGTTGTTACAATATACAATAACAACATTGTTATTGGTACAGTGACCATTAGTAAAAATAATCCGCAAAAATTTGATGTCCTTCGAGATTACATTATTACGACTCAGCAAACAGATCTGTTTACTCCAACCTCAAAAGGTTTATATGTAAAGGCAGATTTTCCTTTTTATGTCAATCTAAGATTTTCGGTTTTTAATCACGCCGAGATTATTACATCAAAAGGAATCGCCTCTACCGGCACTACTTTTCATGTTGCAACAGCTCCTATTACCGTGGCTAATAGTATTCTTAATTTTATGACGAGTGTTTTGGCAACTGAAGACAATACAACAGTTACCATATCCGGCTACAAAAACACAGTACAGTTTTCGAATGGGACAACAGGAGCAACTACCCCTACTCTTACTTTCACTTTAAACAAAGGTCAGTCTTATATCATTGATGGTATTGGTGATCTTACCGGAAATTTTGACGGATTTATTGGAGCTAAAATTGTCGCCACAAAACCAGTTAACATCACCAACGGAAACTTCAACGGACAATATGCCGGAAACAATCCTACCAGTTCTGATATTTTGATGGATCAGTCGATACCGGTCAGCCAGCTTGGGACTACTTTTGCACTTGTAAAAGGTAACGGAAATATCGGAAGCAATATGGAAGGCGCATTGGTAATAGCCACCCAAGACAATACTCTAGTGTATGTAAATAATGAATTAACACCCGTTGCCAACCTGAATACCGGACAGTATTTTGTAATACCTGATACAAAATACCAACTTCAGGGAACTTCTCATTACAATCTTTATGTTGTCACAAGCAAAAATGCTTACGTTTACCAAATACTTGCCGGAGCAGCTACTACAGGAAACGAGGTCGCAACTGGTGGTTTTAATTTCATTCCAGCGCTTAACTGCTATCTTCCAAAGCAAATCGATGAGATTGGGCTTATTAACGAAAACTTTGTACATACCAATGTTAATCCTGCAGGAATTCTAGCAATTCCGACAAAACTAAATCTTATTACCGAAAGAGGTGCTACCGTTTTTGTAAATGGAGCTCCTCCTCCAGCAGGAACAGGCCCTTTTGATATGACAGGTACCACCAACTGGGTAACCTACGGTATTCCCAATACAACCGGAACAATTACCGTAAATTCAACAAAAGCAATTACAGCAGGAATTACAGCAGGAAGTGATGCCGTAGGATATGGTGGATTCTTTGCAGGATTCTCAACACAACCCATCATTTTAAAATCTGGTGGAGATTGTGTACCTGGGATTGTACTTACTGTAGACCCGATTATCTATGATTCTTATCAATGGTATGTAGGCGGAGTTCTTATTGTGGGAGCCAACTCACCTAGTTACACTCCTACCGGCTCTGGAAATTACACCTGTTCGGTAACTATGGGAACCTGTGCTCCATTGATTACAGCACCTTTCAAGGTTTTAAACTGTATGAAGCAATCGGCTGTCACTTATGATATCTGTGAGACAAAAGTTATTACCCCTGTATTTACGACTTCTACACAAACTCCAGTTGCCTCAACGGTTGCCATTACCACCGCACCAACTTTAGGAACCGCAACCATTAATACAACTACAGGAGTTATCACCTATACCGTAACCAATCCTTCTGTTACAGGAACAGACACTCTTGTTTACACCTTCTGCGGAAATAATCCTAACTTTCCGGATTGCGAAACGGTTACTGTAACCCTTAATATTCGTCCGGTAACCGTAAATAATGCAACATTAAGTGCTTGTAATATAAACGGAAACGGAACTTTTAATCTTACTTCAGCGATTGTTACCACAAACACACCGGTAACCATTACTTATTATCCATCTTTACTTGACGCACAAAATGAAAATTTAACTGCATTAATAGCTGTTCCCACTACCTATTCTGCTCCGAATGGAACTATCGTTTATGCTGTAGTAAAAAATGCTACAGGCTGTAAAAGTATTGCACAGATTACTTTAAATTTATTCCCTTTAGCGATAGTAATTCCTGCAAATATGGGAAATCAGTGTGATGAAAATATGGATGGAACCGTAAATATCGTACTATCAGACATTACACAATTGATATTAAATAACCCTACCTATTTTACCAATGTAAGATATTATGCCCTTTTAGCCGATGCCAATTTAGGAAATGCTGCTACGCTTCCCAATAACTGGAGTTACAACACCAATACTACAATTTACATTCGAGTAGATTCTCCCGATGGATGCGCACCGGTGATTCAGCAGGTTAATTTTACCGTAGGAACAAAGCTTACTTTAATTAGAAATACGCTTACCACTACTTTTTGCGATGATGATTTAGATGGAGTAAAACCAATGGATTTATCATTTTTCTTAAATCAGTTTACCATAGACCCTTTGGTAGGAGTTAGCTATCATACAACTCTTGCAGATGCCCAAAATGATGTTGCACCAATTAGTAGTGCTGTGACACTTACCGGATCTCATGTGTACTACATAAGATTTGAAAAAAGTGGTTTCTGCCCCGATGTAGCAACACTAAGAATCACTCTTAAAACCCCTAAAAAATCTGACATTTTATTAAATAAAGTAGTGTGCCCAAATACCACCACAACCTTAGACGCAGGCTCTGGTTTTGACGCCTATCTTTGGAGCACAGGAGATACAACACCATCGATTTCCAATGTTCCAGCTGGTAATTATTGGGTTGAACTTACTTTTGACGGTTGCGTTTACAGACAATTTGTAAATGTTTCTGCCTCTACATTACCTGTAATTACATTAATTGATATTAACGGATCTACCATAACAATCACGGTGACGGGCGGTACACCTGCTTATGAATATTCTTTAGATGGCTTTTTTTGGCAGCCGTCTAATATATTTACCAATGTAAAAAGAGGAACGTACACCATCTATGTGAGAGATTCTCTGAATTGCGGTATAGTGAAACAAGACTTCGTCATCATTAATTTAATTAATACAATAACACCCAATGGTGATGGCAGAAATGACGAAATAGATTATTCCGCATTAATGGGTAAAGACAATCTTGAATTTAGAATTTTCGATAGATATGGCGCTGAACTTTTCCGTGGTACGCCTTCCAATAAATTTACTTGGGATGGGAACATGAAAGGAAGACCTGTTTCTACAGCAACATATTGGTATTTCATTAGCTGGACAGAGCTTGGCAATGTAACGAGTGTAAAATACTCGAGTTGGTTATTGGTGAAACACAGAAATAACAGTCTTTGGGACAAATAATTAAAAATTTTAATCCTAAAAAACGATATTCTATAACATACATTAACAGTTTAATATAAAGTTTAATATAACTTTAACCACGTATTGATAAATCTCACATAAGAACTCACCTAATTCTTATGTAATTTTGCAAGACATATGAAGAAACTTTTTATCATTTTATTGTTGGTTATTATAAGTAAGATGAATGCACAGAATTATTCCGGTGAAGTCTTTTTACGAGACAATTCCGTGCTTTACCTTAATCAGGTGTATGTCACCAATCTTACCACACTCAAAACAGTATTAACTAGCTATAGCGGAGAATTTAATATAAAAGCAGAACCCGGAGATATCATTCGCTTTACATCAATTATTACCGAAAGAAAAGATGTAAAACTAACGCCACAAATGTTGACCACTAAAAACCTAGTTGAATTAAAAGTAGCATATTACGATATTCAGGAAGTTGTTATCAGCAGATTCCGACCTACCGGAAATTTGAGATATGATGTCAACTCTATCCGCAAAGAAGATAAAGCTCTTGCCTTAAAAAAGGTAATTGGCCTTCCCGAGCCTAAAGGCGATGGTACTTCACCTGTTCTTCCTGTTGCAGGCCTGAGAGACGGAGGTCTTACCTTTAGTCTTGAAAGTATATTTGATATTCTTTCGGGTGATCGTAAGAAAAAGCAGCGACTGGTGGCTTATGAAAGAATGAATAACTCTGTAACCAGTATTAAAAACTACTTGGGTACTGATTATTTTACAAGGCTTAAAATTCCTGAAAATCTTATTGATAACTTTTTACAGTTTATCTATACTTCCGAAAACATTGAAGTATATGTGCAAGCAGGAAATTTTGAAGCCATAAAATTACCTATCGAAAAATATCTTCCAATTTATCAAAGAAGATTAAAAAATTCTCATCTTCAAGATATTGTAAAATAATATTGTAAAGAGTTTTCCCGTTAAAAAAAATCATTAACAAAAAAACATAACATTTTAAGCAGTAGTCTTTTTTTAAATTTGTTTAATTTTACAAAAAACGTCTATTCATCACGAGTTTAAACAATTTAAAAGTTGGTTCAAACCGTAAAAACTAAATTTATTATTCAATGAAAAAGTTCTTTTTACTTTTCACTACTTTACTATTTCTTACATTTTCGGCGCAGAATAAGGCTAAAGATTACAGTAACATCCTTAAAAGCAAGAATATTTATGAAATCAATGCTTTCCTGAGAGATGCCCATCCAGACGACCCTCGCCGATCTGTTTTAAAACCGAGAGTAATGGATTTTATGAAAGAGTATATCAAAAATGCTCCACCGGGCGATAAAAAAGTACGCGAGATGCAAGAAAATCTTGCAAGGCTAAAAACCGGACCGTCTACAAAAGTCTCTTTCGAGGAGATGAATGCTGCAATCAAGCAGAAACAAATTTTAAAATATCAAAAGCAATTACAAGTTGGTCAATCAGCAATAGTCTATACACGCAGTTCTGCCCAAAGTGTATATGTTACCGCTTCGGGAGCAAAGAATACTAAAGTGATTGCAGATACAGAAGCATCAGAATTTAATATGTTGATGGGAGAAAACCCTCTGGAGCATAAAAATAAAACAGTAAAAATCCTGAACTCTTTATTTGACAATGATCCTAATGCAAAAGAATGCATCGTAATGATTGAAAATAAGTCTGACTGTAATATCATTGTAAGGATTGAAGGTATCGGAAATACAAAATACAGGCTTCCGGTTCCGGCTCACGGAGACAATTCTATCGTGGTAGAAAAAGGAGATTACCTATTCACAAGTATTGTTTGCGGAGCACAATATGCCTCACAAAAAACAATTCAGAAGCCACTATTGGTAGCATTGGGAAGCTCATCAAAATAGATCTGGGAATCTGTTACTTTTCGTTTCAATTAAAAATTTAAATGCTGCATAATTTTCGTAATTTTGCAGCATTTCATATATATTTCATGGGCAAAAACAAATTAAGAAGATTCGCTGAAAATAAAAAATTATCAAACGTCATTCAACCGACAAGAGATGAAGCCCTTACCGGTTTTGAACTTAAAGGAAACTGGAGAAAAGATTTCTTTAAAAACGACCAACCTATTGTTTTGGAGTTAGGTTGTGGAAAAGGAGAATATACAGTAGGTCTTGCAAAAACTTTTACCGATAAAAACTTTATCGGGATAGATATTAAAGGCGCAAGATTCTGGTTCGGAGCTAAAGAAGCGGCAGAAAACGGCATGAACAATGTTGGCTTTCTAAGATCTCAAATTGAATTGGTTGAATATTATTTTGCCGAAAATGAAGTGGATGAAATTTGGATTACTTTTCCAGATCCGCAGATCAAATATAAACGTACCAAGCATAGATTAACCCACCCTGACTTTCTTGAGAGATACAAGAAGTTTTTAAAACCAGGAGGAATTGTACATTTAAAAACCGATTCAGAATTTTTGCACGGTTATACTTTGGGATATTTACAAGGGGCAGGCTACGAAATTATCTCAGCGCATCATGACATCTACGGAGCTTTAGAATACGAGCCCAACACGCCTCATCTAAGAGACATCCGAACGTATTATGAAGAATTGTTTTCAGCAAAAGGAAAAACAATTACTTATATAAAATTTAAGATCAATTAAATCGATATTGAAGCTGCAAGTTATTTTGCAGCTTTTTTTACGACAATAAAGCAAGCTTTTCTGAGTTTAATAAAAAGTTTAAATTTACTTCCAGAAAATATTAACATGAAAAAGCTTCTTCTCTTTTCTCTTTTTATCATCCTATTTCTCAATAGTTGCAGCATTACAAATTATAATTCCAAACGACCAATATATAAGTCTTCTCCAGTCAATCCAAATAGCGGCATACATATTAATCCTAATGCACAAACAGAAAGAGAGTTTCAAGCATTAATAAAGACCTACAAACCTGAAACTGCAGAAGTTTTAAACAGTCTGTTGAATGATTCTTCAAACAGTCCAACCGTTTCGATTTCTGTAGAAAATAATTCGAACTGCAATATGGTTTTAACGATCAGTGGTAAAAATTATTTCAAAAAAATTCCTATTGCAGCTCATAAAACAGGTGCAGCAATGGTCCCAAAAAATCAGAATTACAACTTATCAGGAATGCTTTGCAACTCCCTGTATGAGAAAACAAAGTTTATTACAAATTCTTTCAGTATAAAATTATCAAACTAAACAATTATTACAATAATTGTTTAACTTTGTGATTAACAAAAAGTTTTGATTAGTAGTCAGAATTTATTAAAACACAATTTGATGAAGAAAAAAACACTTGCTTTTTTCTTCTTTAATCTCATTTTTTCATCCTGCGCCAGTAATAGTACTGCCAAAGGTGATATCCTGAAAAGTACAAATATCAATGAGATTGAAGAATATCTCGGGAAAACACATCCTGAAGATCCGAAAAAAAGAATTCTAAAACAGCATGTCATCGCATTGAAAAATGCAGAGTGGACAAAAGGTGCGAAAAATGCAAAACCAATGGAAGCAAGACCTGTTTTCATGGAATTACCCGATGCTTTAAGTCATAAGAAAGACAGTGAAGCTAATCAGGAAGTTTTCAGAAAGCTTCTATCTGAAACTTCAGAAGAACATAAGGAAAAGACAAAAATGCTCCTCAATAACATGTTTAATGAAGACATTAGCAATAATGAGATTATTCTTTTGCTCAAAAATAATTCTGACTGCGATTTGGTTTTAGAAATATCAGGAAAGAAATTTTACAACCTTGCTGTTCCGGCGAGAGGAGAAAATTTCATTGTCTTAGATAAAGATACTTATAGCTTTTCAGGAAACCTTTGTGATGTAAAATATAAAAGCTCAAAAGATGTTAATAAAAGTCTTGTTGTCGTCTTACAAAATCCAGGATTCAAAGCAACAGATACTAAAGATCTAATTGCTGAAAACAAACCCGGCAAAAATTTAGAAAACACGCAAAATAAACAAGTTTTGATGACTAAAAAAAAGAAGAAAAAATAGTCTCTTTTTAAGCTATAACAAACAAAAACCGCTGAATACATTCAGCGGTTTTATTATTTTAAAGATAATCTTTAGATTATTCAGCAGAGTCGAAATCTGCATCTTTATCAGCAGAAACTACTTCACCTTCTTCTTTAGATTTTTCTTTATCAGCTTTTCTTTGAGTCTGACCTTCTTTGATAGATTCTGAAACAACGCTCAAGATCATATCGATAGACTTAGAAGCATCATCATTTCCTGGGATAACGAAGTCAACTTTTCTAGGGTCAGAGTTAGTATCAACAATACCGAAAACTGGAATACCTAATTTCTTAGCTTCAGTTACAGCGATATGTTCTCTCATAATATCTACAACGAAAATCGCAGAAGGAAGACGTACCATGTCAGAGATAGAACCTAAGTTTTTCTCTAAGTTAGCTCTTTGTCTGTCAACCTGTAATCTTTCTTTTTTAGATAAAGTTTCGAACGTACCGTCTTTTTTCATTTTGTCGATATGGTTCATTTTCTTTACAGCTTTTCTGATTGTAACGAAATTCGTTAACATACCTCCCGGCCATCTTTCTGTAATATAAGGCATATTAAGTTCAGCAGCGTGCTTAGCAACTACTTCTTTCGCTTGCTTCTTAGTCGCTACGAAAAGAACTTTTTTACCTGCAGAAGTTAATTTTTCTAAAGCGCTGCACGCTTCATCCAATTTAACAGCTGTTTTATGTAAGTCTACAATGTGAATACCATTTTTCTCCATAAAAATGTATGGAGCCATATTTGGATTCCACTTTCTAGTCATGTGACCGAAGTGTACACCAGCCTCTAGAAGGTCTTTTACATTTGCTTTTGCCATGTTTTCTGTTTTTGTTAGTTTACTTTCCGTTTCTTAAACAATCAACAACTTCTTTAGATGGGAGAAGCGTTTGGATGCTAAACGTAACGGGCAATTTTTTTGTTTTGATAAATAGATTTAAGATAAAAGATAACAAACGGAATAAATTCTGAAATATGAAATCTTGTATCTGAAGTCTGAAAATTAACGTTTTGAGAACTGGAATCTCTTTCTTGCTTTTTTCTGACCTGGTTTCTTTCTTTCCACCATTCTTGCATCTCTTGTAAGTAAACCTGCAGGCTTCAATGCTAATCTAAATTCAGCATTAATTTCGCAAAGTGCTCTAGAAATACCTAATCTGATAGCTTCTGCTTGACCTGTATTACCACCACCGAAAACATTTACGGTAACGTCATACTGACCAACAGTTTCAGAAAGGATAAACGGCTGGTTTAATTTGTAAACCATCACGTCTGTAGAGAAATAAGTTGCAGCTTCTTTACCGTTTACTGTAATAACACCAGAACCCGGCTTTACATAAACTCTAGCTACAGAAGTCTTTCTTCTTCCGATTTTGTGAACTATAGACATAATTAATTATTTAAATTCGTTAACATTAATTGTTTTAGGCTGTTGAGCTTCATGCTTGTGCTCAGTTCCTTCATATAAATAAAGGTTTTTAAGCA
The DNA here is from genome assembly GCF_001677955.1 of Chryseobacterium sp. BGARF1. GTDB lineage: Bacteria > Bacteroidota > Bacteroidia > Flavobacteriales > Weeksellaceae > Chryseobacterium. The sequence continues at coordinate 116,368 of NZ_LELA01000092.1, forward strand.
ATGCAGATCCTAATCTGTTTTTTGGAAGCATACCTTTTACAGATTTTTCCAATACTTTTAAAGAATCTTTTTTCTGAAGTTCAAGAGCTGTCATAGACTTCTGTCCACCAGGGTAACCTGTATGCCAGATGTAAGTCTTATCGTTCCACTTGTTTCCTGAAAGAGTAACTTTCCCAGCATTCAAAACAATAACATTATCACCACAATCTACGTGAGGTGTAAAGTTTGCTTTGTGCTTACCTCTCAAAATCTTTGCAACCGTAGAAGCTAGTCTTCCTAACGGCTGTCCTTCAGCGTCTACCACAACCCATTCTTTATTAGCAGTAGCTTTGTTCGCTGAAACAGTTTTGTAACTTAATGTATTCACACGTTTTAGTTAAAGATTAAACATAATTTTTCCCTTAAAAGGGTGTGCAAAGGTACACATATTTTTCTAATCTGAAAACTTATTTTAAATTAAAGTATTGAAAATAAAGATATTTAATAAGTTAGCACTTTAAAAAGAATCAATATTTATCCATTAAAAGGTGAGAGCCAATCCTATATAAATTAAAAATTCAGCAAATATGTACTTCGCCAATTTGTTTTCAACGATAATTTCCTGATTAATTACGCAACGATTTACTTCCTCTGAAACTTGCAAATAAATAATAAGCAACAAAAACAGTCGAAAACTTAATAATAGAAGGAATTGCCAATTCTAAATTGAATATCAAAGCACCAACAGCAACTAAAAGTGCCATCGCTCCAAAAGACAATCCCATTTTTTGGAAAAGAGAGAATTTAACATCATCTAAAAAATAAGCCAATCCCCACGCAAGACCGAAAGCAATAGCATAATAAAGTTCTAAACCAAGATCCTGAACTTCCATAAACAAATAGTTAATCAGAAAAATAATTCCGGATCCCAACACAAAATAAATCAACGCTCTTTTCATACCATAATATATAATGCAAAAATAAAGAATTAAATTTTGCAATCATTTTTAAACATAGAATAAAGCTTATATAATTTTAAAACAAATATTTAATAAAGTACATCAGCCAATTCTCTAAAAACAAAACCAATCTATAAATATCTAAACAACAGAACAAATGTTTGTTAAGTCGGAGAAAACGACTTCAACCCAAACACAATAAACATTTAAAAATCAATAATTTAATTTCAAATTAGCGGTTTTTAATTTATTGTTATATTTGGAATTCAGAAATTTCTAGATTTTTTATGGAAACCCAAAAATATACTCCAACAAATAAAGTAAGAATTGTAACAGCTGCGTCGTTATTCGACGGGCACGATGCTGCAATTAATATCATGCGTCGTGTGATTCAGGGAACAGGATGCGAAGTGATCCACCTTGGCCACGACAAATCTGCTGAAGAAGTAGTAAATACAGCCATTCAGGAAGATGCAAACGCAATTGCTCTAACATCTTATCAAGGTGGTCACAACGAATATTTTAAATATATCTACGACCTTTTAAGAGAGAAAAATTCTCCGCAAATCAAGATTTTTGGTGGCGGTGGCGGTGTAATCTTGCCTGAAGAAATCGAAGACATTATGGCTTACGGAATCGACAGAATTTATTCTCCAGACGATGGTCGTGAACTTGGCTTACAGGGAATGATCGATGATTTGGTGAAAAGATCAGACTTTCCAACAGGAAGAGATGTCAAAGCTGAAGATTTAGATTCAATTAGTTTTGAAAATTCTACAAGCATTGCTAAAATCATTTCTGCGGTCGAAAACTTCTCAGAAGAAAAACCAGACTTGGTAAAAGCGATAGACGAAAAATCAAAAGATTTAAATATTCCTATCATCGGTATCACAGGAACTGGTGGAGCCGGAAAATCTTCTTTGACAGACGAATTGGTAAGACGTTTTATCCGTTCAAACCCAGATAAAAAAATTGCCATTATCTCCATTGACCCTTCGAAAAAGAAAACCGGAGGCGCGTTATTGGGTGACAGAATTCGTATGAACGCGATCAATGATCCTCGAGTTTATATGCGCTCGATGGCAACGCGAGAAAACAACGTTTCTGTTTCTCCCTTTATTCATTCAGCATTGAATGTATTGAAATTAGCTCATCCAGATGTAATCATTTTGGAAACTTCAGGTATCGGACAGTCTGGTTCGGAAGTTTCGGATTTTGCTGATGTTTCAATGTACGTAATGACTCCTGAATATGGTGCTTCTACACAGTTGGAAAAAATCGACATGTTGGATTATGCAGATTTGGTTGCTTTAAATAAATCGGATAAGCGTGGTGCGCTTGATGCGCTTCAAGCTGTCAGAAAACAGTTTCAGAGAAACCATTTATTGTGGGAAAGTCCATTGGATGATATGCCGGTTTATGCAACAAAAGCATCCCAATTCAACGATCACGGAACGACTGATCTTTACAATAGATTAGTTGAAAAAGTAAATGACAAGTTTACAGATTTAAACTTGCAAGGTTTCGTTGAGCAAGAAGTTTCTGAAGATATCACGATAATTCCTCCGAAAAGAGTTCGTTATCTTTCTGAAATTGTTGAAAACAACAGAATTTATGACGCGAATGTTGAAAAACAGGCTGAATTAGCAAGAAAAATGTATCATATTGAAGGAGTGAAAAAATTCCTTTCTAATGAAACTTTAGATACAGAATATCAAAAAGCAGAAAAAGATCTTCAACAGGAAAATATCGACTTCTTAAAAAATTGGGATGATACGAAAGAAGCTTTCAAAGCTGAATTTTATTCTTACTTCGTTCGTGGAAAAGAAATTAAAGTTGAAACCTCAACAGAATCTTTATCTCATTTAAAAATTCCTAAAATTTCATTACCAAAATACACCGATTGGGGAGATTTGATTAAATGGAAAGGTCAGGAAAATCTTCCTGGAGGATTTCCTTACACAGCCGGAATTTATCCTTTCAAAAGAACAGGAGAAGATCCGACGAGGATGTTTGCCGGAGAAGGAGGTCCTGAAAGAACCAACAGAAGATTCCACTACGTTTCTGCGGAAATGGATGCAAAACGTTTGTCTACAGCGTTTGACTCGGTGACTCTTTACGGACAAGACCCTGCTCTACCACCGGATATCTATGGTAAGATCGGAAATGCGGGTGTTTCTATTGCAACATTAGATGATGCTAAAAAATTGTATTCCGGATTTGATTTGGTGAATGCAATGACTTCGGTTTCAATGACGATCAACGGACCTGCGCCGATGTTGTTGGCTTTCTTTATGAACGCTGCGATCGATCAGAATGTTGAAAAATATATCGCTGAACATAAGCTTGAAGCTAATGTTGAAAAAGCTTTAAAAGCAAAATTCGACGATAAAGGTTTGGAAAGACCAAAATATAACGGAGAATTACCTCCATCAAACAATGGTTTAGGTTTAAAATTATTAGGTCTGACCGGAGACGAAGTGATTCCTGCAGAAGCTTATGCTGAAATTAAGGCTAAAACGATTGCGACCGTTCGTGGTACCGTTCAGGCTGACATTTTAAAAGAAGACCAGGCTCAGAATACGTGTATTTTCTCTACTGAATTTGCCTTAAGATTAATGGGTGACGTTCAGGAATATTTCATCACAGAAAAAGTGAGAAACTTCTACTCTGTTTCAATTTCTGGATATCACATTGCAGAAGCAGGAGCAAACCCGGTTTCTCAGTTGGCATTTACACTCGCAAATGGTTTCACGTATGTTGAATATTATTTGTCAAGAGGAATGGACATCAATGATTTTGCACCGAACTTATCGTTCTTCTTCTCCAACGGTATCGACCCTGAATATTCAGTGATCGGACGTGTAGCGAGAAGAATCTGGGCAAAAGCAATGAAACTGAAATATGGAGCAGACGAAAGAAGCCAGATGTTGAAATACCACATCCAAACTTCAGGACGTTCGCTTCACGCTCAGGAAATTGATTTCAATGATATCAGAACAACGCTTCAGGCGCTTTATGCGATCTACGATAACTGTAACTCACTTCACACGAATGCATATGACGAGGCGATTACAACTCCGACTGAGCAGTCTGTAAGAAGAGCAATGGCAATTCAGTTGATTATTAATAAAGAATTAGGATTGGCTAAAAACGAAAATCCGCTTCAAGGTTCATTTATTATTGAAGAATTGACGGATCTTGTTGAAGAAGCTGTTTACGCAGAATTCGACAGAATCACAGAAAGAGGTGGTGTTTTGGGTGCAATGGAAACGATGTATCAACGTTCAAAAATTCAGGAAGAGTCAATGCATTACGAATGGTTGAAACATACAGGAGAATATCCAATCATCGGAGTAAACACTTTCCTTGGAAAAGATGGTTCGCCAACTGTTCGTCCGGGAGAAGTTATCCGTTCAACTGAAGAAGAAAAGCAGGTGCAGATTGAAACGCTTCATAATTTCCAAAAGTCTAATGAAGACAAATCTGAAGCTGCCTTGAAAACATTACAACACGCTGCCATCAATCAGCAGAATTTATTTAATGTCATGATGGATGCTGTGAAATATTGTTCGCTTGGACAAATTACCAATGCTCTATTTGAAGTGGGTGGTAAGTACAGAAGAAACATGTAACGGCAGGGCCGTAGCCAATTATTAACTACTAACTGTTTTAATAATTATAAAGTAAACCTCAAGGAATTTTCTTTGAGGTTTTTTGTACTTTTACTTTAAGAAAAATATTAACAATGAAAAGTTTTAGCAAAACAATTTTAGCAATTTACTTAATGGGATCTGCTGTCTCGTGTAAATCTTATCCGATGGAGGCTCCTCAAAAAAGCGATGTCGATAGAAATTCTGAAGAACTTCAAAAAAGACAAGCTGCGGAACGTGAAAAAACAGAGGCTAGTTATCTAAATAATTTTGGAAAACCTCCAAGCAAATAGCTTAATTTAAACTTTGTCACAACAAAAGATCTTCAAGAAATCTCTTTGAGGTTTATTGTATTTTTAATCAAATAGAAAGCTCAGCTATGAAAAAAGAATTCTACATAAAAAAACCTTGTGAAGAACTTTGGAATAATATGAAAGAAATAAGTGATGGGAAATTTTGTAGTTTTTGTCAAAAGAAAGTTTATGATTTAGATAAAATCCCATCTCTAGAATTTGATAATTTCACAAAGAACAATACACAAATCTGTGGAAAGAAAACATCAATTAAGCCTGTTCTATCAGGTTTGTTTTTGGTTTTAACTCTTACTTCTTCTACATATTTGCATGCACAGAGCAACAATAAATCAGTAACAGAAAATACTTATCAAAAGGAAATAACAATTAATGGAAAGCTAACCACATCTGAAAATAGAAAATTAATTTCTGGTGAGATCTTTTTGGTGACTTTAGAAAAAGTCTGTTCTGCTAAAGCAGATGGAAGCGGAAACTTCTCTTTAAAATTTCCTGAGAAAATTTTATCAGAATATAACATCCTTAGAATTGATTATGCAATTTCAGAAGACGGAACAGAATTTAATGATTCAAAAACTTCAATTTTTAAAATAGACGAATTATTAGGAAAACAAAACTTTGAAGTTGAAGAACAATATATAACTATTGGCGATGTCATTTTCCTTGCACATCCACCCCCAGATTATTATTATTTTGATGGCAAAATCACAAACAAAAGAAAATTTAAAAAATTAAAACAGAAAAATTCCAATTACAAATACATGAAATTCCATGATGATGTTGTCGTTAAAAAATTAACTGGAAAAAGCTTTGTAAACGACCTTTATTTGTTATATTCAAATTAAATAAATGAAACAAAAAGCCATCTTCAACTGGAGCAGCGGAAAAGATTCCGCTCTTGCATTATACAAAACTTTAAAAGAAGACCAATTTGAAGTTACTACTCTACTGACAAGCATCAATAAAGAATTCCAAAGGATTTCTATGCATGGCGTTCATGTTTCGCTATTGGAAAAGCAGGCTGAAAGTTTAGGTCTTCCTTTAATAAAAATGGAAATTCCGAAGGAACCTTCCATGGAAGAATACAGCAAGATCATGTCTAAAACCATGAATGACATAAAATCTAAAGGCGTTACCCATTCTATTTTCGGAGATATTTTTCTGGAAGATTTAAGGAAATACAGAGAAGATCAATTACAATCTATAGGAATGAAAGGTGTTTTTCCATTATGGAAACAAAATACAACCGACCTCATCAACGAGTTTTTAAGTTTAGGCTTTAAAACCATTGTAACCTGCGTCAATGAAACGTATCTCGACAAAAGCTTTGCCGGAAGAATTATTGATCATGATTTCATTAAAGACTTGCCGGAAAATGTAGATCCGTGTGGAGAAAATGGAGAATTTCATACGTTCACTTTTGACGGTCCTATTTTTAAAAAACCTATTCAATTTGAAGTTGGGGAAATTGTAAAGAAAACGTATCCCAAACCAAAGTCTGATGAAAATGAGGAAGATGGAGAATATATATTTTGGTTTTGCGATTTGATTGAGAAATGATTTCACTTTTACAAGATTTTTTCTTATTTTTAGTAAAAACCGAACTTTATGCTGAAAAAAACTTTGCTGCTTTCTCTATTTTTTCTCTTCTTGTTTTCGTGCCAGAAAACAGAATCAGCACAACCTGTTAATAGAAAAGCAATTGCAGATTCTGCCATCGTAGTATTTCAACAAAAATTATATAAAACCCAAATTGATTCTATTTTTAATCAATACAATTTCAACGGCAGTGTCGGTGTTTTTAAAGACACTATTGAATTATACAGACGAAATAATGGCTTTTCAAATTTTGAAAACAAAACTGCGGTAAACGATTCTACAGTTTTTTCTATTGCGTCGATCAGCAAACAGTTTACAGCGGTTCTTATTCTCCTTCAAATGGAACAGGGAAAGCTCAACCTCAACGATAAAGCTTCAAAATACATTAAAGAATTTCAGAAAAAAGAATATGAAAACATTACCATTCAGCAGCTTCTAAATCACAGTTCGGGTTTAAATAATTTTGGCGAAAAATTACTATTTAAAAGTGGATCGGGATTTAATTATTCAAATGATGGCTTCAATGCTTTAGGGAAAATTGTGGAAACGGTTTCTGGAAAATCTTTTGATGAAAACATGATTGAATTATTAAAAAAAGCAGGCATGAAAAATTCATCAACAGGAACAACTTTTAAAGGAGAAAATTTCGCTAAAACCTATGTAGGAAATTCAAAAAACCAAAAACCAGTTGATAACATGCCACAAAGGCTAAGCAATAAAGAAATCGGAATTGCGGCAGGCGGAATTTTGTCAACTGTAAACGATTTATTCATTTGGAATAATGCTTTATACGCCGGAAAAATCATCAAACCTGAAACGCTGAAAAAATTCACTTCTAAAAGTACTGAACGACAACACCCGATTCTCGGAAAGATGGGTTACGGATTGGGAATTATGATGAATGATAACAAGCCTGTCTCCTATTTTCACAGCGGTTACGTAAAAGGTGCGCCTTCGCTCAACATCTATTACCCTGAAACCAAAACTATGGTCATTATTCTTTCTAATATTGCCGATGAAGAAAAGGGCAAATCGGCCGCTTTCAAACCTCATCTGAAAATGAAGGAAATTGCAGATATATTGGAAAATATTAATTAGAAACTTTGAAGTTTTCCTGTAAATACGGAATGATATTTTTAATCATTTCAAGATATTTTTTCTGACAGATAATAATTGAAGTTTCAAAAAAGAAAAACAACAACAACAAAGAATTTATTAAAATTCCTTTAAATTGACTCGGATCTAGAAAGTTATCATTCATTTCTAAAACAAAACGGAAAAACCATCCTGAAGACATAGGGAGAATGAAAAATATACTTACCATATCCTGATACGCAGAAAGCCGGATATTTTTATATTTTTTAGAGAAATCAAAATATTTTTTTTCTTTAACGAAAATAATCAAGGGATAAACCATCATTAGACTTACTAATATGCCCAAGCTAATTCTGAAAACTTCAAAAGGAATTAAAACATAAGATAAAACGACTGCAACATACGTAATGAAAGCAATCATGAGTGATTTTTTCAAAATTGAAAATAATTTTTGCCTCGTCGATATTTTGATAAAAACAGAAGTATCTTCCAAGCTCCAACTTCCATCCCATGAAAGTTTCAAATCATCATGCCACGAAATAATGGCCACGTTAAAAGCGTCATCAAAAGACAAATTCTTTTGAATCTGAACTTCATTAATTTGACTTACAAAATGGTCTTCCACTTCCATCAGCAAATCGATAGGAAGTTTTTTAGTTAAAAGATAACTTCTTACTTTCTCTCTTTGTTCTGTTGTCATACCAGTAAAACATTTATTTTTTTAGCTCTGAAATAAAATAACTGAATCTGAAGCACTACTGAAAAAGTTATAAACATATGGTTCAAAGGAAATTCCCATAAATTTTTAGTTGTCGAGAAAATAATATTGGTGAGAGGAAGAATAATTAGCATCAACAATAAATTTCTCAGCAATAATGGATGAAAAATCATTTTCTGATATTCTGAAAAACTCATTTTTCTAAATATGAAATGATACATCAGAAATAATAAATGCATTGCAATTAAAGCTCCCTGAAAACACAGATAAACATTTTCATTAAAATAAAATATAGTTCCCATAATCACGGAGGACAAAAAAGCGATCATCATCATTTTTTTGAAACGGTCTTGTAAAATACCCTTCTCAATTTTCGCAATCCTTTTGAAAGAAAACAAATCAGCTTTCACCATTTCCAGTTCGTTTTGCCAATTAATTTTCGTCTGAAGAAAAGCTTCCTGAAAGCTGATTTCACTTTTAACCATAGATTCTGAAATCTGCATCACAAAATGATCATAAACCTCAGCAAATACAGCAGAACTTAGATCTTTGCCTTTTAAATATTTTTCTATTTCTATTAAATTTTCTTTAGTCATCATAATTTTAAATATCAAAAATAGTTTTTAGATTAAACAAATAAGATCTCATTTCATCTTCCTGAGTCGCCTGTTGCTTTTTACCTTTATCAGTAAGCAAATAATATTTCCGGCTTCTTCCGTTGATTTCCTGTACTTCAGACATAATAATGCCGTTGGCCTCCAATTTATGCAAAAGCGGATACAAGGCTCCTTCTGTCATTTCCAATTCTCCTTCCGTCAATTCTTTTGCACGTTGTGTAATTTGATAGCCATACATTTTCACCTCTTTTGAAAGTAATTTTAAAATGATATTCTGAAGTGTTCCTTTGTAAAGGCTATTTTTTTTCATTTGTAATGGTAATACCTAACAAATCTATGCATAATTTTCTTATGCATGTAATTAATTTTAATATTCAGATAAATCTTATATTTATAGAATGAAAAAAATGTACTTCATTGCTATTTATCCTGACCAAAAAACCATTGATGAGGTAAGGGTTTTTAAAGAAGATCTAGCTTTACATTTCGGGAATTCAAAAGCATTGACCAATGATGCGCATATTACATTAGCCCCACCATTTTCAAGGGAAATAGAATTAGAAGAAGACATTCATCTGGGATTTCAAAAAATTGACACCAACATCGCTCCTTTTGAAATTATTTTAAATGGTTTTGGAAATTTCCCCAATCCAAAGAATCCGGTTTTGTTTATAAAGCCTGAAGAAAGTAAAAATTTAAAGCAACTTTATTTTAATGTAAAAGAAAAATTTAGTTTTAAAAGAGACTCATTTAGTCCACACGTAACTGTTGGTTACAGAGACCTCACCTATGAAAATTTTCTGAAAGCCTGGGAGATTTATAAAGGCAAAAATTACGAAACTAAATTCTTAGTTGATAAGATCTCATTACTAAGACATGATGGAAAATGGGTTTCTATTAATGAAAAGAAATTATCACAGTAATAATTTTATTGGTTGCTAAAATAAAGAAAGCTGTATCTTTGAAGCGATGGTTTCAGCAGAGAAAATAATTTTAGGAATTGACCCCGGAACAGCTATTATGGGGTTTGGTTTGATATCGGTAAAAAAAGGAAAAATGGAAATGATCTCCATTCACGAATTGATTTTAAAAAAATACCCGAATCATGAAACTAAGCTTAAATATATTTTCGATAAAACCTTAGCGTTGATTGACGAGTTTCATCCGGACGAAGTGGCACTTGAAGCTCCATTTTTTGGAAAAAACGTACAATCGATGCTGAAACTGGGAAGAGCTCAAGGCGTTGCAATGGCTGCAAGTCTGCACCGAAATATTCCTATTACAGAATACTCCCCAAAAAAAATAAAAATGGCTATCACCGGAAACGGGAATGCCAGTAAAGAACAAGTTGCAGGAATGCTTAAGAGCCTTTTAAACCTGAAAGAATTTCCTACAAAATATCTGGATGCTTCCGATGGTTTGGCTGTTGCCGTTTGTCATCATTTCAATTCAGGAACCATTGCAGATACAAAATCGTATTCAGGTTGGGATAGTTTTTTAAAGCAGAATCCTGATCGACTGAAGTAATTATTTGTTTCGCTGATAAAGGTCTTCAATTTCCGTCACCTTTCCATTAATAATGTCGCTGTATATAATTGAAAATTTATTCTGTGAATAGATTTTATACTGCTCTACTTTTTTAAGATCATCTTCTCTGTAAGAAAAAGAACCACCACTTATCGTGACCAAAAAATCGTCTGTTCTACTTTTTATTTTACAATCTTTGCCCGTAGCAAATATCTTTTTCAAGATCAATCTTTCATTGCTATTTTTAAATATAAGTTCATACTGTTTCATACATTCATGAAGATCAAAAACTTTTGTTTCTCCATCCTCTTTATATGTTTTTTGTATAAACGTCCAAGTTCCTAGGAAATATTTTGCTTTGTTTTCATCATTTTGCTGATCAGTAATTTTCTGAGACTGACAACTGATGATTAAAAGACAAAAAAATAAAACAGTGAGTATTTTTTTCATGTTGATAACATTCAAATATAATAAAAGCCCTTTTTCAAGGGCTTTTATTGAGTTTAGTTATTTAAGAACTTCTTAGAAGCTTGTTGATCACCATCAGAATAATTAATGATATATGAACCTTTAATTAACGGCTGATTGATACGAACTTCATTGGTCTCTGAATTTCCTTTCTGTATCAGTTTACCACTCATATCATAAATTTGATAATTACCGAATTTTAAATTCTTATTACCAAAAAGCTGAAGTTTGTTTTCTCCTTTTAAATAAACAATTTTGGTATCAGAATTATCTTTTTTAATATCAGAAGTACTTAAGGTTTCTGAAATCCTCACTGCATAATCTTCCATCTGACCATATTGCAACTGCGAACATGCATCAAAGTCAGGGAAAGTTACTCCATTGAATGTAGCAGCATCTACCGCTATTCTCATTCTTAAGTATACATTCTTTACGGCACTCGCAGGAGGTGTGATATTATTGGTTAGTGTAAGCCCTGAGTTTGCTAAATCAGATGATAAGTTATTCACTACAAGTTCTGAAGCTTCAAAAACACCATTATTATTATAATCAATCCAAACTTTTGTTTTGAATTTTTCAGCATGGTTAAATGTGTAAGCATAAGTTACCTTCAGCTCTGTTGCGCTATTTGAAGGAATATCTGTAAAAAATGCAGGTCTTATGCAGGTTGCTGTAGCATAGTTTGCATAATAAACAGGAGTTGCTTCATCAGCATCATATCCGGTAGTAACACTGCTGATACTTCCAAAAACTACTCGTGTAGGTCCCACAGCACTATTGGTTGGGTTTACTATTCCCGAAGGACTGCACTGTGCATTCACCACAGAAACAGGGGAATTAACAACTGTTGCAGGGTCTGTTCCTGCCAGTGAATTCAGAAGATTTTTTCTATATTCCATCATCATCAAAATCGCTCTGTCACGCTGCCCAGCTGTAAACTTTCGGTTTGAATTGGTATAATTCATAATATTATACTGAGTTCCGTTATAGTTTTGATTGGTACAAGGGTCTATAGCATTATTGTTAGGAACTGCAACACCATACATACTTCGCGATGGTGATGTATCGCAAACTCTATCGCCATCTGTCGCACAATTATTATTCACAGGACAAGTTGTCTGGCTATTAGCCGAAATCCCTTGAAAAGTATGATAAAGACCAAAGGCATGACCCAGCTCATGGGTAAGTGTCGTATCATTTTGATTCTTTATCGTTGCCACTTTCATAAAACTCTCATAGTCATAATCATACGAACTTGGAAATGCCGCATAACCCATAAGCCCATACGATAACTGCTGCTGACCATCGAAGCCAATGACCACATAAATATTAAAGTATGAATTTTCAGGCCAGTGCGGTGCCAACTGGTTTTTTATCTGCGTATCTGTAGCTCCGGTATTTGATACCCCATTTTGGTCGTAATCAGGAAGATCACTTCCGTTATACCGTATAATACCTGTTGTAGGCATACAACTTGGTGATCTTTTTGCCAAAACAAGTTTAAATGGAATTACATTTCCTCCAGTAGCGCCAGCTGCTTCAGGATAAAAGTTCCCACCATAAGTGGTTGCATACATACTATTTGCTCTTCCTATCCAATTGATAATTTCCTGATCTGTCACCGCCAAGTTGGCATTTGCAGGAGCCTGAGATTCGATAACGTGAACAACTACAGGAATTTCGTAAATCTGTCCTGTATAAAGAGCATTCTTTGAGGTTGTAGCTCCTACTTTATTTAGAAAAGCCTGTTGATTCATACCGAGAATCTTCTGCTCTCCGTCTTCCCTATATCTTTTTAGACCAGGATGCCTGTCATCTAATTTTTTCATTATTTTATCAAAACCGCATTCTTTATGAGAATCTTGCGAGAATGAATTAATAAAAAACATAAGTACTAAAAGGGTACTGAATTTTTTCATTTCTATTTATTTATTTTTAAATATTCGATTGCAAAACTATTAATTTATTATTAATTCCAACACATTCAATATTAAAAACTTAAAAAACATTTAAATTTTAACATACTTTAAAATATTTACTATAAATAATATTTTTAAATTACTTGGTAAAACATATTACTATTTGTAACAATGGTATAGTTTTTAATACTAATTTTGTATAAATTTTCAATAATGAAAAACACACAAGCAACTATAAATCAAACAAATCACAGCATAAACTGGTTTCAGAAGTTTCTCTTGATTTGCTCTGGTGGAAACATCCACATTTTAAGAAAAACACCCAGTGAATGGAATAAATTTGCAGGAATTGGAGGAATTGTTCTTTTCACCGCAGTTTTTGCAACACTTTCTGCAGCCTATGCAATGTTCACCATTTTCGATGATATTTGGGCCTCGATTGGGTTTGGAATTCTTTGGGGTTTAATGATTTTTAATTTGGATCGATACATTGTTTCATCCATCAAAAAAACAGGATCTTGGTGGAATCAGATCCTGATGTCTATCCCAAGGTTGATTTTGGCAACATTTTTAGGAATTATTATTTCTAAACCTTTAGAACTTAAAATTTTTGAAAAGGAGGTTAACAAACAGCTGAATACTATTATTCAACGTAATAAAACAGACCTGCAAAAACAAATGAATGGCAGAATTCTTCAGCAGAGTAGTCCTTTTGAAACTGAAAAAAAACAAATTACAGAAAAGATTGCTCAATATCAAAAGTCTTATGATTCTGCTTCTGTTGAACTTGAAAAAGAAATTTTAGGAAAACAGACTGATTTAACCAGTGGAAAAGTAGGTTTTGGTTCTAATGCAAAAAGAAAGCAGGAATTAAAAGAGCAACGCAGACAAGACTTAGAAAACTATCAAAAGCAGGTAGCGACAAGACAAGAATATCTCGACAAAGAAATTTCTAAAGTCTATACCAATCTTGAAACAGAAAGAAAATCTACAGAAACGTTTGAAGATAAATTCAACGGATTTGCTGCAAGATTACAGGCTTTGGATGAATTAGGAAAAAACTCAGCGATTATTGCCACTGCCGCAGCATTTATTATGGGGCTATTTATTACATTGGAGATTTCACCCGTTTTAATTAAGCTTATTTCTTCGGTTGGTCCTTATGATTATCTTTTGGAGAAAACTGAAAATGACTTCCGTCTCTATTCCAAAGAAAAAATTGAAAAAGGAAATGCACTGACCGATTTTCGGATTGATGATTTTAAGGATCAATTAAAAACCTAATATTTCAATAAAATACATTCACATCAAAAAAACTCACAATTAATTGTGAGTTTTTTCATTTAAACAGCAAAAAAAATAAAACAAAACACAATAATATTACGCTATAGATAAATATCTACAACCATATTGATATATATCTAAATGAATTATTATGATTGCGTTTATTATGTTGATAAATTTACATTATAAAAGTTAAGAGAAAAAAACACTTCTTTTTAGTTTGAATTTAAAGCAATTCAAAAAACACAAATGATGAAAATTTAAGTATTCCGAGGGAGGTAAAAACTCAATGATGAAAAAAAATTAGAACGTATTTATTTTCGGAGCCTAAAAAAAGGCTCTGAGATAAATACAAAAAGAAGAAAACACAAATGATATTATAAAAACACAAATGATGGAAATTTAAGTATTTCGAAGGAGGTAAAAACTCGATGATGAAAAAAAAATTAGAACGTATTTATTTTCGGAGCCTAAAAAAAGGCTCTGAGATAAATACAAAAAAAGGAAAACACAATTCATATAATAAATACACAAATGATGAAAGTTCTATTTTTCTCATAATTTAATTTTTGGTTCAAAAAAATACCTCCGAAAATTCGGAGGTATTTTATGTATATATATTAGTTTATTACAAAGAATAATTAGGTGCTTCCTGTGTGATAATCACATCATGTGGATGAGATTCTTTCAAACCGCTTCCTGTAATCATTACCATTTTAGTTTTAGTTTGTAAAGCTTCAACATCTTTAGCGCCGCAATACCCCATTCCAGCTCTTAAACCTCCAACTAATTGGAAAATTACATCTTCCAGCTTACCTTTACTTGGAACTCTTCCTTCGATTCCTTCAGGAACGAATTTTTTAGCCTCACTTTGAAAATATCTTTCTTTTCCACCTCTCTTCATTGCAGAAAGACTTCCCATACCTTGGTACGTTTTGAATTTTCTACCCTGGAAAATAATTTCTTCACCTGGAGCTTCATCTGTTCCGGCTAAAAGTGAACCCAACATTACAGCTCCTGCTCCACTTGCGATAGCTTTCACGATATCACCTGAAAGTTTAATTCCACCATCGGCAATTACCGCAACATTTTGAGATTTAGCATATTCGTAAACGTTGTAAATAGCAGATAATTGAGGAACCCCAACTCCCGCGACAACTCTCGTTGTACAGATAGAACCCGGGCCAACACCCACTTTAAGAACATTTGCACCCGCTTTAATTAAAGCTTCAGCAGCTTCAGCAGTTACAATATTTCCACCCACGATATCCAAATCAGGATATTTGCTTCTGATTTCTGAAATTTTATCTAAAACTCCTTTAGAATGCCCGTGAGCAGAATCAATACCGATAATATCAACTCCGGCTTTTACCAAAGCTTCAATTCTGTCTAAAGTATCTTCACCCACTCCAACTCCAGCACCAACGATCAAACGACCACTTTCGTCTTTGTTGGCATTTGGATATTCCAATTGATTATCGATATCTTTAATGGTAATTAAACCTACCAATTTATTATTCTTATCAACAATAGGAAGCTTCTCAACTCTACTTTTAAGAAGAATTTCTTTCGCTTTTTCAAGATTTGTATCCTTATCTGAAGTGATAAGATTATTTTTGGTCATGATCTCTTCCACTTTCATCTCAAGGTTTTCCTGATATTTTACGTCTCTGTTGGTAATGATACCAATCAACGTATTTTCTGCGTCCACAACGGGAAGACCAGAAATTTTATATTTTGCCATCGTTTCTTTAGCTTCAGCTAAGGTATGGTCTTTCGAAAGCGTTACAGGATCAGAAATCATTCCGTTTTCAGAACGCTTCACTCTGTTTACCTGAGCGGCCTGTTCGGCAATCGTCATATTTTTATGAATGAAACCCAAACCGCCAACTCTTGCCAAAGCAATCGCCAAATCACCCTCTGTAACGGTATCCATTGCAGCGGAAACAATCGGAACATTAAGCGTAATTTTATCGGTAAGTCTTGATTTTAATGAAACCTGGTTAGGTAAAACTTCAGAATAAGCAGGGACTAGAAGCACGTCATCGAAAGTGATGGCTGTCTCTACAATTTTGTTATGAATAGACATCTTTACTTTCTTGCAAAATTAAGTCTTTTTACTGGAATACGAAAATAGAATTAAATAGTTTAAATAAAACTTAATAATTCATATTATAAATCGAAAAAAAGCCACTCAGAGAGTGACTTTACAAAATTAAATATAGTTGAATATGAAATTATTTATCTGACGCAATAGTAATCATTCTAGAAATATCATCTGCTGTAAAGCTGCCTTTAACATCCAAAAACACCATATCTTTTTTTGAATTTACAGTAATCAACATATTATTGATCATCTCGCCTTTTTGTTTTACTCTGATATTTACATTATCGCCATCGTGTTTTATAGTTGCCCAATCTTCGTAATTATTGTCTCTAAGATAATTGGCATAATCTTTCAGCATTTCTTCACTTCCATTGGCAACGGTCATCATTTTTATTTTTGAAACTTTTTTCACCATTGCAATCGCAGCTTCACTTTCACCTTCTTCTCTCAAAGCTTTTTTGATATAAGGTTTCGCTAAAAACAACGGTACATTAAAACTTGCAAATTGTGCATCCTGAGAATCATAATTTGATTTTGAGAAGAATTCTATATTCGGTTTGCTGGAAACAATGCAAGACTGCAGTAAAAATAATGTGCAACAAACGAGAAAAATGTTTTTAAAAATTTTCATGACCTAAGTTTTTTAGTTGATTTGATTTAAACTTCCCGCAGAAGATTTGCTGATGTTTGCCTCAATTTTAGGATTTCCTCTGTATTTCACAGATCCTGCTGATGAAGCCTTCACTTTTAATTGATTTTTTGCACTCACAGAAACACTACTTCCCGATGTAGACTCCACGATACCAATATTTGCAGTTAATTGGTCTGCCTTACAAGAAGCACCACTGCTTGCATCAATTGATACATATTCAGTATTTCCTTCTAACTTAATACTAGATCCGCTTGAGCTTTTAACTAAAACTTTATCTGAACTGATTGACGCTTTCACATTAGATCCTGAACTTGCTTCAATATTTGATGTTCCAGAAATTTGAAATTTCGCAACAATCCCAGATCCCGAAGAAGCATCAACTGTCATCTCTTTTCCTCTGATTTCATTCACTGTCGTAAAGTTGGAGCCTGATGAAGTCTTAATTCTATCCATTTTCGGCGAAGAGACATTCACACTTAGGTTTTTGAATCTTAAATTTTTTGTTCCTTTATTATCAATCGAAATTTTTAAAATCCCGTTCTCCACTTTTGTAATTACATTTTGAAGTTTATCTGCATCTGCAAAGACTTTCACGCTGGTAGAATTTTCCTGTGTAAAAACTACTTTTACTCCTGTACTGACGTCAATTCCGGAGAATTGCCCTACGTTTCTGCTCTCCCCGTTGAGATAGGAAGACGTATTTTCCGAAGCAAAGCTGCTCGTCATTGTAGTTCTTGTGGTATTTGTCTTTGTTTCGTTAGAATTAATGATTTTGTTCACGTCATCCATAGAAAGCTTTCCATCAAGCATTACAAGAATACTTTCGCCACCACCACTATCTATATTTAAAAGCATGTTTTCTAAAGTACCATCTTTTTCAGCTTCAGATGAAAGAAATTTAATTTTGCTGCCTCCGTTTTTTACAGACATAATCTCACTGTAGTTAAGATTTTTAACGAAAGTTGAAATCTCTTTATTAAGCTGATTAATATTTGTCTTTGAATTCCCTTCAGGATTTTCTGTAATAAGGATTTTCAGCCCATTGATTTTGGCCAATAGAGGTTTAATCTGATCAAGTTCTGCATCTGCAATGTTCAGGTTACTGAGCATTCCAAACATAGGTTTTGCAATCTTAATCGAAGTTACCCCTTCCACTTCCTGATATTTATCAAAAAGTTGATCTAATTTGTTTTTCTGTCCGTATACAAGGAAATGAGACAGCACAAGTGTACATATAATGAATATTTTTTTCATGAGTTCAGTTAAATTTAATTGATTACAAGCCTGATCAGTTGCATAATCTGTTGTTAATAATCTACGTTGTCCATTACTTTCGGAGCTAATGCCTGATTGACATTATTAGCTACAACCTGGAATGAATATTTTGTTATATTGATAGCTTCTTCCATATTATCGATACGTTTACCGTTTACGATAACATAAGAATCTTTATATCCTGTGGAATCTTTTAAAGTTTGACTTTTTAAACCTGAATTGTAAACATATCTCGGTTTTGACTCTTTTTTAATTCTGCTTTTTTTAGAGAGAATTTCATCCAAAACATCTTTTTCAGCAATCGAGTTTTCCACAAAAATAGAATCTTGCTTTGGTCCCGAAACAGAATCAGTAATATGAACTGCAACCTGCGAATTAGGATTATGATTTTCGTTAATAAAATCATTTTTCTGTTTCTGAATTTCGTTTTCGACTAATTTTGCCTGATCTACAATCTCTCCATTTTGATTATAATTAAATAAAAAACCAAAACTTAAAAGTATTACAGCACTTGCAGCCATCCAAAACCATTTCGGAAGCGAAGGTTTTTTACCTTGAATAGGAATTATTAGTGCTTCATCGGCTGAAATATCATTACCTTCTGCTTTCTGAAGAAAATCTTCAAAATCCCAATTCATTCTTTCCTCCTTTAAACCTTGGAAGATCTCGTTATATTTATCTTGAAATTTGTCGTTGCTCATAGCTCATCAGTTGTGAGATTTGTTCTTTTACTTTTTGTCTTGCTCGCATCAGGTTGACCCTTACTGCATTTTCTTCCATTTCCAACATTTCAGAAATTTCCGACACTTCATACTCTTCTACGTCTTTCAGATGAATCACCGCTTTCTGTTTCTCTGGAAGCTGGTTGATAAAACCTATAATATGTTCTTTCAGATTATTCACCTCCATACTATACAATTCCGATCGATGAAGCTGCATATCAGCAAAACCTAACTTTACATCGTGATGCTTCAACCGGTTAAGACATTCATTTCTTACAGATTTTAAAGCATAGGATTTAAAATTACCAAACTTTTCCAGCTCATCTTTTTTTTGCCAGAACTTAATCATCAGATCCTGCACTACATCTTCGGCTTCATCGCTGCTCATGACAAACCTTTTTGCAAAACGGAACATCTCATCTCTGAGAGTAAATACCGTATCCCTAAAAGTTTCTTGGGTCATAAGTTTCGTTTCTATAAATAAGACAATCTGAAATCGAAATATATTACACTAAAAATAAAAAAACTTCAAAAAAAATTTGAAGTTTGATTTTTATCTCTGTAAATATTTTTAAATCAACAGTCTTTTTGTCATGCTGAAAGCATCTAAGCTTAGATTCCTACGGAATGACAAACATGGTGTCTATTTGAAATTAATAATTTTGAAAAATATGCTTTAAAATACTTTTATCATCGTCTGTTAAAGGCAATTTTCTTCTTGCCATTACTTTTTCGGCAACTTCGTACGCTTTATCTAATTTAAATCGTTCATCATCTTTAAAACCACCCCACGAAAAATTTTCAATTAAATTTGGAGGAAAACCTTCTTTAAAAATATTGGACGCAACCCCAATGACCGTTCCTGTATTCAATTGAGTATTGATCGCCGTTTTAGAATGGTCTCCCATAATTAAACCAGCAAATTGCAAACCTGTATCTTGGAAATCTTTTGTTCTGTAATTCCAAAGTTTTACATTTCCGTAGTTATTTTTTAAGTTAGAAGAATTAGTATCTGCACCAAGATTACACCATTCCCCAATCACAGAATTCCCTATAAAACCGTCATGACCTTTATTCGAATAACCAAAAATAATGATGTTACTCACTTCACCACCTACTTTAGAATGCGGACCAACCGTGGTTGCACCATAAATTTTTGCTCCTAAATTAAATTTAGAACCCTCACAAAGGGCAATCGGACCACGAAGATTACAGCCTTCCATCACCTCAGCATTTTTTCCGATATAAATTTTTCCGGTTTTGGTGTTGATGGTTGAGAATTCTATTTCTGTGCCTTCTTCAATAAACAAATCTTCTTTATTTCCTAAAAAGCCGTTGGTAGAAGATAATTCCTGAGAAATCCTTCCTTTGGTCAGCAATTCAAAGTCAAAATCGATAGCTTCTTTATTATAAGTAAATAAATCAGTTGGATTTTTAAAGAAAACGAGCTCTTCTTTAATATCGGTCATTTTTTCAATCTGATTCAAAGAAAAACCATCCATATTGATCTTCGCAGCTACTAGTTCATCTTCATAAACCAAAGCTTCACCTTGTTTCAAATCTTTTATTTGCTGAATTACTGCTTCTGTTGGTAAAAAATTGGTTACCAAAAACAGACTTTCTTTTTTTTGTGGCTCAGCAAATTTATGCTGAAGATAAGCCTCTGTAAAAAAAGATACTTCGGTATTCTCTAATATTTTTTGCCATCTTTCAGAGAAAGTAAGGATTCCACATCGCATTTCAGCGACAGGTCTTGTAAAAGTTAGAGGAAGAAAATCTTCCCAATATTGTGCATCGGAGAATACGAGTTGCATTTTTTTAAGATGTTAGATGTTAGATGTTAGATGTTAGATGTTAGGCATCTAATTTCTACTCAAAGCAAAAATACAAATAGTAAAACTAATTTCTCACCTCTTACTTTTAATTTCTATCTTTTTTATCCACAAAAAAAGTCTCCCGAAAATCGGAAGACTTTAAATATTTTTAATATCAAAAAATTACTTAGCGAATTTTTTGTATTTGTTCATAAACTTGTCTACTCTACCTGCAGTATCAACTAATTTAGTTTTTCCTGTGTAGAAAGGGTGAGAAGTAGAAGAGATTTCCATTTTGATCAATGGGTACTCAGTTCCTTCAAACTCGATAGTGTCTTTTGTGTCAGCTGTTGACTTGCCTAAGAATACGTCGTCGTTACTCATATCTTTGAAAACAACAAGTCTATAATTTTCTGGGTGAATTCCTTTTTTCATAATACAAATTTTTAAAAAATTAAAGTTCTGCTTTCGAAATAGTAATGGTATTTCTTCTGCTAAATTTTAGGTTGCAAAAATACAATAATTTTTATAATATACAAATACCTTGTCAACTATTTTTAAAAGATAAGAAAATTAAAGTATTTTCGTTAAATTTGAAACTTACTTAAATTTTAATTTTGATGAAATCGCTAAGACAGACTTTGACTACGAGCATCAATGATGCTAAGCGATAACATATGACCTCAAATAAAACAAAAAATTTCTACCCTATGAAATTCAAATCATTACTCTTTTTATCATTCTGGATGTTATTCTTGGCGATTTCTTGTGACAAAGATGATATTACTTTTGATGCTCCTTCTCAGGAACTTAGCTTTTCTAGAGACACGGTATTTTGCGACACAGTTTATCATCAGGTACGCTCAGAAACCTATGTGGTAAAAGTATTTAATAATGAAGATAAGGATGTAATGATTCCAAGAATTAATCTTGAAAAAGGAGCTGCATCATTATATAAAATAAATGTAGACGGAAAAACGGGGCACGATTTTCAGAATGTTCCGCTTAGAAAAAAAGACAGTCTTTACATTTTTGTAGAAATTGCTCCTCAAGCTACAGGTCCGGAAGCAATTGCTGAAGACAGAGTTTTATTTACTACAGGAGCCGGACAGCAGCATGTCACTTTATTTTCTGTTGTTCAGGATGCCGAATTTTTCATTAAAACGCCTACTAATCCTAATGTGATTGCCACTGATGTGACGTGGTCTAGTAATAAAGCTAAAATTATTTACGGAGACTTAACTGTAAATACTGGAGTTCATTTGAATATACAACCAGGAACAAAAGTATATTTCCATAAAAACAGCGGAATGAAAGTTTCAGCTGGTGCGACTTTAAATATCAACGGAACCGCAACTGATCAGGTAATTATTCGTGGAGACCGAAATGACACTTACTATGACACCATCCCAAGAAACTGGAATTCTATTAAAATGGAAGCCGCTTCTGTTTTAAATATGAATCATACTAGACTTTTCGGAGGAACTAGAGGTCTTGATATGAAACAAGCTACTGCAACCATCAAAAATTCATTCATTCACACATTTCAGGAATACGGTATTTATTCAGTGGGTTCAAAAGTAAATGCTGAAAATTTGGTCATGAATAATTGCGGAGAATCTTGTATTGGAATTTTCTATGGTGGAAATTATACTTTTACTCATGCAACCATTGCTAATTATTCTGCTACCATGAATGATAGAAGCCGTATGGGAATTTTTGCCACCAATGAGTGGACAAATGATAATGGACAAATTGATTACGGAGCTCTTCAAAATTTAAGCATTCTCAATAGTATTGTGTATTCAGATAGAGACAATTCTATACATTTAGAACAAGCAGGTATGTACCAATTTAATTATTTAATTCAAAATTCATTAATAAAATACAGCGATGTTTCAGGAGCTGGATTTCTGTTTGAAAATAATCCTACCAATAGCGTCATTCAAAGTATAAAAAATCAAGACCCTAGATTTATAAATTATTTTGCGGCTAAGATGAATTTAAGAGTAAAAGCTGATTCTCCTGCAAAAAATAAGGGTGATGTAACAGTTGCTAATACGGTTCCTACTGATATTGTAGGTGTTTCAAGAACGACCAGTCCAACTTTAGGAGCTTATCAGTAGTATGAATGATGAATGATGAATGATGAATGATGAATGAAATTAACTTGATTCTTTAAACTTTTAACTTGGCTCTTAAAAAAAATGGAAATTACAAATCTGCAACAACAAGTCGACGAATGGATAAAAACCATTGGTGTTCGTTATTTTAATGAGCTTACCAATATGGCAATGCTTACTGAAGAAGTTGGCGAAGTTGCAAGAATTATCGCAAGAAGATACGGTGAACAAAGCGAAAAAGAAAGCGATAAGACCAAAGATCTTGGTGAAGAATTAGCCGACGTATTGTTTGTCACTTTATGTTTAGCCAATCAAACCGGAGTCAATCTACAGGAAGCATTCGACAAAAAAATGAAAATAAAAACTGATCGCGACAAAGACCGTCATCAGAATAATGAGAAATTGAAGTAGATTTCAGATGCTAGACTTTAGATATTAGACCATTGAAAGTCTGAAATCTGACATCTGAAGTCTCAAAATCTTTAAAATAATGAAGCTAGAAAAATCAAAATTAAAAGGAAACAAAACCATACAAATCAGCGGTTCGAAAAGTATTTCGAATCGTTTGTTGATTTTAGAAAGTTTGTTTAAAAACATAAAAATCGGGAATTTATCTAATTCTCAGGATACGCAATTATTAAAAAAAGCACTTTCAGAAAATAGCGAGATTGTCGACATTCATCACGCTGGAACAGCGATGCGTTTTTTAACGTCATATTATTCTATCCAGGATGGAAAAACGACCATTCTTACCGGTTCCGGAAGAATGAAGGAAAGACCTATTAAAAATCTGGTTACCGCTTTACAAAATCTAGGCGTTGAAATTGAGTATCTAGAAAATGAAGGTTTTCCGCCTTTGAAAATTATTGGAAGAAAAATTACGGAGACAAAAGTAGATGTTCCCGCAAATATTTCAAGCCAGTTCATCACTTCCCTTCTTTTGATAGCTGGAAAGCTAGAAAATGGTTTGGAAATAAACTTAGTTGGAAAAGTTACTTCGAGATCTTATATCGAAATGACTTTAGATATTTTAACCAAATTCGGAATAAAAAACAGCTTCATTGAAAACACTATCAAAGTAGGATCTACCATCAACCATCAACTACCAACCATCAACTATGAAGTGGAAAGTGATTGGAGTTCGGCTTCTTATTTCTACTCTTTTGCCGCTTTAGGTAAAGAAACCATTCATCTGAAAAGCTTTTACAAAGAATCTACTCAGGGCGATTCTGCAATCGCTGAGATTTATGAAACGTTTTTCGGTATTAAAACTATTTTCACCGAAGGCGAACACAAATTGACACTTCAGCCAATTGAAAATTTCATATTCCCGGAAAAAATCGTTTTGGATATGAATAATTGTCCGGATATTGCACAAACACTTTGTGTAACCGCTGCAGCGTTGAGAATTCCTTTTGAAATTTCAGGTTTGGGAACATTGAGGGTAAAAGAAACTGATAGACTTTTAGCTTTATTTAATGAACTACAAAAGCTAGGAGCAGAAACTGAAATAACAGATTTAACCATAAAATCAATCAGCTTCAATGAAGCTGAAGACAATATTTCTATCAAAACATATCAAGACCACAGAATGGCGATGAGCTTTGCACCGTTTTGTTTATTTAAAGAATTGAATATTGAAGATGAGAATGTGGTGGAAAAATCTTATCCAATGTTTTGGGAAGATTTGATAATTTTATTAGAAAAATAATTGAACTTTCAAATGAATATTGAATCAACAAAGTTTTTCAAAATCAATAAAATTGCCAAAACTTTCATCATGCTGGTTTTAGCTTTTTGCATTTTGATGAATATTTTTAATATGGTTAAATATTATGAATTTATAAGTATCCAATTTCATTTATTTATTATTGTAATATTATCAATATTCATTGTAAGTTTATATTTTGAAAATTATTTTACGACAGTTGTTTTACTAATCTTTAATATATTATTTTGGTATTATACCATCACTGAAAGAAAAGATTTATCTTGGTATGATAATCCTTTTAATCATTATGATTCAGTCTTAATAAGTTTTGCTAACAATTTCGATATCTTTTTAAGGAAACTATTATATAAAATAATTAGACCTTTGAGCACAATAAATACTTTTCTTATTTGAATTATTATCATTCCTTTCAGAATTAAAAAATTTTATTTTAAAAAAATTAAATGAAAAAGCTACTCATCATATTGTATCTCTTAATTCCTTTAACATTTTGGGCTCAATATCTTTTACCCAATGAAGAAGTTATTTATTCATTTGAAACCAAAAACGGCAAGAAAATGTCTTTGGTAAAAGATAAAAGCAATAAATACATTCAATATCGTTTTGGAACTAAAACCAAAGTTGAAATGGAATTTCCTGCCGACAGAACAAAAGAAAGCTGGAAAAAATTTCATTACAATTCTTATTGGCGAGGTGGCGGAATACAAAATGCAGGAATGGAAGTCGATAATCTTTCCTTTAAAAATAATGGGTATGAATACTTGTTATTCAGAACCTATCATGCGGAAGGCGAAGTTTACACTGTCGGAATTATCATCACAGACAGCCAGAAAAAAGAAACGCGCATCAATGGAAATTATAAAACAGTAAAAGGCTGTATCTGTAATTTGGAAGATACCGGAATGATACAGAAAGAAGATATTGGATTAAGTTTTTAATACAAATAGTATCTCTCTTTTTACTATTTTTCATAAAAAATTCCTTTCCAAAAAAACAGAAAATTTCTTTTTAGAAATAAACTCAATAAATTTCTCGTCAGGTTGATAAATAATTTATATATTTGATAGTGTGCACATTAAGTACCACAAACCAAAAAAAATCATTTAAAAACTAATTACTATGAAAAATTTAAAAAAAATTTCAAGACAAGAATTGAAAAGTATTAGCGGGGGAATCGAAGTATGTATTCAAAATTGTATGGTAGGATATTATAAATGCTGTATCCCCCGTCAACGTTATTATTGTACTCCTAATGGTAGCCAATGTGGAAATATTATTATCATAGAACCTTAACTAAAAATAGTTAGAGCGTGTTTAAATTTTTATTAAATATTTTTCTATTGCCTTTATCTTAATTTTGACTACGTCGAAATAGCATTCATCGACTGAAAGG
>NZ_LELA01000093.1 GCF_001677955.1 Chryseobacterium sp. BGARF1
TTCAAAATAATAAAAGGAAATTAGATCTTTCCAGTGTCCAATTGGATGGAAGCCATACCCGAAGTAAAACAGGAGGAGAATCGGTAGGATATCAGGGAAGAAAATCATCCAAAACCAGCAACTGTATTTTCCTCTGTGATAACCAAGGGCAAATGCTTTCAATGGGAAAGCCAATAAGTGTAGATTTATAATATTGAAGATACTTTGGAAGAGATTTTCGGCCTTCTGGATGCTGCTGATATAGAGTGTAAGGGATTATTTCTTAATGCCGACTCTGGTTTTGACAGTAAAAAACTTAGAGATATTTTGTATAAAAAATAAATTATAGGAAATATCAAAGAAAATCCTCGTAACGGGGATACAAAGAGTGAAAAGTACTTTGATAATGAGTTATATAAAAGAAGATTCAAAATAGAAAAAGCAAATACATGGCTCGATAGCTTCAAAGCTTTATTAGTAAGGTTTGAAAAACTAAATGTAACTTGGATAAATCTACATTATTTAGCTTTCTCTATTTTGTTTCTAAGAAAAATAAAAGTTTAAATAGGTTCATTATAAAAAATAAAATAATAGTTATATGTCTATTTCGTACTACGATTTTAAAAATCTACCCATGCAATCTCGATACGAATTTGTTTTGACCGAAGGAAAGATCATCAGTGAAACCTCTAAGGATGGACTAAAGTTTGTATTGTATGAGCTGTCAAGTTTTTCAGTTGAGATTGTATATAAGACCATTAATAACAAGATAGAAGGTCTGAGCGTTTTCCAGAATAGAGAAACTCTATGACACATAAGATGATTTTCATTGGCCTGCTTCGAAAAAAGTGTGATCTGGATCACATGAAAATAGTGACCTTTGTCCTGTGTTGAAAAGCTGGTTACTTCGAACTTTGTAGTACTAAATTAATAGATATAAAATGAGCAAAAAAGTTTTATTCGTGATAACAAGTCACGACAAATTAGGGAATACTGGCGAGAAGACCGGATTCTGGACTGAAGAATTGGCTGCCCCTTATTATGCACTAGCCGACAAGGGAGTTGAGATCGCGCTGGCATCTCCAAAGGGTGGCCAACCACCAATTGATCCGAAAAGTGAAGACCCATCATCTCAGACTGATGCGACACGAAGAATGGATAGTGATGAGGAATTACAGGACAAATTAAAAAATACAAACAAATTATCAGAGGTCAAAAGTCAAGACTTTGATGCGGTATTTTATCCGGGTGGTCATGGACCTTTATGGGATCTGGCAGAAGATAAAGTTTCGCAGCAACTAATTGTTGATTTCTACAGCAGTGATAAACCTATAGCATTCGTTTGCCATGCGCCCGGAGTTTTGAAGGATGTGAAAATAGATGGTGAATATTTGGTAAATGGTAAAAATGTTACTGGATTCACCAATACTGAAGAAGAGGCGGTACAATTAACTGATGTTGTTCCATTTCTAGTTGAAGATATGCTGAAAAAGAATGGTGGTGTGTACAGTAAGATCGAAGATTGGAGTCCTTATGCAGTAGTTGACGGAAGATTGGTTACAGGACAAAATCCTGCTTCTTCTGAAAAGGTAGCTGAGGAATTATTGAAACTTATTTAGGTCTTTTTATTCCAAAGGATAAGATCTTGATTTTCGACTGTAAATAATTCATTCTTTTTAGGGAAAGTTAAGATAATCAGGTCTTTTTTTTAATAATTAACATCATTAATCATCTTCAAATGCATTTCCTTTCCACAATTTTGTAGAGGAAATACTTTTATAAAAGTTTTTATGATTATTAGTTTTTATCCCCATATGATCTGGGGATTTTTTTATTCTACACTAACTAAAATGTTGTACTGTTGAATCCAAAAGCTGGGCAATCACAGGCGTTATATATACTTTTTAAAGTATAGGTAATTGTTGCATTCACTTTTAAAACTTACTTTTCAATTATATGTAAGCATGGCTATTTTATTTAAGTGCAATTAGCAATACCTTTGCTTATCAAGCTTTTTTAAAACGACAGTCAATCACATTGACGATCAAGAAGTCACAATCCTATCTATTCACCGGCTTCAGTTATTGGGATTTTCAGCAATGCCTTGAAGCTCAATGCTACGGTCAATCTGATCTATCTGAAAGGCAGATATGCTTTTGGTGGTGGTAGATCCTATGGGAACTACTATTATGACCTTCTGTTCTCAGAAGGTGATCACACTTCGATAGGGATTCTTATTTCTTAATTGCTAAGGAGTAAGATCACCAATAATGAGGTATACACACTCAGAGGCTTTATTGAGAAAAGCATCAAGAATTCTTCGATTGAACTGCGCTTTGTTGTGGACGAGATCGTTCAGCAGGAAGAAAGATCGATTTCTGAAGACGAACTGGAAAGGTATAGCCTTATCCAGAAAAAACTCGAGATAGGGTCAAAAGATCTTGAAACCCTTATCAGGGATAAGATGCTGAAAGATGAAAAGGTAAGGGTCGCTAACATTTATGGAAATAATGCGATTGTACAGAAGGATTTTTTCGAAGGATTGGATGTTTCGCGAAAAATATTTTGATATTTCAGATCACAGCTGTAATATTACCTCTTCAAAAGCGATCATTTCCAAACTGAACGAAGTTTCAGGTCTGGGTTATGACATTGTTGCCTTGGTCAGGGGAGGAGGTGACAGGCAGAGTATGGAAACTTTTAATGACCTGAGCTTATCCGAATTATTCATAACAATGAAACCGGTTACTGTTACGGCTATCGGTCATACGGTCGATGAAACCTTATTGGATAAGTTGGCTGACAAGCGTTTTCATTTACCGCACGATTACGGCGCTGGATTGCATACCATTGCTGAAAAGCTTTCTCATGAAAGATCAAATTCGAGGCTTTGCTCATCGATGAGGTGAAAAAAGATGTTACCAAGCAGTTTTTAGAACAGGTGGAAACTTTAGAAAAACAACTTAAGAAGAATGAAGAATTCACTGCAGCCCAGAAAACTTAGAAAGAGCAGGTAGAGAACCATAACAAAGCCTTTGTAGAAAAGCTAAAGGTCAGAAATGAAGAATTTTCGGGAGCAGCAGAAACACCGCCAGGCAGAAATGGAAAGCTACAAAAAGGAGATCGCTGTTCTGCACGAGAAGAATGTCCAATCTGCAATCAATGAAAAAACAGCCTCCTTAAAAGTGAATCTTGAAACTTTGCGCCAAGATAATATACGACTGAATCAAGAAGTAAAGAACAATAAAACGGATTATGCAAAGATTATTACCGCATTTATTTTAGCACTGATCATAGGATTTATCTTAGCGAAACTTGTTTAGATCACAATATGATCCTAGCTTTTTAAGGATTTCTTCCTATCGTAAGTATTCCAAAGCCAACTCATCATTTTTTATGAGTTAAAATGCACACTCTGCTTTGCAGGCCTGTTATCTCATATTCGTATTTGAATATTCAATGGACACGTTTTAGTTAACAGACCCCCCGATTCTGTTATTTCCTTTACCTCAGCTTGACGCAATTTTGTACTTATAAAATAAGTACAATGAAAATCGTAATAACAGGCTCTTTAGGGAACATCGGAAAACCACTCACAAAATTATTGGTAGCAAAAGGACATCAGGTCACTGTGATCAGTAGTAGGTTAGATAGAACATCTGAAATAAAGGCATTGGGAGCACTACCTGCAATCGGAACTATTCAGGATACATCCTTTTTAACAAAAACATTCAAAGGTTCGGATGCTGTATATCTGATGGAAGTCTGGGAAGGAATAGGAAGCCTCTATGATAAGGATATCGACTTTTTAGAAGCTTTTAAAAAAGTTGCCAATAACTATGTAGAGGCTGTCCATAAATCAGGTGTTACCAAAGTTATTCATCTGAGCAGTATCGGTGCACATTCGGATCAGGGAACAGGAAGCTTGCAGGTTCATCACCATGTTGAAAATATTCTTCGAACACTTCCTGAAAATATATCAATCAAGTTTATGCGACCAGTCGGTTTCTTCAGCAATGTGTACCGATGGCTGCCAATGATCAAGTCTCAGGATGCAATTATTCAGAGCTATGGCGGTGACCAGAAAGAACCGTGGGTGTCTCCCTATGATATTGCCTCAACAATTGCCGACGAAATGGGACTACCTTTCAACGGGAGAACTGTACAATATATTGCGAGTGACGAGGTTTCTCCTAATGAAATAGCTGATGCTTTGGGTAAAGCGCTTGGTATTGATGATATGCAGTGGAAAGTGATTCCGTCAGAAGAATTGTTGGACCAAATGCTTTCAGCAGGAATTAATAAATGGATCGCTATTGGGATGGTTGCAATGCAAAAGGCACAACAAGATGGTAGTTTGTACGAAGATTTTTATTTAAATAAACCTGAGCTTGGCGAAACAAAGCTTAACGATTTTGCCAAAGAATTTGCTGAGGTCTATCACAACCAAAATAATTCATAAAATGAAAAATCCAAACTGATTTTAATGGTCACAGAGGTGCGGGAACATTTGAGGAAGGAGGAATCCGAATTGCAAAATATGCTATGATCGGGGCAGACGGTACGACCGGAAGGTTCATCAGTGAAGAATATAACGCTGGAACTGGAGAAGTATCTTGATAATTAATTCATTATTTTTGCCGGATATAACATTTAAAAAGATGTTTAAAAATGAGAAGTAAACAAAATAAGATACATAAATTCAGGTCTTTATCTGAGTTTCATGTGATGTTTGCATTACCAAAACCTGAACATCCGCTGGTTAGTTTTATCCGGT
>NZ_LELA01000094.1 GCF_001677955.1 Chryseobacterium sp. BGARF1
TGCAACTCAGAGGAGTAAAGGATAAATCTTTCTTTCTATTTAGATTATCAAAACTTTTTGCTTAGTCCCCAACTTTTGAGACTGAGCCGTTTTGAGACTGATCCTACTGATCCTTGTTGATCCTGATTCCTTATTTAAGAATATCCTCAAGGTATATAAACGAAAAAAGCTTCAAAACAAATGTTTTGAAGCTTTTTTGCGATCCGGACGGGACTCGAACCCGCGACCTCCGCCGTGACAGGGCGGCATTCTAACCAGCTGAACTACCGGATCAATTTTTTTAAAAGTTAAAATTGTAAAACTTATGCGATCCGGACGGGACTCGAACCCGCGACCTCCGCCGTGACAGGGCGGCATTCTAACCAGCTGAACTACCGGATCTTTTAACAATGCCTTAGAAGGATTATCTTCTGTTATTGTGGTTGCAAATATATAGCTTTTTTCAATATCTACAAACTATAATTGCTAATTTTCTCAGAATTAAAGGTAAATTACACAGTATCAATTGTATTATTTTTAATAAATAATTTTATTTGATTAATTACAGTCTTACTATTAAGCATAAATCTTACATTAAAATGTTATTGACGGGTTGCAATGCAGGCGGAAGATCCGTTTCACCAAGCATTTCCCGAAGATCGATCTCAATATTTCTTGAAATCTGAGTGATTGGAACATCGTTGGGATTTCCTTCAAAAGGATTTTCGGTACTCTCACCGATTTGCTCCAAAACAAGGAAAACCCACCCTACCAAAACACTGAAAGGGATGGTAAGCCAGATAATATGCTCCCCAAATTTCTCGATCATTTTAGAAAACTCACCCAAAAAACCAAATGGCAATAAGAAACACAGCATATTGGTAAAATATAAATTGATGCTCGTAAACTGTCTCGGGTACGGAAAGTTTTTAATCCGTTCACATTTTCCCTGCTGATCATAAAGATCTTTTAGCTGATTTTCTAAAGCCACATAATTGTAATCTGAGATCAAACCATCCTCATTAAGCTTTCTCAAATGTTCTGACTGAGTGGCAAGAATTTGTGTGGCTCTGTTCTTGGTCGATAAAATATAGCCCAGCTCTTTTTCAGAAAGAAAAGATTTAAGCTCTTCCGACAAATCACTCTCCCACTCCGGAACTTTGTAATATTTCAGATATTCTTTATAGTAACTTCTCACTTTTACATTTTCCCAGCTTTTGGTTTCTCTCAACTGAAATCTCAATGCAGTGAGCCAGGCAAAATGACGGTAAATAATTTCTTTGTGAAGTTCAGATTCTTTCAGTTTATCATTATTCCTTATAAAATCTTTCACCATAATTCCGAAAGCACGACTGCTGTTGATGATTGCTCCGTAAATCTGTCTTGCTTCCCAAGTTCTGTTGTAGGTTTGTGTATTTTTAAATCCTGAAATGAACGCTGTGGCCGTTCCCAACAATGCAATCGGAACCCATGGAATTGCAAGCCAATTTAATTCTAAAAAATAGAAAAGAAGCGTAGGAATTATACTCAACACGAGCATTTTGTAAATTTTAGTGCGCGTCCACGGGATGAAATGCTTAAGCTTGTAATGAGAATTTGTATTCATGTTCTTTTTAAAATAAATTAATGTCCCGCTCCTGTTATTTTCAGTTCATTTAAATCTAGCTGAAGTTCGGCTTTACGGATTTCTTCATCTGAAAAAAGTTTTTCTTTTCTCATTCTGAATAATTCTTTTCTTTTCTCATTCTGAATAATTCTTTTCTTTGAATAGCATAAATATCCAGAAGTATTTGATGATATTTTTCAATTTCCTGATGTTCTGTTTCATCGCATTCTAAAGATTCCAATCGTTTATTGGCAACGTGAATATCAGATTCTAAATTAGATTTATAAAAAGCGACCAACTCATTATCATTTAATTCGGCAGTATATTTTTCATTGACTAATTGAAGCGCTGTATTGTCTAAAATAAGCTGAATTCCTGTCTTTTGCTCTTCTTCAGGGACAAGATCATCAATTTCTTTAAGTTTAATTAATTTAATAATAAAAGGTAAAGTCAGACCCTGAAAAACCAGCGTAATAAATATCACAACGAAGGTGATAAAAATAATAAGATCACGTTGTGGAAAAAGTGTTCCTTTATCATCCAGATAAAACGGAATTGAAAGCGCAGTCGCCAATGAAACCACTCCTCTCATTCCTGCCCAACTGATTACAACAGGACCTTTCCAGCCCGGAGAAGGATCTTGTCTGGCTTTTGAGCTTAACCATCTCGGAATATGTGCTGACGGAAAAACCCATAAAAATCTTAGTAAAATAATAATTAAACTTACAATTGCTCCATATTTTATACCCTGCCAAACTGAGTATTTTCCTAGAGATTCTATAATTTGAGGAAGTTCCAATCCAATTAAAACGAAAACCACAGCATTCATTACAAAAATAAGTGTCGTCCAAACCCCAAGCATATTTAATCTTGTGCTTCCTGTCTTAAAAATCTCGTGAGAACGCCATGAAATAAACAACCCTCCAGTTACCACTGCCATTACTCCTGAAAAATGAAACTGCTCTGCCGAAAGAAATAAAATATAAGGCGTCATTACCGTTAAAGCCGCATCAATTGCCGGAGTTGTCGGTAAAAAACGGTGAATGACATACATAATGTGCGCTCCGACAAGTCCCACAACAATTCCCATTCCTGCAACCCAAAAAAACTGTCCGGTGGCTTCCTGCATTGAAAAAGTTCCGGTAATGACGGCAAGTAACGCGAATTTAAATACAATTAGCGAAGAGGCATCATTTACCAAACTTTCGCCTTCTAAAATCGTCATCAATCTTTTTGGAACTCCCATTCCTTTTAAAACGGTAGCTGCTGCAACTGCATCGGGAGGCGAAATAATTCCACCCAAAAGAAATCCTAAAGCAAGGGTAAACCCGGGAATAAAAGAAGAGGTAAAATAAGCAACGATTGTTGAAGTAAAAAATACCAAACCAAAAGCCAGTAAAGCGATTGGACGTTTCCATTTCCAAAAGTCCGTCCATGAAGTGTACCAAGCTGCTTCATACAATAAGGGTGGTAAAAATATCAGAAATATGATTTCCGGGTCTAAACCTACATGCGGAATTCCTGGAATAAAACTAATTCCCAAACCCGCAATAACGAGAAAAATAGGGTAGGCAACTTTGATACGCTGAGCCAACATTACCAGCATAAACACAGAAAACAAAAGTCCTAAGACCAACAATATAGAATGATGCATTTTATTTTTTCAGTTTGTGTAAATAATCTGGGCAAAATTATTATTTTAAATATTAATTACCTATACACGATTATTAATTTTGATATTTATTTTAAAATAAGATAGTAATAATACAAAAAAGCAGTAAAATAAATTTCACTGCTTTCATTTCTAAATTTAAGACTTTGATTATGTAAAAAAAAGAGGCTGTCTTTTCCCAGAAGACAGCCTCAAAACAAATTATTCCCTCTTCATCAATCCCTAATACTACTACTGTATTATTCTCTATTTTTTACCAAGATCCAATCGGCATACATTACAGACACCTGAGTTTCTGGTTCTGTCCATTTTATTTCGTACCAATATGTTCCGGTGGTTATTGGCATTCCACCAATTTTCCCGTCCCATTTATACGTTTTATCTACATCCGAAGAATAGATCATATGACCGTATCTGTTGAAGATTGAGATCTTTAAATCTTTAAGATAAGCCAATGCCGATTAATCTAAAGTGTCGTTTCTACCATCTCCGTTGGGCGTAATTGCATTCACAAGATTAGGAACAGTGATTTGAGTCTGAACCGGCGCACAATCATTAATATCTTTTATATAAAATGTATTTTTACCACGAGGAAGGTTTTTAAATACATTAGAGTCTTGCCAGAAAAACCCATCGTTAGAATATTGATAAGGAGCTGTGCCACCTTCTGCAATTACTGTTGCAGTGTTATTGCTAACATTTATTTTTTTAATTTTTGGAAGCGGGAAGGGGTGTACTTTCACAAACTGCTTGGTTTTACAGCCATTAAATTCTAAGATAACCCAATAATCTCCCACAGGAACATTTTGTATCACCTGAGTTGTTGCTCCCGTGCTCCATAAATAAGAATTATAATCCGGACCTGCATCCAGCTTGGTAAAGCCATCCGGACAGATCATTTGATCAATTAAAGTACTCGACGGTTTTGGAGGAATAACATTAAGGGTAATCTTAGCAAAATTAAAACATCCATTAATAGAAGTGATCTTCACATATACAAAACCATTAGGCGAAACGTATGCTGTTGCCGGAATAATTTCATTGGTTCCGTTGGTGGCATCAAGCAATGTTGGAAAATATGTTCTTGTTGACGGGATGGTAGTTGTAACGTTAGCCGCAGTTAAATCAAAAGTTGCTGTATTTGGATTGTTTTCGTTGAAACATCCATTTAAAACAGCATCCATTACCACTACTCGAGGGAAAAACTGAAGCGTAATTTTTGCATTCTCAGTACATCCATCTGCGGTAGTTACTTTTACAAAAACTGTAGCAGGAACTGCAGATGAATAGGCATTGGCAGGAATAATTTCGGCTGTATTTGCGTTAAGATCTGCCAAAGTAGGGTAGTATTTTTTTACTGCTGTAAGAGGAGCTCCCACATTGGCTGCAGTTAAATCAAAAATACCAATTCCGTTCACACCACATGCACTTATCGTTGTATCGGTCAATACCAAAGGAACTACTGTAATGTTTACTTTTACCTGTTCACAATCTGTAAAATCCGGATCGTTTCCACAAAACTTATAGGTAAAAGTATCTGTCGTTGTTCCGGCATTGGCAGTATAGGTTAAAATACCCGTTGCTGGGTTTACTGCTAAAGTTCCATTCGCAGGTGGCGTAATGATTTGAACGGTAGCCGGAACTGGAATTTGTGCAGAGTTTGTAAATGTGGGTGTAATTGCAATAGGGACACCAGTCGCACAAATATTTAATGGTTTTACCGTATTTGCCAAACATGAATATACTTTGTAAGGATATGTTGTAAGAGGCACACAAGTACCTTCGGTAATTGATACAGTATAGCTTCCTCCCTGTGTAGGGGTATATGTATTTAAGTTAGCACCTGGAATCGGATTTCCGTTAAGATTCCATTGGTATTGAGCAAAACCACCTTGTACTTCCAACACAATCCCCGGAATACATTCTCCCGTCGTTTTTTTGATTACCGGAACAGAATCAAATCCTGCAAAATAACCTCCGTAACCCAAATTTCCACTTCCTCCGGCAATACCAGCCGTTACTGCTTTTGTAGAAGTTACC
The DNA here is from genome assembly GCF_001677955.1 of Chryseobacterium sp. BGARF1. Classification (GTDB taxonomy): domain Bacteria; phylum Bacteroidota; class Bacteroidia; order Flavobacteriales; family Weeksellaceae; genus Chryseobacterium. Next base: position 5,298 of record NZ_LELA01000094.1, read on the forward strand.
GTAACGTTTCCAGAAATATTAGGAATAGAATAAGAAACCCAATCGGGAGTTCCTGTTACCGGAAAAGGACCTTGTGCTGCTGTTGTAGGCATATTGTTTACCAATACTGCTGCTCCAGTCTGCGTAAGAATATTCAGTTTTACAAAAAGAGGTGGATTGAAAGCTGTAGAATAAGGCATCTCCCCAATTTTCCCTATTTCATCAATCGTTTTAGGTAAAAAACAATTTAAAGGCGGCATATAATTAAACCCTTCTGTAGCATCATTATCCTGAGTACCAGATAAAAGCTGATATACATAAACGTTTTTACTTGATTTAATATACATATTGAGATGAGATGGCCCGTTTACTATATAGTTCATTGCACTTACCCGGTAATACTCACCTTCATTCAAGGTCGCTACAGGAACAGGATTATTGTTCAGTTTGATCTCTGTATTGTTCTCAGTCGCTACGATAATTGCTCCTTCAATTTCCGGAAGCAGGTTCCCCATTCCTTTGATAAGCACAAATTCATTTCCTAATCGCTCTACAGGGACCGACTGATCCATTATTATATCTTCTCCATTATAAGGAGGGGTCAATCCGAACTGTCCACGGAAATTTCCATTGGTAATAGATACCGGTTTTGTAGCTTCTATTTTAGCTCCTATGAAACCATCTTTGTTTCCGGGTTTATTGGCGTATCCAGCAAATATATAAGATTGTCCTTTATTCAAAGTAATCGTAATTGTAGGATGAGTAAGTCCATTAAAGTTATTGTAAAACCAAGTGGTCATCTCATATCCTGAAACTTTGATCTGTGTATTGTCTTCCGTAGCTAAAATACCACAAGTGAAATTTAAAGTGTTGGTATTGTTCATGAGCGGAGCATAAACAGCGTAGAATTTTGTTCCAATTCCTGCTTTGCCTTTCGACGTTAGAATTTCTCCATGGTTCGTTTCCGAAAATCGATAGGTTGCAAAAAATGGGAGGTCACCGTGAAGATAAAGCCCTCTGGTTTTTACACTCATTGCATCAGATGCATTTTGCCCTAACATCATGTTTAATGGAACATCAAATGTTTGCGGGCTTCCTTTGCTGATTGTTACTGTACCTATCACAATATTATTATTGTAAATGGTAACAGGAAAAGGCACGGTACTATCGGTCGATAAAAATAAAGCTTGTTTGGGATTGCCGTTAGTCAGACTCCCTGCCATCGGTGCAAACCAATGGTCGGTATCTTTTTGCGCCCATATAGAAATAGAGAAAAAAGACAGTATTAGTACTAATAGTATTTTTTTCATAAATTATAAGATAAATTAAGCTTATCCTAACAGCAGCTTCAAAAATTTGTTGCTGTTGGCAATATTGCTATTATTAAAAGTATTGTCGTATCAAATCTTAGTTTGTATTTTTCAATAAAATCCAGCCTGTATATTTCACAAGGGTATTCTGCAGGTGTGGCTCTTTCCAAGAAATCTCATACCAATACGTTCCCGTAAGCATTTTTTTATTGCTAAACTTCCCGTCCCAGGTATAATTATTAAAAGCAGTTCCTTTAAAAACATTATTTCCGTATCGGTCATACACTGAAAAGGATAAATCTTTCTTATAAGCGAGATCTGCGTAAGAAATTAAATCATTAATATGATCTCCGTTTGGAGTAATAGCGTTGATGACATTGATAATCGTCATCTCTACACTCACTGGCTCACAGTTGAATGCATCTTTTACATAAAACCTGTTTTGCCCATTAGGAACATTGTTAAATACATTCGAAGTCTGCCAGTTGACATTGTCTTTAGAATATAGATAAGGAGCTTTTCCTCCGATTGCAGTAACTGTTACATTATTGTTTTGAACATCAATATTTTTGATAACAGGGCTTGGAGCAGCTTTCACAGAAACTTTCTGGGTGCTAAAACATCCGTTATGCCCTAAAATAACCCAATACTCTCCAACTCCTACGTTAGATATAGATTGCGTTGTAGCTCCTGTACTCCATTCATAAGACTGGAAACCAGGTCCCGCATCCAGTGTTATTTTCTCGTCAATGCAAATTACCTGATCGGTAAGTAAAGAAGGAATCTGAGGCGGTGCTACGACTTCAAATACTGGGGTCGTTGCTGGAGGACAGCTTCCACCCACTGATACTGTTGCAGTATAATTTCCAGACTGAGTTGGGCTGTACGTATTTGTTGTTGCACCCGGAATTGGGTTTCCATTAAAATTCCATTGATAGGTCGCATAGCTATCATCTACTTCCAAGATCATTCCCGGAATACAATTTCCATTCTTTTTGGCAATAACAGGGATTGAAGAAAAACCAGCAAAATAACCACCATATCCCACAGCTTCATGACCCGCTGCAATACCTGCGGTCACCGCTTTTGTAGATTGTACCGTAATATTCCCCGTAACGCTGGATACTGAATATGATTCCCAATTCGTATTACCGGTAACAGGATATGGTCCCTGAACTCCAGCTAAAACAGTTCCGTTAACCGTTACCGTTGCGCCTGCCTCAGTGATAATATTTAGTCTTACCGTAGGAGTAATGGGCGTAAAATAAGGCATCGTATTAATAAGACCTATCTCATCTATTTTCTTAGGAAGAAAACAATTCAATGGTGGAATATAGTTGGCTCCACCCGTATTATAATAAGTTCCTGTAGTACCTCCAGACATCAATTGAAAGACATATATTTTCTTGGTACTTTTAATGCGCATATTATAATGTCCACTAAAATTCTGACTGATAAATGATGTAGAACCTATGCGATAAAATTGCCCTTCATTCAGGGTAGCAATTGGAGTCGTTTCATCATTTACATAGACTTGCGTATTATTTTCTGTAGCGACTACTACAGCCCCTTCCAATTCATAAGACAAAGGTGCCATCCCTTTCATCACAACATATTCATCGCCCAATCTTTCTACAGGGATCGATTGATCCATGTAAATATCTAGTCCTCCGCCTCCATTTCCAATAGATGTATGCTGTCCTTCAAAATTTCCGTTGGTTACAGAAATCGGTTTATTGGCAACTATTTTAGCTCCGATAAAACCCGTTAAATTACCGGCAACATTTCCGTTTCCTTCGATAACGTAAGATTGTCCTTTATTCAAAGTAAAAGTCATGCTGGGATTACTAGCTCCTGTTGTTCCATTAGAAAACTGAACGGTGGGATTGTAGCCAGATACTGTTACCGTCGTGTTGTCTTCTGTAGCCAACACACCAGTGGTAAAATTAAAACTAGAATTAGTAACCGATAATGGTGCATATGCTGTATAAAATTTGGTTCCGATTCCGGCTTTTCCTTTAGATGTCAGAATTTCTCCGTGCTTATCTACTGAGAATCTGAAGGTACAGAAAAATGGTTTTTCTCCTTTTACATAAAGTCCTCTGCTGGTTGTAGCAAATGCTCCCGCCTGAAGGTCTGTCATCATCATATCTTTAGCAACATTAAAGGTCTGTGGATTTCCTTTACTAATGGTCACTGTACCAATTACAATATTGTTATTATAAATCGTAACAGAAAACGGAGTCATAGCATCTGTAGACAAAAACAAAGCCTGCTGATTGGAATCTGTAAAACCACTTTGCTTCATCGGTGCAAACCAATGCTCTGTATCTCTTTGTGAAAAAAGATTATTGTTCGCAAGGAGTATAAGCAAAAAACTAAATACAACCTTCTTTAGTAATGAGGATTTATGTTTTGTCTGATGGTGAAAATTATTGAATATCATTAGATAATTGTATTATAATAACAGAAGTAATACTTGCTTGATCATTATTTCTAATGTTCTTTTTTTTTGAATAGAATAATTAATTTAATTTTGTGAATGACATAATCTGCCAGTATACACAATCAAGTAATTGACGGTATCACTTCCGATAAGATTAAAATAATAATGAGTAGATTTTTTTCATAGAGTCTATTTTGGGGTGATTTTTTTGATAAAGGATGTTATGAAACTGCCATAACGGCGGCGCTACTACTCACCGCTTTGTTATGGCAGAGACAACATATTATTTTTTAACTGCTTTCACAGTTTTAGAACTTCCATTCTTCATATTCAGTTTTACCATATACACGCCGGATATAAGGCTGTGTAATGAAATTGTTTTTTCAGAACCTTTGAATTCTTTAATCATTTTGCCTGAAAGATCATAGATAACAACCGACTGTAATTGTACATCTCCTGAAATAGTAATGATATCAGTAAATGGATTAGGATAAATAACAATGTCATGTTTTGCTGAAATTTCATTCACTCCCAACGAAACGGTCGGTGCCCAAGAAATATCATCATAACTGTATCGTACGTTTCCATTATCCGTTAAAATCGCCAATCTTGCTGTAGAAGGCACTGTATTTGGTATCTCTACAATATATTCACTTGCACCTGTATAAGAAGTATTGGTGATTGCAAGATTCTGAATAGATACAAATGACGTAATATCTGTTGTGTTCGTTACATATCCAACTTTCATCACCCCTGTATTAGCACTGCAATACGCTCTGAATTTTAATGAATGGGTACCTGCATTGATGTTGCTCAATTCAGGGAGAATGGCCATGGCCGATCCGGTAAGTGGAGTTTGCAATACATGCTTCGTACCAGAATATGCTCCTATACCATTAATTGTCACATTTCCCAATCCTGTAGCCAATTTAATCCAGCATGGTGCATTTGATAATGCTCCCGCATTATATGCTTCAAAATCTTCAAAAAGAGTCGTTTTTGGTGCACAAAGTGTTAAAAATGATGTGATATTCGACCATAAACTTTGATCGGTTGCGCTGCATCTAGATCTTATCCAAATATAATACGTTGTAGCAGAGTTTAGTCCTTGTACTGTATAAGGATTTGATGTTATTCCTGTTAGATTAGGTACCGTAGTAGATGTTGGAGGCGTATTACTTGTACTGTAATAGATGTCATATCCCAATGCCGGAGCCGGAGAAGGTGCTGCCCAAGTCATATCTACTGTAGCACTAGTTGCATTCGAAAGCACCACATTGGTAGGTGCCAAACACGTCGCTTTTGGCTCCCAGTATACATTATCCAAATACAAAGATGAAGTAGCTGTACCACCGTGTCTTATTGCTAATCTTGCATTAACCGGTACGGTAGTTGGTACCACTACTGTATATTCATAACCATCAAACACGGTATTGGTCATCGTTAATGATTGAATATTAACAAATGAAGCAGCATCGGCATCATTTGTCACATACCCAACATCCATTACCCCAGTTCCCGAATTCACTTTGGCTTTAAATCTCAGCCAATGCGTTCCTGTGTTCACATTACTAAATGCTGGAAGTACTGCAATCACTGTATTAGCCGGTGAGCTAGCGCTTAGAGTTATCCCTTTTGTGCTATTTACCCCACTACCAGAAATACTATAGTAGCCTGTACCTAATACAATCCTATCCCAACAATCTGCATTAAATGATCCACTAGCAAGCGCGTCAAAATTTTCAAACATAGCGGTTTGCGGATCACATTTAGTTTTAAAGACCCCTCTTAGAGCCCATGCGCTTTTAGATGAGGTGCTGCATACCGATCTCACATAATAGTAATAAGTAGTAAATGAAGCTAATCCATTAATAGGCGCAGAATTAGTTGTACTGGTTCCTGATGCTGTGGTCGTATTGTCTGGAGGTATATTAGACGTTGAATAATAATATTCGTAACCGTTATTGGGTGCTGTTGTTGGAGTATCCCAAGATAAATTTGCTGCATTGTTGGTAATGCCTGAAGCGACAAGCGCTGTAGGAACAAAACAAGCAGGTGTTGGCTCGATTTTTAAACTGAAATCTACAAAGTTACCATTGGTATTAGGACCACAAGGGTTTGCTGTTGCAGGAAGGCTAGTTCCCGTTTGTACTCTTATTCTGTAAATTCCTGGTGCCTGAGATGGTGGAATAAAAAACTGGTCATCAACAGTTGAATAGTTTGATGTTGGTATCGGGTTTTCATAGAAATCATTAAAATCCCCATTTCCATTCCAATCTACCCATACAAGCGATTTGGTTCCGCTACCACCGAATTCCAGATGCACTTTTACAGTTCCTCCCGGATAAGAGGTTACTATTTGAGTTGCAGAATTGTTTACATATGCCTGATGCGAGGTTGCATCGTAGTACAAAGCTCCCTGATCCGAAAATATTGCATTTTTTAAGTAATACATGGTAGATGTTCCTGTAGTAGGTGTACAGTAAGTCTGTGCATCCAGCTTAAAAAAAGGAAGAAGTAAGATCATCCAAAAGAGATAATGTTTTCTCATTGTAGTTCTATTTTTAAAATTAAACATATAATTAATAGCGTACAATTATTAAGCTTTTTTTCGCCTCTGCATTTTCTACTTTGATCATTAACATTTTAGAGTAAATCTAAATTTTCAGTTCGCTTAAAGATTTAAACAATATTAGTGTTATATTTGCCCTATATGAAAAAACAGGCTTGCATAATTCATTGAATTTACAAGAATAAAAATCACAAAACACTAAAAACCAATATGTTGTAAATTAGGATTATTAAGAGACAGTTAATCGAAATCATCGTGAAAAACAAGACAGAAAATAATTTTAACTGTAAAAAAACTCTAAAAAATAATGTCTTTTTATTATTTTTAATTGCCTTATTTCCCCTATATATCCAAGGGCAAAAAGGTCCCGATTTTAGTCTTTTAACCGATAAATCTTTTCAAAAATTATATCAAAATCCAGAGGACTGTATCAGTTATTCTCAAAGCATTTTAATTAGTGATAAAAACCCTGAACATAAAATTGTTCTAAGAAATATTCTTTCACAAGCCTATGCGATGCAGGGAAATTATGTACAGTCGCTAAACATTTACAATCAAAAAGAAGAAGACATTGGAAAAGACAGTCAGTTGTACTTCATCCATCTCTTTAGCGAATACAGCCTTGCCGACCAATACCAAAATCTTGGTCTCTACAATCAGTCTAAAAATATTATTTCCAATATCTTACAAAACCGTGATCTAGTGAAAAGCCGTGATGTGAAGGTGAAAACTACGATTGCAAAATTGTATCAGCTTCAGGCCATCAACTTCGGCATTGCCAGAAACTATCAAGAAGCTTTTCAAAGCCTAAATATAAGTAACCAATATCTTACTGGTTCCAACAAAGAAAATATCATTTTAATCTGGGAAAATAAAATTTTCAGAGCTTCTTACCTCATCAGACAAAATAAACTTGAAGAAGCAAAAAAACTGCTTGATGAGGCTATTAATGATGTAAAGCACAATGGAAACTATCCTTTTCTTACGGCTTTTGCTTACGAAAATCTGTCTCGATATTATTTTCAGAAAGAAGATTATGATACTGCCATCAAAAGCCTAGACACCGGGCTTTTACATATAGAAGACCTCCCTTACAATAATATCAAAATTGTTTTTTATGAATTATTAACCAGAAATTATTTAGCACTAAATAATGACGAAAAATACCATTATTACAATAATCTTTATACAGATCTAAAAGCAAAACTAGACACCAACAAAAAGGAAGGCATACAGTATATTGTAAAATTGGTAGAAACATATAATAAGAAGAATTTTGAGATTCAGAAGCAAAATAAAATAAGGCAATTCAGAAACACTACAATCATTGTTTTGTTTTTTGTTCTTGGAATTGTAACCTACTTTTTTTACGAATCACGAAGAAGTAAAGATCTGAAAAAACAGCTTGCTTTTTTTGAGAAACAAAAAGAAAGAGAAAAATCTATGCAGATGCAGGCCGATAAGCTGAAAGATGATATAGAGAAAGAACAAAAAAACACAGAAAAAGAAACGCCCAAAGTCTCTAAAGAAAAAGAAGATGAGATCTTACAAAAACTGAAAGAATGGGAATTGTCTACTAATTTTTTAAGTAAAAATATGTCGATCTCTATTTTATCTGCACAAACAGAGATCAATACAAAATACCTTTCTGAGGTTATCAACAGCAATAAAGGGAAAAACTTTAATGGCTATATCAATGAATTAAGAATCAACCACATTGCCGGTTTATTAAAAAACGACCCTGCATTTCTCAACTATAAAGTAAGTTATCTTGCAGAGTATTCCGGTTTTTCATCACATGGAGCATTTACCAATGTATTCAAATCGATCACTGGGATGTCGCCCAATCATTACATTCAGGAAATCATTAAAAACAAAAGATCATGAAGCTATTAACTCACGTTTTTTTGCTGTCATTTTTGCTCTGTACTATTTCTGTTTCAGGACAAAAAGCTTCTGATGATTCCTTGGGTGTCATTATCAAAAAAGCCAATCAAGAGATTTACAATAACCCTGATAATGTTATCAAAATCGGAAATAATTTACTTAAAAACGAGCAAGATCCCAAGAAATTAATCCGAATCTATTTGCTTTTATCTACTGCAGGATTTGCCAAAAGAGATTTTGATAAGTCGTTACAGTATACCTATAAAGCAAGAGAGTTAGCAAAAAAAACAAATGATCCCAAAATACAAACTTCTGTTTTGATGACGGCTGCAGTACAGTTTCAGCAAATGGATCTTTTGAGTAAAAGTATTGAAACATTGGATGAGGTAGACAAATATCTGGCAGAACTTCCCGATGACCTTTCTCTAAAACATTTTGAAACTGCCAGAAGCTTTGCTTTACGAGGTATGATCTATAAAAGCCAGGCAAATCCCGAAATTGCTCTTCAGGAGTTTTTAATTGCTATTAAAAATTTTGAAAAAGTACCCGATCAAAAAACAACCTTTTATAATCAAAGTATTATTTATTATAACATTGGTACATGTTATATAACCATTAATGATCCCAATGAAGCCCAAAAAGCTTTTCAAAAATCGATTGATATTGCTCGTCTTATAAAAGCCAAGAGTCTGGAAGCTTTTGCTCTGAAAGGCATGTCTGAAATACCAAAACAAAAACATCAATACCAAGCCGCTTTAGATTTTCTTTTAGAGGCTGAAACGCTCAGTAAAAACATCGGAGATCTCACCCTTAATGAAGGGATCTATAAAGAAATGGCTGATAATTATCTGGCAATGGGAAAGCAAAACCTTTATCAGATATACAGCAAAAAGCATATTGAAACCCGTCTTGAAAGGGAACAAAACGAATTAAGCTCTATTAATCACGCTCTTGATATTCATAATGTAGAATCTCAGAAAAAAAATAAAGATATGATTACCCGATATCATTTTCTTATTTTGGTAGCTGTCTTATCTGGAGTCATTGTTTTTGTATTGCTTTTTTATTTTGTACTAAAAATTAGAAAATGCAATCAACGAGATCAGGAAGAAATTAAAAAACTTTTTAATTCTTAAGAAGGTTATTGTATATCAACCATGTATCACGAGCGCTCTTGGTCGAGTCTTATTTCAGCAAAGTTAAATGCCCAACATAACCTTTTTTTTTACCTTTAGAATTTCCTGCTTTATTCGTTTTTAAAACTCTTTGGAAGGTTATTCGGTAAATCAGGACTGTAATAAGACATCCAGTCTTCTGTTGTCTTTCCGTTTGCTATTTTATTGAATAATAAAATTGATTTTTCCCCTGACGAAACCAATACTGCTAAAATCTTATGACCATCTTCTAGGATAACTTCTGCATTGATTATATCAAAATAATGAGTAGACAACTTTTTCTTCAGTTCTTCATATTTTAGATTTCCGGATGAACTGCTGCGTAGATTTATTGATTTGGTCTACAATCTCTTGAATTCCTTGTGAGATAGGAACCATCATTTGGTCTTTCGGAATGTTAGATAGATCTCTCAAATTAAAATCAGTATAAATACGTAGTTGTATATGTTCTGCAATTTTTAATTTTGACAACAGTTATTTAAAATCATAATATAAAAATAAAAATCATTTAATGTGTAATATTTGTAAATGTTAATTTTTGAATATTTGTAGTTTATTATGCTGTTATATTGATAATAAATGTATATTTGTTAAGGATTGTTGATTTATGTACCACATTTGTTAACAATTGAAAAAATACTAAAACCAACCGAAAAACTAAATTAACATGAAAAAATTCTTAAAAAAGATTCCTCTTTTGATTTAATAATCACTATTTAGTGAAGTTAAAAACCAGTGTAGTAAATTGTTTTATTTATCTATATAAATACATATGATAAATTGATGTTTAATACACTACTTATATTTTCCCGTGAATTATTTACCGGGGTTATAGCTCTGTCTATTTAATTCGATAGTCGCAAGAATCTAATCTATTTATTAAAAGATAAATTTTATCAGTTTCACTCTTTAAAAACAAATAACTATGGAAGGAACAATAGGAGAAATCCGCCTTTTTGCCGCAAACTTTGCGCCTAGAGATTGGTCGTATTGTAATGGTGCATTACTCGCTATCAGAACAAACACTGCTTTATTCTCTATTTTGGGAACCACTTATGGTGGAGACGGGCAAGTCACTTTCGGCTTACCTAATCTTTCAGGAAGATCTGCGGTAGGAGCAGGCCAAGGACCAGGATTGTCTTACTATGACCTAGGTGAGATGACTGGTACAAATACTAAAACACTAACAATTTCGAATCTTCCGCCGCATACTCATACTGCGGGAGGGAATATCGTTATTCCTGCATTTTCGGAAGAGGGAGATTCTGCAACTCCGGCAAATAATGTTTTGGCTTCAAAGGGATCTATGTATACGTCTCAGGGAAGCGATTCTAGTACCAAAGCTACTCCTTTGAATATTCAAGTGGGGGTAACCGGTGGAAGCACACCAATTAATATTACTCAACCTTCACTAGGGATGAATTATATTATTTGTATGTATGGAGTTTTCCCATCTAGAAACTAATCTTAAGTCATTCTGAATTTTTTTAAACTAATAATAATTAAAACTAAAATACTATGGAAGGTTATATAGGAGAAATTCGATTGTTTGCGGGAAATTTTGCTCCAAGAGGATGGTTTTTTTGCGATGGAACAGAATATAGCATAGCAAATTACTCTACACTTTTTTCAATTTTAGGAACTACTTATGGAGGTAATGGGCAAACTACATTTGGTGTACCAGATTTACGTGGCCGTGTGGCTGTAGGAACAGGGCAGGGAGCTGGTTTACAAAATATTACATTGGGTCAAGTAGGAGGTACAGAAAATGTAACAATGAATACTTCACAAATGCCGATGCATACGCATAATGCAATGGCTACTATTGCATTTCCTGCTTTTTCAGAAGGAGGAGAAACGGGTTCACCTTCGGGAACAATTTTAGGAGGACTTCAAGGTGCTTATTCTACTCAGCCTGCAGATACAAATATTGCTCCGGCAACAGCTTCAGGGGCTTTATCTGCTGTAGGTAGCGGTAATCCTTTTGAAATTTTACAACCTGTTTTGGCTGCCAATTACATTATTTGCTGTGAAGGAATTTATCCAAGCAGACCATAATTAAGTAAATTTTAATTCTAAAAAACTAATCATCATGGATGGAACAATGTCAGAAATAAGAATGTTTGCAGGAAATTTTGCTCCAAAATCTTGGGCTTTTTGTCAAGGGCAAACATTAGCAATCAATACAAATCAGGCTCTTTTTGCGCTTTTAGGAACCATGTACGGTGGAAATGGAGTTACAACATTTATGTTACCCAATTTTGCGGGTAGAACTGCTATGGGAACAGGAAGTGGAGCAGGAATTGATAACTGGACTCTTGGAGAGATCAATGGTACACCAACGGTGACGTTACTTACTCCCAATCTGCCTATGCACAATCATGCTTCCGGAACAGAAACGGCTTCTATTCAAACGTTTTCTGAAGGAGGTGATACAGGTTCTCCCTCAAATGCCACACTTGCATCATTACCAGGTTTATATTCAAGCCAACCTGCAGATACAACATTAAGACCAATTACAACGGCATTCAGCTTAAGCGTTGCAGGAGGAAGCCAGCCTATTAGTATTCAGCAGCCGTTTTTAGGAATGAACTACATCATTTGTTTATACGGAATTTTCCCTTCAAGATCATAATTAATAATGCAAAAGCCTCTAATAGTTTATTCAATTAGAGGCTTTATCGAAAAAATATGAAAATAGCTTTACTTTTACCACGATCTGTTATTTATCCTTCAATGTCTTTTGATATGATGGATGGCTTTAAGCAAGCGTTAAAAAATATTGGCTTGGAAGGTCATCACGAAATCGTTTCAGCGGGAATAGGTGTTGCCGCAAAACATGAAGAGATCTATGAGCGTTGCGAGCAATTTCTTTTGGAAGGTGCGGATATTATCATTGGATATATTAATCCTATTTCAGCCGAGTTTATTCACCCGCTTTTCGAATCTTCAGGGAAAACTTTGCTTGTTTTAGACAGCGGATATCATTTTCCTGCTTTTCAGGGAAAACTTTCTAATGCATATTTTATATCTCTTCAGGGAGGTTTGTGTACAAGGGTTATTACTCATAAAGCAATTGAAGATGGGCATAGAAATTTTGCATTTACGTGCTCTTTTTACGATGCGGGCTATCGTCCATCTTATATCTATCCAGCTGCTGTTGAAGAGAAAGGTGGTACCATAGGCTTTAATCATGTTACGTCTTTACGCCGTGAAGATTTTACCCTGGCTCCACTTACCGAATATCTTGAGCAGCAAAAAGAAACTGCAGTTCTTGCAACATTTTGTGGTGATATGGCAGATGATTTTTTCAGAGTCGGGAACAAGCTGGTTAATAATTATTCGGTATATGGAACGGGTTTCACATCCGATGAAGCATGGCTTTCGAAAATGCCTTATCCGGGTAAAGAGTGGAGTTCTGCTGTAGCTTGGTCTAAAACTTTAAACACACCAGAAAATGAAACTTTTGTAAGTATAATGAATAATATTAAAGAAGGTAAAGCTAATCTTTTCTCTTTATTGGGATGGGAAGCCGCTCTCTTTATTACTTTGGAAAACGAAAATTTTGATGGCATTACTATCAATTCACCACGCGGAAAGGTTTATATGAACCCCGAAAACAGATTTACAGAAGCTCCGGTTTATTATGCAACAGTTTCAAAAGATAAAACTACAGGGAACTGTCTTCTGAAAGATGTTGAGGGTGCTGCAGTTACAATATCAGAGCGTGAAAGTTTAAAAAATAATATTAAATACATTCAGAGTATTGAGGCTAATTCTTGGCTCAATGCTTATGCGTGTTTAGAATCATGATGACAACATCCAAAATAGCAGTTTTATGTAACAATCGTATGGCGATTCCGGCTTTGCAGGCTCTATCTGCGCAAGGTCGGCTTTGTGCATTGGGAGTAGCAGAAGGAAATACAGACGTTATAGATTTCTGCATAATGCTTTCAAAGCAATCTAGCATACCATTATTTATAATAAAAAAAGAAATTCTCTCTTCTCAATTAGAAGAATTAATGAAGAAAACTAATGCCGAATTTATTTTTACCATGACGTTCCCTTGGAAGATACCTTTAGAAGTTTTAAATAAACATCCTGGTAAATTCTACAATTTTCATTACGGATTACTACCCGAAATGCGCGGTGCAGATCCTGTTTTTGAATCCATAAGAAGTGAAGCGGAAAAAACAGGAATTACAGTGCATGCCATTGAAAATAAAATTGATAAAGGGGCAATTATTCTGAAAAAGATCTTACCTCTTTCAATAAAAATGACACATGGTGTGCTTTGTACGAACTTATCATGGTTGGGAGCAAACTTGCTTAATGAACTTTTGATCTTATTAAAAAATAATTCTAAAGGTACAAAGCAGGATGAACATAATGCTAAATATTTCACAAAACCCGTAGCAGCAGATGTTTGCATTTCTTGGCAAAGATATGATGCTAAAACCATCGAAGCTTTATCCAGAGCTTGCAACCCGTGGAATAAAGGAGCATACACACAATGGAATGGCTGGAATATAAGAGTGGTGGAAGCTACAGTAATTAATGAAGCTTCACATCAGTCTGATCTTCCTGGAACCATTCTTACATTGGATGAAGACAATGGGCTTATTGTAAAATGTAATAATGAAACTCAACTTCGATTAGATATCATCTACACAGATGAAGGATTTATGAGTGGTCATAAACTGTTTGCTTTTGGCATGAAAAAAGGCAGCCGGTTTGTGAATCTTTAACCTAAAATGAATTAAATATGAAAAATTTTTATTCAAAAATCAAAACGCTGACACAGACGTTCCTTATTGCAGGAGCGTCATTGTTAGGATTTGCGGCCAATGCGCAAACGACCCTCGCAGCAGGAGATATAGCCTTTACAAGCTATGACTCTTCTCCTTTAGCGGGAGTAGGAGATAAGTTTTCTTTTGTTCTGCTTACAAATATTTCGGCTGGAACAATTATTAGCTTTACCGATAGGGGATATCAAGGCTCTGGAGCATGGCAAGCTGCCGGAACATCAGAATCTGCCATTACTTGGGTAAGTGGTACCGCAATTCCTATGGGAACAGAAGTACACATAGTAGGACTTGTAGCTTCTACTTATAACCCGGTAACCAGCATATCAACTCCAAATGGTACTGTTACTCTTACTGATGGTTCATCCACCAATGGTCTTTCATTAGCCAATACTGGGGATCAGATTATTGCATTTCAGGGAGGTAACGGATCTATTACAGCAAGCGGAGCTTACTGTATTGCAGGAATTAACTACTTGTATTACCCAGGAGGAGGAACTACAACGGCAGGATGGAATGTTGGAGTTCCAGCGGGGCCCAATTCATCTTTAATGCCTCCAGGACTTATAGGAGGAACAAGTGCATTTTATACAGGGGCTGAATCGGGAAATATTATTGCAGTATCAGGAAAATTTAACTGTACTGGAACACCAACTACTACAGCTGCATCTGTACGTTCAGCGGTAATGACTATGGGAAACTGGTCACTTTTAGCTTCTGCAGGTACAACGGCATATTCAGGATGCCAGTTTATAGGAAGTAATCCTGTAATTACAGGAAATCCACCAAACAGAACAATTTGCTCTGGCGGAAATACAACATTTTCTATTACTGCAACAGGAGCTACTTCTTATCAATGGTATCAAAATTCAGGAAGTGGTTTTGCTGCTTTAGTTAATGGAGCACCATTTTCAGGAGTTACAACAAGTACACTAACTGTAACAGGAGCTACAGGAGCAATGAACGGATATCAATATCGTTGTGTTGCAACTAATTCTTCAGGTTCTGCAACATCAAATTTAGCTAATCTAACGGTTGTATCTGTTTCTGCAACGACTACTAAAACAAACGTTTCATGTAATGGTAGTAACAATGGAACAGCCACGGTTACTGCATCTGGAGGAATTGCTCCTTACACTTACTCATGGTCACCGAGTGGCGGAACTGCAGCAACAGCAACAGGATTAGCTGTAGGAGTTTATACAGTAACAGTTACTGATAACCTTGGATGTTTCACTACAGCAACTGCTACAATCACTCAACCAACCGCAATTTCAGGAACAACGGTAGTTACTAATATTGCATGTAACGGCGGTTCAACAGGAGCCATCAATTTAACACCAACAGGTGGAACAGCACCTTATACTTTCAACTGGGGAGGAGGAATCACCACAGAAGACCGTACCGGATTGGCAGCGGGAACTTATACAGTGACAATTACTGATGCTAACGGATGTACAGGAACAGTGAGTGCTACAGTAACTCAGCCAACAGCAATGAGTGCCACGACTTCTCAAACAAACATTTCATGTAACGGAGGAACAAACGGAACAGCAAGTATTGTTGTAACAGGCGGAACAGCACCTTACACTTACTCATGGTCACCAAGCGGTGGAACTGCAGCAACAGCTTCAGGTTTAGCTTCAGGAACTTATACAGTAACGGTAACAGATGCTAATGCTTGTACAATAACAAGAACTGTAACGATCACTCAACCAACCGCAATTTCAGGTACAACGGTAGTTACTAATATTGCATGTAATGGAGGTTCAACAGGAGCCATCAATTTAACACCAACAGGTGGAACAGCACCTTATACTTTCAACTGGGGAGGAGGGGTTACCACAGAAGACCGTACAGGTTTAGCTTCAGGAACTTACACAGTAACTATTACAGATGCTAACGGATGTACAGGAACAGTGAGTGCTACAGTAACTCAGCCAACAGCAATGAGTGCCACGACTTCTCAGACTAACATTTCATGTAATGGAGGTTCTAACGGAACAGCGACTATTACTGTAACAGGAGGAACAGCACCTTACACGTATTCATGGTCTCCAAGCGGCGGAACTGCAGCGACAGCTTCAGGTTTAGCTTCAGGAACGTACACCGTAACAGTAACAGATGCGAATGCATGTACGATTACAAGAACAGTAACGATCACTCAGCCAACCGTAATTTCAGGCACAACGGTAGTTACAAACATTGCATGTAACGGAGGTTCAACAGGAGCTATCAATTTAACACCAACAGGTGGAATAGCGCCTTATACTTTCAACTGGGGAGGAGGAATCACTACAGAAGATCGTACTGGATTAGCAGCAGGAACTTATACCGTAACGATTACTGATGCTAACGGATGTACAGGAACAGTAAATGCTACTGTAACTCAGCCTACGGCTATGAGTGCAACTACTTCACAAACGAACATTTCATGTAATGGCGGAACTAACGGAACAGCAAGTATTGTGGTAACAGGCGGAACAGCACCTTACACTTATTCATGGTCTCCAAGTGGCGGAACAGCAGCAACAGCTTCAGGATTAGCGGCAGGAACTTATACGGTAACGGTAACAGATGCTAATGCTTGTACAATAACAAGAACAGTAACGATAATTCAACCAACCGCAATTTCAGGTACAACGGTAGTTACTAATATTGCATGTAACGGAGGTTCAACAGGAGCTATCAATTTAACACCTACTGGTGGAACAGCACCATATACTTTCAACTGGG
>NZ_LELA01000095.1 GCF_001677955.1 Chryseobacterium sp. BGARF1
CTCTTGCCCAATCTACAATATCAGTGTACCAGTGTTTTGTAATTTTCAGTTCTTCTTTGGCTTGGTCTACCCATTTTTTTATTCCTGCTGTATTGGCAATACTTGTTTTTACCATTCGGGTTTTTCCTTCGCCTTCTACAAATTCTTTTTCTTCTTTCCTTTTTTGTTCCAAAGTCGCACCAGAAGAATAATCTAAGCGGTAAAACAAATCTTTGCCTGTATCTTTTACGCGATCCCAAATGGTTTGATCCTGATACTGATCCCAATCTGAAAGCGTTCCTTTATTAAACATTAATCCTACTGGAGCAAAATGGGCCTGCAATTCCATATTATGTACTTTTTCAAAAGCTACTAGGGCATTAAGCTTAAGACGGTACAATTCACTTTTCATATAAAGAGCTTTTTTCGCACCTTCAGCTTTTGAAATTGCCTGATCTAAAATTGTATGAAACCAATCCGGCAACACATTGCTTATTATAGGAATTTTATATTTTGCCGGCACATACTTTTTAGAGGGATTAGCCTTTATATAATCCCGATACGTTTTATACTGATGATAAATTTTCCAATAAGATTTTACACATTCTCTGAATGTAGGTGCATTTACGTTAATACTTCCATCAGGATTGAAAGCTTTATCTAAAAGACGTTTAGGAAAATGATAACCTTCTTCCGAAAAAAAACCTTCTGCGCTTGCTCCTGCATAAAACCCCCAACTTTCAACATAGAGATTGTCTTTTTCATTACATGCATTTTTCACATAAGGAATATCTCCCATTCTGGTTACAAATAAAGCTCTGTCATTAGGAAAAGTAAACTGTACAGATCTATCTATTAGACCTCCCCACGAATCGCCTCCAAGAAGTTCATTCATTTTTTCATAGACTCCCTGATTTTGATACAGTTTTTCTTTAGTAAAAATATCTCCTATCCACTCTAGAACCCATTCTTTAATAAAATCTTCGAAATAATAGTTTTTGAAATGTTCATAATTTTTTCCATAAAGTCCTTGTGGCTGATGTGTTCCTAAAAATAATATATTGATAGGGATTTCTTCCCAACCCATTTCATACGCATAATAAATAATCCCAAGTGCAGCCCCTTGGCTGTGTCCTACAGCAGTAATCGGTTTATAATACGGAGAATAACTAGCAACTCCAGGTTTTTTGCTGTAGTATCTGTAATTTGTTTAATTATATCGTTGTAATTTTTTAGAAATTAATTTTTGAATCCATGAAGATTGAATCTTTTTTATAAATATCATCTGTTCCACCATACATTTCAATAGTATCTATTTTGTATCCTTTTTTTTCTAAAAAAATAGATTGACAAGTTTATGGTTTTCCATACCCAAACTAAGTTTAGTTAATTTTTCAATTTTAAAATATCGTTTCTCGGAAGTTGTGGTAATTATTGATTTTTTACCGTCAAAAATTTGAGTGACATTTACATGCTTTAATGTTTTTTCGTTTTTGAATCATAGACATAACATTCCATAGGAAATCTTTGAATATCCTTAACACATGATATGCATAAAAAACAAAGAAATAACATTAATAATTTATATTCTATTTTTAATTTTGTTAACCTAATCAAACTCAGAACATCTTTTTTTATGCTATCCTTCCATTTTTATTAGACATTACTCATGATTATTAAGCAATTTTGTGTCGTCTTTTTTCATAAATAACGTGTCTGGTTTTTTGTATATGAAAAAATAATTATTAGGATAATTTTTGTATTCTGGAGCAGGCTGTGTAGTTTCGATTGTGTCAGTTATATATCCATTTTTACTGAAAATTAATTTGGCACCCATTTCTAGTTGCCTTTTGTCTAATTTATCATCAGATATTTTAAAATATCCTTTTTCATCTGTAGTAGTTTTTAAAACACGGTCTTCTAATAAACAAGAGACTGTAACATTTTGTATATTTTTTTTGCTTTGGTTGTCGAAGACAACGCCACTATAATATTCTACAGTTTCTCTTTGAACTTCGTTATTTTTTTTTGAATTACATGATAATAGTAAAGAAAAGACACAATAAATACTTAAAATTTTAATTTTACTTAGCCACACAATACCCAATGAGTCTTCTTGTGATAAAACCAACCTGTCATAATAATCTATTGGTTCATTTCCTTCTGCATATTTCATCAAATCAATTTCTTTTGGGCTTAGAGGATATTTTGTTCCTGGCAATGGATCTTGTTGAATCCAAGTAGGGCCTGAAGTTCCTTTGTGACTATAAGTATAATTTCTTCCTCCAAAATCAAATAATAGCTGATGTCCTATTTCGTGAACAGATATTTCTTGAAAAACTAAATCTGCAAACGAAGTTTTGCGGTAATACCATCCCTTAGTGCTATCATTTTTACTATCAGAATAATATGTATAACCTACTTTGTAGTAAAGCTCTCTATGCAATTTCCAGTTATGAGAACGGTTAAATGTACCATTTTCAAAATTGGTAAAATAAATTATCTCGGTGCTTTCATACCATTTTCATCTTGTCGGGCATTGACAAATGTTTCAAATAATTCATCATTAATATTCACCCCTTTGCCAATGTTGCTATTATTTCTAGACCAATATTGGTTAATCCCAGCCAATGCTAAATTTCGTAACTCTTCAAAACTTTTTGTCCTTGTTTTTATCGGTTCCTCTTTATAAAAATCAGTTGCTTCCTTAGAAACTTGATCCCACGGACATTCTGTGACAGGAACTCTAAATTTTGGATCGGGATCTATATCTCTTGTGGTACATTCTAACCCATCAGTTCCACCATCTTTTAAGTTAATAGGTAATGTTGTATCAATTTTTAGATTCCAAAATTCAACTTCTTTTGAAAACCATCCTTGGATTATATGTAATCTTTCAATTAAATATTAGTTTTCTTCATTTAAAAGAATATTACCTAAATCAATAATATTATTACGAGAATTATAACTTGTATAATTCAAAGTATCTGATTTATATCCTTTTGCTATTATAATTATTTTATTTGTTGGTGGTGGACCTTTAGGTTTTTCCGTTCCTAAGAAACTCCACTCTTTAATGATTTGTTTCGGGAAATAGAATTTGCCTCCATTTTTATTTGTAGCTACCTCATATTCTTCCCCTTCTACTGGTAAAGTTATTATTCTTGCGGTTATTGGTATCTTCTTTTGTTTGCTTAAAATACAATCTCTTATTTCAGGTCTTAATACCCATTCATGCTGACATGAAGATAATGTTATACTTACTAAACAAATAATAATGAATTTTCTCATTTTATATTTAATTTTGTTAGCCATATCAATCCTAGTACATCTTTTTCTGCTGCTACAAGCCTAGAAATATCTTTAGGATTAGGCTCGTTATTATAATACTTCATTATATCAATTTCACCAGATAAGGGATAGTTTTCGCCATCAGTTTCCATTTCATCCCAATGAGTTACTTTTTCCCATGTTGTCTCATTACCTTTAGTTGGTTTAGTATCTTGAGGTAAATAGTAAGAACTTCCTTTGTGTTGCCAAGAGTAAACAGTACCGCCATAAGCCTGTAAAAATTCATATCCTAATTCATGAGCAGCAGTTTCTTTAAACTCCATAACTGCATCGTATGCATTGTTCACACCTAATTCATTATGGTATCTCCATCCATCTTTTGAATCATTTTTCCAGCCATGCTTAATATAGCCGGCATTGTATGATAGTCTTTGAATGATTCCTGTATCAGGAAAAAGATTCATAGCATCATCATCTAAGTTGCTATCAGAATAACTTCCTCCCGGATTACCTGAACGCATCCAACCATTATTAGTATTGTAGATTAAAGGTAATGAATTCATTGCATTATCTTTTGTATCAATAGGATTTATATAAACTTCATAGGAATCACTAACTACAGTAACAAAATTTCCACATTTTCTGTTTTTATTTCTTCCCCAATAGATTGACAAGCCATCAAATACAATGCTTTTTAGCTCTTGAAAGCTTTTTGTTCTTACTTTAATAGGTGGTTTTCCTGCAATAATTGAAGTGGTAGGTATTTTATCCCAAGGGCAACTTTCTACCCAACGGGTTTCATCTCTTGCTCCCGTAATATGAGATGAACACCTTAACCCTTCAGCTCCGCCATCTTTTAGGTTAACACGTAATGTTGTATCAATTTTTTTATTATTCTTATCAATCTTTACATCTTACCCAATCTACCTCATCATACTTTGTTGAAAACTCAACTTCTTTAGATTTTTCTTTACCGTTTTTACTTGCAGTAATTACCGCTTTCAATTTTTTATTGTTGAATTTTGAGCTGTCATAAATATTATCATTATTAAAACCATCCCAAAAAATAACATATGAACCAATTTTAGTGTAATCTGAAGACGAAGTATTATATGGATCAAATACACTTTTCCAATCCCACACTCTAATAGGATTAGAAAGATTATATTCAGGTTTTTTATCTGTAATATCTTGAGAAAGTTTAGGAAGCCTTCTTGCTGTAACTACAATTTCCGGTAAATTGGTAATTGCAAATAATGTAGTCCCATCTTCATTCAAAAACTTAAATTCTAGAGAATCCACATTACTAAGTAATAATGAATAATTAAAAGCAAAATTAGCATTCTCATAATTCCCTTCAAAATCCAATATTCCAAAAGGAACGACTGTAGAGTACATTTTGTCGACACTATCCCACAAAGTGTGTAAGTTAAAAAGTTAGGGCTTGGATTTTACAATCTGAGCCTTTCTTCAAAAATAAGCATAAATTGGT
>NZ_LELA01000096.1 GCF_001677955.1 Chryseobacterium sp. BGARF1
GTTTTCATTATTTCATAATTATTAATCTATAAAACGTATTATCTGTTAATTGTGGCTATAGTTGAAAAATTTTTAAATTAAAAATAAAAAAGATGTAGTTTTTTTGTCTAAATATAAAAATGATTGTGTTTTTCTAAAATAAAATTATCAATTCGTTAATATTATATAATTCAATATTCAAATAAAAACTGTATCTTTGCAGAAATTTTATAATATTTAATGAATTTATTTACGGAGACCAATTTAAGTCCTGATATCCTTAAGGCCATTGGCGAACTGGGTTACGAAAGCCCGACAGAAATCCAAAAACAGACTATCCCTTTCATTCTTTCAGATATTCGCGATCTAATCGCACTTGCGCAGACAGGGACAGGCAAAACAGCAGCGTTTTCGCTTCCGATTTTGGATATGATTGACGATACGAGTCGCAAAATCCAATTTTTGGTGCTTTGTCCGACACGAGAATTATGTCTTCAAATTACAAAAGACATCAAAAATTATTCAAAGTACATGCAGAACATCAAAACTACAGCAGTTTATGGTGGAAGCAGTATTATGGATCAAATTCGTTCTTTAAAGGACAAGCCACAGATTATTGTGGGAACTCCAGGAAGGGTAATCGATTTGATTAACAGAAAGGCATTAGACTTTTCTGCAATTCACTGGTTGGTTTTAGACGAAGCAGATGAAATGCTTTCAATGGGTTTCAAAGACGATTTGGAAACCATTATGAAAGAAACTCCTGAAACAAAACAAACTTTCTTGTTCTCGGCAACGATGAGTAAAGAAGTGGAGCGTATTTCTAAAAATTATTTGACAAACCCTCACCGTATTTCTGTGGGTTCTATTAACGAAGTTAAGAAGAACATCAAGCATTTCTATTATGTAGCTGGTTATCGTCATAAGAAAGAGGCTTTGAAGAGATTAATCGATTCAAACCCTAATCAATACTCAATTATCTTCTGTAGAACAAGAATGGAAACTCAGGAAGTTGCTGATTTCTTGATGCAGAATGGTTATGCAGCAGATGCTCTTCATGGTGATCTTTCTCAAGCGCAGAGAGATACAGTAATGAAGAAATTCAGATTGAAAAATATCGATATTTTGGTAGCAACAGACGTTGCTGCAAGAGGTTTGGATGTTGATTCATTAACTCACGTTGTGCATTTCTCTTTACCAGATGATCCTGAAGTATTCGTTCACAGAAGTGGTAGAACGGGTAGAGCAGGTAAAGACGGTATTTCGATTTCTTTAATTAAGCCTGAAGAAAGTAGAAAATTGAAGCAAATCAAGTCGGTTACAAAAATTGACATTACTGAAGCTAAAATTCCTAGTGGTGAAGATGTAATTAAAGCTCAGGTTGCTGGTGTTTTTGAAAACTTACTTGAAGTACACGAAGATTTCTTTGATTTTAATGATGCTTTAATTCCAGATCTATCAGCTTTCACAAAAGAAGAGTTGGTGCACAAATTACTTCAGTTCCAATTAAAAGATCTTGCTTTGTATTACAAAGACAGACATGATTTGACTGATCAGAAATTGAGCAGCAGAGATGATGATAGAGGTGGAAGAGATCGTGATAGAGGAAGAGACAGAGATCGTGACAGAGGAAGAGACCGCGACAGAGATAGAGGCCCTAGAGGAGATCGTGACGGAAGAAGCGACAGAGGAGAAAGAAGAGGTGATCGTGGTGGAAAACCAAGACAAAGAGACGAAAATATGACTAGATTTTTCTTCAATCTTGGTAAAAAAGATCAATTGAAAAAACTAGATGTTTTGGAAATCATCAACAAAGCAACTTCAAGCAAAGGTAACAAGAGAGCGGAGATCGGTAATATCGAGATCCTTGAAAAATTCTCTTTCTTTGAAATTGAAAAAGGATTTAAGAATGAGCTTTTAGGGAACATTCAATCAATGAAATTCAAAGGAAAAGATATGAGAGCTGAAGAAGCTAACTAATCTTATTCTAAGCATACAAATTAAGCCGGCATTTTTGCCGGCTTTTTTTATTTGAATTTTATTTAAACAATTGTTTAAAATGTTGATTCCAAAGCTTATACAGAGATGCTGATTGTTGTAGAGTTTTATATGAAAAAATATTAATTCAATGTGAACAAAAATTAACGCTGGATGCTTTTTGGTAAGATGGTTTTTTAAGAAATTTGCACACGAATTTATAAACACTATAAAATGGGCATTGGTAATATTTTCCACGCTTTTCAACCGAAAGATAAAATCTTTTTTGTGCTTTTCGAAAAAGTTACAGATAACTTGGTTGCTATGTCTAACGATTTTAATCACGGAATCAAAGATTTTGATCTTAATGATGATTCTATGCTTAAATTAATGAGCGACTACGAGCATAAAAATGATGAGCTTACTCACGAGATCTTCGTTGAATTGGGGAAAAACTTCATTACACCTTTCGATCGTGAAGATATTCACACATTGGCGACTGGTCTAGATGATATCGCAGATTATATCTATGCTTCGGCAAAGTATATTTTCCTTTACAAATCTCCTTTGATGAAGGCTTATGCAGATTTTTCATTATTAATCTACAAAGCTTGTCTTGAGATTCAGAATGCAATGAAAAATCTTAAAGGTTTCAAAAATATGGAGCAGGTAAAAGAAGCTTGTATTAAAGTAAACTCTATAGAGAATATTGCAGATGATCTTCTTTCAAACTCTATGGTAGAATTGTTTGAAACCAATGATGCAATTAATATTATTAAAATTTCATCAGTATTAAACTACCTTGAAGTAGTAACCGATAAAGCAGAAGATGTTGCCAATACAATTGAAAACATCATGATCAAATACGCTTAATTAATAATTATAATTAACAAATGGAATTTCCGATTTTACTTATAGTTATTATTGCCTTAGCTTTAATCTTTGATTACATTAATGGTTTTCATGATGCGGCAAACTCTATTGCAACTATAGTTTCTACAAAAGTTTTAACTCCTTTCCAGGCTGTACTTTGGGCAGCAGTTTGGAATTTTGCAGCGTTCTTTATCGCGGCTTACATTATTGGAGAGTTTAAAATTGGTAATACGATTGCCAAAACTGTCAACGAGAACTTTATCACACTTGAAGTCATATTTTCAGGTCTTGTTGCAGCAATTTTATGGAATTTGCTGACGTGGTGGTTTGGTATTCCTTCTTCATCATCACACACATTGATTGGAGGTTTTATAGGGGCTGCTTTAATGCACGCTTTTATGATGGATTATCATGATGTTGTTGCAGCTCAGCCAAACTTAGGAACTTGGGAAACTTTTAAAGAAGCGGTCAGTCAGCTTACTCAGCAGAGTGTTGTGAAGTTTGATAAAGTAATTCCTATTTTCTTATTCATCTTTATGGCTCCGGTTATTGGAATGATTATTTCGATTATTATTACTTTAATCATCGTTCACCTTTACAAAAAATCTAATCCTTACAAGGCTGATAAGTCTTTCAAAAGATTACAGTTAGCTTCATCGGCTTTATTTAGTTTAGGACATGGTTTAAATGATGCACAGAAAGTAATGGGAATCATTGGTGCGGCTTTAATTTATTACCACGTTGTAATGCTTAAAGATCCTGTATATTTAAATATTCCTGCCGCTGGACGTTTCGATTATTTTGCACAGCATTATATTTGGGTTCCTTTGGTTTCTTTCGTTGCTATTGCATTGGGAACCATGAGTGGTGGTTGGAAAATCATCAAAACAATGGGAACTAAAATTACAAAAGTAACTTCATTAGAAGGGGTAAGTGCAGAAACTGCAGGAGCAATTACATTATTTATTACAGACCATTTTGGTATTCCTGTTTCTACAACACACACGATTACTGGTTCTATCATTGGGGTTGGTCTTACGAAAAGAATCTCTGCCGTACGATGGGGAATCACTGTAAGTCTTCTTTGGGCTTGGGTATTAACAATTCCAATTTCAGCAATTGTTGCAGGGATTACTTACCTTATCGTTACATTTCTTTTTTAAATAGAAAAATTTAAAATAAATAAAAAACTTTGCTCGAATGGGCAAAGTTTTTTTGTTACAAATATTCTCGTTAATCATATTATTGTTTTAATGTCTGTAAAAAGTACTTTCGAGGATTATCGTAAAAGCTCTCGACGACTTATACAAATATTCTATAGCTTTTTAAAATCTGATTATTTTAGTTAAAATTTCTTTCTCAGCGATAATGAAATTTTGTCCAAATACACAGAGTTTTTTTTGTTTAAAACCCCTCAGAAAATCGTATTTTTGTTCAAACTATTAGATTTTATGGAATTCTTAGACACCTACCAACAGATTGTTGCTGATGCTATTACTAAATATACGTTTAAAGACAAACCTACAGAACTGTATGAGCCGATGAATTATATCATCTCGCACGGTGGAAAGCGTCTCCGTCCGATTATGGTTTTAATGGCTTGTGATTTGTTTGGTGGTGACCAAAAAGAGGCAATAAAGCCTGCTTTGGCCATTGAGTTTTTCCATAATTTTACTTTAATCCATGATGATATTATGGATGAAGCTCCGCTAAGAAGAAATAAACCGACTATTCATACCATTCACGGTCTAAATACTGGGATTCTTTCAGGAGACGGTTTAATGCTTAAAGCCTATAAGTTTTTTGAAGATTTGGAACCGGAAATTTTTAAAGCTTGCGTAAGAATTTTCACGCATACAGGTTTGCTTCTTTGCGAAGGTCAACAATATGATATTAATTTTGAAACTCAGGAAAATGTAACGTTTGAGGATTATATCAGAATGATTACATATAAAACTGGAGTTTTGAGTGCTTCGTCGTTTGAGATTGGTGCTATGATTGCTAAAGCGCAGTTTAAAGATGCAAAAGCAATCTTCAATTTCGGAAAACACATCGGTATCGCTTTCCAGATTATGGATGATTATTTGGATGTTTTTGGAGATCAGGCTCAGTTTGGTAAAAAACATGCCGGAGATATTTATGAAAACAAAAAAACAGTACTTTATCTTTTAGCAAGAGAACACGGAACAGAAGAGGAGCGTAAAGAATTAGATTACTGGTACTCTAAAAAGACTGATAATATTGATAAAGTATACGGTGTAGAAAAGATTTTCAGAAGAACAAAAGTTGACGAGAAAGCATTACTTTTAATCCAGAAACATAACGAAATAGGACAAAGCTATTTGGCAAAAATAGATGTTCCTGAAGAGAAGAAAAAACCATTCACAGAATTGGCAAATTACTTGTTGAGAAGAGAATCATAATTTGATAATTCGTCAATTTGAAAATTTGAAAATGAATAAGCAAAAATTTTTAAATTTTCAAATTGGCACATTTTCAAATTCTCAAATTAAATGAATGAAATTCCGTACTGAAGTTAACATCAACCCATCGCAGCAAAAAATAGAAATTGAAGATAAAATATTTTCAATAGGCTCTTGTTTTGCGTCAGAGATGTCAGATTTACTTCATAAAGGTCAGCTTCAGACGGTAAACAATCCTTTTGGAACGATTTTTAATCCGTTTTCGATTAGTAATTCAATTAGAAAACTCCATGATTCAGAATTTTATCTTGAAGATGACTTAATTGCTTACGATGACGAATTTATTTCTCTGGATCATCACACCAGTTTTGATACTCGATACATTCACCAGACTTTAGATAAGATCAATTCAAAAATAGAAGAAGGAAACCGCTTTTTACAGGAATCCAATTGGGTAATTATCACTTACGGAACTTCCTTTATTTATGAATTTGAACCTAAGAAAAAGCTGGTTGCCAATTGCCATAAAATTCCACAAAAATTCTTTGAAAAAAGACTTTTAACCAATCAGGAATTGAATGATTTTATTTATGATACGATTATTAATCTTCAGGATATTTGTCCGGAGAATGTACAAATCCTGTTTACTGTTTCACCTGTGCGCCACACAAAGGACGGAATGGTTGAAAATCAATTGAGTAAGTCTAAATTGATCACATCGATTCATGAGGTAATCTCTCAGTTCGAAAATTGTCATTATTTGCCTATTTATGAAATAGTAATGGATGATCTACGCGATTATAGATTCTATAAAGATGATTTGATACACCCTAATTCGCAAGCCATTAATTATATTTTTGACAAATTTGGGAATGCTTATTTTTCAAATGAAACGAAAGATTTTATCAAAGAAAATTTTAAAATCAATAGAGCTTTAGAACACAGAACGGATGACGAAAAAAATCCAAAATTCATTGATTTTAAAGAAAAACTGAATCAGAGAATTGAAATTCAGAAGCAAAAAGTAAAACACACAATATTTTCTAATGATTGATTTTACAAAACTTGATTATCTGAAAATAGGAAATGAAAGACAAAAAAGAGCGTATGAAGTTCTTACAAAATATAAAATATTCACCATCTTAGATTATTACTCACCTATTTTGGCAGGAACAATTCCTATAGAAATTGATGTAGAAGGAAGTGACTTAGATATAATTTGCAAGGTTGAGGATAAGATTGAGTTTGAGAAAGTTCTAATAGAAAAATTTAAAGATTTTGATTTAAAAATTAAGAAATCAAATATAAATAATGAGGAATTTTTAGTTTGTAATTTTAAATTAGAAGAATTTCTTATTGAAATTTTTGCACAAAATAAACCAACCATACAACAAAATGCTTATTGCCACATGATGGCAGAATACAAAATTTTGCAGGAAAAAGGAGAAGAGTTTAAACAAAAAATAATCGATCTTAAGAAAAAAGGAATAAAAACTGAACCCGCTTTTGGATTGCTTTTAGGGTTAGAAAATCCTTACGAAGATCTTTTGAAATTTTAAAATAATGATAGATACACATACGCATTTATATGCTGAAGAGTTTGATGAAGATAGAAAAGAAGCCATTCAGAGAGCTTTAGATAAAGGGATTACTGAGTTTTATCTTCCGGCTATCGATTCCGAATCGCACGAGAAAATGATTCAGCTAGAAAGCGAATATCCTAATCATGTTTTTTCAATGATGGGTTTACATCCTTGTTATGTAAAACCTGAATCTTGGGAAAAAGAACTTGAAATCGTAAAAAATTATCTTGACCAAAGACATTTTCCTGCCATCGGGGAAATCGGAATTGATTTGTATTGGGATAAAACGACTTTAGACATTCAAGTAAAAGCTTTTGAGCAACAGATAGATTGGGCAATTGAGAAAGATTTGCCAATCGTGATTCATACGAGAGAAAGTTTTGAAGAAACTTTTGAAGTTCTAGAAAGAAAAAAACACCCGAAATTAAGAGGCATTTTTCATTGTTTTTCTGGAAATCTTGAGCAGGCAAAACATGCTTTAGATTTAAACTTTATTTTAGGAATCGGTGGAGTAGTTACCTTTAAAAACGGTAAAATTGATCAGTTTTTAGATGAAATCCCCTTAGATAAAATCGTTTTAGAAACAGATTCTCCTTATCTTGCGCCAGTGCCTTTCAGAGGTAAAAGAAATGAAAGCTCATATCTGGATCTGGTTGCTGGAAAATTGGTAGATATTTACCAAAAAGATTTTGCAGAAATCGATAGGATTACCACTGAGAATGCAAGGAGAATGTTTAAATAAAATGATTGACTAAAAGAATGAATAAACTAAAATACATGAAGAATAATCATATCATGAAACCTGTGATGTTCTTGATTTATTTTACGGTTAATTTGTTATTTGTTATAAAATATGGAGTGAGACAAGATAAAATTGACGTGTCGGTTTTAGTCGGTATTTTTGCATTGTTTCATATTTTACTTTATAAATCGAATCAATTTTTCATTAATAAATTCAACATCACAAAAACATTTTTGTATCTGTTTTTAGGTGCTGTAGTTTTGATTTTTGTGTTATTATGTCATTTAATCGATAGCCCATATAAAGTAAATATAGACCGCTGGCAGACCATAGAGTATTGTTTAAAAGATTGGCTCAACGGAGATTTTTTTTATGATAAACCTAATTTTATAGGCCAAATGCCGTCTTATCTTCCGGGGCAGCTTCTTGCGGCGGTAGGTTTTTATTT
>NZ_LELA01000097.1 GCF_001677955.1 Chryseobacterium sp. BGARF1
AGAAGTGGAAGAATCAGGATTTAAATCATTCAATACCTTAACGAGAACAATCATATTAAACTATAATGACATTCTCAATTACTTTAACACACGCACCACGAATGCTTCAGCAGAATCTTTCAATGCGAAAATCAAAAACTTCAGATTACAGCTCAGAGGCGTACGAGATAAATCTTTTTTTCTATTCAGATTATCAAAACTTTTTGCTTAGTCCCCAAGTTTTGAGACTGAGCCATTTTCAGATTCCGTAAGAATATGATAGGCGCTTTATAGAAATAAAAAAAGCACTCAAGTTGAGTGCTTTTCTGTGGTCCCACCTGGGCTCGAACCAGGGACCACCTGATTATGAGTCAGGTGCTCTAACCAACTGAGCTATAGGACCTCAAAATTTGGTTAAATTTTGTGTTTGCAAAAATAGTAAAATTTCTTTCACTACAAAATTTTTTATCGCTTTTCTTGACAAAGCTCTACCAGCACACCGTTGGTAGACTTAGGGTGCAAGAAGACAACCAACTTATTATCAGCACCTTCTTTAGGTTCTTCAGAGATAAAAATAAATCCTTCTTTTTTTAATCTTTCTACTTCCTCAATGATATTTTCTACACCAAAAGCCAAATGATGAATGCCTTCCCCTTTCTTATCGATGAATTTTGAAATTGGACTTTCAGGATTACTTGCTTCTAAAAGCTCAATTTTACTTTCTCCAGTTTCATAAAATGACGTTACAACGCCTTCTCTTTCTACCGTTTCTTTTTTATAAGATTCTTTACCCAAAAGCTTCGTAAAAAGCTCATCAGAAACTCCCAAAGATTTTACCGCAATGCCGATATGTTCTAATTTCATAAGTCTAAAATATATTTTTTTTGATTGCCAATCAATTTTCAAATAAGCAATTCAAACAAAAGTACTAAATTTGCATAAATTATGGAAAGCAACAGACAAAGAAAAGTAGCACAGATTATACAGGAAGATTTCGCAGAACTTTTCCGCAAACAGGCATCAGAAAGTAAACAAAATTTTCTGGTTTCAGTTTCCGACGTGAAAGTAACTCCCGATTTGGGAATCGCTAAAATCTATTTAAGTATTTTCCCTCAAGAATTTCGTTCTTCAATTATGGCTGAAATAGAAGCAAATAAGGCACAATACAGAAACTTCATCGGCCAGAAAATGGCAAAACAAGTACGTATTATCCCACAACTAAGCTTTTATCTTGATACTACACTTGATGATGTAGAAAAAATTGAAAGAGAACTAAGAGGCGAAGGCGACAATCCTGTTTTATAACAATATTGAAAAACATTGCATTTTACATCGCATCACGCTACCTTTTATCTAAAAAAGGAAGTACTGCGGTTACATTCATTACCTGGCTTGCAGCTGTGGCGATGAGTGTTGCTGTAGCTGCAATGTTTGTCATTATTTCTGTTTTTTCCGGCCTTGAAGATTTCAACAAATCATTGATTTCTAATCTTCATGCCGATTTAACGATAAAAAGTACCTCTGGGAAGACGCTGAAAAATTTAGACAAAATAAACTCTGTCTTAAAAAATAACAAAGAAATTTCCAGTTTCTCAAGAGTCATAGAAGAGAAAACCTACATCAATTACAACGGGAAAGGTGACGTTGCCTACCTTCGGGGAGTTGATTCAGCTTATACGAAAGTAAACCCAGTTGATAAAACTATTTTTTACGGTAGCTACCCTTCATTTGAGTACAGTAATGAAGTTATTATGGAGCGTTCTCTCCAAAATAGATTGGCAATTCCTGTAAATGACTCCAATGCCGATTTCTCAACCCTTTTTATGCCTAAACCCGGAACGGGAATCATCAACAAGGAAGAAGATATTTATAATAAAAAAGAGATTATCGTTTGTGGTGTTTTTCCAGGGAACGAGCAACTCAACAATTATATTATTGCTCCGATAGAACTGGCCGAAGAATTATTAAATCTTCCAAAAAACTCTGCTTACCAAATCGTCATTAAGCTTAAAAATCAGGAAAATATAAATTCTGTACAACAAGATTTACTCAAAACTTTAGGAAAAGATATCGAAATCAAAACGAAGGAAGAAGAAAATGCAGCTTTCTGGAAAATGATTAACACCGAAAAATTGTTTATCTATTTAATTTTCGCATTGGTTATTTTCATCACAACTTTTAATTTGGCTGGTGCCATCATTATTTTACAGCTTGATAAAAAGCAACAGGCAAAATCTCTGATTTCTTTAGGCTTTCCTTTAGCGCATCTTAGAATGACGTATTTCTACACCGGAATTCTAATTGTGATTTTAGGCGTCGTTTCAGGTCTTATTTTAGGAACAGCTCTATGTTATTTTCAAATTTACACCGAATTATTTAAGGCTGTAGAAGATTTACCTTTTCCTGTAAAAATTGTCGGTGAAAATTATTTAATCGTTGCAGTCATCGCTTCCGTCTTTGGAATTATTATTTCTTGGTTCTTTTCTAAAATCAGCAAAGACTATATTACCAAAAATTAATATTTTAAATTTTCATTTATTTGTAAATTTGCCTCCCAATTTAGAAAAAATGAGACGAATTTTACATTCATTCTTGCTAATCCTGACCAGTATCAGTGCTTTAGCTCAAATTCCAGCCAATTATTATAGTACTGCAACCGGAACTGGTGCTACACTTAAAACCCAACTTAAAGACATCATCACTGCAGGACACAATCCTGGATCTTATGGTGGCTTATGGATTGCATACCAAACAACAGACCGTGATTATTATTACGAAAATGATGGTACAATTCTTGACATTTATTCAGAAAGACCAACTGCAGCAGACCCATATAATTTTACTGTTGGAATTAACCAATGTGGTGGTTACAACAGCGAATCTGATTGTTACAACAGAGAACACATTGTTCCTCAAAGCTTATTCAGTGAAGAATCTCCAATGGTATCAGACATTCATTTCATCCGTGCAACCGATGGTTATGTTAACAATATCAGAGGGAGTTTTCCTTTTGGAAATGTAGGAGTTACTAATTATATTTCTAATAACGGTTCTAAAAGAGGCAGCTCCGCTTCTGCAGGATATACAGGAACTGTTTTTGAACCTATTGATGAGTTTAAAGGTGACGTCGCAAGGATGATCTTTTACTTTGTAACAAGATATGAGACTAAACTTTCCGGCTTTAGTTCTGGTAACATGCTAGGAAACACTGCCTACCCTGGATTACAAACATGGGAGCTTAATCAACTTTTAGCTTGGCACAATTTAGACCCGGTTTCTCCAGCAGAAATAGGAAGAAACGACGCATCATACCTTTACCAAGGAAACAGAAACCCCTATATCGACAATCCTAATTATGTAAATTTAGTTTGGGGAACCCCAACTACAGATACACAAGCTCCGACAGCTCCTACAAACTTAGTAGCAAACAATCCTACATCAAGTACTGTTGCTTTAAGCTGGACAGCTTCTACAGACAATATAGGCGTTACAGGATATGATGTTTATGCTAATAATGTTTTAAAAGCTACTGTTGCTGGAACTTCAACAACTGTTCAAGCATTAGCCTCTTCAACCACTTACGATTTCTACGTTATTGCTAAAGATGCAGCAGGAAACCCATCTGCTCAAAGCAACATCGCAACTGAAACTACGCTTGCCGGATCTGGTGGCGGAACCGGAACTTGTGGAAATGAAGATTTCGAAAACATTACAGGAACAGGAAACGGATATGGTACAAGAACTTGGACCAATAACAACATAACTTGGACAGCAACAGATGCAAGAATAGATCAAACCATAACAGGAAAAGCAATAACCCTTCAAAATGGCTCTTTAACAAGCAGCTCTATCTCGGGAGGTATTCAAAGTCTTACTGTTACAACTCAACGTAAATTCAACGGTGGTTCATCTAATCTAAATTTACAAATTAATGGTGTTACAGTAGGAACAATTCCTTACAGCGATGCACTTACTACAACCACAATCAGCAATATCAATGTTTCAGGAAATGTAATTATTAAACTGATTAATCCTGTCGCTTCAAACCGTGTAGCAATTGATGATCTTTCTTGGACTTGTGCAGCTTCTTTATCAACTGTTGAAAATTCAAGAGATAATGCATTCAGCATTTATCCAAACCCGGTTAAAAATAACGAATTATTTGTAAAAGGTGAAAACTTAAGCAAAATTTCGAAAGCTGAAATCTATGATCTTTCAGGAAAACTAATCAAGAACATTGCAAACCCTTTCAAAAACTCAAATAAAATTAATCTTCATGGAGTAACTAAAGGTGTTTATATCTTGAAAACAGACAACAACACTACAAAATTCATTGTAAACTAAGACAACAAATATTTTCAATACCAAAGACCGATTTTTATCGGTCTTTTTTTTATTTTTGATGTATGGATTCTAGCAACAAATTAGGACTGATCGGAAAAAACATCTCCTACTCTTTTTCAAAAAAATATTTTGAAGATAAATTTAAAAAGAAAAAACTCAGTGATTTTTCGTACGAAATTTTCGATTTACAGGAAATCAATGAAATTGAAGAACTCCTTTTAACGCGTAATCTTTTAGGCTTTAACGTAACGATTCCTTACAAAGAAAAAATTATAGATTTCTTGGATGAATTAAGTGATGAAGCTCAAAAAATAGGCGCTGTAAACTGTGTTTTAATTGAAAATGGAAAAAAGACAGGTTACAATACAGATGCTTTTGGTTTTGAAAAAACATTAATTGCCCACAAAAAGCCACATCACTCATCTGCATTGGTTTTAGGAAATGGTGGCGCCGCAAAAGCAATACAATATGTTTTAGACAAACATCAAATTCCGTATCAAACGATTTCTAGAAAATCAGAGATTAATTTTAATAATTTAGACACAGAAACCGTTTCAGAAAATAAATTAATTATACAATGTACTCCTGTAGGAACCTTCCCTAATACAGAAGATTGTTTAAAATTTCCTTTTGAATCTCTTACAAATCAACATTTGGTGATTGACTTGATTTACAATCCCGAATGCAGTCAATTTCTTTTAAATTCATCACAAAATGGTGCAAAAACCGTCAACGGATATTATATGCTCGAACAACAGGCAGAAAAAGCTTGGAAAATTTGGTCATTTCAAAAAAAATAACATAAATTAGTAACTTAATTGGTTTATATTAGCTCGCTTTAAGAAGTTAATACCATTATTCATAAAAGATTTGCTATGACAACAGAAAATAATCTTTCTGAAAACGAAGAACAAAAACCTTCTACAGAAGTTCAGGAAATAGTTGAAACTATTGAAAACAAAGAAGATAATCATCAGGAAGAAGACCCTGATGCTCATCATCACGATTCTATAGCCGACCTGTCTCTAGCCGACGCTCTGAAAGAAATGGAAAAAATCATCAACTCTCCTAATGCTGGTGAAAGATTCCGAGAATTTAATGTTTTAAAAGAAAAAGCAAATCATTCAATTCACGACGAGGTAGAAGACAAAAAGCATGAATATACAGATGCAGGAAATGCACTTGAAAATTTCAGCTACGAACACCCTTCTCAGTCTAAACTTTCTGGTCTGATTCATATTTTCAGAGAGAAGCATGATTCTTTTCAGAAAAATCAGGAAGAGGAGCAGAAAAAAAATCTGAACCACCGTCAAAGTATTATTGAAAGACTTAAAAATCTTTATACCAATTCTGAGCCTGGAGTCAATCTTTTTAAATCAATAAGAGAGATTAAGGAAGAATGGTCAAACTCTGGTCAGGTTGCAAAATCTGAATTTAAAATTTTAAATAATAATTATTTCCACCATTTGAATCAGTTTTATCAAATGTTGGATTTAAATAAAGAATTCCTTGAGCAGGAATACAGCCACAATTTAGAAAAAAGACAGCACATTATTGCGCGAGCAAAAGAGCTGGAAAATGAGCCGGCTGTACAAAAAGCTTTAAACGAACTTCAATATCTTCACAAACTTTGGAAAGAAGAGGCAGAGCCTGTTTCTGAAGAGTTCCGTGAAAAAACTTGGGAAGAGTTCAAAGAGATTTCAAATAAGATTCACGAAAGAAAAACAGAACTTTCTGCAGCTATTGAAACAGAACAAAATGCTAATCTTGAAAAGAAAAACGAGATTATCGCTGAAATTAAAAATATTTCTGAGCCAAAAGATAGTCCTAATCATACCTATTGGCAAAACTCTATCAAAAGAGTTGAGGAATTACGTTCAGAATTCCTAAAAACAGGAAGTGTACCTAGAAAATTATCCAACAACAACTGGAATGATTTCAAATCTATTTTAAGAGGCTTCAACACGACAAAAAATAATTATTATAAATCTCTGAAAGGTTCTCAACAGCAGAATCTTGATGAGAAAATGAAGCTTATTCAGACCGCAAAAGACAATATGCTTTCTGAAGATTGGGATCTTGCAGTGGCTTTATTTAAAAAACTTCAGGAAGACTGGAAGAAAATCGGTCACGTTCCGAAAAGCATGACCAATAAAATTTGGGATGAATTCCGTGATGCGTGTAATACTTTCTTCAACAATTACAGAGAAAAAAGCAGCGCTTCTACCGATAACTGGAAAGAAAATTACAAACTAAAAAAAGACCTTCTTGAAGAGCTGAAAACCATCTCAGACGAAGAAGGAAGCATCGAAAAGATAGAAGCAATTAAAACCTCTTGGAATAATATTGGAAAAGTTCCAAGAGATAAGATGGCAATCAACTCTGAGTTTAATAAAACTTTAAGAGAAAAGCTAAAATTGAATAAGATCAATGAGCTTGAGCTGAAAGAAGAAGGTTTATCTGAAAATCAATTAACAGACAAAGCAAGAAAAATTAAGAGTCAAATCTCTGATCTTGAAGCGGAAATCGTTAAATTGGAAAACAACCTAGCGTTCTTCAAAAATCCATCAAGAGAAAACCCTCTTTTACGAGATACTTACAATACGATTGATGACAAAAAAGCTCATCTTGAGACTTTAAAGCAGAATCTTCACAGTATTATCGCTGGAGAATAATTAAAAATTAAAGTAAAATCTATAGAGCGAAGCAAAGAAATTTGTATTCGCTTTTTTTATCTTATGCAAGACGAATTTTACATCAGAAGATGCATTGAGCTCGCTCAGAAAGCCATCGGAAATACCTACCCAAATCCATTAGTAGGAAGTGTGATTGTTCACAACGGTAAAATAATTGGTGAAGGGTATCATCATAAAGCAGGTGAAAACCATGCGGAAATCAATGCTATTAATTCCGTTGAAGATAAAAGCCTGATTCCCGAATCTACTATTTATGTTTCTTTGGAACCTTGCGCGCATTTCGGAAAAACGCCGCCTTGCGCTTTAAAGATTGTCGAACTAGGCTTTAAAAAAGTCGTTATCGGTGCAATGGACTCACATGATAAAGTCAACGGAAAAGGTAAGAAGATTATTCAGGATGCAGGAATTGAGGTTGTTTCTGGAGTTCTGGAAAAAGAATGTATTGAGTTAAACAAAAGATTTTTCACCTATCACGAAAAGGCAAGACCTTTTATCATTTTAAAATGGGCTGAGTCTGGTGACCGTTTTATGGATAAAGACTTTAAACCTACTCAAATCAGTAATTCTTTAACTAAACAATTTGTACATCAACTAAGAAATAATGAACATTCTATTTTGATTGGAACGATGACCGCTTTACGAGACAACCCAAGTCTTACAACAAGAGAAATTGTGGGTAGAAACCCAATCAGGATTTTGATTGACATTGATTTAAAAGTTCCTTCTGATTTTAATATTTACAGCAATGAAGCCGAAACTTTGGTTTTCAATTCTGTAAAAGAAGGTCAAGAAGGAAATATAAAATTTATCAAAACTTCAAGAGAGAATTTCATTGAAAATATGTTGAAGAAATTACACGAACTTCAGATACAGTCCATCATTGTGGAAGGCGGAAGTTTAGTTCTTCAACAATTCATCGATGCTGATTTATGGGATGAAACGATTGTTATTAAAAATAAAAATTTAGTTTTAGAAAACGGAACGAAAGCTCCAAGATTTAATCAAACTCCTCTTGAAATACAAGATTTCAGAGACAATGTTATTGAATTTTATAAAAATTCTCACTAAGAAGCCGACAAATGCTGCACGAATACAAAACCATAGAAAAACCTGTAGAAAACACTTTGCTTAAAGAAAAAGGAAGCAAATTCATTGGTTTTGCTTTTCCGGTTAATAATGAAGCTGAACTTAAAAGTGCTTTAGAGAAAATCAGAACAGAGCATCCGAAGGCGACGCATCATTGCTATGCTTTCAGAATGGGTTTAAATGGTGAAAATTATCGCGCAAACGATGATGGAGAACCTTCAGGAAGTGCAGGATTACCAATTTACAATCAACTTTTAGCTAACGAAATAACAAATGTTTTGGTAATCAGCGTTCGTTATTATGGTGGAACAAAACTAGGTGTTTCTGGTTTGGTAAAAGCATATAAAGAATGTGCTAAAATTACATTAGAAGAAGCTCAAATCATTACAAAAGAATTAGAAACTGAAATCGAAATTCAGTTCCAATTCAATCAGCAGAATCTTATTTTCACTTTACTCTCAAAATTTGACGCCAAAGTTTTGAATTTTGACGCTAATGAAAATTGTATTTTGACTGCTTCATTAAAAACAGCACAAAAAGAAAGCATCTCAGAAAAACTATCTGAGATGCAACATATTTTTTTTGAATTTAAAGATTAAATTAATCTCTTCGACCTCCCATTAAAAGAGAAGCAAAATATATCAACTGTGCTAAAGAACCTAAAGCTGCGACTAAATAAGTTCGTGCTGCCCAAGTAAGACTGTCTTTTACTCCAACAAATTCTTCTGCGGTAACTGTTCCTGTATCTTTCAGCCACTTCATCGCTCGATTACTCGCATCATATTCCACAGGAAGTGTAATAAAAGCAAAAAGTGTAGTTAATGCAAACATAATTACTCCAAGCAAGAGAATCAATCTATTCCCACTCATTGCCATAACAACAATACCTCCCATCAATACAAACTGCATTAAATTTGAACTGATGCTTACAACGGGAACCAATTTTGACCTCAGTTGTAGCATTGAATAACCTACAGCGTGTTGAACGGCGTGACCACACTCATGAGCTGCAACGGCTGCTGCAGCTGCATTTCTTTGCATATAAACTGCCTCAGAAAGATTTACCGTTTTATCTGCTGGATTATAATGGTCTGTTAATTGCCCAGGAACCGAAATCACTTGCACATCATGAATATTATTATCTCTCAACATCTTTTCGGCAACTTCTTTACCCGACATTCCGTTTCTGAGATGTACGTTTGAATAATATTCAAATTTAGATTTTAATCTTGAGGAAACAAACCAGCTTACCAGCATTGCAACTCCTATGATAAGATAATAACCTGTCATTTTATTTAAATTTAGTATATAATAATTCTTATAATTGATGTAAAAATTGTGCCAAAGTTTTAGGTTTTATTAATTATATTTGTGGTTCTATTTACCCGAAAACTATGTCAAAAGTTTCCATTCTTGAAGTAAAAACTCCCGAAGATTTAAAGCAATTTGTAAAATTCCCAATGAATTTATACAAAAACAATCCCTATTATGTTCCTTCATTTATAAAAGATGAACTGAACGTTTGGAATCCTCAGGAAAATCCTGCCTTGCAATATTCTGAAGCAAAGCAGTTTTTAGCTTGGAAAGACAATAAAATAGTTGGAAGAATTGCAGTAATCATCAATCATAAAGAAGAAAAAGAACTTGGTATCAAAAAAGTTCGTTTCGGATGGATTGATTTTATTGATGACGCAGAAGTTTCTAAAGCGCTAATCGACACTGCTGTAAATTACGCTAAAGAACATCAAATCGACAACATTGAAGGCCCAATGGGTTTTACCAATCTTGATAAAGCAGGAATGCTAACTTTCGGGTTTGAGAAAATCGCTACCATGATTGGAATTTACAATCATGAATATTACCCGAAACATATTGAAAATCTTGGCCTTGTAAAAGAAAAAGAATGGGTAGAATTTGAAATGAATTTCCCAAAAGTACTTCCTCCAAAAGTAGAAAAATTCAGCTCATTGATTGCTGAAAAATATAACTTAAGAGTGCTAAATTTCCAAAACAAAGAAGAGATTTTACCTTACGTAAAACCAATGTTTAAGCTGCTTGACGAAACTTACAAACATCTTTCAACCTATACTCCTATTTCTGAGGAACAAATCAAAACATACAAAGAGAAATTCTTCCCAATGATTGCCAAAAACTACGTCATCTGCGTAGTTGATGAGCATGATGAGTTGGTTTCTTTTGCTGTTACAATGCCTTCTTATTCTAAAGCTTTACAAAAATCGAAAGGAAAACTTTTCCCTTTCGGATGGTGGCATTTCTTACAGGCTCAAAAGAAAAACGACCGCGCTAATTTTTACTTGATTGGAATTCATCCAGAATACCAAAGACGTGGTGTTACCGCTATTATTTTTAAAGAAATTTTCGTGCGATTCAACAATATGGGAATCGATTTCGCGGAAACCAATCCTGAGTTGGAAGAAAACAAAAGTGTGCAGGTTCTTTGGCAAGATTACAATCCTACAAATCATAAAAGAAGAAGAACTTATTCTTTAAAATTCTAATATGAAACCACATCTTATTATTTTCGCTATTTTGATCGCAGGATTCGCTGTTTATAATATTTTCTTTGCCCTAGCGGATGACAGATCAAATACGCTTATAAACATTGTTTATTCAAGCGTGCTTTTTGCTTATATTTCTTTTATGGCTTTCACAGTGCTTAAAAAACTGAGGAAATAATATAAATCGATTAATTTTAATCATATTTTTATAAATAAATAATCATTAATTTTTGAGCCACATTGATATGAAAGAAATTTTAAAATTAATCCTTATTAGCTTATTATTTAATTCAACACACATTTACTGTCAGGAATTTTATGTGAATAGCAGCGTAGGTTCTCCTTTGACCAATCACGTACATAAATTTAATATTAATAATTCTACTGAAGTATCTCAAAACGTCTGCACTCCATCTGCTAATATGGATTCTTATTCAGATATTGCTATTGACAGTTCTAACAATATATATTACATATCACAAGTTGGTCTATTATACAAAGAAAGTACTACAACTTCCAATTGCACTTATTTGGGTCATTTTTCTACAAATCCAGGAGTAGAATATGGCATTATAAACTCACTTACAGCAGATTCCGGGAATTTTTTATACGCTTTGGGCGGGAATAATATATTGTTCAGATATGACATTAACACAGGTGTTTTCTCTAATTTAGGAATAATACCTAATTCACAAACTGCAGGAGGAGATCTCTTCTTCTATGAAAACAGACTTTTTCTCCTTACTACAACTGGAATACTTGAAATTAATATGGCCAACCCTTCAGAAAGTTGCCCTTTCATGGACATAAACTTACCCCAATTATATGCCGGTTTTTCCATCAATTATGGAACACATTCAAAGGCTTATATTTTGAGCAATAGCTTAAATTCATCTTTTCAAGTAATTTCTACACTTCATGAAGTTGATATGGTTAATAAGCAACTAGGAAACGCCATAAGAATCTATAATCACAATATTTATGGCGCAGCTGCATATTATAATTTAACTTCCACAAACTCTAGTTGTATACCCATTCTCAGTACGGAGGAAAAAATTTTTGACAATGATTATTTAAATGTAATTAATCCCGCAAAAAGTAAAATTATTTGTCAGACAAATTTAAAGAGAAGTGAAATAATTTCAATTCGGCTATATGATAATTTAGGAAGGTTGATAAAAGATTTCTCAAACCAAAAAAATATTGAGAGTTTAGACATTTTAGGAATTCCATCAGGTAACTATTTATTAACGCTCAGTACCAAAAACGGGAAAACATACACAAAAAAAATAATTACCGAAAGCTAATTTTTATTAATCAGAATTCATGCGGAATATCAAAGACGTGGTGTAACGGCAATTATTTTCAAGGAAATTTTCGTGCGTTTCAACAGTATGGGAATCGATTTTGCTGAAACTAATCCTGAATTGGAAGAGAATAAAAGTGTACAAGTTTTATGGCAAGACTATAATCCAACCAATCACAAAAGAAGAAGAACATATTCTTTAAAATTCTAACATGAAAATACACCTTATTATTTTCGCTATTTTAATTGCTGGTTTTGCTGTTTATAATTTATTTTTTGCTCTGGAAGATGACAGAATGAATACTCTGGTAAACATTGTTTATGCGAGTCTACTTTTTGGTTATATTTCTTTTATGGCATTTACAGTGTTAAAAAAAATGAAAAATTAATATAATCCAATTGATTTTAATCATATTTTTGTGAATAAATAATTAGAAATTTTTGAGCCACACTGATATGAAAGAAATTTTAAAATTAACCCTTATTAGCTTATTATTTAATTCAACACACATTTACTGTCAGGAATTTTATGTGAATAGCAGCGTAGGTTCTCCTTTGATTAATCAAGTATATAAATTTAATATTAATAATTCTACTGAAGTATCTCAAAACGTCTGCACTCCAACTGCTAATATGAATTCTTATTCAGATATTGCTATTGACAGCTCTAACAATATATATTACATATCACAAGCTGGTCTATTATACAAAGAAAGTACTACAACTTCCAATTGTACTTATCTGGGTGATTTTTCTACAAATCAAGGAGTAACGTATGGTTCTAACTCACTTACAGCTGATTCCGGGAATTTTTTATACGCTTTGGCCGGGAGTAATATATTGGTCAGATATGACACCAACACAGGTGTTTTCTCTAATTTAGGAATAATACCTAATTCACATACTGCAGGAGGAGATCTTTTCTTCTATGAAAACAGACTTTTTCTCCTTACTACAACTGGAATACTTGAAATTAATATGGCCAATCCTGCACAAAGTTGCCCTTTCATGGATATATACTTACCCAAATTATATGCCGGCTTTTCCATTAATTATGGGACGCATTCAAAGGCTTATATTTTGAGCAATAGTATAAATTCATCTTTTCAATATATTTCGACACTTTATGAAGTTGACATGGTTAATAAACAACTAGGAAACGCCATAAGAACCTATAATCACAATATTTATGGCGCAGCTGCATCTTATAATTTAACTTCCACAAACTCTAGCTGTATACCTATTCTCAGCACCGAGGAAAACAATTTTGACAATGATTATTTAAGTGTAATAAATCCTGCAAAAAACAACATTATTGTCCAAACCAATATAAAGCGTAGTGAAATTATCTCAATTCGGCTATATGATAATTCAGGAATGCTCATAAAAGATTTCTCAAATCAAAACAACATTGTCAGATTAGAAATATCAGGTATTGTTTCTGGAAACTACTTACTATCATTAAGTACAAAAAATGGGAAAACATATACTAAAAAAATAATAATCAAAAGCTAATTTTTATTGATTCTAAATTATCATTTTTCTCTATTTTCATCAGACTTTTAAGATGATTAATTTCATGCTTTATTGTTTATTGCCTAAATTTGCAACTTGAGATAATAATGTAAAAATGAATTTACCTGAAAGTTATATTCCAATCCTTATACAAGCCGGTGTTGCCATAGGTTTTGTAGCCGTTTCTTTGCTTGGAGCTCATTTTTTGGGACCAAAGCAGAAAAAAGGAAATTCTGTAAAAAACCAAAGTTGGGAATGTGGTGTACCTGTTGAAGGAAACGCTAGAACTCCATTTTCAATCAAGTATTTCTTAACTGCAATATTGTTTGTATTATTCGATATCGAAATCGTATTTTTTTATCCTTATGCTGTAAACTTCAGAGAATTTGGTCTTGAAGGCTTCTTTGCAGTTCTTACATTCGTTGCTATTTTCTTCCTTGCATTTTTTTATGTCTGGAAACGTGGCGCATTAGACTGGGATAAATAGATAGAATTATAAAATTTTTAATTTAAAATTTTAGATAATGATTTTGAATTGTGTTGATTTAAAATCTAAAATTTAAAATCTAAAATCATTACAAAAATGTCAGACAACAAACCAATTATAAGAACAGATGCACCAGCTCCGGAAGGATTTGAAGGAGAAGGATTTTTCGCAACGAAATTGAGCAGCGTTATCGGGATGGCTAGAAAGTTTTCACTTTGGCCTTTACCTTTCGCTACTTCTTGTTGTGGTATCGAGTTCATGGCTACTCTAAACCCAACGTATGACGCATCAAGATTTGGTATGGAAAGAAACTCTTTCTCACCAAGACAAGCAGATATGTTGATGGTTTGCGGAACTATTTCTAAAAAATTAGGTCCCGTTTTAAAAGAAGTTTACACTCAAATGGCAGAACCAAAATGGGTAGTTGCTGTTGGAGCTTG
This sequence comes from Chryseobacterium sp. BGARF1, assembly GCF_001677955.1. GTDB lineage: Bacteria > Bacteroidota > Bacteroidia > Flavobacteriales > Weeksellaceae > Chryseobacterium. The sequence goes on from NZ_LELA01000097.1 coordinate 14,373, forward strand.
TGCTTCAAGCGGAGGTATTTTTGATACGTATTCAGTTTTACAGGGAATAGATAAAATTATTCCGGTAGATGTTTACGTTCCTGGTTGTCCTCCAAGACCAGAGCAGATTATTGAAGGCGTAATGCAGGTACAGGCTTTAGCAGAAAGCGAAAGCATCAGAAGAAGAGATATGCCGGAATACCAAGCATTGCTTGATTCTTATAATATTAGCAATTAATTGATACGGAAATGACGAACGAATTTGTATTAGAAGCGATAACGAGAGAGTTTCCGGAATCTGTAATTTCCAGTTCAGAGCCTTATGGAATGCTGACTGTAGAAATTAAAAAAGAGGATATCAAAAAAATAATTCATTATCTTAAAGATTCATCATTGGAAATTAATTTCCTTACTGATGTTTGTGGAATCCATTACCCAGAATTTCCAGAGAAAGAAATCGGAGTTGTTTATCACTTGCATAATATGATGACGAATTTCAGAATCCGTTTGAAAATCTTCATGTCAAGAGAAAATATTGAGGTAGATTCTCTAACTGAATTATACGCAGGCGCCAACTGGATGGAAAGAGAAACTTTTGATTTTTATGGAATTAAATTTAAAGGACATCCGGATTTAAGACCTATCCTGAATATGGAAGACCTTGGTTATCATCCAATGCTGAAAGAATACCGTCTTGAAGATGGTACAAGAACAGATAAGAACGACACCATGTTTGGTAGATAAAAATATAATGCAATAAGCAGTAAGCAGTAAGCAATAAGCTTAAAGCCTAAAGCCTAAAGCCTAAAGCATTTAAATTATGAAAGACAACTCATTATCTAATATACTTAACCAGCACAATAGTAACGAACAGATTGACGGGCAATTATACACCCTGAATTTGGGACCTACTCACCCTGCAACGCACGGAATCTTCCAAAACGTTCTTACGATGGACGGTGAAAGAATTCTTCACGCAGAGCAGACCGTTGGTTATATCCACAGAGCTTTTGAAAAAATTTCTGAAAGAAGAAATTATGCTCAAATTACGACGCTTACAGACCGTATGAACTACTGTTCTGCGCCAATCAACAATCTTGGATGGCACATGACGGTAGAAAAGCTGATTGGTGTAAAAGTTCCGAAACGCGTAGATTATATGCGCGTCATTTTAATGGAATTGGCAAGAATCGGTGACCACTTGATTTGTAACGGAGTAACCGGAATGGATGCAGGTGCAATTACAGGTCTTACCTATATGTTCATCGAAAGAGAGCGTATTTACGATATGTACGAGCAGATTTGTGGAGCTAGAATGACCACCAATATGGGAAGAATCGGAGGTTTTGAAAGAGATTTCACTCCAAAATTCCATGAGTTGCTAAAAGATTTCTTAAAAACATTCCCTTCAAGATTCCAGGAATTCTGTAATCTATTGGAGAGAAACAGAATATTTATGGACAGAACCATTGGTGCAGGTGCAATTTCAGCAGAAAGAGCATTAAGCTATGGTTTCACGGGTCCTAATTTACGTGCAACAGGTGTAGATTATGATGTAAGAGTTGCACAACCTTATTCTTCTTATGAAGATTTCGATTTCATCATTCCTGTAGGAACTTCTGGTGACACTTACGACCGTTTCATGGTTCGTCAGCAGGAAATCTGGGAATCTTTGAAAATAATCAATCAAGCGTACGACAATTTGCCGGAAGGTCCTTTCCACGCAGATGTTCCAGAATTTTATCTTCCTGAAAAAGCTGATGTTTATAAAAAAATGGAAGCTTTAATTTACCATTTCAAAATCGTAATGGGAGAAACCGACGTACCAAAAGGAGAAGTTTATCATCCTGTAGAAGGAGGAAACGGAGAACTAGGATTCTATTTGGTGAGTGATGGAGGAAGAAGCCCTTACAGACTTCACTTCAGAAGACCATGTTTTATCTACTACCAAGCATATCCTGAAATGATCACAGGTTCTGTAATTTCAGACGCTATCGTTACGATGTGTAGTATGAACGTGATTGCGGGAGAATTAGACGCATAAAAGAAATTATAGATTTTGGATTATAAATTTAAATTAATCTAAACTCTTTAAATATAAATTAATATCAAAATTGATAGGATTTTTAGAACTAAGATTTTCATCTAAAATCTAAAATCTAAAATCTAAAATCTTTAAATATGAGCGAAACAATAGCTTTTAAACCGGAAAGTTTACAGCAGGTACACAAAATCATGGCAAGATATCCTGAAGGAAGACAAAAGTCTGCCCTTCTTCCTGTGTTACATTTAGCGCAGAAAGAATTTGGAGGATGGCTGGATGTTCCTGTAATGGATTATGTTGCTGAATTATTGAGTATTAAACCTATCGAAGTATACGAAGTAGCTACTTTTTATACCATGTTTAATATGAAACCGGTGGGTAAATATGTTTTGGAAGTTTGCAGAACCGGACCTTGTATGGTTCGTGGAAGCGAAAAAATTCTTGACCATATCAGAACTAAACTAAATATAAAAGATGGACAAACCACTGAAGATGGAATGTTCACTTTAAAACCAGCTGAATGTCTTGGAGCTTGCGGATACGCACCCATGATGCAGCTAGGTAAGTTTTTTCACGAAAATTTAACGATAGAAAAAGTTGACGAAATCCTTGATCTTTGCAGAGAAGGACAAGTTGATTTGGGCTAATAGAAATTTTAAAATCTAAATTTTAGATTTTAAATTATTCACTTAACGTTTAATACTAATTAATGCAAAAGGCCAAAAGCTAATTGCAATAAGCAAATAAAAATGAGTAAAAAACTTTTACTTAAAGACGCACACGTAGAAGGAATACGCTACTTCGAAACTTACCGCAAACAAGGAGGTTATGGAGCAGCTGAAAAAGCCTTTAAAATGACACCAGAAGAAATTCTTGAAGAAGTAAAAGTTTCAGGTCTTCGTGGTCGTGGTGGTGCAGGTTTCCCAACAGGAATGAAGTGGAGCTTTCTGGCAAAACCGGAAGGCGTACCAAGACACTTGGTAGTGAATGCAGATGAATCTGAACCGGGAACTTTCAAAGACAGATATTTAATGGAATTTCTTCCTCATCTTTTGATTGAGGGAATGTTGATTTCATCTTTCGTTTTAGGTTCAAATGTTTCTTATATCTACATCCGTGGAGAATATTCTTGGATTCCTGATATTTTAGAAGAAGCAATTGAAGAAGCTAAAGCGGCAGGATTTTTAGGTAAAAACATCTTAGGAACTGGTTTCGATTGCGAAATTTATGTTCAAAGAGGTGGTGGAGCCTATATCTGTGGTGAAGAAACTGCTTTGCTAGAATCTCTTGAAGGTAAAAGAGGAAACCCAAGATTGAAACCACCTTTCCCTGCTGTAAAAGGACTTTGGGAAAGACCAACGGTTGTAAATAACGTTGAATCTATCGCAGCAATCGTTCCGATTATCGATATTACCGGTGCAGAATATGCAAAAATCGGTGTTGGTAGATCGACTGGTACAAAATTAATTTCTGCTTGCGGAAATATCAATAAACCCGGAGTTTACGAAATCGATATGACCATTACAGTTGAAGAATTTATTTATTCTGATGAATATTGTGGTGGAATTCCAAACGGTAAAAAGCTAAAGGCTTGTATTCCTGGAGGAAGTTCAGTTCCGATTGTTCCGGCAAACTTATTATTGAAAACGGTAAACGGTGAACCAAGATATATGAATTATGAATCTCTTGCTGATGGTGGTTTTGCTACCGGAACAATGATGGGTTCAGGGGGATTTATTGTTTTGGATGAAGACCAGTGTATCGTAGAACATACCATGACTTTAGCGAGATTTTATAATCACGAAAGTTGCGGACAATGTACTCCTTGCCGCGAAGGAACGGGATGGATGTACAAAATTTTGAAAAAAATTGAGAAAGGAGAAGGAAAAATGGAAGACATCGATTTGCTTTGGGATATCCAGAGAAAAATTGAAGGAAACACAATTTGTCCTTTAGGTGATGCGGCAGCTTGGCCTGTTGCAGCAGCGATCCGTCATTTCAGAGACGAATTCGAGTGGCATATTAAAAACCCAGAATTGTCTCAGACACAAAACTATGGTTTGGCAAATTATGCAGACCCTATTCCGGCAGCAGCTAGTAATTAATATGAATTTGGAATTATGAAGAAGTTGATTGCTGTAGGGCTATTATTGTCTAATTTTGTGTTTGCTCAGAATATTAAAGACACTTTAAGTAAAGAAAAATCTCTTGAAGAAGCTTGTGCTTTTCCTTCTGCTTCAAGGTCGTTAAAAAAAGCAAAGACTAAAGCTTTAGAAGAAAGTGAAACTATATCATCTTTTGAAGAAAATAAAAAAGATATAAATTCTTTTAAAAAAGGAGCAATGTTCGTTTTTTGGGGTTGGAACAGAGCAGGATTTAGCAATTCTGATATTAGATTTAAAGGAAATGGTTACGATTTTACATTAAATAATGTGGTAGCCCATGACAGACCTTCAGAATTAAGTATGGCATATATAGATCCTACAAGGCTTTCAATTCCTCAATTTAATTTTAGATTAAGTTATTTTATTAAAGATAATCTTGCTTTAGTTGTAGGAACAGATCACATGAAATATGTGATGGATCAGGAACAGACTGTAGATTTTAAGGGAAATATATCAGATTCGAAATATGCAGCGATGGTTCAGAATGGGAAAGTAAATCTTACAGATCAAGAATTCTTGACTTTTGAGCATACAGACGGACTTAATTATGTAAATGCAGGTCTTGAGAAATACAAAAATCTATACAGTAAAAAGAATTTTGATATTTTTTGGGCTTATGGAGCTGGTGTAGGAGTATTATTTCCAAAATCTAATGTGAAATTATTCGGAAACGAAAGAAGTGATCGATACCATGTAGCAGGATTTGGGTTGGATGCAAGAACCAACATCAATTTTGTTTTTTGGAAGCATTGGATGGCAAGAGTTGAAGGTAAATTCGGTTATATTAATATGCCGGATATTAAAACAACTCTTAATAATAAACCTGATAAAGCCAGTCAGGACTTTGTATTCTACCAAGTTAATTTTGGGATCGGATATACATTTAATACGAAGAAGTATAATTAAAATAGAGCTTAATAGGTAACAGCGTAGAATATGAGCGAAGAGGTTAGGAGATTAATTTTATTATTTTTTTTAATATTTTCATCAATATTTTATTCTCAAAAATCACCTCTTGAGATAAAAGCTTTAGGAAAAATTGAAAGTGGTGATAAATTAAAAATTGAACTAAAAAATATATCGAAGGATACCTTAAAGTTGTTAGGAAATTTATATCTTGATTCTAGAACTTTTTCAGGATTAAAAACGTCAGGGTTTGATTATTCTTATATAAAAAATTGTGAAGATAACAAAACATCATTTGCGAAGGTAGCTGAACAGCCACATAATTTTGGTGAATTTGACGAGAAATTAATCATCTTAGAGCCAAACTCCAGTCATAATATCATTGTTTGGATTGTTGGTGGAGAAAGAATTTGTGGAAATCCTGACAACAATAAATTAAAAATTACGTATAAAGTAGAATTGTGTAACGATTTTGCTGAAACATATAAAAAAGAGAAGAATAATTTTAGTGAAAAGATAAAAGATTTTGAAAGAAAATTTTCTAATTTAAAAAATAAATCAAGTGTAAAAGATTTTCAGGAACTTTCATATTTAATGAATGATTTGATAAGAACGAAAAAAATACTTGAAGGCTTTGAAAATTTAGAAATAGTTGCATCTCAACATCTTCAAGCCGAAACTGAATATATTCAATTTTAAATAACTTAAAAGAGCGTAAAGGAAGTAACCTATAGCTTAAATAATATGAGCGAAGAAGTTAAAAAATTCAAAATAACGATAGACGGACAAACTGCTGAAGTTTTGCCCGGGACTTCTATTTTGGAAGCTGCAAGACAAATCGGTGGAAAATCTGTTCCTCCTGCAATGTGTTACTACAGCAAATTGGAAACCAGTGGTGGAAGATGTAGAACATGTTTGGTAGAAGTTTCTAAAGGTTCAGAAGCAGATCCGCGTCCTATGCCAAAATTGGTAGCAAGCTGCAGAACCAATGTGATGGATGGAATGGAAGTGAAAAACCTTTCTTCTGAAAAAGCTCAGGAAGGTAGAAAAGCAGTTACTGAATTCTTGTTGGTAAACCACCCATTAGATTGCCCGGTTTGTGATCAGGCAGGTGAATGTCACCTTCAGGATTTGGGTTACGAGCACGGAAATCTTGAAACCAGAACTGAATTTGAAAGAAATACGTACGAAGCAGACGATTTAGGTCCACATATTAAATTGAATATGAACCGTTGTATTCTTTGTGCAAGATGCGTTTTAGCGGCTAATCAATTGACAGGTGAACGTGAGCACGGAATTCTTTTCAGAGGAGATCATGCTGAAATTTCTACTTATTTAAATAAAGCTTTAGATAATGACTTCATCGGAAACGTGATTGACGTGTGCCCGGTTGGAGCATTAACAGACAGAACAGCTCGTTTCGCAAGCAGAGTTTGGTTTACAAAGCCAATGAACGGTTCTTGCAAATGTGATAAGTGTTCTGGAAAAGCAACAGTTTACTTGAAAGGTGACGAAGTTGTAAGAGTTACTGCAAGAAAAGATCAGTGGGGAGAAGTTGAAGAATTTATCTGTGACACTTGTCGTTTCGAAAGAAAATCTCTTTCAGACTGGAACATCGAAGGACCGAGACATATCGACAGACATTCAGTTATTTCATTAAACCATTACGAGAAGCCTAAAGACGAATTGAGAGTTTTAGACAATCCAATGGCTAAAGAGATCAGCGAAAAAGACGAAAAATAATAAATCGCTGGATGTCGGAAGTTTGATGATGGATGTTTTTCAGCTTTGAAAATATTTCCATTAAATTAGACTTCTGCTATTTAAAATAAAAATTGATTAAACGATGATGAGTTGTGCGGCGAATTGCTAAACATCCAGCTTCCAGCTCCCATCTTCAAACATTTAAATAATAAAATGGATTTAATTACATTTAAATTAATACTTGTACTTGCACTTTTCCTGCTTTCATTAACGATTGCAGCCTACTCTACTTGGGCAGAAAGAAAAGTTGCAGCCATTATGCAAGACAGAATCGGGCCAAACAGATCAGGACCATTCGGTTTGCTACAGCCTCTTGCGGATGGTGGTAAATTTTTCTTTAAAGAAGACTTTACTCCTGCCAATGCAGAAAAATTCCTTTTCGTATTGGGACCTGCGTTGGTGATGTTTATTTCATTAATTACCGGAGCGGTGATTCCTTGGGGGAAAACCTTAAATTTAGGTGGTGTTTCTTATGATTTACAAGTTGCTAACATTGATGTTGGTGTACTTTTCATCATCGGAATGGCTTCTATCGGAGTTTACGGAATTATGATTGGAGGTTGGGCTTCCAATAACAAGTATTCATTATTAGGTGCAATCCGTGCTTCTTCACAGATGATTTCTTACGAATTGGCAATGGGTCTTGCATTACTTTCTATCATTATGATGTCAGGAAGTTTAGATTTAAAAGTAATTACTGAAAATCAAACGGAAGGAAAACTTTGGGGAATTATCCCTATCGGTTCTGGGATGAACTGGAATATTTTTTACCAACCATTGGCGTTCTTAATTTTCTTTGTTGCAGCTTTGGCAGAAACCAACCGTCACCCTTTCGATTTACCTGAATGTGAATCTGAATTGGTAACAGGATATACAACTGAATATTCTTCAATGAAGTTAGGTTTATACATGTTTGGTGAATATGTGAATATGTTTATTTCTAATGCTTTCATGGTCGTGCTTTTCTTCGGAGGCTACAACTATCCGGGAATTGACTGGGTTACTGAAAACTGGGGAGAAAATGTAGCAGGTATTTTGAGTATCGTAGCATTTTTATCTAAAACAATAATCGGAATTTTGATCTTTATGTGGATCAGATGGACGCTTCCAAGATTCAGATACGATCAATTAATGCACTTAGGATGGAAAACATTAATTCCATTGGCATTGGTCAACTTAATGATTACAGGAGCTGTGATTTTAGCTTTTGGAAATTAAGAAAGAATATGAAAATTTGATAATGAGATAATTTAAAAATTAACATTATCATTTTAAAATAAAATAGTAAATAATTAAGATAACAGACAAGATTAGTCTAAAATCTAATGTCTAACATCTAATATCTATAATTAAATGAAACTTACAAACAGATCAAAAGTTGTTTCAAATAAAGAGATGACCTTTTCTGAGAAGATCTACTTACCGGCGATTTTCAAAGGAATGGGGATTACTTTTAAGCATGCTGTGAGAACCGTTGTAAAACGTGCTCCCAATGTTTATTCTTATCCGGAAGTACAAAAGCCTAGAGCTGATATCTGGAGAGGTCAACATGTTTTGAAAAGAGATGAAGAAGGCAGAGAAAGATGTACAGCTTGTGGATTGTGCGCAGTAGCATGCCCTGCAGAAGCAATTACAATGACCGCTGCTGAAAGAACCAGAGAAGAAAAAGATCTTTACAGAGAAGAAAAATATGCATCGGTATATGAAATCAATATGCTGAGATGTATTTTCTGCGGTATGTGTGAAGAAGCTTGTCCGAAATCTGCAATTTATCTTACAGACAGATTGGTTGATGTTGAGACCAACAGAGGATCTTTCATTTACGGTAAAGATAAATTAGTTGAAAAAATAAATGAAAGGATTGATATCACAGAAAGACAATCCGAGAAACAAAAAAATGCGGTAAAATAATGGATCAGTTTTTATTTTTCTTGGTGGCGTTTTTAGCAGTGGCAAGTGCAGTGTACTTTGTATTTGCAAAAAATCCTTTATATGCTATTTTGTCATTAATTGTTACAATGTTTTCGATTGCCGGAATGTATATTCTTTTGAATGCACAGTTCCTTGCCATCATCCAGATCATCGTTTACGCTGGTGCTATCATGGTACTTTTCCTTTATATCTTAATGATGCTTAACCTTAATAAGCAAGACGAAAGTAAGAAGAACAATACTTTAAAGTTTGTTGGAGTTTTTACTGCATGTCTTCTTTTGATTGGTGTTTTAGGAGTTTTCAGAGGAGTACAAGATAATCATGTAGTGGTTGAAAACGTAGATAAAGGGGTAGGTCTTACAAAGAACCTGGGAAGACTTTTATTCAATGAATATGTTTTACCGTTTGAGCTTGCTTCAGTCCTGATTTTAGCAGGTATTGTAGGTGCGGTACTAATCGGTAAAAAAGATTTATAAAATTATGGGAGAAGTAAATACATTTATGCAAAGCATCCCTCTGGAATATTTCATTACTCTTTGTTCAGTATTATTCTGTCTTGGAGTTATGGGAGTATTGCTCAGAAAAAATGCGATTGTAATTTTAGGTTGTGTAGAGCTTATGCTTAATTCTGTAAACCTTTTATTGGCTGCGTTTGCGGCATACAACGGGAACAGTGACGGACAGCTTTTGGTTTTCTTTATCATGGTAGTTGCAGCAGCCGAAGTAGCGGTTGGTTTGGCAATTATTGCGATGTTATATAGAAACACCCGTTCTGTAGATGTAGGTATATTTAATAAATTAAAAGGATAAGAATGGAGAATTTAATATATGCAATAATACTTTTACCACTTATAGGCTTTCTTATCAACGGGCTTTTCGGGAAAAATCTTCCAAAGATTGTAGTCGGAAGTTTGGCAACAGTTGCAGTTTTTGCACCTTTTTGTATAGCAGTAAGCTTATTTTTAAATTTTGACTCTGAAAGTCCTGCCGTAGTTGTAAAGGCTTTCGAATGGTTTAGAGTAAACGGAATTCAGATTAATTTCGGATTCCAGATTGATCAGTTATCATTAATGATGGTGATGATCATCACGGGAATCGGATCTTTAATTCACTTGTATTCTATCGGATACATGAGTCACGATAAAGGTTTCTATAAGTTTTTTACTTATTTAAATCTTTTCATCTTCTCAATGTTACTCTTGGTAATGGGAAGCAACTATATGATCTTATTCATCGGTTGGGAAGGTGTAGGTCTTTGTTCTTATCTATTGATCGGATTCTGGTACACCAACGAAGAATACGGTAAAGCAGCAAGAAAAGCTTTCATCATGAACAGAATTGGTGACCTTGGTTTATTAATTGGTATTTTCATGATTGCGTCTCAGACCAACTCTGTAGATTATATTTCAGTAGCACAAAATGCTTCTAAATTTGAATTAGACGGAACTATCATCATCTTTATCACGGCAAGTTTATTTATCGGTGCTGTTGGTAAATCTGCTCAGGTTCCTTTATATACTTGGTTACCCGATGCGATGGCAGGTCCAACTCCTGTTTCAGCATTGATCCACGCGGCAACGATGGTTACTGCAGGTATTTATTTGGTAGTAAGATCAAACTTCTTATTTACTTTAGCTCCAACTGTACAAGGTGGAATTTTATTAATCGGATTCTTAACGGCAGCTTTGGCAGGTTTCTACGCACTGCGTCAGAACGACATCAAAAAAGTATTGGCATATTCTACAGTTTCACAGCTTGGTTTCATGTTCATAGCTTTAGGTTTGGGAGCTTATTCTACAGCAATGTTCCACGTAATGACACACGCTTTCTTCAAAGCATTGTTATTCTTGGGAGCAGGTTCTGTAATTCACGCAATGAGCAACGAGCAGGATATGCGTTTTATGGGAGGTTTAAAAAAATACATTCCAATCACACACATCACTTTCCTGATCGGAACATTGGCGATCTCAGGTTTCCCTTTACTTTCAGGGATGATCTCTAAAGACGAAATTTTGGTTGCAGCTTTTGCTAAAAACCCTATTTATTGGGTAATGTTATTCATTTTAGCAGCAACAACCGCAGCATATATGTTCAGACTGTATTATTTGACATTCCACGGAGAATTCAGAGGTACCGAAGAGCAAAAACATCATTTACACGAAAGCCCGATGAACATGACGTTACCGTTGATCGTTTTGGCAGTGCTTTCAGTACTTGGAGGTTTTATTAATTTACCACACTTTATCGGTCACGGTCATTATGCTAAATTAATGGAATGGCTGAAACCGGTATTGACACCGGAAAGCTTTAAGCAAATGGAAGCTACTCTTTCGGGAGTTGATTTCAATACTGAAATGATTCTTTTAGGAGCAACTATCTTAATGTTCTTCACTGTTTGGTTCATTGTTAAAAACATGTACGTTAACAAGAAGAAAATGGCAAAACCTGAAAATGAATACACTGGATGGGAAAAACTTTCTGCTAAAAAATTATATGTCGACGAACTTTACAATGCATTAATTGTAAAAACTTTCGAAGGACTTGGACGTGGCGGAAAAATGTTTGACAAAGGCGTTTTAGACCGTTTTGTAGACTACATAGGTGAAGGTGCTGAAGACAGCGGAAAATCTATGAAACGTATTCAAAACGGAAATGTTGAGAACTATGTTCTTATCATGACTTTGGCTGTGGGAATTATACTGATTGTTAACTTTATATTACAATAATGTCTTATTTACTATTAACATTATTACTTTTACCTCTTGTAGGTTCGGGATTAACCTTTGCATGGAAGAACGCTTCCAGCAAATATTTGGCACTGGGAATTGCTTTGATTCAAATGCTGCTTACATTTTACATCCTTTCGGATTTCAATTTTGAACCGACGGTTGACAGTGTTTTGCAATACGAAATCAATTATCCTTGGTCACAGTTTATAAAAAGTAACCTTCATTTCGGGATTGACGGAATGAGTTTGCTTCTTTTATTACTGACCAATATTCTTACGCCGTTAATTATTTTATCATCTTTTAACGAAAACGTAAGCTACAAAAACTCTTTCTACGGACTTATTTTGCTGATGCAGTTTGGTCTTGTAGGAGTATTCACAGCTTTAGACGGTTTGTTATTCTATATTTTCTGGGAAGTAACGCTTATTCCAATCTGGTTTATTGCTGCTCTTTGGGGACAGGAAAACAAAAGAATGGAATTCACGACAAAATTCTTCGTCTATACATTCGTAGGATCTTTGTTTATGTTGGCTGGTTTAATCTATGTTTACACGCATTCAGCATCTTTCGCTCTTACAGATCTGTATAATGCAGATTTGGGTGAAACGCAGCAAATCGTTGTATTCTGGTTTATTTTCTTTGCTTTTGCAGTGAAACTTCCGGTTTTCCCTTTCCATACTTGGCAACCTGATACGTATACTTATTCTCCAACTCAAGGATCGATGCTTTTATCAGGAATTATGCTGAAAATGGCAATCTACGGAGTAATCAGATATTTATTACCTATTACACCAACCGCTATTTTCGGAATTTCAGGACAGATTGTAATCATCCTGGCAATTATCGGAATTGTACACGGTGCTTTAATTGCGATCATCCAGACTGATATGAAGAGAATTATTGCATACTCTTCTTTCTCACACGTTGGATTAATGGTTGCTGGTATTTTTTCTTCCGCAATGCTTACTTTAAATGGAACTTTTACTATTGAAGGAGCTGAAGGAGCTTTAGTTCAGACTTTCGCTCACGGTATCAACGTAGTTGGTTTGTTCTATTGTGCAGATGTTTTATACAAAAGATTCAAAACAAGAGACATCAGACAGATGGGAGGTTTGGCAAAAGTAGCGCCTAAGTTTGCCGTACTTTTCCTATTAATCATTTTAGGATCAATGGGAGTTCCATTGACAAATGGTTTCATTGGGGAATTTATCCTGATCAAATCTATTTTTGATTTTAATGTATTAGCTTCAATCATTGCTGGTTTAACGATCATTCTTTGTGCGGTATATCTATTGAGATTTTACGGTAAAGCAATGTTTGGTGAGGGTAATGCAGCAGTATTAAGCACAGCAAAAGATCTATCGGCAGTAGAATTTTCAGTATTGGCAAGTATTGCAGTATTTGTGATCCTGTTAGGGATCTTCCCTCAACCGGTAATCGATATGGTGGGAAGTTCATTGAAGTTTATCTATTCATCGATGAGTAATTAAAAGATTAAAAAAATTTAAAAATTAAAAGATTAAGAGACAAAAGACAAGAAATAAGAGACTTATAGACAAGAGATAAGAGACCAAGAAAACAGGATTATAAAATCCAAACCTTTGAATCTCAAATCTCAAATCTCAAATCTCGAATCTCAAATCTCAAATCTCGAATCTCAAAATCTATAGTATGAGTGTTTTAATTATTGTTTTCCTGACAGCAGTTGCTGCATTATTCTCGGGAGTTTTTGAAAAAGGAAAATACGCAAGATACATTGGTATTTTTGGGTTAATCGTTGCATTATATGTAAGCTTTTTACCTGAAGCTTCTTTCTTCGAAAAATACAGATTGATGTATGAGTACGGACAAAATACAGCATTGTTTACAAAAATTTCTATTGTGACGACTTTGCTTTTATTCTTCCTGGGAGGTTTTGCATTCAGCAATCACAGAAACCATCAGTCAGAATTGTATGCATTGATGCTTTTTGCATTGTGTGGAGGTTTTGTATTGTTCGGATACCAGAATTTGGTGACTTTGTTCTTGGGAGTTGAGATCTTGTCTATTCCGTTATACGTAATGGCAGGTGCTAACAAAACAGACCTTAGATCAAACGAAGCTTCATTAAAATATTTCCTGATGGGAGCTTTCGCAACAGGTTTCTTATTATTAGGAATTGCCTTTGTCTACGGAAGCACAGGAACATTTGATTTATACAGAATTCATGATTTCAGCACGGTAAATCCTACCAACGGAATGTTTATTCTTGGAGTGGTGTTGATGCTTTGTGCAATGGCATTTAAAGTAGCTTTGGCACCTTTCCACATGTGGAGTCCGGATGTTTACCAGGGTTCACCTTCATTAATCACCGCTTTCATGGCAAGTGTTGTAAAAATCTCAGGATTTTACGCATTATTCAGATTAATGACGATTGGTTTCTCTGGTGTTACTCACGAGTGGATTAACATTTTAGGCGTATTCTTGATCATTACTTTACTATTGGCAAACGCAATGGGTCTGGCTCAGACGAATGCTAAAAGAATGTTGGCCTACTCTTCAGTTTCGCACGCAGGATATATCGGCTTGGTATTCTTCGGAATGAATGCCCTTTCAACATATACATTGGCGTTTTATTTATTCGCTTATTCATTATCAACAGTAGGAGTATTTATGTGCTTGATCTGGGTTGAAAAACTAAAAAGAGAAACTTCTTACGGAGCTTTCAAAGGTTTGGCTAAATCTGAACCATTATTGGCAACTGTTGCAACAATCTCTTTATTGTCAATGGCTGGAATTCCTTTAACGGCAGGTTTTATGGGTAAATTCTCATTATTTGCTCAGGCATTAAGCAAAGACAACAATGCATTCTTAGTAATTGTAGCAGTTTTAGGTTCTGCAATCTCAATCGCCTACTATTTAAGATTAATTATTGCGATGTTCTTCTTTAAAGAAACAACCTTTAAAACTTCAGAAAGAGTAAGCATAACGTACAATATTGTCGCAGTATTTATTATTGCATCAATCATTGCACTGGGAGTTTTCCCTGATTTATTTGCAAAGCAATTCGGATTATAATCTGAATCAAGATATTTAAAATTTAAACCTTTCAATTTATTGGAAGGTTTTTTTGTGGTCTAAAATCTATCTTTATTCTTTTTATTATAAACTTTATAGTTATTGACTTACGTTTCTCAGCCAATCTAATATTTTTTCCAATTAAAGATGACAAAAAACATTTAGAATCATTCAAAATAATTAAATTTAAACTCTTCTAAAAATCATTTTTTAACTACTTTTACTTAAAAATTTATAAATAGATTATGAAGAAAATAGTACTTGTGGGAATCTTGACATTAGGAGGATTTCTAACAGCAAATGCACAGTGCAAAACAGTATCAACTCTTACAGAAAATTTTGATACCTGGAAAGATATCGACAAATGCTGGACAGCTCATCAAGGCAAAGCAATGCTTTACGCAAAAGAAAAAAAAGTTACTTTTTACTCAATGACCAGCCCAAGAGAAAATATGTATTTGGTCACTCCAAAAATTAAAGCAGGAAACTATACCCTGACTCTCGATATTTCAGATAATGGCGGAGAAACTACATTGGAAGTATTCTCTGTAAACAATCCGGCCGATACAAAATCTTATGTTTCTATTGTAAAACCTTCAAAAATCACAGGTGACAAAAAGACCATCAACATCTCTCTGAAAAAAGATGCCAATGTAGGTCTGAAAGTAATGCTAAACGGTATACATCAGGCTGTTTATGTAGATAACTTTTCACTGAAACCAAAAAAATAAATCTTTTAAAATTTATTTGAATGCTGCTCAAAGTTTCGCGACTTTGAGCAGTTTTTATTTAGCATAAAATAACAAGTTGATAAGAATATACTTCATACTTGTAAGCCAACAAGAAAAATATTTTACCACAAAAGAATTAATGCTAAAAAAAAGAAGTAAATTTTGGTGTATTTATTGCAACAAAAATTCCACAAAATGAAAAACTTAATTCTCTTTTTATTTATTGTATTAAACATCAATATTTACATGGCTCAAACGTATCATTTCCCTGAAGAATCTGCTGAACACGAAGGAACTTGGCTGCAGTGGCCGCATCAATATCAACATGCGGTAACCTACAGAAACCGTGTAGAGCAAACTTGGATAGACATGACAAAAGCTTTGCAAGCCAATGAAAAAGTACACATCATTGCGTATGATGAAACCGAAAAGCAAAGAATTATCAAAGTTTTAGAAAAAGCAAAAGTTTCTTTGAAGAACGTAGACTTTAAAATATATAAAACAGATGATGTCTGGATAAGAGACAACGGACCTATTTTCGTAAAAGACAACAAAGGAAATATTTTGATTGAAGACTGGGGTTTCAACGGTTGGGGTGAAAAATATGATTTCGAAAATTGTGATCAAATCCCATCAAAAATAGGAAAAGATTTAGGAATAAAAGTAATTAATCTTGGCGAACAAATGGTCAACGAAGGTGGTTCTGTAGAAACTGACGGGAATGGTGTTTTAATGGCATGCAAAAGTTCGGTCATCAGCCAGGAAAAAGAATCAATCAGAAACAAAGGCATTACTCAAAGTGAAGCTGAAACTATGTTTAAAAAATACTACGGCGTTTCAAAAGTAATCTGGTTAGACGGCGTGACGGGTTTGGATGTTACCGATATGCATATTGACGGGTTTATGAAATTCATTAATCCCCAAACTATGCTTACCATGAAAGAAAATGATTTGCTTGAATTAGGTCTTTCTGAAAGCGATGTTGAAAAATTACACTCTGCAACCAACGCAGAAGGTAAAGAATATAAAAAAGTATATATTCCTACAACCAAAAATAAAGTGAAAACTGCGTACGGAAAACAGCTTGAAGACAAAGGTTCTTATGTAAACTATTACGTAACCAACGGAATTGTTTTAGTTCCAAATTATGGAGATGCTAATGATAAAATTGCCAATGAAATTATTCAAAAACAATATCCAGACAGAAAAATAATCGGTATTGATGTCAGAAATCTCTATGAAAACGGTGGCATGATTCACTGTGTAACGCAACAGCAACCTGCAGGAAATTTATTAAAAGAAAAGATTTAAATATAGTAATTATCCCTTTTCAAAAGGTTTATTATAAAAAAGCTGCTCAGTTTGAGCAGCTTTTGTCATTTTGACAGATTATTTAGATGTACTATTGCTGTACAGTCGCTGTACCCTTTCTGTATCTAAAATGTATAATTATTGGGTATATAAAAATATCTAATATTAAGCGTCACGTTTTGTCGTGATAGATAATTATGTTTGCGAAATCAACATGAATCTTATCATATTAATTCTCATTAAAGAGAGGATTTATAAAGTTAAAAAAAGTTAAATTCGCAAAAATAATAACCATTAAAAAACTCAAATCATGAAAAAACTCTACATGAGTGCATTTCTGATATGCACAACTGCTGTATTCTATGCTCAGGATGTGGTATGGCAGAAAGATATTAAATCCTCTACTCAGGATTTCCTTTCACAGGTTACCCCAACCATCGATCAGCAATATCTTATTACGGGTAGTAGTATTCAGGTAGCAGGAAAAACTGCAGGGATATCTGCAGCTTCAAAGCAGAACAACGGCTACGATTTTCATTTAGTCAAACTCAATCAACAAGGAGAAGAAGTCTGGGAAAAGTATTTCTCAGGGCAAAACCATGACTTTTTATCGGCAACAGTTGCTACGCAAGAGGGTGGATTTCTTCTAGCAGGAACCTCGCATTCCGGAAAGGGTCTAGACAAAAAAGAAGCTTCGAAAGGAGGATCCGACATCTGGCTGATCAGAATTAATGAATTCGGAGACGAACTGTGGCAAAAAACATTAGGAACAGCTCAGGATGAAGAAGCAAGATCTGTCATTCAGACTGCTGATTTTGGATTTATGGTCGCCGGAAATGTTCAAAATGCAGCCAACGGATTCGGTTCGAAAGATGTGACCGTAACAAGACTTGACAAAAATGGAAAAGTACTTTCAGAAATACTCTTAGGCGGAAGAGGTCTGGATGAAGTTGAAAAAATAATCCCAACTCCAGATGGAGGAGCATTGCTGGGAATTTACTCGAGGAGCAGTGCTTCTACTATTGGTAATAAGCAATCGGTAATGGGTAATACCAATTCGAATGCAAAAGGAGGCTCTTCAGATATTACTAATTACCCATTACCTATTACTCATCCAAAGTCTACAGAAAACTTCGGAGAAGGCGATTATTGGGTCATCAAGCTCAGCAAAGACAATAAAGTAGAATGGGAAAAGAATTTTGGAGGTAAAGGTGATGATCATTTGAGAACCATAGCTTTTACGTCTTCAGGATATATTATTGGTGGAGAATCAAGGTCTGAAAAGTCAGGAAATAAAACAGTTGGAATTGAAGAAGGAACAG
>NZ_LELA01000098.1 GCF_001677955.1 Chryseobacterium sp. BGARF1
ATCAGCCGTAAAACTAAATATATCCATCTAACTTATTATATAACAAACAAATATACGAAATTATGGATGATTACGGATATACATATTACTTTTAAACAAATTCCCATTTCTTTCCAGATTTCTTCCCAAAATTTTCCCGATTCGTACCGTTGATTTGCTGTATGAAAACAACAAAATTAATTTTAGCAATAGTAATTTTAAACATTTTAGGATGCTTTTCGGTATTTGCACAAACCCAACCCAAACTTGTGAAAATTTCTCACGCTGAACCTATTTTTCAGGATCTGGTAAGGGATCTTGGTGCAAGAAAAGGTGAAAAAGAATTTAATTTGGGAGCAGATTTTTCAAGTGGAAAAAATTACAGAGAAAACGGATATTTAGCCGAATACGAATTTGCTCCAATGAACAGATTAGGTTTAGAAGTAGAAACTGATTTCTCATTTTTCAGTCCGAAAAATAATGCTACCAAAGAACAGATTCCCGGAAACCGATTAGATGGGCTTAGACTTTCTGCGCAATATACTTTTTTTGTTTCGGAAAAATCTCAGACAACACTGGCTTTAGGATATACTCAGGTTATAGAATTTACAGATTTCAAAAATTATGGAAAAGGGAAATTCATTACGGGTTTGGTGTACAGTCCGTTTTTTATCGCGGCTAAAAAGTGGGGTTCTCATATTCATACTTTGATCTATACGTATCCGATGATTCAGCATGAATTAGGAGAAAATAGCACTCCGGTCGATTGGCAGATCAATAGTTCGATGATGTATTCTTTACCCAATTCAGGTCACTTTATCGGGATGGAAGTCAACAAAGAGATTAGTCACGGAAAAATGTTGGTAACGCTTCGTCCGCAAGTGAAGATTAAGCTTGATTCTCATTTTGCAGTAGGAATTGTTACAGGAATTCCCGTTTCTCATCAAGATGAAAGTATCTCTTCATTTTTCAGATTGGTGTATGAACTTTAATCTTTTATTGCATCTTCTAAAGGTCACAGATTTTCAAATCATCATTCTATAAAATTTACAAAATCCATCATAAAATTAATTAATAGGAGCCGTTGTTCCCAAATGTTTCCAGAATCTTTTCGGAAATTAGCATTATAAATATTTACATTATGAAAAATTTAATTTTAACCATCAGTATTTTAGGTTTAAGTTTCACCAACATCTCAGCACAGGATATCCATCAGAGTGAAGTTCCCTCTATTATCTTGAACAGTTTTCAAAAGACCTTTCCAAAAGCATCAGATATCGACTGGGAAATTAAAGGAAATCTGTATGAAGTAGAATTTGAAACAGGATTTTTAGGCGACGATCATAAAGTTTTATATTCACGAGATGGAAAACTCGTAAGACATGAAGAAAAAATTTCAAAAAGCAATCTTCCAAAAACCGTTTTAGCTTCTATTAAAAGGTCATTTAATGGCTACAGAACTGATGACATTAAAAAAATTACTGAAGGCGGAAAAGTAATGTACAACGTAGAATTGAAAAATTATTCTCAGGAATGGAAAGTAGTTTTTGATGCGCAGGGAAAAATTTTACAGAAAATAGCGGATTAAAAATTGATCAGCTTCTTAATTTCATCTTAAAATCTATTTCCATAAGCCAAACCATTTTGTGATTGTCTCTTTTATTTATAAATTGCATTATCTCCCGAAAAAGCGAGAGATGATCACAAAATACAATTATGGAGCAGATTATTCCGTTTGACTTACAAATACAACACAGTCCTTATTTCAACTATACTTTTTGCCTTAATCAATATCCGTTTTTACAGAACATTTCTTTCCGGGAAGTTGCCGAAGATTTAGAAAATCTAAACCTTCAGATCACATCATCTTTGGGGTTGTTTGAAAAATATGATGTTTATATTGATAAAATCAGACAAAATTCGCTCTATAAGATCTCACTTTTCAACTTTGTTTTTAATCAGTCTTTGCTGAGACGAATGACTGAAAAAGATTTAGATCAGATCAAAATTCAGATTTTTAAAGACGGAGAATCCATTTATGAAAAAAGTTTCAGCATCGAGGTTTTACCAATGGATTATTTTGGAGGATTGCAGTCTTATCCACAACTTTTGGCTTCTTATGTTCTTTCAAACAATACTTCTTTATACAAGATCAAAGCTGATGCAATCGATATTTTAGCGAGAAATAAACTCACGCCTTCGTTTGAAGGCTATCAGCAAAAAAGTAAAGAAAGGGTTTTGCAGATGGTTTCGGCGATTTATAGATCCATTCAAAATCTTGAATTGATCTACAGCGCAATGCCACCAAGCTTTGAAAAACACGGACAAAGGATTAGGCTTGTAGACACTGTCTTAGAAACAAGATTCGGGAACTGTATCGATATTTCTCTGCTTTTTGCAGCTTGTCTTGAAGCAATAGGTTTAAATCCACTCATTATTATTACCGAAGGACATGCTTTTGTAGGGATTTGGCTAGAAGATCAACGTTTTGACGGAATGATCAACTTTGACCAAGCTGCGATTTCCAAAAGAATGGCTTCAGGAATTAAAGAAATTGCTTTAATTGAATCGACCACATTGTGCAAAGGAAGCGATCTTTCGTTCAAAGATGCCATGAATTCTGCGGAAACTCAACTGATGGATCATTCGAGATTTATTCTTTCTTTAGATCTAAAAAATGCACGTTCGGCTGGAATAAATCCTCTTCCACTTTTGAAAAATGAAATGAGTTCTTCTGAAATTTTAAAAACAGATAAGAACTCCAAAGATCTTGAGCAGGATTTTGATCTGGGAACTCAATATGAAGACCTTGAACTCACCGATCTTTCCAACTTGACCAAGCAAAAGGTTTGGGAAAGAAAACTTCTGGATCTATCTCTCCGAAATAATCTTCTGAATCTACGGTTTACCAAAAGTATGTTGCAATTAGTAGACACAAAGA
The DNA here is from genome assembly GCF_001677955.1 of Chryseobacterium sp. BGARF1. GTDB lineage: Bacteria > Bacteroidota > Bacteroidia > Flavobacteriales > Weeksellaceae > Chryseobacterium. The sequence goes on from NZ_LELA01000098.1 coordinate 2,921, forward strand.
TCAACAGCCTTGAAGACAGTCTTGCTGACGGAAAATCATTCACGATCCACCCCGATAACAATCAGGCTGTTCTCAGAAAATATAATCTTTATGGAGAACCATTGCATCAGTCTCAGCCGCTTTTCAAACTCGCGGATGATGAGTTTAAATACAACCGACTTTTAACGTATTATCATCAGGATGATCTCGATAATATCCTCACCAACCTTTACCGAAGCGCAAAATTAGCCGAAGAAGAAAACGGAAAAAGTACGTTGTATCTGGGAATTGGATTGTTGAAATGGTTTGAGCCGAAAAACAAAGACGTTCCAAGACTGGCACCTATTTTATTGGTTCCTGTGGAATTATCAAGAAGATCTGTCAATTCTAAATTCACGCTTCGAAGCCGTGAAGAAGAAACAATGATTAACATTACCTTGCTTGAATATTTAAAACAGGAATTCAAACTCAATATCAACAGTCTCGAAAATCTTCCGATGGACGAATCGGGCGTTGATGTTCCGAAAGTTTTGGCAATCATCAGAAATGCGGTACTTAATCTTGAAGGTTGGGATGTTTTGGAACAATTGGTTTTGGGGATTTTTTCCTTTAATAAATTGATCCTTTGGCAGGATATTTCAAAATATTCGGAAGAAATTCAGAAAAGTTCGATCGTAAAAAGTTTGATTGAAGGCAAACTTACGGGAACTTTGGAAAGCGTAGAAAATGATGCTCAAAGTTTAGAAAATATTTCAGCTTCAGAATTGGTTTTGCCAATTTCCACTGATAATTCTCAACTGAATGCAGTGAAAAATGCCAATCTCAATAAAAGTTTTATTCTTCACGGACCTCCAGGAACAGGAAAGTCACAGACAATTACCAACATTATTGCCGATGCTTTGGCGAATGATAAAAAAGTATTGTTTGTTGCTGCTAAAAAAGCCGCTTTGGATGTCGTTCATCATCGTCTGGAAAACATTGGTTTGGGTGCATTTTGCCTGGAATTGCATTCCAATAAATCTAAAAAATCGGATGTCTTAAAACAGTTTGAAAGAACGCTTGAAGTTCCAAAATATAAGATCAATGCCGATTATCATGAAGAGGCAAAACGTCTCGACGAACGCAGAAAAGAGCTTGGAAAATATGTAAATGAATTGCACAAAAAATTCCCGATTGGTTGGAGTTTATTTGATACCATTGCCTTTTTGGAAACCAATCATGTACAACCTGATGAGCGTTTTCATATCAATTTCCCTTTGGAAAGCGCCGATGTTTTCAACTGGAATCAGTGGAAAGACTGGTTGATTTCTTTTGCTTCGATTGTGCAGAAAATAGGACAGCCTTCGCTTCATGCTTTAAGACCAATTAAAACTTCAAATCATCAGTTTGAAAATAAAAATCTGATTCTTTCGGCAATTTCTCAATTTAATGAAAAGAAAAACTCGTCTGAACAAGTAAAAAGCCAGTTCAAATTGGATGAAGTTTCCAATTCTGACAGCATTGAAATTCTTGAATATTTAAAAGAAAATCCGGTAAAAGCTGGTTTGGTCGACCTTATTTTCAATGAAGGTCAGTTGAATTTATTTAAAAACTGGATGACTCAGCAAACGCAGTTTCAACAAATTGAAAATCAAATCACCTCAAGTTTTAATTCTTCTATTTTAAATGTAGATCTTGCTTCATTAAAATTGTTGTGGAATCAGGCAAAACACACCTGGTTTATTCCGAAATGGTTTAAACAAAGGAAAGTGAAACAACAACTGAACGGTTATGCAAAATCAGGAATAGAATCTGATGTGCAGATCGACGGACTTTTTGATAAACTTGAAAATTATCAACAACTTAAAGATCAATTAAACAACCTTCATTACAATGCACTTTCTTCGGTTACGAATCTTTATTTTAATGGAAGTTCGTTTGATATTGCTGCGATTGAAAAAGATTTAAAAACCATTGAAAATGCAAAAGATTTAGCACAAAAAATTTCAATTCCGAATTTTCCGGAATGGTTAAAAGATATTTCATCAAAACAAAATAACAGTCAGCATATTTCTGAAGTTCTGGAAACTTTGAAAGATCTCCACAATGCAGAAGCTCAACTTTTGGAATATGTAGATGAAATTCCAAATGATACAGAACTGCAAACTGTAGTACAGAATATTCATCAGTTGGAAGACTGGATCAATTTTAATGTTTTAAAAGAAAAAGCACAAGATCTAAACCTAAACTGGTTCATCAATTTCCTTGAAAAAGGCTGGCTCGATACAGGATCTATTGAGCTGGAATTTGAAAAGATCATTCATCTGAATTTATTTATTAAAACCATTTACAGTTCGGGAACTTTGAATGGTTTTGATGCGAATATTTACGAATCTCAGATCCAGCAATATAAAAATCTTCACAAAGAATTTACAGAACTGACCAAAAATCAGTTAACGATGAAACTCAGCGACAGAATTCCGAATTTTTCGCAGGAAGCTGTTCAAAGTTCAGAAATTGGGATTCTGCAAAAAGCAATTCGCAATAAAGGACGAGGTCTATCCATTAGAAAATTATTTGATCAAATTCCGACCTTAATTCCGAGGCTGAAACCTTGCATGTTGATGAGCCCGATTTCTGTGGCGCAATATTTTGACGTGAATGAAGAGCATTTTGACATTGTGATCTTCGATGAAGCTTCGCAATTGCCAACTTCTGAAGCGGTAAGTGCTTTGGCGAGAGCTAAACAGGCAATAATTGTCGGTGACCCGAAACAAATGCCGCCGACAAGCTTTTTCGCTTCCCAAAAAGTAGATGAAGAAAATTTTGAATTGGAAGATCTGGAAAGTATTTTGGATGATTGTTTGGCGCTTTCGATTCCTTCAAATTATTTATTAAGGCATTACCGAAGCAAGCATGAAAGTTTGATCTCTTTCTCAAACGCTCATTTTTATGATAATAAGCTGCTTACTTTCCCGTCTCCGGATGATTTAAACCGAAAAGTAACATTCGAATTTATTGATGGGTTTTACGACAAAGGAAAAACGAGAACCAATAAAAATGAAGCTGAAGCGATCATTGAATACATCAGAATTCACCTCGAAAATAAAAATAAAAAATCGATTGGTGTGGTGACTTTTAGCCAGACTCAGCAAAGTCTGATTGAAGATTTACTGCAAAAACTATTTCAGGAAAATCCACATTTGGAAGAATTTGTCATCAATTCTGAAGAGCCTATTTTCATTAAAAATCTTGAAAATGTACAAGGTGACGAAAGAGATATTATTCTGTTTTCCATTGGTTACGGACCTGATGAAGATGGAAAAGTTTCGATGAATTTTGGTCCGCTTAATCGAGATGGAGGTTGGCGAAGACTGAATGTTGCCGTAACAAGAGCACGTTACGAAATGAAAGTTTTTTCTTCTTTAAAAGGCGATCAGATCGATATGAACAGAACAAGTTCGGAAGGTGTTTTAGGTTTGAAGAACTTCCTGAATTTTTCTGAAAAAGGTTTGGTTTATCACAATTCAAACCCAACGGTAACTCAACAGAAAGTGATGGTCAATTCGATCGCAAAACATTTGGAGGAAAATGGTTTTAAAATTAAAACCAATATTGGAAGTTCAGAATATAAGATCGACATCGGTGTGATCGATTCTGAAAATGAAAGTGAATATTTAATGGCGATCTTGCTGGACAGTGAAAATTATTTCAACATCAATACAACAAATGACAGAGAATTGCTCGTTCCCAATGTTTTGAAAGGTTTGGGATGGAATGTTTTCAGAATCTGGACTTTGGATTGGATCAAAAATAAAGAGAAAATTGTCGCTGAGATCCAAGCTGAGATCGAAAAAATTAAAATTCAGATCAAAGAAAAAGCTGAAAAGATTGAAGAAATTCAAACGGAAGAACGTTCTTTTTTAAGCGAAGTTTCAGAGATTAGAAAACCAACGAAAATGCTTCCTTATATTGCCGCGGAAATCAGACCTGAGATCAATGCCAATTCGGAATCGATTTATTATTTTGAGAACCGAAAAATCCTTTTAAATCAGCTAAAAACAATTATTGAAACAGAATCTCCAATCAGTCAGAATGCCTTGTACAGGAAGATAATGAAACTTTGGAACACATCAAGGTCTGGAGCAAAGCTCAATAATTATCTTCTGGAAACAGTGAATTCTATTCCGAATGTTTTGGCTACAGAAAGTTATCATAAATTTTACTGGAAAGAAAATCTGCAACAACAGAATTTAGATTTTTACCGTGATAATTCTGTAGAAAAAAGGTTGATCGACGAGATCGCTCCGGAAGAAATTTCGGTTGCTATTATGGAATTGATGCATTCAAATTTAAGTTTGAATAAAGATGAACTTGTGCGTGCGGTTTGTAAAACTTTTGGTTTTTCAAAAGTGGGTTCTCAAATCGACGCGGTGGTGAAGTTTTGCTTGGAGAAATTAATCGGGAAAAATTTGTTGAACGAAGTTGATGGGAGAATTGTTTTGGGGTAAATTTTAAAACTTTTTTTGATTTTCATCCTTTATCAAAAGTAAACGAAAAATATTTAATTTGAAAAATAAAGCTCTACTTTATGGAATATTCTTAATCTTAGTAGGATTTTCAGTAATTTTCTTTTTTGGTTATAAAGACAACGATTTTTTGGAAATAATAAGCTATTTAGCTTTTTTCTGTGGTTGGCTAATTATTACGTTCTCATTATTGGGGAAATATTACAGTTTTGAAAAACCAAATTTCAGGTCGAATAAAATGCTGTGGATAAAAAAAACGATTAAGAACACTGCAATAATAGGTTTTGCTGTTATTGGGATGTTTTGTTCAATGATTATTACAGGAAATTTAACTGATAGAAGAATTCAAAATATTTTAAATAATGAACCAATTGGAAAGGCAATTGCAGAAGTAATAAGTCTGGAAAGCAGATCCACAAGAGGAGGATGGAAAGTTTGGGCAATATTTCAATATAAAACCAGAAACGGTATTTATAAAAAAGAAATTTATAATTATAATGACAATTTCAAGAATGGAGACAAATATGATATAATTTATTCTGTAAAATATCCTGAAATTGCAGAAATTAAAAACAAAGTAGAAGACAATTAATAATTAAATCAGAGCATGAAAAAAATATTTTCCATATTCAGTATCCTTTCTATTATTATAGTTTTTTCTCAAAAACAAGAAACAAAAATCGCAGACCGCTATCAGTCTTCGCAACCACAAGATCAATCTGTTCCTGCACCACCGAGGGTAACTTTTCCAGCACAGTTTCCAGATGGAAATAAGACATTTCTGAAAAAAATTGACGAGAATATTGATAAAGAAAAGTTACAGGACATTGGTGAAAATCTAAATACAGAAATCATTTTAAAGATTGACCAACAAGGAAATGTACTCAATATTTCAACGTTTGGAAAAAATGAAAATTTTAATAAAGAGGTAAAAATTGCCGCCACAAGATCTACCCAAAATATAAAATGGACCGCTGGAAAAAACAGTCAGGGTGAAAAGGTAATTGATATTGTAAGACTGCCCTATCGGTTTAAGAATTTGTAAGAGCATTAATTTAAAAATCTATGAATAAAATTACCCTTTTGCTTTTAATTTTTTGCTCGGTTCCTATATTCTCTCAGGATAAAGATAAAGATCAACAAGAAAATTTTATAGACGTTGCCGAATCAAAATGTCTTGATAAAAAAGAAATTTCGAATGCTCAAATGCTTGAATGTAGCATCAAAGCTGGACAATCTTGGGATAAAGAATTGAATAAATATTACAATCTTCTTGCTGCTAAACTTCCAAAAGACGCTTTTGAAATATTGAAAGCTTCTCAAGAGGAATGGATCATTTACCGGGATAAAGAATTTAAATTTATTTCTAAACTTTATTATGAAGTAAAAGACGGCACAATGTGGTATGGTGTTGCAGAAAATAAGAAAAAAGAGATCATAAAAACCAGAGCTTTGGAATTACAAATGTTTTTGGAGGATCTAGAGTATTAATTTCAATTGATTTTGATGATCAAAAAAAGGACTATGAAAAAAAACTACTACCTATTTTTCTTCCTGCTTTCAATACATTCATTTTCTCAACATAAAATCTTCGGAATTTATCAAAACGAATTGGGTGAAAAACTGATTTACTATTATGGAAATTGATGTAAAACTAAAGAATCTACGCGTCCAATTAAGACGTAACTCAAAGAATATTATCGATGATGTTATAAATCGTAATGTTTCGAGAAGTCGGGACAACATTAAATTTGAAAAAGAAATATGTGTTTTTTGTGCGACTACATTAAATTTAACTAAAGAACATGTAATTCCACGTTGGGTATTTGAAAACTGTACTAAGAAATTCTTTATAACCAACATGAATGGCATTGAACAGACTTATAATAAAACAACTATTCCAGCTTGTGCAAATTGCAATAATAATTTACTAGCTAACATAGAAAGTGAAATTAATTCCATTCTAACTAATACTAACTTGGCTGATTCATTTTATAGTTTAGAACAAATACAAAATATAATTCGCTGGCTAGAAATTATTGAATATAAATTCCAAATTTTAGAGTTTAGAAGAATCTTTAAGAAAGCAAAATCAGCTGAATTTATTGATTTTTTAAAAGATATTCCTCTAGCAATAATGAGAGAAGAAATCGAATTTTCTCCTCAAAAAGCAATAACTCAACTGAGAAGTGCACAAAAAAGAGTTACTATAAAATCTAAAATTAAGAACTTAAATTCTTTAGTGATTTTTAAAACTAAAAATAAAAGTTTCCATTTTTTCCATAATATAAATGATTTTATTTTTATTGAATTGCCAAAATTTGAGGTTGCGCTATTTTATTTTTATTCACTTAATTTTGAAAATATTGAACAAGCTAAGAATGAGGCAACAAAAATAATTGCAAAGGTTTACATAAGTCAGTCAAATATGCCCGACAAAACTGAAAAAGCAAGACGCAAACAGATCCAAAGAGAATTACAGGAAAAAGCACAAGCTGAATTTGAAAGAAACCTTCCGATTTCCCGTGAACTTTTTCAAAATTTATTTGATTTCTTGGATGAAGCGCTTGAGAAAAACATCTGTGATGACAGTCTAAAGTTAGCGAAACAATTCCTAGAATCAAAAAACATTCAGAATATAGAAGAAGTTGAAAACTGGTTAAAAGAATATGGCGGTTTCTGTGATTGTGAGGTTCTTTATAATGTTGAAGAACTTTTCGAAGAGTAAATCATACTCAAAATTTAAAAATTCTTTAGACTACAGCTCTTTTTTCGTAGTTTAGTTCAATTGAAAATGAATTAACCGTTTTATCACTTAAAACATTATTAATTCTTCTAAAAAAACAATTGAATGAAAAACATACAACGTGAAGATATCAAACTGATAAGCCGCCACAGCAATATGACGGAACTGGAAGTTGAACGCCTCCTCAAAGAAAATGTATATAATAATAAAGAAATGTGGCAGAAATTTCTGCGCCTGTTTTTTATTACACTTGGAGTTGGTTTTGCTACCGCAGGAATTATTTTCTTTTTTGCCTACAACTGGGCAGATTTACACAAATTTGCTAAAATAGGAATGACGGAAGCGCTCGTCATCACCACAACAATCGTTGCTTTACTTCCGAAAATCAATCAAAATATCAGAAATATTATTCTTACCGGAGCTGCCTTTTTAGTTGGAGTTTTATTTGCTCTTTTCGGGCAGATTTATCAAACCGGAGCCAATGCATATGATTTCTTTTTAGCATGGACACTTTTCATTACCTTATGGGTGGTTATTTCAAATTTTGCTCCGTTGTGGCTGCTTTTTATAGTGTTAATCAACACTACTTTTATTCTTTACACCGAGCAAGTTGCCAAAGATTGGGACGAATTATTAATTGGAACCATTATTTTCTGCATTAATACAATTACTCTTATTTCTTCTTTTTTATTGCAAAATTCGAAGAAAACTTTCAATATTCCGATTTGGTTTACCCATATTTTAGCTTTAGGATGTACTGTTATTGCAACTTTGGGAATGATAACTGTGATTTTTGACAACCATGAAACATTTTCATTACTGTTTACAATACTTATTATAACAACTTATACTCTTGGAATCTGGCACGGATTAAACTCAAAAAGCATATTTTATCTTTCGGTAATTCCATTAAGTATTATTTCTATTCTAACAGCTTTACTCATCAATTTCTCAACCGATGGCGGAATGTTTCTATTTGTAAGCCTTTTCGTGATTGGAAGCGTTACAATGGTTATAATGAGTCTTATTAATCTTCAAAAAAAATGGAAAAATGAAAACTAAAGAAGAAATAAAACAACTCTTGGATTATCTTCAGGATTCTAGTGAAAAAGATTTAAAATTTAACGAAGCAGCAATCTATACCGCATTTGAAAAAGGCAATAATCATCAATCTTTAGCGATAAAGATACTGTCTATCTTTGGCGGAATTCTGGCGAGTCTTCTCTTTATAGGATTTCTTTTTATTGCTGGAATTTACGACTCAGAATTAGGATTATTACTACTCGGAATTCCTTTAATTATTTTTGGAGCTTTCATTACTAAAGTAACAGACAACATCCTTCTAGACACTCTCAGTATTTCGGCTTACATCATTGGTTTTATTCTCGTTGGAGCAGGATTATTACAAATGAAAACAGACGAAAATCTTGTCTGTATTATTTTAATTTTAATCGCAGCTTCAGCATTATTTATTGTGCGGTCTTATCTCATTTCATTTATTTCGGTTCTGATAATTTGTGGTGGATTTTTATTTTTAATGATGTCAAATAACAGCTTTAATTTAATCCATATTTATATTTCTCTTTTGGCTTTAATTCTCACTTTTATATATTTAAAAGAGCCTAAATTAATGACTTTCAACAAGGCATTTTCACAGATTTATGATTCGGTGCGTATTTCATTAATCTTTTGTTTTTTAGCCGGTTTAAATCTTTTAGGAAGAAATTACAGATTGTCGAATATTCATTTGAATATTTCTGGATTTCCTCTGTGGTTATTATTCTTGCAATTTTGTACGTGATTTCTCATCTCTTTGAAATGCTGAATATTAAAAAGAGTGAACAAAAATATGGGATTTATGCGCTGTCGGTTTTAATTTTATTACCTACGGTTTTTGCACCAGCAATTTCAGGAGCGATTTTAATTATCCTTTTGAGCTTTTTGGTAAACTACAAAACTTCTTTAGTGATTGGCATTGTCGCGTTTATTTACTTTATTTCACAATATTATTACGACCTTCATTACACTTTACTTACCAAATCGATTGTCTTGTTTTGTTCGGGAATTTTGTTTCTTGGTCTGTACTTTTTAACCCAAAAAAAACTATCGTCTGATGAAAAAATATAAATGGCTGATTATTGTCTTAAATCTAATGATACTTTTGGTTTATTTTAATTTTTCAGTTGCTAAAAAAGAGACCCTTTTAAAAGATGGAAAATTAATTTTGCTGCCATTGGCTCCTGTAGACCCGCGTTCTTTAATGCAAGGTGATTATATGAATTTACGGTACAGTATTTCAGAAGACTTCAATGAAAAATCTCTTCCTAAAAGAGGATATTGTGTGGTAAAATTGGATAAAAACGGTGTAGCACAAAGACAAAGGTTTCAAAAAGATACAACTCCTTTAAAGCAAGGTGAATTTTTAATAAATTACACATCCTCCGACGGTTGGAATGTAAATATTGGGGCAGAATCTTTCTTTTTCCAAGAAGGGCAAGCTGCAAAATATGAGAATGCAAAATATGGTGCTCTAAAAGTTGATAAAGAAGGGAACAGCTTATTGATTGGGCTTTATGATGAAAATCTGAAACAAATTAAATAATGAAATATTTTCTTTTTATATTTCTTTCAGTTTTTTGTTCAATTTATTTACACTCTCAAGTTCCCGACCTCGAAAGAGCAAAACGAAAATATTTCCAAGCCAATGTAATCAGCTATAAAACGACCGCTTATTATCCTAATCCTGAAACAGATGCAACTTCTGTTTTAAATATTTTTCACACGATTTACAAACCTCAAAATAAAGATTTCGAATTCTACAGCAAGAACGAAACTGCGGAAGAATTTTATAAAAACAATTTTTATTATGAAGTCGATCACCGTGAAAAAACCATTTACGAATACGAAAATAAAGACAATCAGAACTCAGCAATTTCGTCATCCCGTTTAAGGCAGTTTGGACCAACCACTTTGCTCAAAATGAAATGGAGCTATATTGATGACACTCAAATTGACGGTAAAATTCACAGTCATTATTCAAACATAGAAAGCATTCATCATTACGAAGGAAAAGAAATAAAAGTAGAATATCACATTTATATTTCAGGAAATTTCACGATCAGCAAGCTTGAAAGAAAAAGTTTTGTCGATGGAAAATTGGGACAAACTGTAACTTACCTTTTTAGCAATTATATTTTCTATGATAAAACGACCAATTTCAAAGTTATTCTTCCAAAAGATTATGCTTTAAAATATTACGAAAGACAGGATTCTTTGAAACCATTGACAAAAAACACTGAAGTTCTGAGCTTTAAAGCTGTTGATATCACTGGAAAACATATTTCTTTCAGTTCAAAAAAAGAAAAACAAACGCTTCTCCTTTTTTCTTCAACCAATTGTGGTTATTCAAAAATAATTTCAGATCATATTCTGAGCCCAGGTTTTAGATTAAATTCTCAAACGGAATTGATCAATATTTTTGGTTCCGATCCTAAAATAAATGCCACGAAATATTTTGTCAATAAAGAAGTAAAATTTCCTGTAATTTCCGACCGGAAAGACCTTGAAAAACAATTTGGAATTAACGGCTATCCTATTCTTTATTTGATCGATGAGAATGGAATTATCAAGGAAACGCTGGATGGTTCTTCTCAAATTTTACCATTTTTAAAAAGTTTAACAGGTAAATAAAAAATTAAAATCATATTCAAATTTTCACTAAATTGGGATACAATTTTTCGACTTATGAAATTATTTTTAACTCTTTTATTCATTATCAGTTTTGCTTTGGTTACGGCGCAAAATAAAGAGCTTATTAACGAAAAACAAAACATTTCAGATTCTATCTTAATATCAAAAACCAAGAAAAACGAACTTATATCAAAAGTAGAAAAGGAAACCTCATCAGATACAAAATCAAATACTGAGAAATCTGATTTAGCAGAAAATATAAATATCGTTCAGGAGATCAATACGGTATTAAATTATAAAGTGAACAGAATCTGGCGAGAAGATCTGTATTGTTTGTTTTGTGGAAAAAGCTCAAGATTAAGTAGAATTGCGTAAACTATATTTCACTTAAACATCGAATTTTCTGAATAAGTTTTAGCAAAAAAGATACTGTTCCATTTTAATATCTACCGATGAAATTATCCTTAAATCTCTTTTTTATTTTCTTTATCATTCAACTTTCAGCTCAAAATAAAGAATTCACTTACGAATATCAATTCATTTCAGATTCTACCAATCAGAAAGATATTAGCAAAGAAATCATGATTTTGAATGTCGGTAAAGAAAAATCACATTACTACAGTTTAGACAAATATATTTCAGATTCTACGATAAATGCAGAAAGCAAAAAAGGTTTAATGGTCATGCCACTCCCTTATAAAATTTTTGAAATGGATATTAAAGATTTGAACTATAAAAAAATTTCTTTTGAAACTAAAGTTGGTGATTCCAAATACAATGTTGAGCAAAATGTAAATCTGAAATGGAATTTATCAAATGAATTCGATAAAATTTTAAACTACAAAGTTCAGAAAGCAACTACAGAATTTGGAGGCAGAACGTGGTTTGCGTGGTTTGCAAAAGATATCCCGATTCAGGATGGACCGTATAAATTCTATGGTTTACCTGGGTTAATTCTAAAAATTGAAGATAAAACCGCAAGCCATCAATTTATTTTAAAAGGCATTAAAAATACTAAAAGTCCTTTCGAATATCCTTACCGTAAAGATGAATCTCGTGAAACGAAACTTGGGTATGAAGCCTATATAAAAACTTACCTTCAAAACAGAGCTGACCCTACTGCGTATCTTGTGGGAAGAATTCCTGACCAGAGAGATGCTGAAGGAAATTTCAGAACAGGCGAACAAATTATCCGTGAACAGAAAAAATTTATGCTTGAACAGATCTGCAAAGACAATAATATTATAGAGATTGACATTTTGAAAAGTAAAGGAAAATCAAAAAAATAATCAATTCAAATTCACAATTTCACCTTTCTGAAAATCGATCTTAAAATGGTCTGAAGCATCTCCCGAAGAAAGCTTTTCTAAAATTTTAAAGAAAGTTTTAAGCTGATTTAAAAACGCATCATCAGTTTTTAAATGTTCAAAATTTTGTTCTAAAAGTTTATACTGAGCAAGCCTTTTTTTAGGAATATCTTTTTTTGCCAACTCATCTGCAGATTGCAGCTGATAAAGATTTAAAAATGCATCTTCAAAGTTCCATTTTGCAAATTTATTTTTGATTTTGTTGGATATTTTTTGGTTTCCTGAACTTAATTCCAGCAAATCTTTACCTGAAAGTTTTGAAGCTTTTTCAATAAAATCTTTCGGCCAGTCAGAAGGAATAAAACGAAGTCTCACCAACTCTTTCAGATGAAACAATGTAAAATCCTGATAATTTTTTGTCTTTAAAATATCTTTATTCCAAATTTCCTTTGAGTTATTACTTTTTAAATTATCAAATTCCTTTTCGTAAAGCGGGAACAGCTCATTGAATCTTGGCACATTTTTAATTGATACCGTTTCAATCTCAAATTTATCCTCAGAATTAACCGTCAGAATTTTATAGCCAGGAATATACGCAGCTAAAGAGGGAACCTGAATATTAACAAGCATTTTTCCATTATCAAACTTTTTAATTCCGGTGTCATTGATGTGCATATGTCCTGCAAAATGTAATTTCAACCCGACTTTTGCCAACAATTCTGCAACCTCATCTTGCGGAACTCTATCCATTTGCCATTTATCTTTTCCTAAAAGCTTTTTGATCTCTTCATTTGCATTATCATTAAAATCTAAGATCGGATAATGAGTAAAAGCAATCAATGTTTTTTTATGTTTTTTAGCTTCACCCACCACTTTTTCAACCCAAGAAAATAAATGTTTTTTATTGGTTAAAACATTGTTGTAGCCGATGGAAGCACCTTGAAAATTATTTTCATCTTTCGGATTTCCATTGTTATTTTTGGGAATATAGGTGTTTCCATCAATGGCCATTAACCAAATTCCTTCGGTAGGTTCAACAACATAAGAAAAGTCAGGAACTGAAAACCCTTCACTCACTTCATACATTCTGTTGGAATATTCAGAGTCTTTTAAAGCATTTTTAAAATTAAATTGTTCATAAAGATCTGTACTGAAAGGGGTCTGCCAAAAAAGATCTTTTTCCGAAGCAGTAAAACCAAAGTTTTTCATCTCATTCAAAATTTCCAGATATCCCGACATTGCAATATCTTTCGTAACAACAGTTCTTTGATCTTTGTTTTTAATCAATTTTTCATGACTCACAATTGAAAGTTCGTCACCATTTTCATTCATAAAATCAGATTTTCCACCTTGCTTCAGAAACGGACCAACCGGATCGTGATTACCCGTTGTGATGAAAAACCGCATCTTATATTTTTTCTGATAATTTTCTAAAATTTTCTTTAAACCACGCAAATTGTAGGCTTGTCCGTCATCTGTATAATCTCCTGGAAGCGCAACGATCTTAATATTTCTTTTAGCAATATCATCCAACGCAGCGAGAAAAGCAAAATAGTTTTCATTAAAGATCCTTGTAGAATGCAGTTGAGAATCCATCGTCCTGAGAATGGTTTTCTTACCCGTTTTGGGATTTTCAATTCCTTTAAAATTTGAATCTGAAAATTCTCCATACAGATCCTGAAAATGCACATCTGCTAAAAAAGCAATTTTCACAGGTTTTTGCTGGCTTTTTAGATCAAATGAAAAGAAAAAAAGAATTAAAAATAAAATAGAAAACGATCGATTCAAAACGGAAAATTTAATTTCGAAAGGTCGTTTTTTAGTTTAAACTGAATGTGGATTGTATTTTAATTTTGACTTAATTTTTATTCTTATGGCATATAAAAATCAGCTGAATCTGCAAAATCTGCGAGAGAAATAAAAAAAGCACCTTCAAAATGAAAGTGCTTCAAAATATTTTAGAGTAAAACAAAAATTTATTTCAAATAAGTTTCATACAGATCTGTCCGTCTGTCTTTCAGAATTTGAACTGAACCATTGTAGTGCAAATCTTTTAATAAATTGATGTCTACGTCTACAATGAGTGTCATTTCTGTGTTAGGAGTAGCTTCGCCTTTTACCGCATTTGATGGAAATGCAAAATCTGAAGGGGTAAAAACCGCAGCCTGACCAAACTGAATATCCATATTATTAACACCCGGTAAATTTCCAACACAACCTGCAATTGCGACATAACATTCGTTTTCAATAGCTCTTGCTGCTGCGCAATGACGTACTCTCATGTACGCGTTTTGAGTATCGGTAAGATAAGGAACGAATAAGATTTTCATTCCTTGGTCGGCAAGAATCCTTGGTAATTCTGGGAATTCCACATCATAACAAATGACCAGGCCGATTTTTCCACAATCGGTATCAAAAGCTTTGATCTCATTTCCGCCTTTCATTCCGTAATACTTTCTTTCATTTGGTGTGATATGAATTTTTCTATATTCATCAATTCTACCGTCACGGTGAAGAAGGTAACTTACGTTGTACAGATCGTTATTTTCAAAGATCGGCATACTTCCGGAAATAATATTCACGTTATAACTGATAGCCAACTCTGAGATTTTTGCTTTAATTTCTTCTGTAATTTTTGCAAGCTCAATCATACTGTCACGTTCAGAAAGATTATTGAACGGAGCCAATAAAGGCGTGTTGAACAATTCCGGGAAAAGTACAAAATCTGATTTGTAATCACCCATCACATTCACAAAAAACTCAACCTGTTCATAAAAAGCATCTATGTCTTTAAATTGCCTCATCTGCCACTGCACCAATCCCAAACGGATAACGCTGTCCTGCATTGTGTTTGGTTTTTTGCTGTAATAAATATTATTCCATTGCAACAAAACGGCATTTTCATGAGAAGCTTCGTCTTCCGGAAGATATTTTTTAAGCACTTTTATCGGCAAAAAATTATTAGAAAGCTGGAAAGAAAGTACAGGATCATAAATTTCTTTATCTCTTACCCTTCTGATATATTCTCTAGGCGAAATTTCGTTGCTATACTTATGATAATGCGGAATTCTTCCACCCAAAATAATGGATTTCAGATTTAATAATTCACAAAGCTCTTTTCGGGCATCGTATAATCTTCTTCCCAATCTCAATTTACGATATTCGGGATCAACAAAAATTTCTATTCCGTATAATACATTTCCGGTTGAAATATGGGTATTGAAAGAATAATTCCCTGTAATATCGCTATAGGTATGATCGTCACCAAACTCATCGTAGTTTACAATAATGGATAATGCAACGGCTGCAATTTTTCCGTCTACTGTGATGCAGATTTGCCCGGCTTCAAAAATTTTATTCAGCTTGGCAATGCTTTTTTTTGACCAAACGTATTCTGACATTTGAGGATATGCTCTGCGCATTGTTTCTACCAACTCATCATAGTCGTCTACTTTCAGGGTGCGTGTTTCTATCTGCATAAATGTGTATTTTTCTTAAAGTTACGCAAAAACTCTGCAAACCTTTTGCCATCTTCCTTTAAAAATGGCTTAGACTAAAAACCTATATAAAATTTTATTGACCTATTGGGTTTCTTCGCAACTTTATCTTGGTGTGTTTTCAAGCTGTTTTGAGATATTCTCGATGTTCAAGGCCCAATTACGGCATTTTTGTTTCAAAAGTCTAACATAATTTTTTAATTATTCTAAGATTTTAAGCTTAATTCTAAAAAAAAATTAAATAATAATGTTCAATTTGTCATTTTTGAGGCAACTAATCTCAACTTGAGCATATCACTAAAACGTTAATTAAACTTTAAAAAAAATAAAAAAAGCCTATAAATACAGGTGTTTTTACACGACATCTATTATTTCATTAAATACAAATCTAAAAAAAGAGATTTATTTACAGAAACCACAAAAAAAACCGCAAAAACAAACCAATAAAACAAAATTAACTGCATTAAATTATATTTTTTACGAAAAACATACGCTTTTTTTCGTATATTTATATACTAAAACTGACCTGATGAAGCCTAAATTAACTATTTTTGGTGAACCCATGCTATACACTGAGGGTTTATCAAAACTTCTGACTCAAAGCAGTCTTTTTAATACTATTGATTTGTGTAATTCTTACGAGGCCTTACAAGAGAACCTTCAAGGCAAACCTCCAGAGTTTTTGATGATTAACTCTAATATGCTTATGCTGACAGATCTTTTAAAAAATGTAGAAAATATTACTGCACAAAATAAAACGATAAAGATTATTGTAATTGGCAACAGCTATGATATAATGGATATTAGAAAACTATTTAATAAAGGAATAAAAAGCTACCTTGATAAAGACAGCCGGTACGACGAATTTTTGAAATCTGTACAAGCTTTACTTTCAAATGAAATTTACATCTGTGACTATGCAAAAGAGAAAATGATCAACTTTTTGAACACCGATGAAAAAAAACAAAAACTTCACATTCAAGATCCTCTTACCAAACGAGAAATGGAAATACTAAAGCTGATTTGCGACGGATTAAGCAGCAAGGATATTTGCGAAAAGCTTTTTATAAGCATAAATACCGTAGAAACTCATCGTAAAAGAATTTTATTGAAACTGAATGTAAAAAATTCTGTCGGCGTGGTAAAATACGCCATCGCAAATCATATTATAGATTAATAACCAATAGTATTACCCTAAGTAAACTCCAGATTAATTGATCTGGAGTTTATTTTTTGTATGACAAAAGAATCATCTTTTTTATAGAAAAAGAATTAAAAGAAAAAGAGTTTCTCTCACAATTAAATAAAATGGGTTGAGAATCTTTTATATGAAAATTATTCTCCGATACGTGGTCGAAAAAAATAATAAAAAAAGTCCGTTTTCACTAATTGTGAGACGGACTTCTTAAAATTACACTAAAGTTTTTGGATTGATTTTATGAGACTACAAATTCTTATTCATAATCCGGCATTTCTGCGTTGGTAAAGAGTATTGTTCTCTGCATATCTGTCAAATCATTATTTAGGTCTACAGTGACTACATTTCTCTGAGAAATATTATCATTAGAAGTATTGGTAAAAATAATCTGAGCATTATTGGGTGAAAATCGAGGATCTAAATCATTTGTACCCTGTGGTCTTTCACTTTCAGAAGAGATATCATAGGTGATATTGGATGTCAAATCATATATAAAAATGTGAGTATCGAGCTGTCTGTAATTACCACTAACATCTTCAAAACCTGACATATCCCGAGTATACAATAGACGATTACCATCTACAGAAAGATTTAGACCTCCACTCGCTCCTAGAGTTCCAGATAAAATTGTCTTTATCGTATTTCCCAACATATCAATGATGTAAATCTGGGTACTATATCCATTGATACTATTGGTTTTTAATGCAATCTTGCTTCCATCATAACTCCAGTCACATTCAGAAATCATCGTTCCGGAAGGTGCTGTGTAGACTAAATTTAAACCACTTCCATCTTTATTTATTCTATAGAGTTTATTAAAATTTGCATAGAGAAACTCTTGTCCATTGGTACTCCACGAGAAATCCATTTCATTATTATTAAATCCTGCGACGGGTACTGTTGTTACTTTAAAAACATTGGATCCATCAGGATTGGCAGTATAAATATGAGAATTACCTCCTTCTGTTCTTAAAAACGCAATTAATCCTGCATTATTATTTTTTCTAGGTCGCCAACTATTGTAAGACGAATTTGTAAATTGGAAATTTGCTCCCAGCTCATTACTCGACACGATGAGTAAGTTTCCATTTTGTTTTTGTACATAATGATAGCGATTAAGAGGAACCATATTAGTAGTAAACTTACTGATCGCACTGAGTACAGGCGCATGTATTCCATCAGAAACTGAAACTTGCCAAAAATAACTTACCCCAAATTTAAGATTCGAAAGTGTATAATGATTGGTAAGAAGATCATTGACCTGGATAATATTGGTATCAAGATTATTTTTAATGGTCAAATTATATTTTAGCACATCAATTGTATCGGGATCAGTAGAGTTCCAAGTGAGTTCAACAGTGAGAGGTTGATTCACCGCATTGTCTATTGGACTGAGCAATACCGGAGTTGTAGGCGGTGTATTAAGTGAATTATCATCATCCATTTCGAAAACAGCGGTTACTACCTGATCTTGTTTCTGAATATTGACTGCCTGAAACGTGGTAATATATCCACTCAGCTCAGCTTTTACAGAATAGTTTCCAACGGGCATGTTTTTAATCTCAAAAGTACCATCTGTACCAGTAAATACCGTTTCGGTGGTAGGTGCAGTAAAAATTTTCACATTTCCTAGAGGAACATTCGTACCTCTTTTCACTACTTTTCCTTTTAATATTCCCGATTGAGCCTGATCTACAAGCTCTTCATTACAAGCTATCAAGGAAAATGAAATGATAATTATGCCGAGAATTTGTAATATAGTTTTCATAGTTTAAGTTTTTATTTTTTTCCTATATAAAAGTTTATTCCAATCGAAAATCTCATTGCCTGATCTTTTCTTTTTCCGTTTATTAAACCATCCCAATCATCTTTAAAGCCAAGATCATATTGCGAAGAAACTCTTATTCCTAAGTTTTTTCCGACCATATATTCTAATCCGGCACCAAATTGGCCTTTGTACAATGGTTTCATCCCAGAATACATCGCTCCAACTCCTCCATAAACAAATGGAGTCAGTTTGTACTGAGGTAAAATGACTGCTTCTAGATTGACTTCCGGAGTAAAGTAGGTACGGGAAAAAATATTTTTATTTTCTATAGTGAAGACACTTGCACTAACGTCTAGATTTAAATAAGGATTAAAAAAATATTTGAATCCAAATTTTCCTCCCAAATTAAACTTAGGGTTTACATAGTCGTCTTTTACTTTTTGTGTTTCAAGGTTGGTATACAAAGCAAATTGTTGTCTATAATTGCTTGGGTATTTATTCCCTACTACTCTATTCAGATTATCATTTTGCTCGTTTTCATAGCTTTTTATAAGCGGTTTGTAAACTCCTATATTCTCATCAACAGATTTCCCCCATATGTTATCTCTTATTCCTTCAACAATCAATCCTTTTACTGCTTTTTCTATAGCTTCTGTCACTGCGAGCTGTACAGGTTCGTTTTGAGTTAATCCAACTTCTGCTTCCAAAAGTCTTTCTGTATCAATATATCTGAAAAAACTTCCATTAACACTTGTAGAGAGAATCGTTTTTGAAGTATAAACGGTTTTAAGTATTTCTCCATTTAAGGTAGAGACCGCACGAAGATAAATCGTTATTCTATCTTGTCTATATTGTGTAGAGGCTCCGATCCCGAAGTATCTGGCACCTAAACCTCCTGTTAAAACATTGCTATCATAAGAAATAACCCCGCCCTCTAGCAATATCCCTGCATAGAGAAGTGGGGGTAATGTTTGGCTATTTTTATCTGCGTCTTTAAGATATTCTTGACGGGTAGAGCGTATGATCTGTCTCTCGTTAAGCAAATTAGCAATATTTTCTCTTTCTATAGGGATAAACCATTTACTATCTTCTAATGCTTTAATAAGAATTGTTGTAGTACCTTGAGGTACAGCAGTACTCCAATTGTTACCATTTTCGGATGGTTTATATTGACCGGTTTGGTCTCTAAACTTATAGACCCCTATTACAATACGTTCTTTTGGCGGGATAAGATCCTTCAGCTCTTTTGTATAAGCTGTATTCTCGCCAAGTGTTGATTTTTCTGGTGTAGAAGGAAGCCCAAGTAAAGAACTACATCCTATAGAAACACATACAAGTGTAAGACAGAAAAAAATTCTGATGTAAATGTAAAATTTCATGGTAATTTAGTTTTTAGTATTATTTGGGAATCACAATTTCGGATTGATCACCTGTACCGGTATCCAAAATATTAATTAGCAATCCTTGCGCAGTAGTTGTAATCTGTATATACAACGAACCCAAAAGATAATTTCCGGGTTTAAGAGCCCCATCACCAAATTGATTTTCGAAAAGTTTTTGTGATAATTGACTGAGAATCTGTCTATTTAGACTTTCACTAAAACTATCCATCGAATTCATTCCGTTTAGCAAATCACTCAAACTATCTTTCTCATCAAATTGATTTTGAGCATTTGCAGAACTTAATAGCCATTGGTAATTGAAAGTATCACCGCCAAATGCGGGATTGACAGGTTTATAAACAAGTTGCTGAGATTTTCCAAGGAAAAAACCGCAAAACAGTATAAGAAAAACATAAAGTGGTTTCATGGTAATTGTTTTTAGTATATGAATTCATTCTTAATAAGATTTTTCTTAGCAATAAATTCTTTAATCAAACGAAAACTCATAAGCATCTGTTCTTTTAAATAATCTTCACTAGGGTTGGTCATAAAACTATAGATTACCTTATCTTCAATTTCGATATTAATTTGCCCGTTTACTCCGCGTGTGGGAACTTCTGATATAGTAATCGTAGCATTGTCTTTTTTCGGAACCTGGTTGTATTGCATATAAAACAAATCGTAAAAGTCTTTTCCTACTTTGGTTTTCGTTTCATCTATCATTAATCCTTTGAGTTCCGAGAAGACTTCCTCTTCAATTTTGCTTGCTTTTTTACTAAAAGCTTCTTGATTTATTTCTAAACTATCTTTAGCAATCAACTTTTGAGATTCTTCGTCTCTTATATATAAGAATACTTTCAAAGCATCTTTCGTCTCTAGATTAACACTAAGTTCTGATAGTTTTTTTACTTCATTAGGATTTATTGTAAACTTTCCGCTTTGGCGGTTGTTTGAAAGATTGCCTCCATTCCCTTTTTTGATTGATACTAAGAGATAATTGAGCTCTTTATATACAGGAGTAGTATTGGTAGCAAACGCTTTGATAATAAACTGCTGTTCTATCGTCTCACGTTCTAATCTGGCAGATACTTTTCTTTCTTCCTGTGCATAACAACCAAGGGACAGAAAGATGGTAAGAAAAGTAAATAATAAAATATTTTTACTTGCCATTACTTTTCTATTTAATAATTCCGCATAAAAATGGTCATGTTATCACCTTTTACATTTACTTTCATATTTTCAGATACGCTGTTACTCCCCGTGATATCGATAATATTATTATTACCCTGGGTGTTGATGACATTTTTTGTTTTGGTATCCGAAAAAGAATTGTTAAAATATAAACTGTTGTAATCTCCAAGCTGCTGTATCATAATATTGGTTTTCGCATTTATCATCGCTTCAATATTATTAGAATCTCCTATCTGTAAAATATTCGAATAAGAAGTATGATTATCCACAGCTTGTAATATTGCTAAATCTAAAACACTATTACTATTAATTTGATTCCATTCTACTTGTTGTGATTTCAGAGAAGAAAAAGAGAAAAATAAAAATCCTAAGCAAAAAAAGAATCTAGTGAGCGCATTCATTTTTTTTTATTTAAAGGTACCTTAATACTTATTGTTACAAAACACATGAATAGGTTACTCTATCAAAATCACTGTTTACCGTTATATTTACTACTAAAAAAATAGTTGATAGAAACCGAAAAGGAGAAGCAATGATACTTCCCCTTTTTTGGTTTTATTGAATTTTTAGTTAGACTGTACAACAGTTAATGAATTTGAATTTCCAATCTGAGTTCCTAAATGGAAGTTATAAGTTCCAAATTGACTTACTGATATCATGTTACTATTACCTAATTGGAAGTCAATGGCAGTATTAGAATTACCTACTTGTAATTGATACAGCTCGTTGTCTGAACCTATTTGTAATCCTGTAGCTGAGTTATCATTACCTAATTGAGCTGAAACCGCTACGTTATCTGCACCAACCTGAGTATGAGAAGCCATATTATCATTACCATCCTGATATTGTAAAATATAGTTTCCGCTTCCTAATTGTACAGCAGAAGCATCATTTCTTCTACCTAACTGTACCTGTACAGCAGTATTATCAATACCTAACTGGAAAGCAGATGCTACATTTCTTCTACCATCTTGATATTGTACTACCTCATTACCTACTCCCCATTGTATAGAAGTAGCATCGTTTCTTCTACCAATTTGTGTTTGTTCAGTAGAGTTAAAAGCTCCTATTTGCCATGTTTGGGCAGAGTTTCTGTTTCCGTACTGATTTGTTTCGTTTGAGTTTCCTAATCCTACTTGGTCTACATCAATAGAGTTTCTGTTACCGTTACTCGAAGCAACATTAATGTTAAAAGCTCCAGTTTGGTCAATGTCTGCCGTGTTACGGTTACCGTCCTGTAAAAGGTAGTTTTGATTAAAAAATCCTGTTTGATTCACAGTTGCCACATTTAAGTTTCCCATTTGAGTACTCACATCAACGTTTGCTTGAGCGAATGCGAATCCTGTTGCTAGTAGTGTAAAAACACCAGTAATAAAATTTTTCATTTCAATAAAATTAATTGGTTATTTGTGAGACAAAGGTAGAAGCAAAACCAAAGTAAGAAACCACCAATCCCTTGTAAATTTCCAAAATCATTATATCTGGTTTTAAAACTAACCGTTTGTAGTTTTTACCCTCTCACCAATTATTGTTACGCAAAATCACGGAGAACCATCACAAATAGCAATTAACCAAAATTAGAAGTTACTGCTTGCGTTATAGCATGCTTCCTACATTCTTTGCATTTTATTATCATCAAAAAAGTATAAAAAAGAGAAACTAAGAATTCAACAAAAAAAACTGTTTTGAAAAGCCCAGAAATATTTCACCACATTCAGAGAAGAGATTTTCAGAATTTTATTTAGAAATTTTTAGGAAATAGATTTTCAGGGCTCAGTCTCAAAAGTTGGGGACTAAGCAAAAATCGGCTCAGTCTCAAAACTTGGGGAGAAAAATAATAAATGATATTTTTGTAGTATGTTAAATGATGCTGAACTACTTAAATTATTTTTACCAGAACTCTTGATTGAGTATTTTGA
>NZ_LELA01000099.1 GCF_001677955.1 Chryseobacterium sp. BGARF1
AAATGCAAAAAGCCTCAAAAGAAAATATGAAGTAAACCGTTTGATTCTTATAGTTGACTAATGGAAAAATATCGTTTTTTGAGATTATATTCAGTTTCGTTACTGTTTTATTTTAGTATGATTTTCAATAAATCTTTTGTTCGTTTCATCAGAGATTAAAAACAAATCTCCAATTTCAGAAGGGTCTTTAGTGTGTAGACTCCCCATTTTCAGTACGATTCAAAAGTAGTAATTTCTGTTAATATGTTTTCTCTTTTATTTTCCTGCGTTCCCGGAGTATTTCGTCGCTTCTTCCGAAATACACATCAGCAGGCGTTAGATTTTGCAGAGACTCGTGATACCGTTCATTATTATAGCGGTTTACAAATTCCTCCAATGCTTTTTCCAATTCCTCAGGGCTGTAATAAAAATGAAGTTTTACCACATTTTTCATCGTTCTGTGGTAACGTTCTATCTTTCCCTGGGTCTGGGGATGAGCAGGTTTTCCATGAAGCTGATTGATTTGATGCTTTTTCTGCAGATACTCTTTCAATTCGGAAGCTACGTAGCAGGAACCATTATCAGATAAAAGTTTAGGGACCTGTCCTTTTTTAAGCCCTGCCTTTGTTACAGCTGAATCTACCGTTCTTTTCACATCATTCACCTTCATGTTTCTACAGAGCTCCCAATGAATAATATAATGGTTGTAATCATCTAGAACGGTACTTAAGTAGTACCAGCCCCAACCGATAATCTTGAAATAAGTGAAATCTGTCTGCCACATCTCATGTACAAAATTGGTCTTATCTTTAAATTCATCAGCAGCTGAGAGCAGGATATGAGAGGGAGCAGTGATCAGACCCCGCTTTTTCAAAATTCTGTACACGCTTGATTCTGAAAGAAAAATACCCTGCTCATCGGTGATTTTGTAAGCCAGTTCCCGGCTGGAAAGTCCGGGATGCTCCAATGCGATCTCTACCACAAGGTTTTTTTCTCCCTCGGGAATGCTGTTCCATTGTTTGCTGTTAAAAGAAGGGGAAGAAAAAAAGCCCTCATATCCTTTTTTCAGATACAGATTATACCACTTGTAAAAGGTGCTCTTATGGATGCCGAGC
Source organism: Chryseobacterium sp. BGARF1 (assembly GCF_001677955.1). GTDB lineage: Bacteria > Bacteroidota > Bacteroidia > Flavobacteriales > Weeksellaceae > Chryseobacterium. The sequence goes on from NZ_LELA01000099.1 coordinate 1,095, forward strand.
TCCCTTAAGGTCTTATTGACACCTATTTCGCTGCGGGTAACGAGTTCTATGATCTCTAATTTTTCACCGGCGGATAACCTCATATATTTTCTATATTTCTGGGTTAGTCCAGCATGTCCAAGCTTTTTTTACAATATCATACCGTAAAACGAGATCAGCAACCATTTCTTTTAGCTTCTTGTTTTCTTCACGTAGCTGGCTGACTTCATCAGAAGTAGCCTCACGAACTACATCCCCGGAAAGGCGTTTCTTACCGGCCTCAAGAAATTCTTTGTTCCATTTGTAGAAGGTTGATTCTTGAATGCCATGCTTACTTCAGAGCTGTGCTACAGAAGTTTCTGCACGAAGGGCTTCCATTACAATGAGAATCTTTTGCTCGGCTGTGAAGATTCTTCTGGTTTTTCTCCTGATCCCTTTAATGTAAGTTTCAGGAGTAGGTTTTTTCCTGGTGTTCATAATATCAAATTTAAAAATTAATCGCTTATGAAACACTCCTTAAGTTAAAGCCTAAATCAGTACACTTTTTGCTGACGATTTACAAATTCCTTTTGAATAACAAAATGTATTTTTCATTTTTTGCTGTTCAAACAATTCTTTTGCTAATTGTACGTAGCTTAACTGATACTGGAAATTTTATTTGCATATATACTTTGGATGTAACGCTGGATTATTTATTGGGCAAGTCCGAGAATATAACTCTGGATAAAAAAACCTCCAACGTTTGCAGGATATTGAACAACTGCCCGAAGAAAATAAAAAAAATATCTTCTACACCATTGACGGACTTATTAAAGCCGCTAAATTTAAAAATATTACAGCTTTATAAAACAACAACCCCACCGCAATTGCGGTGGGGTTTGTTATCTTCAAAAGAACGAGCGAGACGCTAGCACCAGCGGGGGGGGATTTTTTATTTAAACAATGTATTCTCTTTTACAAAATCTATATCGGTTGGTTCGGTAATAATATAAACCTCTCCTTCATCTTTAGACTTTTTTCCTTTATAGTAAATAATTTGTTTATCAGAATCTAACTTTACGCTATCACCAATTTGTCTTTCAATAAATATTGGTAAATAAATTTCAGCCTGGTTTCCATTTATTTGGTATGGATATATTCCATGTTCTAATTTTTTTGAAAATTCTTTAACAGTCGAGTTAGAGACATTCACACTCAATATACCAAAACCGTGATTATTAGATATTTTTATATCAGCAACCGTTCCTCCAAAAACAACTCCGTTTTTTAAAATTTTATTGTTTTCAGTATATTCTTTTGTTCCAGTTGTAGACAGATATATTACCATCCCTATGAAAACAATGAATAATATAACAAATCTTAAATATTTCATGTCTATTTTATTAATTAAATTCTGATGTGTGATGTATATATTTTGGATTAGGATTCGTTATTGCTGAAGCAACAGGACTTATAGAATTTAACGTCCTGTCAATCGAACTTCTTTTTGCAGTTGATTTAGCTGCATTGATTAAGTATGTCTGAGATACTGATCCTGTAGCTGATCCTGCATTTACCGACCCACCTATACCTGCACTTACTCCTACAGAGACTCCATGCCATCCTTTATCTTTCCAGTTTCCTGTTCCTGAAAAATAGCTTACGCTAGCACCAGCTCCTATGCCACCTTTCAGGTCAGCGGATGCACCAACTGATATGGTTTTACTTTCGAATGACCCTGGGTCTATTGCTCTTATTGAGTTATTATATGCAACAAAAAGGCTACCTCCCGCGCTAACAGAAGCTCCTCCTTGATCTCCCGCAGAATCTCCTACATGTCTGTCCTCCGGCATATACATAATTGTAAACTCCATATGTTGACTCGTAGCAGAAAAAATCTGCCACAATAACTAAAAATTTGTCAACAAAAAAAGACCATCAAATTGATAGTCTTTTTTACTCAACTTATTTTATGAACATACTTGGTTGTCCGGTATGCATACATAAGGTTTTCCTTTTATACAGCATTTTCTGTATCCTTCTTGAAAACAATCTTGAATGCATCTTTCAATTCCTCCCTGAATTTCTTTTAATCCAAATCTTGTAATTTTTCTTAATTTTTCCATAATGTTGATTATTAGCTTTTTACGTAATAGTGAATTTAAACAAATATTTTGAATAAAAACGAGAATTCAAAAATAAAAAATCTCCGGACTTCTCAGAGTAAAATAAAATTTGAAATAATGAAATAAGTACTGCTTTTTAAAACCTTACTTGACCTTTTCTTTGGTAATAGCTTAGTTTTGATTAGTTAAATTTTTACTTTGTATAAATTTTTATGTAGTTACCTTAATTTATTAAGAATCAGTACATTTTATCATTTTTTGATTTTTATAGGCCTATAAAACACACCAAACATTTAGCGTTTATTGATCAAAATGCAATATCCTATTTGATCGTTTTGTGAGACTTATCATATTTTGTTAAAGCTTAAAACTTTATCAGTTATAGTATCTCTACAATCTAAATTTATTTACGTTAAACTTGTTAAAATCTCTTCAAGTTCTAAGGTTCTGTCTCGCACCTTATTCATAAAATGAACAGATGATAAGATTTGACCTTCCCGTCCAACTCTTAGTCTCAGATCATTAAACGAATACATAAATAATTGGTCAAGTGCTATCTGATGCTGCCAATTATTTTGGGATTGAATAAGCTTTTCTTTCTGGTTGCTATCAATTTTTTGTAATAAGGAATTGTAAATATTTTCTAATTCTTTATTCCATAAGGCTAAATGTTTTGATATGCATTCATTCCACTCAATATTTGTGACCCATTCGCATTCATTAAATGATTTATCAATCCAATGTTCGCTATCATAACTTGAACCATGAAAAATTATTCCGCGATTTGCTATACGATTCTCTAGGCTATCTACAATTGCAGGTCCATTGTCAATTACCCATTGAGCATTTCTTTGATCGTATTCTACACCATGAGCGGCATGATTTAACGTTGATATCATGTCTTTTAAAACTGTGGTTTCTTGAATAGTGAGAATATTTTTATCTGCCAAAGCGTCAATCAGTCTTATAATAGAATATTTTTTTGTGTCAATACTATATTTAGTTGCAATTTCCCTTAATCTTTTTTCTATTTCAATACGTAAGCTAACGAGAGCTAATTCTTGGTTTTTCTCTGCTATTTCAACGAAATAATATTTTGATTTGTCTTTATTCTCTTCAATTGTTGTTGATACATCTTCTACAGATATTAATCCAACTTTCTTTGCTTCTTCTTCAATTTTTTCTAACTCTTGAAACTCCAGTTTTACACCTCCTGGTAACTCGACAGATTTGAAAAGCGGCTCAAGCCAAGGAATTATTGCCAGTGCGATGAGCGTAACTGTAATAATGTCAATGTTCACTTTAGGGAAAATGAGATGTGCAAAAGCTACAAATGCTGCAACAATTGAAATAATAAACTTTATTTTTTTTTTCGCAGTCATAAGGTTAAGTCGTTATGTTTCATGATCAATACTCTGTTCAGCAAAATTAAATCTTAAATACTATTTTTTGAAATTAGTTATTGTTATAATAATGATAAATTCTACAAAAGAAATTCATCTTAGATTATTCATAGCCAATATTTTAGTATATAATCTTTGACAATGTTGATTTTCTGGTTCTATTGATAAACCTTTTTCAACCATCGCTAAAGCTCTTTTTTCTTCACTATTATTAATAAGTAACCATGCTAATCGTGAGTAATCAGTAGCATCTCCTTCATTTATTCGTTTGATTACAACTTCAATGACTTTATCAAGTAAAAGCTGTCTATATTCAACTGTTTTAGCTTCTGGATTATTATGATAAAAATTATTTATCCTGTTAACTGCTGTACTAATAAATTCAAAAATTACATTTGGAATTAAAATCAATTGTGATAAAGCATGGCTTTCTCCATCCCAATCTTCAGTAGTTTTACATAAATCAGCAAATTTTAACCAGACCCGTGCTTTTTCTGTAGGAGGTAATGAATTTTTTAAGTATTCTCTCATATAATATTTAGCAGATTCGTAGTCCCGATATTCTTCGAATATATCTACAATATTGTTATAGGCTTTAGGGAATTTTGTAGCAATGTACTCTAATGTAGGTAACTCTCTCATAAATTCTTCTAAAGAATCTATCCTTTTCGCAACTTCTGAGAATTTTCTTTCAATTTTTGGCATTAAGCCAACGCTAATTGAACTATTATTAGATGCTCCAAACTCCATCAATAATTTTCTGTCATCATATATTTTGATTTTCTCAGGGTAGACTTCTAATTCACGTATCCCAAAAAGTCTTGCTGCTAATGGAATATTAATCAAAGCTTCATTATCTTCATTCACAAGCTCTATAAATGAACTTTTTATTAATTCATCAATAGCTCCTTCAACATCAATTTTTTCATTCGTTGGCCTCCACAGTACTGCCTCTACAGCAATTTGAGGTATTATTGAGTTCCAACTTGCAAGAGTTAAAAATACTCTTTTTGCTGCAGGAGAAAGATTATTGAAAGTTCTTTTAAATAACGTGTTTAATATTTTTTCCTGATCTGCAACTATTCTTTGTATTTTATTTAATTTTCTAGATTTAGCAACTTCTCCTAATAGTATTTTTATTATGTAAGGATGCCCATCTGATTCTGTGATAATTTCTTCAATATATTTAGGTGTCAATAAGGATTCGATTGAGAATTTTTTCGAAAATATATCTATTAATTCTTTACATTCTAGCTCATCCATACCCTGAATTTCAACAGGGTAATCAGCTTTAAAATTTCTACTAATTCTAGAAGTAATCAAAACTTTATTTGGATTTCTTATGTAAGTATTTATCCATTCAAAAACCTCTACAGGATTAGTGACAGTTTCAAAATTATCAAAAATATAAAGAGTATCACCTTCATTATTTTTGTTTAATTGAGTCGAGAAAAAAGTTTGCTTATCTTTAATATTTTCATTTGGACAAACTAATTTACAGTATTCCTCAGCAATATCCTTTTGATTCAATACTTTAGTTTGAACTTGTTTAGGTCCGTCAATTAATAAATCTATATCTCTAGCACTAAACCAAATTATTAGATTAAATCTATTAGCTTTTTCATCGGAGGCTATCTCTCTAATTACATTCAAGGCTAAGGATGTCTTACCAATCCCACCCCTTCCCAGTAATGTAACAATTGGAAACCTATCCGTTTCCTTTAAAACTTTAGATAGTTCATTTTCTAACTGTGGACGCTTTACATATTCGTCAACAGAGTCGGGTAAGTTTGTAAATGTATTACCAATAACATCTAATTCATTGTTACCTTCAGTGTGGCTACTTGGTAATAAAGTTGTTGGAGTTAAGTAATCACTCGCACTGATAATTAGTCTCTCATCAGTAATATAAGAAATACATTCATACTTTTCATTTTTTAAATTTCCATTTGATAAGAAAAAATCACTTAATTCAGGATTTGAAAGAAATAGGTTTATTTTTCTAGGTTTATCAACTAAACAATATATTCCATTTTCAAAATTATATGAGGTATCAGATTTAAGATAATCAAAGTCGTTTGTTTTTTCACCTAAAACGGAAATTCTATATTTTCCAGAATAGTTTCTATGCAAATATGCCCAAGGTCTGCTAAAAGCAGTGAAATTATTTACTATTAAAAATATAGATTCTTCTAGTAGTGGGCATGCTAAAGATGCAGATTCCACAGTAGTTGCTCCATGACCTTTAGTTTTATTTCGTAAAAATGAAAAATTATTAAACCAATTTCTTAAAGCAGACTTACTAGCTAATGGCTGAACTTCTAAATTAAACACTTTTAAAGCTTCCATAAGAAGTTTTTGGCTATCATATTGCCAATCACCATCTGTAGATCGTAGAGTTAATTCTTTAAATTCAAAGTCCCGAATCTCAGAAGTAAGTAATTGGGAGGATGGACCTGTCAGCACTTCCTCAATTGATTTGGAAAAGTCACCAATGGCATTTCCACGGACTAATGAGTATTCTTGTCTATATTTTGATCTATCATTATCTTCATTTATTGCTGATACTAAAAATAAGCTTATAACTTTCGTTACATATTCGCCAAATAATAGAAGGTCATAAAAGTATGCTATGTCAGAATCATTTTTTGATGATTGTAATCTACTTAGCATTTGCTCAAAAGGTTTAAATTTAATTATCATTATATTCTCATGGTTTTTATTATCATATTTGATTTTAAATAGTGTTAGAAAATTCTCTCTAATTTTTAATCTTTAAAATTATCTTTAAAAAATTAAATTTCTTTACGGTAAACCGTATTTAATCTTTTTTAGGATTTAATTATTTTATAAAATGTTGCCTTACTTCCGATATTAAAAGCTTTCATAATTTCTTCAATAGGTAGATTCTTACTTTCGTAAGAAGTTTTTACTAAAGGAGCTATTTTCTTGAACTTTTCGGTCATTCCTTTTGGTCTCCCACCATTTTTACCTCTTTCTCTTGCCGCCTTTAATCCTGCATTTGTCCTTTCTATCAAAACATTCCGTTCATGTTCGGCTAAAACACAAAATATTTGGAAAATTAATTTTCCGCTAACAGAACCAGTATCGATGTTCTCTGAAATAGATTTAAAATGTATTCCTCTCTCGTTCAACTCTGTAACAAACTGAATTAAACCAACTGTAGTCCTACCAATTCTGTCTAATCTCCAAACAGTTAAAGTATCTCCTTTTCTTATAAAATTTATTAGTTGATTTAGCTGTGGCTTTTCAGATTTTACCCCGCTAACTCTATCAACAAAAATTTTTTCAATTCCCAGATCCTTTAAAGCATCAGTTTGTAAATCGAGATTTTGCTCAAACTTGCTTACTCTTGCATATCCAATTAACATAAGTTCAATTTACTCATTAGCTTCAAATATAATGTAATTTGTTTTTGTGTACAACGAAAATGTACTGAAAAGGAAATAAAAAGAGTTGTAAAGTAGTTTTCAAAGAAAGTACATGAAACCGACCCTTATGCTTCTATAGAGAAGTTAAAAATACTATCATCTATTTTCGGCATGTTTGAACGCGCAAGTAATTTTTTATAATTATATATCTTTGTTACAGTACCATTCATTCAGATCTTTACAATCAGTGTATAATGAGGAGCAATCTTCAACATTCCTATATTTCGTTTGCATCATTTGTTTGACTGTCTTACCATTGTCGTCATTATCAAGAAAAAGAAAAATTTTATCATATCCCATTAATACATTTTCAACTTTGAAAAACATTACTGTAGAATTTAAAATGAGATAATCCGCAGTTTCATCGTTTATAATATTGATCGCTCTGTAAGTGAGATAATCAAAAAAGCCTTCGAACAGAATGATTTCGTTATAAGAATTCAAATCATTCTTGATCAATGTTACATCCTTAATTCCCAGACATAACTTAGAATAGATACTTCGGATTTCAAACCCTCCTGAATCGTTTTTAAAACCAATTCCAAAATAGTTTTTGTTGTTCATCTTATAATTTATCTCCGATACAAGATCCTTTTGTCCGTATACCTTCCGAGATTGTAAGTACTGAATTAAAGCAGGATGCCGAATGTTTGTCGCTTCTAATACCTCATAGTTTTTTTGTGTGATACTACCCTTCTTATCTTCAGAATTAAAAAGAGAAAAATCAAACCGAACAAGATATTTTAATGCTTCGGATACCGAGCATCTGTTGATGATTTGAACAATAGAAATTACATCATAGCTTTTTCCTGTTCCAAAATCAAAAGCAGTATTTTTCATAAAATCAACTGATAGGCTTGGAACATTTTCCTTTCTATCCAGTGCGAAATAAAAAGCAGTTCTTTTGTTTTCCTTTACTGGAAATATATTGAATGACTCTAACACCACTCTGATTCCTACCCTATTCTTAATGTACTGACAATTCATTTTTTTTTGTTTTTGAAGCAATTTTTAAAGACTTATTTTTCTTTTAATAAAAAATAAACTTTGTAATCTTTTATTGGACTTTTAATGATGACTGCAATTAACCTGTATTAGCTTATTAAACTTATTTTTTGAGTGAGCGGAAATCCGAAAAACAGATCAGCGCTATTCCGAAAAAGAGATCAGTACAATTCCGAGAATGCATTTGCAATGCATGAGAGCAATTCCGAAAACATCCTTTAAAAATTGATAAGTAATCCACAATTATGTATGTAGACTTTCATCAATGAGTGCAATTCCGAAAACTCAATATGAAACTCAATTACTTTAACATCCTTTTAACGTCAGCGAGTGGAATTCCGAAAGGCAAATGAGCGTAATTCCGAAAGACAGATGAGTTCAAATCCGAATTCAAATAATGGTTGGATAACCATTAGGTAATAATTTCCCCACTTTTGTATCTCGATAAAGCACAATGATATATTCCTGAATCTTCTGTAAAAAGGTTATTCCTTGAAAGTCCGTTGACCTATTTTTTTGCAATCTATTCATCTTTTTAAATTCTGAAAAAGCTTGTTCAATCATTACTCTTGTCTGGGGTATGTTTTTGTAATGATAAATAAAAAGTACCATTTCATTTTCCTTCAGCATATATCTTTTTCTGAAGTATCTTAATCTCCTTGTCAATTTAGATTGTTCAGAAACATCTACAACTAGATCAATTGTCTTTACCTCTTTTGTCTGATATGGTATTATGGAAATCAAATCCTTGTTATACTTATAATTGAAAGAAAGATTATTGAATTTGTTTAAATTGATTCTCGCAGGTTTTAAGAATTTAAAGCAGAAATCATTTGCTGTTTTATAGTTCAGTCCAAATTTTCTGTTCAAATTAGAAAGCTTAACACTTGTTCCTGTCACTGGTAATTTTGAAAGCCATATCGCAAAAATGATATGCTTATTATTACTGATATTATATACCAGATTATAGAGGACGTAGTTATACTCAGGAATGACCATTAATTTTTTAAGCCAGTAACTGCTGATCAAAAACCGAGTGTAACCTCTTTGATCATAAGAAGGAGTAGAAATTAATCCTCCGAATGTTTTGATCTCCTTTCCCTTTGCATTTACTGACTTATACCAAGCCATTTTAAACTTAGCCAAAAACTCATAAGCATCAATGACTTGTTTTGTTGAACCGCTGGGTGAGATTTTACTATTCCTTATTTTAATTGAGGCAAAAACATTATGATCAGTCTCAAATTCCTCATCGAATAAAGAAAGTTGATGAGGCCGATCCTCAGGTCGAAATTGTTCAGCACTAATTATAGAAACTATATTAAAAATGACACGCAAAGCATTGATGGGAATATCTGCTGCCGCCTGATCCTCAAAAATAAAATCATCAACGAAAGCGTTTCCCAATCTGATTCGCTCAGGGCTTCTATCACTTTTTTCTTCAAAAATTTTACGAATCATTTTAAAATTCATTTCTGTGTCAGCCATATTGAATAATGTAATTAATTAAAAATCTCGTTTAGAAATTAAATCTGAAGGAATTAATTGGAAAGTATTAAGACAACTTCGGACGTTTTATCGTTGGAACGGACTGTATTGAAAAATCATTTAATGCATTTTTATCCTTTAAGAATGGTAAAATACTTTTTAAAGAAGACTTCCAATTCGTGATGGGTCTTTTTGAATGATTAATCCATCCATCATCTACCCAACTTTTATATTTTTCCTTTATGAAAAGGTTCATTGTGCTCTCGTATAATTCCAGTGTTTGAGCATATTGCAAAAATTCATCAAAGCTTGGAATATCTAAATTCTTGAGCTGTCGTTGTGAGCTCGGGAAAGATAAATTTTCACCTATCTGCGGATCCTTTGACTTACTGGGAATGGCAACATTATCTTCAAGATCAACGAAGTCATCTTCTAATTGCATTCTATCCGAATCAACAAAACCTTCCATTCCCAATGGATTCACTGCCAATTCAATAGTAGGTTTTAAAGGATAATTTAACAGTATACGATAGTTGCACGGAAGACCATTTCTGGTCTGAAATTCAATCAAACCTAAAACCTGCAGTTTTTCTTTAGTTGATTTGACCGTTTTTCTAGTCAGTCGCAGTTCTCCACTTATCTTTACATCAGATAATTTAAAGTCATAACGTTCATTAGCAAATCCTTCTTTTAATAGATATAAGTAGAATGCAGTGACTGTAGATCCAACATTATTTTCATAGTTGAAATCCCAAAACCTCTGAATTAATTCAAGATAATACATATCTATTTTTTACCAAAAAGCTGCAGAGCCATTTCCTTGTCGATGATAATAATGTTGCCGTTTTGGATGATTGCATCATCAAGAATCCCAGATGATTTTACCTCTGAAGCTTTAGATACGGAGCATCCTAGAATCTTCGCCAACCCTTTTAGGCCGTATTCATATTTTTTTTCAGAGTTGACATTTTTGGAAACTTCTAAGAATTCCTCGACACTAAGTTGCCAGATAGGAGTAGCAGGATCAATTTTTCTCATTTCATAAAGTATTTTCAAGGGGTATAACCCTTGCATTTATATACATGCAAAACTGATAAAAGCATACGACAATCTTTCGGTAGTATTTCGTAACTACCGAAAGATTGTCGTATAAATAAGAAAAAATCTAATCTTCCTGACTGTCAATATAAAGTTCCATATTTTGATGAATCAGCTTTAAGAACTTGGTTCGGTCAATTTTACGCAATTTGATTTCATTAAGTGTTTTATGGTAATTCCCTAAGTTGATGTTTAAAGCTGTTTCCGCCCAACGGAAGATCTCAGAAGGATCTGCCATGCCCCCATTAAAACATTTGGTAAGATAAAGAGCATACAATAGTTCTGTCAAAGCCACTTTTGGAGCAGTCCATTCCAACTGGCTGCTTTGAAAAACTATTTTATCGACCACCTTTTCTCTATCTACTTTTGTTGAAAGATAGGAATCAAGCCGGTCATTTGCTATGATCTGGGAAACGGTGTGATCATGCGAAGTGGAAAAATCTTCATCATAACTGTAAAACTCAGGACTTAGCTTGAGTTTAAAATCAAACTTAAACCTTACAAAATATTTTTTGTCCAGATAACTTGCATTTCTACGGTAATAGCTGATAAATTCTTTCTGTTCCTGATAAAAATATAAAAGGTTCATTCTCTCCTTTTCGTAATACTCTTTCAAAACATTTTGATCAGCGTAGGGCTTTGAACTTTCGATTCGTAAAAGCTGAGAAAAAAAGATGTAGATTGAAACAAACTTAGGCTTTGTATTTTTAAAAAAGTAGATTTCTTCTGCCCAATCCTGAAATTGATGCTCCTGCACATACTTCTTCAACTTTCTAATAGCGACATCGGTTTGCATGAGGATCTCTTCAGCTTTTAGAATTTCATTAGTTTCACTTCGCTGAATAAGATCAATACTTTCGATCAGCGCTTTCCATAATTCTTCTACATTTTTACTTAAATTTTGTCCGTTCATTACGTTTAATATTTTTTGTCACGTAAAAATCGGCGTTATTAATTATTTTTCCTTGTCTTTGTTCTGCTCCTCAACCCTTTTCCGAACGAAATCTGTGGGCCTGATGCCATTCAATTCCAGAAAGTGATTCGAAAACACCTGCCTATTCTTCATCCCACACTCTTCAGCCAATGTATCCATGCTGTATTTTAAATAAGTACTATCATCTTCCATTAACTTCTCGGTAATATATTTGATCCGAAGAACCTTCAGGTATTGAGTAAAATTCGTATTTAAGTGAGTATTCAAAATATAAGAGAGCGCATTTCTTTTACAACCCACCATTTTAGCAGCTACCTCCAGCGTCAATTTTTTATCCCTGAACTTTGCTTTTTCCTCAAATATCTTTAAGTTTTTCTTTACTTTATCAATAAGTTCACGGCTGTAAATTTCTTTTGTAGGTATTTTGAGAGTACATGTATTTTCCGCGTCTATATCATCTTTTTTGCTCAATTTCTCGAGCAGTTGATTGTACTTTACCGTCAGTCTCTCTTCTTTATTCTTGAAACGAACAATAAAGTAATACACGATCCCGAAGGACAAAAGGATAATAACTACAATTAAAACCTCTCCAATTTTATTTTTTCTTAAGAGCCTGTGCCTGTCTTCATTTAAAGAACCTACATCATATTCCCTATGAATTCGGGATGACAGATAGGCAAAATCTGCCTTCATAACAGAATCAATGCTTATCAACCTGTTGGTGTAATAAAGTTGCTTCCTTTCGTCCCTTCTCTCCTTTGCATCACTGATCAAATACTGATAGTTTGCATTGATCTCAGGAGTAATAAACTTAAACTTGGAAAGAATAGAATCAACCTTATTAAAATAGATTAACGACATTTTTCGATTGCCGCTCTTCCAATAAAACTTCCCCAAATAAAATTCTACTTTCGCCAATGAAGCAAAATCCTCCTCGTGCTTGAGAATTCTTTCTGAAAACTTTAAATGCTTCCATGCTAATTCATCTTTACCATCACGCAACAGCTGAATACCTTTACCTTTCTGAAAATATGCCAGTTCTAAGGAAAAATCTTCAGGGTCTTTAATTCTTTTTAATCCCAGATCAACCAAGGAATCTTCCTTTTTAAATTCTCCCAGATACTTATAGCAAGAACTCAGGCAATAAATACTGTTTAGGTAGCCAGACTCGTTATTCAGCCTGATGTTCAAATGATCTTTTGCCGAAATATTTTCTTCATAATAATTCGCTGTATCCGAAAAATGGCAGGCAGCTTCCTCATAATACCCTAAGTACAACCTAACAATCCCCAAATGATAAACTATTTTGTTGCGCATGTATAGGTCTTTGGTATGCTTGGCGTGATTGAAGGCAATCAAATATTGTTGTAGTGCCCTTCGGTAATCTCTTTTATTGTAATAATAAACGATCCCTCTTTTGAGATAGGCCCAAGACATCAAATCTTCATTTTTTGATCTCATCGAAAGGGCAACAGCGCTGTCAGCATAACTTAATTTTTTGTCAACAGAACGGCTGTAATATACTGCTTCATCATAAGCAGAAATCAATTTTGATAGTTTCCTTTCTTTTTTGGCTTTAGAAATATAAAGATTCACAAAAACAAGCCCTCTTTCATCATTTTCCGAATAACTATTGAAAAGTTTCGAAAGCTGGGTATAAGAGTACTGCGTTACTTGAGCTTTAATGCCATTAGATAAAGAAACTGCAAGAAGTAGAAGTATGGTATAAGTTTTTTGCATGGGTTTCTGGTGCACACAAATTTAGAAAATTTGCATGCTTAACTGCTACAATATCCTTTCTTCAGGCGTAAGAAATATAACACCAACACAACATACTGATAAACAAATATTTACAATTTAAAAAGCAAGTCATATTATATCTTTTATGACGTATAGTTGTATCCAGAAGCACCATAATTCCTTTTTTTCACGACGTCATCGTCCTAATTTCGAAACAAGAATTCTAATTAAACCGGCCGGATAACTTTTAAAAAATCATTCAGAAATTATGAAAAAGTATATCAAAATACTAGGTTTATTCATTGTAGTAATTATGCAGTCTTGTGAAAATTCAAGTACTGATTTGGTTTCGGAAGTTCAATCTGATGTAATACTCAATTTGAACGAAGTTGATGCAAAAACATATAGCAGAGAAGGTATAGAAAATAGCGGCATTGCAGATTTCGATACAGGCGACGATGACGAACCAAAGAGGGACAAATCCCACTGGAGAATTGCAAAGGACACCATCACAAAATGATAAAACCGGAAATACATGTCAGGTAAGCAGCAGAGTGAAAAATCAATTGTGCTTGAATCAGGGTCTGCCTGCACTATCAGCGGTGAATGGGAAGTTCAAGGCAATATTACAACTATCAGCTATGTATCTAAAGGCCACTTGATGCCACTCTATTGTGGAAAAAAAGTCAAATGGATCTTATTGAAGTCAGGATAATAACAAAAACTAACCACCATGGAAACTTTTAAAACAAGATTTGTAGAAATTGTAAGCTATTTTTTCATTTTGCTGTTTTGCTATGCGACCATTAGCAAGATCATGGATTTCGAAAACTTTAACCTGCAATTAAGCCAGTCTCCCCTTTTAGGAGTATTTGCCGAATTGATGGTTTATGCTGTCCTTACTCTGGAATTATTGATTTGTGTTTTACTGATCTTCGAACGAACACGAACCTTAGGGCTTTATTTTTCATTCACAATTATGGTTCTGTTCACAGCGTACATCTACATTATTTTACATTACAGTGAGTTTGTTCCCTGTTCATGTGGAGGAATCCTGGAGAAAATGGACTGGAACACACACTTGATATTTAATATTGTCGCAGTAGTGCTTGCAGGATCAGCTTTGCTGATACAAAACAAAATAAAGAACAGCAATATACTGAGAATCTCCGGGTTGTTAGTCTTGATCTCAGTTATAAGTATCTTGTCATTAGTTGCTCTGCATCAAAGGTCAGAATATATCCTGCATAGGGAAAACAACTTTACGAGAAGGTTCTTAAAACATCCTTTGGATTTTGATAAGCGTTTCGACCTAAAATACAATTCATACTATTTTGCGGGAGCAACAAAAGACTCTGTATATCTGGGAAACACCACAACCCCGTTCAGGTTATTTTCGATTGACTACAATTTGACAGCAATAAATGAACAGAGGATCACCCCTGATCATTATGATTTTACTTTTAAAAGCCCCAAAATAAATGTGCAGTATCCACGGTATTATCTTTATGACGGAACCGTTCCTGTTATTTATGCAGGTGAAAAAGAAAAATCAAATGTTCAAACCATTAGCTACAAGCAAACTTACTTTACCCAATTGAGAAACTTAAGCCCTGACTCATTTGCAGCGGTAAGATATTCTGGAGAAAAAGCAATACAAACATTAGGTATAGTATTGCCGCTTCAAGAAAAATCCGTCATCGAAAAGCCCAATTTGTTGGAAAAAGTAAATGACGGAGTATTCGATACAGATGGCAAACTGCTTTTCGACGACACCAGCAAAAAAGTAGTCTATGTATACACTTATAAAAACAAGTTTATTGTATTGGATCAACATCTTGAGAACAGCAAAAGCTATAAGACCATAGATGACATTACCATTCCGGACATACAGGTTGTACAATTGAAAACTGGTGAAAAGAAAATGAAGAACCCACCCTTAATTGTAAACAGATCAGCTACCGTTCATTGTGGAGTCCTATTTATTGAATCGCCACGTTTAGGCAAAAATGAAAATAAATTACAGAAAGGCAAATCAATAACTATCGATATGTATGCTATTGGAGAGCAGAAGTATTTAGGAAGTTTTTACCTCCCCACAATAGAAGAATCAAAATTCAATGAATTTTGGATCAGTGGCAATCATCTTTATACACTAATTGGAAATGAATTATTCAGATATCGTTTATCGCAAAACATTACTCAACATTTCATTCAGGAGAAGCCGAAAACCTGATCAAAGAGTAGGCACCAATACAAATTTTTACATCATGAAAAAAATGAGAAAAATCGCATTACCATTAGCAATATTTGCTCTTGGAATAGGAAGTGCGTACGCTACAACAGCGTCAGGAAAAACAGAAAGTAATATCGAAGCGGGTTTCCGTTTTGACCCAATGGCACCACCTGCCGAGCAGTGTCAGGAGACCCTAAACCAATGCACAATAGTTTCGTCAGACCAAGTATGTACTTATTTTGACGGTTCTGCAGAACAGAACCTTTATCAAGATGGTTGCGTTCAGGTGCTTTACAAAATCTAATTTATTTAAGAAGGGTGCTAAAAAGCACCCTTTAATTCTTTAGATATCCATTTAGAATCGTTCCTTTCCATTAAAAAATATTCAAACCATTCAATCATCCTCAGTGATAAATCCTTTTTTAAATTATATTTCGTAAGGCCGTGCAGCTCATCTTTATAAAATAATGCCACAGCGGTTTTACGGTATTTCCTAAGAGCAAGGAACATCGATCTCGTTTGTTCATGATTCACATTGTTATCGGCAGTTCCGGCCCATAAAAACATAGGAGATTTTATCTGATGAACATAGTAGAGAGGATTGTTTCGATAATACTTTTCTTTATCGCTGACAAAATCACCCAATTTAAACTGTCCGTCCTCATACCTCCAGTAATCGGCAGTATATGTTCCATAATTAAAGGCAAATGAAGTATTGATGATATCAACAATCGATGTCCCTGAAATATAAGCTGCGAAACGATCCGACTGCGTTGCAATAAAGTTTGTTTCATATCCCCCGAAGGAGTGCCCAATCAATCCAACTTTTTTACTATCTGCCTGAGGAATATTTAGTAACTCATCCAAAGCTTTGTTGACACATTGCAAAGCAGATATCCCCGGGCCGTCTTTACCCGCAACAATATCAGGAAGCATCACCATAAAGCCAGATTCCAAAAACAACCTTTCGTTGAATCCTGTTCCGTTATTAAATGACGGAGCCAGATATCTATTACTCTTCCCGTTCTGAACTTCGTATATAAATACTGCTACAGGATATTTCTTGTCTTCCTTAAATTCAGGAGGTAAATAAACCAATGCAGTCAAATCATCACCGTTTGGACCTTTGTAGAAAAGACGTTTCATTTTGATCCTGCCTGTTGTTTCAGGCTGTGCTGAGGTATACACATTTGACAACTTCCCCGTAAAGTATCTTTCCATCACCACTGGGCTTCGGTTGTAATTTTGAGCCTTCCAAACAAATGCTCCTGTAACGTTATTAAATGTCAAATCAGTAATCAGATCATCCACATCACTAATGATGGCTAAACTCTTACCATTTTTCCAGCTATAATAAGAATAGTGGTAATCCTTTTTTTTAACCTTTAACAGCAGTTTACTGCCTAAGTTGATTGTCGGACTTGATTTATCATAATACTTTGTGGGTATCCTATTTTCAGAATTTAGGATTTCCACGTCACCGTCAAAGCGTACAATTTCATAAACACTTTGCGTTTTGAAATTATGAGAGAGAAGTTGTCTTCCTGAAGTCCATACAGCATCATTATCTGAGTAAAAGTAAGGCTTCGCATTTTTATCATAATTTAAAAACTGCTTACTCTTTCGGATGACATTATATAAGACCCATCTTCCGTTTTTTAGATAGGTTATCCAATTTCCTTGAGGGCTCAAGTAAATATGCTCAGCAACTGAATCAATATAGAAATGTTCATTTGAATTGGAGTCATATACAAATATTTCAGCAAAACTTGTTGCTGCTGCTTTTTTGTCATATGGATCAACTTTTAAAGTATCTATTGCGCTCTTTAGAAACAAGCCTGAACAGCCAAAAGCAAACCCCTCATTATACTTTTCGTCCATCTTCACAACTTTGTTTTCTGTAGGAAACCAAAGGACAAATTGCTGCTCAGGAACATTCCTAAAATGTTCAGTGAGATTATAGTCACTGCTATACCATAGATCAATATCGCTTTTTGGCTTATCCCTGGCTTTATCCAATGATAAATAAACAGCTTTTTCGTTCGACGAGGCCATCGGCTTAACCTTATCAAAATATAAGATGCCATCAAATGAAAGCTCCCTCACAATTTTATCCTTACCCACGTACAGTGTTTTCAGACCTTCCTTTTCCTTCACTACGACAATCCAGCCATTGTCTTTCATATCTGATTCATGAAAAAGGTTAATGGCTGATTTCCCTGACCATACTTTTTCAATATTCTTACTAACAGAATCAAAAACCATCAGACTATTTCCATCTGATTCAACAACAAATGCCAGTTTCTTTTCAAAGACTTTTATCCATATCACATTGGAAAACCCCTGAATCAGATTCAATTTCCTGTCATATATTTCCAAAGCATTGTCCTTTCCATTATTATAATGCACAATTAAAGTCTTTCCTGCATCAAAATATTCAAATGCCTTCACATCCTGAAACTCCTTAATTTTTCCCGTTTCGAGGTTTCTGTATTCTAATCTGCTTCCAATCCGAACCACGATATCATTGTCATCGACAAGCTGCCACTGGCTGGGGTCTTCAATAGCAACCAAAGAATTATGATTCCTGCCATCAGCAATTTTCAGTATTGGAGGCTTTCTTTCATATACCGACTGCCAAACTTTCCACCTGCCGTTCGCAGATACCTTCAACGAATAGATATCTTCCTTATTTTCCACAAGCTTTTCCAGTTCAGTAAGTCTTTCCTGTCCTGAAACCTGTCCGTAAATCAATACAAACAAAAGGAAAGCAAGATAAAAAGAGCTTTTCCTTATCACATCATTTCCACTACTACTGTCCATTTTATTAATTTCTTTCTTATGATTAATAACCTGTATTCTGTGGATTAAGATTCTGATTCAACAACAGTTCCTTCTGAGGCAGGGGCCATTGAGAATGAAAAGATTTCCAATTGCTTTTAACAGGAGCCAACTGGCTCAACTGATCCCATCTCTTCAAGTCAAAGAAACGTATTCCATGCTCGCTGAAGAACTCCTTCCTTTTCTCCAGGCTCAACTCCTGCATGGCAACCGAAACACTAAGCGTTGCCGGCAACGCAGTCAGCCCTGCCCTCTGCCTTGTTCTGTTGATATAAGGAATCGCATCCGCAACTTTATTCTGCTGGATCAAAGCTTCGGCATAAAGAAGATATACCTCTTCCAGCCTGTAAACAATGGAATTCTCCGTCGTATTGGTTCCTGCAAGATTCCTGTACTTGACAGCACGGTAATTCGTCTGCCCCTGGGCGTTCACCGTTGCAATATATTGCTGCTTTCTCAGATCATTCGCAGAAAACACATTCACAAGGTTCACATTCAGCATATAGGTCGTCGGAATACCTGAAAAATTATACAGAGCCGCTTCCTTCGTTGCATCCCCGCTGTTCCTTGGCTTAAGCTGCCATATGATATGCGTCCCACTTTTCAAAAACACTTTGGTGAAATCATTCTGAAAAACATAACTGGACGATGACATAACCGTCTGCAGCAAAACTTCAGCCTCCTGCCATTTTTTTAAGAGAAGCTTCAGTTTGGCAAGAGTAACATAACCGACATATTTACTTGGATAAATCCGTTCCGCATTCCTGTAAGCGGCAGGAAGCAGGTTGACCGCCTCTGACAGATCAGTTTCAAGACGATTCAAAAGCTCAGTTTCCGAAAGCTTCGAAAGGGTGCTGTTCACCTTATAATCCGTTGTATCAGGATAAGGAATCTGCCCGTACATCTGAAAAAGATGAAAAAACAGCAGTGAACGCACATAAAGTGCCTCCCCTGTTATTCTATCCCTTGCAGCCTGAGACAAGGATTTTGAATTCCTAACCCCTTCGATAATACTGTTCGCTGCATAAACCTGCTGGTAAGCATTTGTCCATACCGCCGAAACAGTCAGGCTAGTAGGAATCTGCGAATTATAATAAAGCTCAACAGGACCGCTGCCTCCCGGAGCCGCCACGGTTGATATTTCATCGGTATACAAACCCAGCAAAAGCCCCATCCCATCAGAGCCACCGGACACCAGAGAGTTGTTCCACAAACTGCCGTACAATCCTGCCAAAGCAGCTTCAGCGGTCTGTTCATCCTCAAAAACCAGTTCCGTAGGAATCTGATGAACAGGAAAATCTGTCTCGATCCATTTCTCACATGAAACAGCAGTTAATACCAAACAGACCGTAAGTGAAGCAAAAGTATTTTTTATAGTTATTTTCATTGTATTAAGAATTAAATATTAGAAAGTCAGCTGCAATCCCATAGAATAAGTTTTCAACGGCGGCAGATAACCAACCACCGTAAACTCAGGATCAACCCCGAAATAATTGGTAATGGTCAAAAGGTTCTGCCCCTGCAGATAGATACTTGCATCCTTGATCCCGAACTTCTGCACAGGTATCGAATAATTAAGCTGCACGTTTTTCAGACGGATAAAAGAAGCATCCCCAACTGCAGCCGTTGAATTCTGAAAGAAAGAATGCAGTGAATTTTTCTGTGCATTCGCTCCCGAAGTGTACTGCATATACGTCCCTGTAGGATTCGTAGGAGACCACGCATCCAAAACCTCAACAGGCTGATTGTTCATAGAACCTGGAACAAGCATGCTCCGGTTATAATTCCAGCTTCTCTGCTTCACAAACTGGAAAAGGAAAGAAGCAGACCATTGCTTATACCTGAAATTCCCTGACCATCCACCAAAAAGCTCCACTCCCATTTTCTCGATCACCTTAGTGTCGTCAGGAGAAGTGATCTTCCCGTCCCCATTGAAATCCGTAAAGCTGTAAAGACCTGTTTCAGGGTCTACCCCCTCAAACTGATAGACCTTGACAAGCGTCATCGGATAGCCGATCATATACTGGTTGGCATAAGTTGAACCTTCCAGGTTCGGAAACTCCAGCAGCTTATTTCGCGGAACCGTCAGGTTAAAAGAAGAATCAAACCTAAAATCCCCCGACTTCAAAACCTGTCCCGACAATTCAAATTCCCAGCCCGTGTTCTGAACCTTTGCAGGAAGGTTCGACTGAATCGTGGCAAAACCCGTTGTCGCAGGAAGAGGAATACCGACCAGCTGATTCGAAGAGCTGTTGTTATAATACGCAGCCGAAAGGTTCAGTCTGTTCCTTAAGAATCCAAGTTCCATCGCAACCTCCTTCTTCACTGTCCTTTCCCAAGTAAAATCACGGTTGTAAAGCCTCGAAGGCAACAAGCCAGTGATACCATTGTAAATATTGGGTGACACGCCATAGGTATTCAAATACTGGTAATCACCAATCTTGTCATTACCTGTAGTCCCGATGCTCCCACGCAGCTTACCAAAACTTAGCCATGAATTCTCCTTCAAAAATGATTCTTCCGAAAACAGCCATGCAGCCCCTATCGCCCCAAAATTACCAAACCTGTTCTCAGGGCTGAACCTGCTGGATCCGTCGAGACGTCCAGTAAAGTTCAGTATATACCTCTTCTTAAACTGATAATTAAATCGGGCAAAGGCCGCAGTATAGAAATACTGGTTGCGGATCTGGTCAGAGACCGTCTTCGTCTTGGCTGCCCCGATATTCCGGATCAAAGCATTGCTTTCAAACCCGATCCCCACAATAGAACCCTGCCTTGTTTCAGACTGCTGCAAGGTCGTTCCGACAAGCACATCAAACCGATGATCCCCAAAAGAAAAGTCCGCTGTAACCTGAGGCTCCAGCAAATAGGAAAAAACCGTCTGGTTGTTCCTTGAAGCATTGGAGTTCGCACTCGTTAAGGCCGATGCAGGATTATACATCGTATGAGGCTTCAGGCTCATTTCCTCAAAATCCTGATATGTCACCCCGCCGTTCAACTTAAGCGACAGGAAAGGAAACAACTTATATGAAATATTGGTCCCGTTATTGATGAACGTCGTTGAATTCAGATACTCGCTTTTAAAAGATGCAATAGGGTTGTTGAACGTATTCTTTTCCCAGTTCAGGTTCCCGAACTCATCATACAATGCAGGAGCATTGGGGCTCAACTGCAAAGCCCTCCTGGTAAGGTCATCATTCTGCACATTATTTTCCTGAAAAGAGAACGTATTGTTCATATTCACCTCAAGCCTTTTATCAGGAGACCTGAATGTAAAATTACCCGTCAAATTATTCGTCCTGTACTTAAAATCAGCAGGAAAAACAGTCGCCTGTTCCTGATGACCATAGCTGATCAAGAACGAAGTATTCTCAGAACCACCATTTAACGACAACTGAAGCGAAGAAGCATCCGCAGTATTTCCGATCAGAACCTTCTGCCAATCCGTAAACCTATTCTGATCCCATGTCGTCATATCATACGCAGCCGCCGGATACGTTGAAATACCATCATTCACAAAAGCCTGTTTACGCATCCCCAAATATTCATCAGTCCCCATCATCTCCATGCTATTGGCAACCCTGCTTAGCGAGTAAGAAGTATTCAGCTTCAGTTCTGTCCTTCCCTTCTTTCCTTTCTTAGTAGTAACGATCACAACACCGTTAGCACCACGGGAACCATATATTGCCGTAGCATCAGCATCCTTAAGAATCTCAAAACTCTCAATATCATTAGGATTGATAGCATTCAAAGGACTTATGGAAGCAGACGGCAAAATAGTAACAGCATACAACGAAGGCGTTTCCGCATTCATCGGTACACCATCAATAATATAAAGCGGTTCATTCCCCTCACGACGAATACTGTTCTTTCCCCGGATCTGAATATCAAATCCACCTCCCGCAACACCTGAAGTCTGCGTAATCGAAACCCCAGCCATCCTCCCTTGCGCAGCCGCAAGGACATTCGTCACAGGCTGATTCTCAATATCCTTAGCAGACACCCGAGCAATACTTCCCGTCCTCTCCTTATCCCGAACCTTATAATACCCTGCATTAAGAACGACCTCCTCTATTGCTTTCTCGTTTCCATTCCCATTCTCTTCACCCAATGATACATCAACAGCTACTCTATCTCCTAAAGAAACTTTTCGGTCAGCATAATCAGGATGCTTAAAGACAATGACAGGATTCTCACCTGACACCTGAACCCTATAAATACCAGAACTATTGGTAGTAGCAACCGTATCACTACCCTCCTGAAATATGCTTACCCCTGAAATCGGTTTATTATTAATATTATCTGTAACAGTGCCCGTGACTACACGCATCTGCCCAATTGCTACGCCGGAGGCGAGCAATGTGAAGCCAAAAGCCAATTGAATATGACTCAGGCTGCAAAAGTTTTTTTTCATACTTTTGAAAAGATTTAATTCGTTAAATTTTAGGCTCTCTTCTGCACTGCGTAAATTCCACAATACTCATAGTGCTAAGAGGGCTTTCTTTTTTCTATGGCTAGTTCTTCTATTTTATACTTTCTGTTTCTTAAAAATCAATATTTTTTCTAGCATATACATAATGTATTTCGATAATGCTCGGGAGGAAGCCTCAGTAAGGACATAGCAAGACCTCCTGCCCCAGCACATCTTAAAACTTAATATGAATGAAATTTGTGTCCCGTGTAAGCTTTAAAGCCGCAATGAGTTGTACACCCCATTGTATCGTGCAGTCTGATATTATATTTTTAGAAAGCGCTTAGGGTGTAGAGAAGATATCGGGCAGCATTGGAAATAAAAAAAACGGCATGGAACTCTACTTAACGCATCAGAGGTACTGGCATACCCTTTACCACGAATAAGAGAGCCCACGCCGAATGCGTGAGCCTTCTACTTATCCTCTCGTGGTAATAAAAAACGCCAGTTTTCTGATACGAGATTCTAAGCGAATAGCTTCTATAATTTTTTGAAGTATCGCAAAGTTACATTCCAGTAACTTATTTTACAAATATAATAAAAAAAAACAAAAGACACTTATAAGTATCCTAAAATTCAATTCTAAACCAAGAATTTTACAAGTAATGAAAGATTTGACTTTTACTTATGTAAAGAAAGCTCTTGGTTATAGGATTTTTGAGTTAAGACAAAAAATTATAAATCCCGATACTGGAAAGCCTATATCTCAAGAAGAATTAGGATTAAGAACTGGTCTGGTAAAAAAAACAATTGGTGAATTGGAACGCGGAAATACCAATCCCGAATTTGAAACATTATTAGTAATTCTCAGAGAGCTGAATGTGACCTTACAAGAATTCTTTAATTTTGATATTGAGGAATATGCAAAGCTTGCAGAAATAAAAAAATAATTATTAGTAAAATAATAGAAATAGAATTTTAAAAAATTAATCCTAACAAAATTTGGGATTTTTTTGTATTTACGGAAAACCGTATTTATCTGATACAAAAGCGGCTTACCTTTACTTTTATTAACCAATAAATTATTTATTATGAGCGATGATCTAAGTAAAAGAAGACCGCAAGATGCAACCAAAGTAAATGTGAATGAAAGCTGGGAACTAGACTACTGGTCTAAAGAACTTGGCGTTACGAAAGAACGTTTAAAAGAAGCTGTAAAGGCTGTCGGAACTTCTGTTGCCGCAGTGAGGAGGCATCTTGGAAAATAATGTATGTTTTTCAAAATGAAAACTTATAACTTTGAAATAAATCCCGACGAGAGTTGGGATTTTTTACTTTATTAATATTAGTTTAAGCACTTACTAATTTGTATATTTGAGAATATGCTCAACTAATAACACATTACATGAATCTATATTTTGATGAATCAGGAAACTCTGGCGAAAACTTACTTGATAAAGAACAACCCGTTTTCGTATTATTATCTCATAACCTAAGTCAAGAGCAATCGTTAGAATTACTAAATAATTTTGATACAAACTCTGATGAAATCCATTTTAAAAAAATTAGAAGGTATTATAAGAATCATCAAAAACTCATTGATGTCCTAAATAGTGATTTAATAGATTATTCAAGTGTAAAAATTGCTTATTATTATAAAAAATTTGCTATTTGTGCACATTTAGTAGATCAGGTTGTTGAAACTTATTATTTTAAGAATGGAATGTCATTTTATGAAGAATCTTTAAACATAAAGTATGCAAATGCATTATATATGTACTGTGAATCTTTCGAATTACAATATGAATTCAATAAACTTCTTGAACTTTTCCAAAAGATGTTTCGGGATAAGACTATAGATTCAATAGATGAATTTTATGAGTTGGCAGAAATAATAAAAGTGTAAATCGTCAGCAAAAAGTGGACATTTGATATTAGAAATTTAAGGAGTGTTTTCATAAAAAGAGTAATTTTAATTATGGCAACACC
>NZ_LELA01000100.1 GCF_001677955.1 Chryseobacterium sp. BGARF1
GGACGTGGGATATAACCGCTGTCTGCAGCAATTGCTTCAAAATTTCCTGTATAATATCCTCTTGCATCCACTTCATGGGTCACCTCAATCATCATTAATTTGGTGAAATAAGAAGTCTGATTGGTATCCTGTTTTCTCATCTCAACATCTGCTGTACAACCAGGATATAGGAATGGAACTGTAGTTTCTCCTGACGTAATAAATACCTGAGAAGCCTTACTTCCTGCTGTTCCTTTTTGTGAAGCATCAATATCCATGAAAGAGGCTGCTTTTATCGGGGCAACTCTTAGAGAGGGTGTTGTAAATGTTTTTTCTGAAATTTCGTAGGCACGTTTTGCAATATCAGAAGCATGGTTAATTTTAGAACTTCCTGTGGTCAGCTTTTCGTTTTTACTGCTGTTGTATCCGTAAAATGAAGGATTCACATGTTGTGCTTTCATTCTTACTTTCACATCATTTACATTGCTTCCGTAAGTCAATTTTACAGGTTGTTCGGCTGGTGGAAGTTTCCCAAAATGAAGGACTTCTCCATCATAGAAAAACTGTTCGCCATAAGCTTCCGCCATTCTTGCCAAATAATTGTAATGTGTTTCTTCGTATTGAGAGCTGTAAGAAACATTTCCGTATTGAGCATCTACTCGAAAATCGAATTTATTTCCGCCAAGTCCTTCTTTGATCACCTGATCGGCAATACTGTTAAGACTAATGGGTTGAGCTCCTCCGAAACTCTGAATATGCGGAGCAGCATCTAAAAGTATTGTCGGGCTGAAACCACTCAATACAATATTTCCTAAACTGCCTTTTTCCTGACTGAAACCTACTTCCGTGATTACTCCTACAAAATTTCTTTCGGGACCGTCGATGACATCTTTATATTTAAAAATGACGGTCAGTCTTTTTCCTAAAAAATTCTGAGCCTCTTCCAGATTATGATTTTCTGCAGAACCAAGTGTGTCATGAGCAAGAGTAATGCTGAATTCATGATGTTTTATGGCACTCTGGCTTAATTTAAAATGTTTAAAATGCTTTATTTCTTTACCTTCAATAACCAAATCGAGCTTTACCACTCTGTTGATTCCTAAAATCTGGCTTGTAGGAATTGCCAAAGCATTATGTATTTTTGAAGTAGGCTGATTTGCCCAAACTTTGTCTTCTACTATTGCCGAATTATTGGTCTGAGCCATCTGATTCATAAACATGTCTGAAGAATTCTTAACCGCTCCATTAATTGGCTGGCTGACATTTTTTATATTCTCAGTGGCTTTATCGGCTATTTTTGTGGAAACTTCTTCTTTTAGATTTTGTGCAGCACCAGTCTTTATATCGTCTGAAAGCTGAGGTTTGGTGGTATTATCCTGAAACATAATATTTTTCTTTAAACTTGTGAATTTGGTTTTTATATTTTATTCTATCTCATTGGAGATGACAAAATTTTCATATTATTTATTATGAAAATTTTTGTGATTCTAACTATTTTAAATTTAATCATAATTAATACCGAAAGAAAAATTTAAGCTTAAAATTTCACTTTTTGTAGTAATACTACGACTCGTTTTTGAGTAATTTCTATTTTATTGAGACAAAAGTTTCTGGTCTTCTTTATATCTATTTTCACCATAATTTTTATTAAAATTCACAAATCTTTTGTCTTTTTCACTCAGTTTTTCATACAAATCCATTCTTAGTTTTGCTTCTGCCTTTGGATCTTCTATTACAGGAAAATTGATACCATACTTTTCCTGAAGCTCTTTTTTCATTTCAGATACCTTTTCAAAGTAAGACGCGTTTTTAGAATTTTGATTTTTAGCTTGCTTCTTATCTTCAGAATCAATGTATAAAGCCATTGGAGAAAGCTCAGTTCCCTCTATTTTAGGTTTGCCTCCTTTTTTTAAAAAATATTGTGCAGTGCCTAAATTACTTCGTGCAGCAGCCTCCATAATATTTTTTCCTAAATAAGAATTGTGATTAATATCTGCACCGTTATCCAACAAAAAATCAATCATTTTTCTTTCTGTACTTTCTGCACCCAACATCATTGCATCGCATAAAGGACTACTTCCTACTGCAGGATTAGGGCTTGCTTTATATTTAAATAAAAGCTTTGCCATTTCATAATTATTTGTCCCAACCGCATGTGAAAGTGGCAAATCATAAAGATGCGGAATGATAATATTAGGATTTGCTCCGTTTTTAAGAAGAATATCCATCGCATGAAGGTTTTCCACAATGGAAGCATACATCAGTAAAGTATATCCTTTAATATCGCTTAATTGGTTGATGATTTGCGGGTCATTTTTTAAAATACTTTCTAATCCGGTATTATCTTCATCAAAAATTTTCTGTGCTGCTTGTAATTGTGCCCCTTCAAAAAGTTTTTGAGGAGGATATTGCTCTTTATTTTGAGTTTTTCTGGATCTTGTATCCTGACAGGAAAATAAGGTCATGGTAAAAAAGATTAAAAAAATTATATTTTTCATGGATCATGGGTTTACTGCAATTACATTGGTATTAATGGTTGCAATCATCGCTTCTACAGCATCTGCATAGGCGCTGTGACCGCTTCCGAATGTTTTCAGATTCATTCCTTCATTATCCGGAATGTATCCGAAGATCTCGTTTTGTTCGCCTAATGCTCTTGGAACAGCCCCTGTAAGACCTCCAAAAATTGCCAATTTATTCAGACCTGGAATTCTTGAAATGGCAAGTGTAGACAAAAGACCTTCTCTGTTATTTTGTAGCGCATTAAGAATGTCATTACTGGTACTGTAATTGGTGATATTAGAAGTAGAACCTACTGCACCGTTTTCATCTAAATATTCAAGAGTATTATCATGAACTCCTCTTGTGTTGAAAGTGTAGCCCGGCAATCCTGTATAATATGATGCCATTGCACTGTTTCCACCTCCCAAAGAATGCCCTGTGAAAGAAACATTTCCGTTGGTCGCTTCGTCCATTTTCTTCGAAAGATCCATTGTCTTTTTTATCTGGGGAGTCTGAGCACCAAAAGCCTGTCCTCCATCTTCAATAAACCAGTCATGATAAAACTGCATTCCTTTTGGTTCTGATCCTCTGAAAGCTACAAAATACTGTCCTGTATTATTATTTTTATAAACTGAAGCAAAAAAACCGTCATTAGTATTGGTGTTAAAATCTTTAGGAGTAAAAGTTCCGGGGCCAAAAATTTCATCGAGCTCATCTTGATTATCTGTATTTATTCTCGTATAATCTCCAATCTGTGCAGCTTCATCAGAATTATCATTATAAGAATCCTGAGCCATTGCTGCAGCGTTGCTCAACTCAGTAATTTGAGCAGGTGTAGGAAGATGGAACTTCACTGTTCCACCCAAAAAACAATTTAATGTAGAATTTTGAAGAAGAGGTTTTTTACCTTCAACTCTCACCTTTTGATGCGTATTCGTCCAGTCACTTCCTTTGGTAAGAAATGAGCAAATATTCAGACAATCATCAATCAATGCACTTCCAGCCCAAGCTGTAGCGGCTAAAACAAACAATCCGCCACCAAATGCAGCGGCAATTCCTACCCCGGCAACAGCTCCGGCAATCATCATTTGCGGACAAATAAAATTGTCTTTAAAACGATCATCTTCTGTCGCCATCAATTTCGAGCCATTTTTAAGATAAACGCTCGACTGAGAACTGACTCCTATCCCAATCAGCCGTCTTCCGCTGGTACACATAAGCGGAGTTTCTTGTGCGATATACAGTTGACTCATATTGTTTTATGTTATTAATTGAATATGATATCTGCAGACATACAGCATTTTTTCGTTCAGCTTTTCCTTCACATGAAATACAATTTCTGATAAAACGGAATCGAGGTTATAAATATATTCTCCTTCCATCATTAGATCGTATTCTAATGGAATATTTAAAGCTTTATGATAATTTTGAGCATAAATCTCATCAAAATCTCCGGTATGGCTTTTAAGCTTTCCTACGATGTTCATCTGAAATTTATCTTTATTATCTACAAACTGGTAGTTTGTTTCATATACTATTTTTTCCCCAGGAAAAAGGGTCGAAAGAAATTCTCTTTCTTTAAATTCTCCTTCATTGGTAAAGTTAACTCCGGTATTTGGGAACGGATAAAAAAGTATCTGATAAAGAAGATTGGCTTTAATATTATCATCAATTCGATGAAATTCGTTATCATAAATATTGATAATCTCGTTGTAAGAATCTTTTACCAGCTGCAGAAAACGCAGTTCTTTTCTTTTGATCTCTTCCCATTTTTCAACAATTACCGTTTCATTTTCTATTTTTTCAATGGTTTTATCTTCATTGAGAAGTAATGAGAGATTTTCGGTTGCTTTATTTACCTGATCTAATATTTCATAGAAAGGTTTCATTTGAGCATCGAAATGAATATATTTTTTATCTGAAATAAGAATATCAATATGCTTATATTCTCCGGGAATAATCTCCCAAATCTCTTCTGTTTCTGTTTCGTTTGCTTTTCCGTTGCCTAAGGTAAGATATGACTTGACATTTACAGAATACTTTCCGTTTCTATACCAAGCATATTTAAATGAATTTAATTCTTGAATTTCGTTTACTTCACTTTGATTCATAACCGGAAAGTTTTGTAAATTAAGGCTGATTTTACAACAAAAATGATATTATATCGAAAATGTGTATGAATAGTTTTATTCATACACATTGATCATTTCATAGGTTAGAAATTAAGCACCCGGCCAGATACCTGCGTACTCAGCTCCACCGTAGTTGATCTTTTCTGCGCTTACTACAAAGCTGATCAACATAGAGTTTTGATCTATTGCATCAAAATCTACTTCGTGTTGAATAACGTATCCGTTTTCCCAGTTTAGAGTGATCAAAGTACCTTCTTCGTGAGATTTGTTGAAAGTAATTTCACCTGTGGTCGGTTTGTATTTACCATTAAGCAAACTTTCAAGAATTTCAGATTTTTCTGTTGCTTCAATCGTTAATTTGATGATTGCGTTGGAAGGATCTGATGCTACACGTCCTGAAACGTCTGTAGATCTTGATACGCTGTAATTAAGCTTTAGTAATTTTTGTCCTTCGCTTCCGTTGAATTTTAAGATTCCTCTTGAATTTGCTGCCATTTTGTAAATTTTAAACAGTTAATATTTTGTGATTTGGTTAATTCAAAGATAGAGCCATTGATTTCTTTTGGAGCTATAAATTGTATAAATCTCAGATTTTGTAGTAATACTACGATTTGATGTAGTAGTTCTACGACTTTTGATACAAATACAGAAAAACCCTTTTGTACAAAGGGTTTTAGATATTATAAAGTAAAATTATCACATTGATATGATTAATTTTAAGAAATTTTTAAGAAAAGATTAGCACAAATAAAAAACGTATATTAAATATAAAAAACTAGAAAATTATTTTAATACTAAAATAGTTTCATAACTGGGGTAAGTACCTATACCATTTTTACCAGATTTTTTTTCTATAAACCTGTGATAATTTTGGAAAGTTATCACAAGCTTATAGTAAGTACTGCATTAAAAAACAGTTTTTCATTCAATATCTTTTTTGAGTATTGATTAATCAAATTCCCTTTTATATTCATAAAATCATTTCTTCTTACAATATCAAGAAAGAAAGTTTATCTATATTAAAAATGAGGAATTAATTTCCTCATTTTTAATTTCCTTTGTTTCGCTTTCACTTCTTCCAAATTTTTTCTGAATTGTCAGGAAGCCAAATTAAAATAGGAGCTTGTTCATATTGTTATCAGGATTTAGAAATACTTCGAATAGTCTGATATTTCTTCTGTAATAATGAGATTATTTTTTTCAAAGCTACAAACATTAATAATCCTAAAATATAACCGCCCAAAACACCACAAAATACTCCAATAATTATGGAAATATTAGTATCCCACCATTCTTTAACAGAATTGGCAAACCAAAAAAAGATTATAGATACAATTGTACAGCCGATCATTGAAACGCCCAAGAAAAAAGTTTTGAAACCTTTACTAATAGATTTCTGTTGAATACCTATCAAAACAGAGGTTGATAAAATACCTGCTGTTATAAGTCCAATTAGCAACAAAATAAATAATAAACATAAAACCACACCAATAATTACTACAATAGCAAAAAAAATAGCTCCCATTATTAATAGAACAACAAGAAAATCATCATCATTTTTGAAAGAATCAATAATATATGGTGAAAAAAGACTAATGAAGTTAA
>NZ_LELA01000101.1 GCF_001677955.1 Chryseobacterium sp. BGARF1
TCAAAATACTCAATCAAGAGTTCTGGTAAAAATAATTTAAGTAGTTCAGCATCATTTAACATACTACAAAAATATCATTTATTATTTTGCTCCCCAACTTTTGAGACTGAGCCATTTTCATCTTATTAAACAATTCATATCGAATAATGCTGATATCTGTAATTTGAACTTCAGAAGAGTTTAATATCTAGATAATCTTAAAATAGAAATGATTGAATACAGATAGATTCAATTCTAAAAAATTATTTTAAGCGCAAAACAAGCTCTTTTTACTCTACAACGTCTGTTTTTCCTTTTTCGATTTGATAGATTTATCCTAAATCATTTGATAGAATTTCAATTGGTTTTGTTTAAATAGTAAAGAATCTAATTCAGATAAATAATTAAATAGTCATGAATCAATTGATTTCTCCTTTTATTTTGTAGAGTTAAGGTGTTGTTTATTAGTGTTTTGTATTTTGACGAAATTAAAATTATGTAATGGTTAGTTAATTAAATTAATATTTACATATTTTTTTTAACGTTTTTTAACGCCATGCTTCAATTGCACTATTCATAGTAAATCGCAGTCTTTTTTAAGTTTTAGTTAAGTTTTATTTAATACTTGTTAACCATTAAAATAGGCAGTGCTAATGTTTAGCTATAGTTTTGCCCCGTCAAACAAATAAAAGTTCAACATGATGAAAAGATTCATTCTCGTAATCATAATGATGATTTCAACACTAGGTATTTATTCATTTACGAATAATACTGGAGATGCGAAGAAAACAAGTTATGCATCGTACTACCACGATAAATTTAACGGTAGAAAAACTGCAAGCGGAGCCATTTTTGATAATTCAAAACTTACCGCAGCACACAGAACGCTTCCTTTTGGTACCGTAGTTAGGGTGACCAATCTGAACAATGGTAAAGAAGTAATTGTATCGATTAATGATAGAGGTCCTTTCCACTCAGCTAGAGCATTAGATATGTCTAAAGCCGCGTTCGATGAAATCGGAAATATCGATCACGGTGTTATTCCGGTACAATATGAAATTGTCGATTAATTTATGATTTAAATGATAAAGCCAGCTAAATTTTAGCTGGCTTTTATGTTTTTAGAGGTTAAACTCGATTAAAGCAGGACAATGATCAGAATGCACGGCTTCCTTTAAAATAACGGCTCTGCTGAGTTTATCTTTTAAAGAATAAGAAGCAAAGTTATAATCTAACCTCCAACCTTTATTATTGGCTCTTGCATTTTGTCGGTAGCTCCACCAGGTATAATTGTCTGGTTCGTTATTAAAGAGCCTGAAACTGTCTATCAATTCACATTCTTCGATGAAGTTGGTCATCCATTCTCTTTCCATTGGCAAAAAGCCGGAAGTGTTCTTCAAACCTACAGGATTATGAATATCAATCGCCTGATGACAGATATTAAAATCTCCAGAGATAATCAAATTCGGAATTTCTTTCTTTAAATTTTTAATATACTCTAAAAAGTCATGGCAAAACTGCATTTTAAATTCCAGTCTTTCAATATTGGAAGCTGAAGGAACATACACAGAAATTACTGAAAATCCGTCAAAATCTGCACGGATGATTCTTCCTTCGTTATCATAGCTTTCAATTCCGCAACCATATTCTACATGATTGGGTTTTGTTTTAGAGGCAATTCCGACTCCGCTGTATCCTCTTCTCTGTGCAGAATGCCAATAACTGTGATATCCCGCTTTTTCAAGACTTTCTATATCGATCTGATCGTTTCCTGCTTTACTTTCCTGAATGCAGATAATATCCGGATCGGCAGTTTTCAACCATCCTAAAAAATCTTTTGTAAAAGCAGCTCTGATGCCGTTGACGTTGTAGGTAATTAATCTCATAAAATAAATATAAAAGCAAAGTTATAAAAACAAATGCCGGTTTTTGTACCGACACTCATAACTTGTTTATTTTTCACTTTTAAAAATTAACTTTCCGTCTTTGTGAAGTTCGTTTTCATTTCCTTTGCCTCGTAATTCGTAATGGTCATTTTTATACCAAATTCCGGATGCCGGTTTTTGACCTTCAAGTTCTATCGTTTCTCCATTAAATAGTAGAGTAGCCGTGTTTTTTGTATTGTTAAATGTCACATCTAACTTTTTTCCATCTTTATCTGAAAGAGTGGTTTTGATAATTTCAGAATTAGATTCTGGTGTTTTGTTTGCCAAAGAATCACTTTCAGGTTGGTTGGTAGAGTCTGTCGGAGAACTCACGATAGAGTCTGAACCTAAAGCGGGTTCTGTTGTTTTGTTTTCTTTTTTACAAGCTGTTAATGTTAATACCGCAGCAAACGAAGCTGCCAAAATGTTTTTAGTCATAATTATTATATTAAGGGTAACAATCTCCTTCAAATTAAATACCAAAACCCTGTGAATTAAATTAATTAACAGATATGAATTGATATTTGAGTTGCTCTGTAGAAAAAGCATTTTTTTAATAAGTATATTGCGAATTTAATTGATGGAACAAGTTCTATGCTTAAATTTAATTTTTTTCTCTTCCTTTCTATTTTTGGTTTACAATTATTTTTTGCTCAAAATATTAGGCATTTATCTGTAGATGAAGGTTTGCCACAATCTTTTGTTTCAGCTTTGGAACAAGATAACGAAGGCTTTGTATGGATAGGGACCCGAAACGGGCTTTCCCGATACGACGGAAAAAACTTTAAAACTTTTCAGCATCACTTTAACAACAAAAATTCTTTAGCTTCAAATACGGTAGATTATTTAAGAAAAGGCAGAGAAAATGGTCTTTGGATAAAATACGAAACTGCAGGAATAGATTATTTGGATATAAATTCCGGAAAAATCAACCATATTATTGATGCACAATTTTTAGATAAAAATAATCTGACTATTCATCGGAAATCATGGTTGGTAACGCAGGATGGTTTTTTATGGTTTAAAAGCTCAGCAAATGAGGTCTTTAGTTTTGATATCCAAAGAAAAATTCTGAAACGCCAAAATCTGAATCTTCGTTCTGATGAAATTATTTATAATATATTAGAAGATAAAAAGCAGAATATTTGGATATTAACGCAGAAAAGCTTCAAAGTTTTTACTAAAAAAACGAACAGATTTATCAACATTCCTATTCCTTATACTATGTTTGTGAATAAGCTTCAGCAAAACAATAAAGAAGCAGTTTTGTTTCATCAAAGAAAAAACGGGGAATTAATGTGGGCAGATAAAGAATGGTTTTATTTTTTTGATCCTGTGAAAAGAACTTTCAGAAACGAAAAACTACCGTTTTTGCCTATTTATAATATTAAATTGCTCAGTACAGATTCTCAAGGTAAAGAGTACTTTGTTGCAGACCATTCTATTTATAGTTACGATGATGGATTAGGTTTTAGAAAAACGGCTGCTCTCAATTTAGAAAAAAGCAGACCGCCACAGGCTTTTCTTGTTGATAATTCAGGCTTAATGTGGATTGGCGGAGATGCTGAAGGAATTTATACTGTAGATTCAAAACTCAATTTTCAGTCTTTTGCTTTTGAAAAAGATTTCGCCGCCGACCTTCTGAAAAACTATTATGGAGTTTCTATTTCTGATTTTTTTGATTGGCAGAATCGGAACGGAGTTTTACCTTCTTCCTATTTCCTCAGGTCTGTAACGACACAAAATAAAAATTGGATCGCCCTAAACCGTATCGTTTCTTATTATGATCATCTACAGAAGAAGATCTTTCGTTTACCAGAGTTACCAAAATTAAAAGACGGAAGTTTTGCTCCTATAAAAGGGATCAGTCTTTATGGTGATTCACCGATTGTCATTGATGACCTGAACAATATTTATATTTTCGATCGATCAAAATGGAAACTTTTATTTTCATCAGATCAATTTAGCTCGAATATAACTCCAACGAATATTTATTTTGACCAAAAAACCAAAATGCTTTGGGTTATTACAGGATCTCACGGTATTGTTAAAGTGAATTTTGGCACAAAGAAAATTGATCATATAAAAAATAATACAAAAGACCTTCCTGTCAATCATTTAATTTCTCTTACTCCAGATCCTAAAAATGATAATATTTTGTGGATAGGGAGCAATGATGGATTGATTCAATTTAATAAAAATGATAATAAGGTTAAAATATTTTCCGGAAAAGAAGGCTTTCCCGATAATGTCATCTATTCTATTCTTCCGGATAGGTCTGGGAATTTATGGATAGGAACCAATAAAGGGCTTTTGAAATTTGATCCTAAAACGTATAAAGTAAGGATTTTTACCCGTTCTCATGGTTTAGAAAATATTGAATTCAACAGGTTTCATCAATTGATGCTTCCCGACGGGAAATTGGCTTTTGGCGGTGCTAAAAGTGGGGTCGTTTTCAATCCTGAAGATATTAAGAAAGATAATTTTTCTCCTCCTACAGCAATTACACAAATTACGCTTAATAATGAAAAAATCAATCTTGCCAAAAGAGATTTGAAGCCCATCAATCAAATTAAAGAGCTTTCTGTAGGGCATTTCGAAAATACAGTTTCTATAAGTTTTGCGGCTCTTCAGTATAATCAGCCCCACCAAATTTATTACCGTTATCGTTTGAAAGGATACCAGGATGAATGGATTTTTGCAGGGAATAATACGGAAGCAGTTTTTACAAAACTTCCGCCTGGAACCTATATTTTTGAAGTAAATGCTACCAACACAACAGGAAATTGGAGCACCCTCATCAAATCTTTAACGATAAAAGTAACGCCGCCTTGGTGGAAAACTTGGTGGGCTGTAATATTCTATTTAATTGCATTGATGGGAGGTGTTTTTGGGTTCATAAGATTTAAAATTAATCAGGAGATTATTAAAAAATCAATGCAATTAAAACAGAAAGAAGCTCAGGAACTTAGGAGGCTCGATAAAATAAAAACAAAATTCTTTGCCAATATTGCTCACGAATTCCGAACTCCGTTGTCTTTAATTATAGGACCTGCAGAACAGCTGAAATCTGTAGATTCTCAAGACGAAAAAGAGAAACTGTTTGGTACAATAAAGAAAAATACAAACAGTTTGATCCATCTTACCGATCAGCTAATTGATGTTGCGAAGCTTGAGGCGGGAGTTTTAAAACCTCATTTTGTATGGGGAGACGTAGTTCCTGTCATTTCAAATATTGTGAATGCTTTTTTAGAAACCGCTAACGAAAATGGTATTACCCTCAGTTTAGAATCTCCAGAAAAAGCTGAATTCTTATTTTCAATCAATACTTTAGACGGTATTTTATATAATTTGATCTCCAATTCCGTTAAATTTTGTAATAATGGCGATGCGATTACGGTAAAAGTAAATCAAGAAAACGATGGGTTATCAATTCAGGTTATCGATTCAGGAGCCGGGATTCCTGAAAATGAGCAACTGGAAATTTTTGAAAGATATTTTAAAGGTTCCAATCAAGATCAGTTGCAGGGAAATGGTTTGGGACTTTCCCTTGTGAAAGAGTTGGTAGATATGCATCACGGAACAATCAATATGAAAAGTTCTACTCAAGAGCCTTCAGGAACTGCGTTTTCAATTTGGCTTCCTTTTGAATTTCAGAAAGAAGAATTGGTTAAAAAAGCAGAATCGCAACAAAACTCAGAAGAAAAAGCGACAATATTTATTGTGGAAGATCACGAAGAGTTGGCGCAGTTTATTGCCGGAAATTTAGCGGATTCATATCATGTTTTAACTGCACAAAACGGCAAAAAAGCATTAGAAATTACTCAGGAGAAAATGCCAAATCTTATTGTAACTGATGTTGCAATGAGTGAAATGGATGGTTTTGAGTTTTGTAAAGCGGTAAAAACAGATGTCAATATCAATCACATTCCTATTATTATGCTCACGGCAAAAGCCGATGCAGAAAGTAAACTTGAAGGTCTCTCTCTTGGAGCCAACGACTATCTAGTAAAACCTTTCAGTGTCGAAGAGCTTAAATTGAGAATAGAAAATCTGCTGAATTTACAGAACCGTCAATATGAATATTTTCAAAGAAACTTTTTGCAGCCCGAAGCAAATATTGTGGAACCTGAAACAAAACAACCCAATCCAACAGAAAATCTGCATCAGGAATTTCTCAATAGAATTTATGAGATCATTGATAAAAATTTAGATGATAACAATTTCAGCGTAGATGAGCTAGCTTCTGAATTATCAATGAGCCGAACGAGTCTTCACCGAAAAGTAAAGATGATGTTTAATATTCCTACAGGAGAAATTATTAAAATTTACAGACTCAAAAAAGCTGCAGAATTCTTAAAACAAAATCATAGTGTTTCTGAAGTGGCTTATATGACAGGATTTAATACACCTTCTTATTTTACCAAGTGTTTTAAAGAGTATTTTGGCAAAACACCCAATACATACCACTAAATAAGAGGGTTGCAACGAGAATGATAGTTTTTGCAACGAGATTATATTTCTTTTTTGGATTCGAAATGTAATTTGGCCGAAACAAAATTATTATCGTATGTATAAAAATCTACTTAAGAACAATGTAAAATGTGTAATATTATTTACTGTTTTATTGGGAGCTATTTCCAGAGTAAATGCTCAGCAGAATGCTCTCAATTTTGACGGGACTGATGATTATATTCAAACCACTTATCCCGGAGTTTTAGGAAACGCACCTCGTACAGTAGAAGCCTGGATAAAATTGCCAACAACTACAGCAGGTGAAAATTTGGTGACAACTTGGGGATCCGATAATGTAAATGGAGGAAGATTTACTGTAAGAATCAATAATGTGAGTGGATCGTATAAATTAAGAATTGAAAACAAAGGTGGGGGAGTAAACGGTACCGTTACTCTTAATGACGGAAACTGGCATCATATTGCCGTAACCTATGACAACAGTTTGTCTACCAATAAATATAAATTGTATGTAGACGGAAATCTAGATACACAGGGAAATATAAGTACTGCAACCAATACTGTGGCACTTACCAATATGATCATTGGAAGAAGAATTAATCCAAGTTTAGGAGGGTTTTTCAATGGAAGCATAGATGAAGTTCGTGTTTGGGATAAAGCTCTTACATTGGCTGAAATTCAGGCTAATAAAAATTATCAGTTTTGTACAGCACCTGCAAATCTAAAGGCTTATTTTAAAATGAATGAAGGAACTGTAAATTCAAATAATAGTACTGTAACTTCTATCGCCAGTTCTGTAGGTTCTTACACAGGTACTTTAAATAACTTTACTTTGAATGGAACTGCATCTAATTTTACAGCAGGATTCTCTTCAGTAACTACACCAAATATTAATAGTAACATAACAGTTTCCGGATTTACACTTACCGCCACTCAAGCAGGCGCTAATTATCAATGGATAAATTGCAATAACGGAAATGCTCCGGTTGGAGTAACTACACAGTCTTTTACACCAACTATTGCTGGAAATTATGCGGTAATTATTACGCTTGCTGGTTGTACACAAACGTCTTCTTGTCAATCGGTAACTTTGGGCGTGAATGATGTTGAGGTCATTCCTCAATTGACTTTATCCCCAAATCCTACAAGCGGAACTCTAAAAATAACGGCTAAAAATGAAATCGAAAAAGTGGAGATTACAAGCTTTGCTGGACAGAGATTAATGAGTTTTCAGCCAAATTCAGCGAATACAGAACTCAACATATCTCAATTGAAGGAAGGTATTTATTTGGTGAAAGTAAGTTCAAAACAACAAACCCAAATTTACAAAATAATCAAAAAGTAGTTTTTTTTCATAAATCATTATTACTTAATCCATATTAATGATTAAGCCTCTTCGGTATTGAAGAGGCTTTTGTAATTTTTATTTTGCTTAAAAAATTATTTTGGTTCCAGAATACTGATAGGGATTATACATTCTTCTAAAGAAATTCCACCATGCTGGTAAGTTTCCTTATAATAATTTACAAAGTGATTGTAGTTTTTAGGATAAGCTAAAAACGTATTATTCTTTGCGAAAATATATTTCGAGCTTAGATTCCCTTTAGGTAAAAATAATTTTTCAGGATTGCTCACTGCCCAAACATCTTTATCATCATAGGTTAAGCTTTTTCCTGTTTTGTAACGAATGTTGGTTGAGGTTTCTCTATCACCCACAACACGGCTTGGTTTTTTTACATAAACGGTTCCGTGATCGGTTGTAATAACCAATTTAAATCCGTTTTCTGCGGCAAGTTTAATGATTTTAATTAATGAAGAGTTCTCAAACCAGTTTGATGTTAATGATCTAAACGTTTTATCATCTCTGATCAGCTGATCTACAATATGATTGTCGGTTTTGGCATGCGAAAGAATATCGATAAAGTTATAAACGATGACCAAAAGATCATTGTTCTTATGCTGATTGAAATCATCATAGATTTTTCTTTCAAAATCAGCATTCAAAACTTTAAGGTACTTCATTGATTTTGAGCTTAAACCAACTCTTTTCATTTGGTCTTCTAAGAAATCACGCTCAAATTCATTTTTATTTCCTTCTTCATTATCATTAAACCATTTGTCAGGGAAGCGTTTTTCAATTTCTGAAGGCAAAAGTCCTGCAAAAAAAGAATTTCTTGCATATTGTGTCGCCGTTGGAAGAATACTGTAATAATAATCTTCAGAAACTTTATTGTAATATTTGGTGAAGAGAGGTTCGATTACTTTCCATTGGTCATATCTTAGATTATCGACCATTAAAAGAAGTACTTTGTCTTTTTCAACAACAGGTTTTACTTTATCTTTAAATAGAGTGTGGCTCATCATTGGCTTGTCTGAGCCATTCAACCATTCTTCGTAATTGTTTTCGATAAATTTAGCAAACTGAATATTGGCTTCTTCTTTTTGGGATTGAAGAAGGTCTGCAAATTCATTATCGGTTACTTTATCAAATTTAAGTTCCCAATTGACGATTTTTTTATAATATTCTGCCCATTCCTGGTATGTTCTCAGGTAAGAAAGTTCCATCGAAAGGTTTCTGAATTCCTGCTGATATTGCAAAATCGTTTTTTGCTCTACCAAATTATCTTCCTGAAGATTCTTTTTTAATGAAAGTAAAATCTGATTAGGGTTGACAGGTTTTAAAATATAATCTGCAATCTGCGAACCGATTGCTTCTTCCATGATATGCTCTTCCTCACTTTTGGTTACCATGACAATTTTTAAAGCATTGTCTTTTTCTTTAATCATTGGGATGGCTTCCAATCCGGAAATTCCCGGCATATTTTCGTCGATTAGCGTTAAATCAAATTTCTCAGAATCAATCAATTCTAAAGCTTCATTTACGTTGTTTACCGGAGTTACAACGTAACCTTTCTTTTCAAGAAAAACAATATGAGGTTTTAGTAGATCTATTTCATCATCAATCCATAATATTTTGTTTGACATATAAGTTTATTTTTTATGCGGAATATAGTATCAAAACTGCGACCAAAACTTTATAAAACCTCACAAAATAAGGAGCCTAAAAGTTAAATCTTAGTTAAAGATTTTTATCTCAAATTATTGCATGAAGATAAGATAAATACTGCGATTTGTAAACAATTTTTAATGTTTATATTCTAAATAATAATTGGCAGTTTTCTTTGAATTGACTTTAAAAACCTAATTTTGCAATACTCTCAGAATATTTCCATGCAGAACAAGCTTAAAATCATCAACGATCCGGTACACGGTTTCATCAAAATACCTCACGAAATCTTATTTGATGTTATTGAACATCCTTATTTCCAAAGACTAAGAAGGATTTCGCAGACCGGACTTTTAAATTTAATTTTTCCGGGAGCAACACATACAAGATTTCATCATGCTATTGGTGCGATGCACTTGATGTTTACTGCGTTGGAAACTTTAAAACAAAAAGGAGTTGCCATTTCTGTTGAAGAGGAAAAAGGGGCGATGTTGGCGATTTTAATGCATGATATTGGTCACGGCCCGTTTTCTCATGCATTGGAAAGTATGCTGATGGATGATTGGCATCACGAAAATCTTTCATTATTATTAATGAATAGGTTGAATGATGAGTTTAATGGTCAGTTGTCAACAGCGATAGAAATGTTTCAGGGAAAATACCATAGAAAATTCTTTAATCAGTTGATCAGCTCGCAATTAGATGTTGACCGTCTAGATTATTTAAACAGGGACAGCTTTTTTACAGGAGTTTCGGAAGGAAATATCAATACCCAAAGGATTATCTCAATGATGAACGTTTGTGAAGAAGAACTGGTAATTGATGCAAAGGGTGTTTATTCTATCGAAAACTTTCTTACAGCAAGAATGTTTATGTATTGGCAGGTTTATTACCATAAAACATCAGCGTTGGCAGAATTTATTTTGGTGAAAATCCTCGAAAGAGCAAAATATCTGGTTTCAGAAGGTATCGACTTACCGGCAACTGAAAATTTAAAATATTTTTTAAACAGAGGTAAAAGTGCAGCGACTGATGAAGATGTAGAACGTTTTACACAGCTTGACGATAATGATATTATTCATGCGATGAAAATTTGGCAAAAGTCAGATGATTTTGTACTTGCTTACTGGTGTAAGTGCGTTATTCAGCGTAGTTTTCCCAAAACAATTATCTCTTCACAACCTTTTGATGAAAAATTTATTGAAGAAAAAATAAAAAATGCCAATGAGTTTTTTGGAATTGATAACGGTGATGAATTAGTTCACCAAATTACAAGAAGCTTACTTCCTTATGATACAGAAAAACAACCTATTTACCTTCTTCAGAAAAATGGAAAAGTTTTGAAATTGGATGAGTCTGAAGATCAGCTTTTGTCTGGCCTCATCGTACATAAGACGAAGAGATATATCCTCGCATTTCCAAGAATGTGATGCTTAATTTTCTTAAATATTATTAAAATCGATATTCCATAAACTAAAAAATGTTTGCGAATAAGAGAATTTCTTATCTTTGCAGAATATGGAATTTACAGCTTCGCAAATTGCAAGTTTTATCGACGGAAAAATTATAGGTGACGAAAATGCACTTATTACCGGAGTTTCCCCTATTGAGAGCGGAGAATCCGGCCATCTTTCTTTTGTTGCACAAGATCGTTTTGCACATCATTTAGAAACTTCGCAATGTTCGGTACTTATTGTTACCGAGACCCTTATCAATAAAGATCAATACAATCCTACCATTATAGCTGTAAAAGATGCCTATCTTTCTTTTCAGATTTTAATGAATCTGTATCAAGAGATGCAAGGCAGAAAAGAAGGTGTGGAAGATGGTTCTTCTATTCACGATACTGCTGTGCTTGGAGATAAAGTTTATATTGGCGCATTTACTTATGTTTCAGAAAAGGTTAAAATTGGTGAAGGCTCACAGATTTTTCCTCAAGTGTACATCGGTAAAGGGGTGAAAATCGGTAAAAACTGTAAAATTGATAGTGGCGCAAGGATTTATGATTACTGCATTATTGGTGATAACTGTGTCATACATTCTAATACCGTAATTGGCGGCGACGGATTTGGTTTTCAGCCTACACCGGAAGGTTTTCAAAAAATTCCTCAGCTAGGAAACGTTATTATTGAAGATAATGTGG
Organism: Chryseobacterium sp. BGARF1; assembly: GCF_001677955.1. Classification (GTDB taxonomy): domain Bacteria; phylum Bacteroidota; class Bacteroidia; order Flavobacteriales; family Weeksellaceae; genus Chryseobacterium. The sequence goes on from NZ_LELA01000101.1 coordinate 11,528, forward strand.
AAATCGGTTCTAATTGTAGTATTGATAGAGCAACCATAGGTTCTACAACTATTGGGAAAGGAACCAAAATCGATAATCTTATTCAGATTGCACACAATGTGAAAATTGGCGCAAACAATGTAATTGCTGCGCAGGCGGGAATTGCCGGTTCTACAACTATTGGAGACTGGAACCAAATTGGCGGTCAGGTTGGAATCGTAGGTCATATAAAAATAGGAAATCAGGTGAAAATTCAGGCGCAAAGTGGCGTGAATTCCAGCGTTAATGATAAAGAAACCATTTACGGTTCTCCAGCGATAAGCTACAACGACTACCTTAGAAGTTATGTACATTTCAGGAATCTTCCTGAATTGGCGAAAAGAATAAATAATCTTGAGAATAACTCAAAAGATCATACTAATGAGTGATATGCAAAAAACCCTTCAGGAAGAGGTTACTCTTTCTGGAATTGGTCTTCATACTGGTAAAGAAGTAAAATTAACCATTAAACCTGCAAAAGAAAATACAGGTTTTGTGTTCGTAAGAACAGATCTTGAAGGGCGACCTCATGTAGAAGCAGACGTAAATTACGTTGTGGCTACAGAGAGAGGAACTACTTTAGAGAAGCTAGGTGTTAAAATCAATACTTGTGAGCACGTTTTAGCTGCATTGGTTGGTTGTGATATCGATAATGCTGTTTTAGAGATGGACGCTTCTGAGCCTCCAATTTTAGATGGTTCTTCAAAGTTCTTTGTAGAAGCTATCGAAAGTGTAGGTGTGGTAGAACAAGCTGTTGCAAGAGAATATCTTGTGGTAAAAGAAGTATTAAGTTACAGCGACCCAGCTACAGGTTCAGAGATCACCATTATTCCTTCAGATCATTATGAAGTGACAACCATGGTAGATTTTGGGACTAAAGTTTTAGGAACTCAGAATGCTACGCTTAAAAATATTTCAGATTTTAAAGATGAAATTTCTTCTGCAAGAACATTCAGCTTTTTGCACGAATTGGAAATGCTTCTTGATCATGGTTTGATTAAAGGGGGTGATATCTCTAACGCTATTGTGTATGTAGATAAAGACCTCACTCCTGAAACAACCGAAAAACTGAAAAAAGCTTTCGGAAAAGACCATGTTTCTATTAGACCCAACGGTATTTTAGATAATTTAACTTTAAACTATCCAAACGAAGCTGCAAGACACAAATTATTAGACGTAATTGGTGATTTAGCTTTAACAGGGGTGAAAATTAAAGGAAAAGTTATCGCTAATAAACCAGGACATTTTGTAAATACTCAGTTTGCGAAAAAACTAAACCGTCAGTGGAAACTGCAAAAAAAGAAAAATGTTCCTGAATTTGATTTAACGAAGGAACCTGTTTTCGACATTAATGGAATCATGAAGCTAATGCCTCACAGACCTCCGTTTTTGTTGATTGATAAAATTCTTGAACTTTCAGACTCTCATGTAGTTGGTTTGAAAAATGTGACAATGAACGAACCTTTCTTCGTTGGGCATTTTCCTAAAGAACCAGTAATGCCAGGAGTTTTACAGGTAGAAGCTTTAGCACAGACAGGAGGGATTTTGGTTTTAGCAAGCGTTCCGGATCCTGAAAATTATTCAACTTATTTCATTAAAATAGATAAGGTAAAATTCAAGAGAAAAGTTGTTCCTGGTGATACAATGATTTTCAAAATTGAATTGATCGAGCCAATCAGAAGAGGTATTGTTCACATGCAAGGGTATGGTTACGTTGGCGATACAGTTGCTGTAGAAGCAGAACTAATGGCTCAAGTTGCAAAAAATAAAATTGATTAAATGATTCATCAATTAGCAGCCGTTGATAAGCGTGCAAAAATCAGCAAAAACGTTGTAGTAGAGCCATTCACTACCATTGCAGGAGATGTAGAAATAGGAGAGGGATCGTGGATTGGTTCAAATGTAACCATTATGGATGGCGCAAGAATCGGTAAAAACTGTAGAATTTTTCCCGGAACTGTAATTTCTGCAATTCCTCAGGATTTAAAATTCGATGGGGAAGACACACAAACGATTATCGGTGACGATACTACAATCAGAGAATGTGTAACGGTAAATAGAGGAACCAAGGCTTTAGGTTATACAAAAATCGGGGCAAATTGTTTGATTATGGCAACGACGCATATTGCACACGACTGTGTAATAGGTGATCATGTTATCATTGTAAACGGTTGCGGTATTGCAGGTCACGTAGAAATTGGTGACTATACAGTAATGGGAGGTTTATCGGCAGTACATCAGTTTGGTAAGATCGGAAAACATGTAATGATTTCTGGTGGTACTTTGGTGAGAAAAGATATTCCGCCTTATGTAAAAGTAGCAAGAGAGCCCATGGCTTACGCAGGAATCAATTCTGTAGGTTTAAGAAGAAGAGGTTTTACAAATGAAAAAATCTTTGAAATTCAGAAAATTTACAGAGCTATTTTTCAAATGAAGATGAATGTTTCTCAGGCTGTAACGCATATCGAAAAAGAAATGCTTCCTACTGCTGAAAGAGATGAGATTCTTCAGTTTATTCAAAACTCACCAAGAGGTATCGTAAAAGGATACGGAACAGGAAAAGAATAATTAAATTTAAATTGATGAAGAATTTAGTATTGATTCTTACAGTGTTATCAACAACTGTTTTTGCACAGCAAAAAAGAGATTTGTCTTTAGATATTAAAGATTCTCTGGCAGTTAAAAATGTAAATTCAATCCTAGATTATTCTAAAAAATCTTTTTCAAATCTTAATTCAGACTTAAAAAGTTCATCAGAAGTAAACAAAAATTTAGACCAGCTTTTAATTAATACAATCAATTTCAATACGGTTATTAACAATCGTTCTGTAACGCCTACAGATGCAGGAACATTTTACAAACCGAGAGTTGATGCTATGGATATGCTTGGAAGAAAAGTGTTGAGTCTTCAGGTCTACAAATCAAAATAAAGAAATAACATAAAAAAATAATGGCAACAAGTAACGATATCAGAAAAGGTCTTTGCATCGAATTCAGCAATGATATTTTCAAAATTATTGAGTTTCTTCACGTAAAACCAGGGAAAGGTCCTGCTTTCGTAAGAACTAAAATGAAATCAGTAACTAACGGAAAAGTTCTTGATAACACTTTTTCTGCAGGTCACAAAATCGACGAAGTAAAAGTAATCACGAGAAAATTCCAGTATCTTTATGATGATGAGAATGGTTTCCACTTTATGAATAACGAAGATTTCTCTCAGTTATATTTAAACAAGGAAATGATTGAAAACTCAAACCTGATGAAAGCAGGTGAAGAAGTGACAATCATTTTAAAAGAAGCTGACGAAACTCCGCTTTCTGCTGAATTGCCACAGTCAGTTTATTTAGAAGTTATCGAAGCTGACCCAGGTGTGAAAGGAAATACTGCAACAAACGCCTTGAAAAACGCAATCGTTGAAACAGGTGCGAGAGTAATGGTTCCTTTGTTCATCGAGCCGGGTGACAAAATCAAAGTGAGCACAGAAGACGGTTCTTACTTGGAAAGAGTAAAGTAAGAATCTTACAATATCATGAAGCTGGAAGATCATACCTTTCAGCTTTCATTTTTTTATGGCAGCAATTTCCGCCCTCCGTTCCCGCTTTTTTGCCTCCGCTTCGCTCCGGCAAAAAGAGCTCCACTCAGGTCGGGCTGCAATGTAGACAGAAAAATAAATTTTGTCAGCACATCAGATTTTGACAAAGTTCATTCAAAAACATTATTAAAAACCTTGTCAAGGTTTCAAACCTTGACAAGGTTGATTTAAACTAAAACATCATTTAAAAATATGACGTTTCATCAGCCACAAAGACTCAAGACTATCGCAGATCTTATCGGAGCAAAATTCATTGGCTCTGAAGATTTTGAAGTATTGGGAACCAACGAAATTCACAGAGTGAAATCTGGCGAAATTGTGTTCGTTAACCACCCTAAATATTATGATAAAGCTTTAAATTCTGCAGCAACCATTATCTTAATCGATAAAGAAGTAGAATGTCCGGAAGGGAAAGCGCTTTTGGTTTCAGACGATCCTTTCAGAGATTTCAATAAAATAAATACCCACTTCACAAGAATTTACAACTTCACCGAAACACTTCACGATGTAGAAATAGGCGAAGGAACAAAAATTCACCCTTCAGCAGTTTTAGGAAACAATATTACCATCGGAAAAAACACTTTGATTTTTCCAAACGTTGTCATTGGCGATAGAACGGTTATTGGGGATAATGTTGTCATTCAATCGAACACCGTCTTAGGAGGTGATGCATTTTATTACAGGAAACTCAACGGAAATTTTGACCGCTTAATCTCTGTAGGAAATGTAATTATCGAAAACAATGTAGAGATCGGGAATGGTTGTACCATCGATAGGGGAGTTACAGACTCTACCATTATTGGTGAAGGTTCTGTTTTAGATAATCAAATTCAGATTGGTCACGATACCGTAATCGGAAAAAAATGCCTGATTGCTTCACAAGTTGGCGTTGCAGGATGCTGTATCATCGGAGATGAGGTTACTCTTTGGGGACAAGTAGGTATCGCTTCCGGGAATACCATCGAAAGTGGCTCTGTTCTTTTAGGAAAAACCGGAGTCAACCGAGACCTGAAAAAAGGAACTTATATCGGAATGTTTGCCGAAGATTACAAAACCTACCTTAAAAAAGAGGTGAAATTGAGAAATTTAGAATAAAGGATATAGAAGGAATAACGTTCTTTCTATAATATTTTTTAAAACGAAGCAAGAGTAGGTGTTTTTCTACTCTTGCTTCGTTTTAAAAAAAGATGAATTTCGTTCTCGCTTTACAGGTTAAATTAAGATTTTATGCTTAACTTTTATTGCACTTTAAATTAGTAGATTTATTTCAAAATCATTGATAAGATGCTGACTAATAAAAAATAAAGACTTGTTTAATGAAAATGTAACTGCTTTATAGAAACAAAAACCACTGTAATTTTGCAGTGGTTTTGTTATTTATCTGCCACACGATACAATCGTGCGGGAGCGAGGGGCTACAGAAAAGCTTTCACTTTATTTGTGTATTCAATTTTATAATTCTTTCCATCTTTTTCAATATATATAAATTTATATTTTTGTAACTCTTCAGTACTTAATTTAAATTTCTTTTTATAATCTATCGTGATTAAAACATCTTTATTATTTTCAATTACACATGAGCCTGCATAGCCTAACTGCTCAATAGTTTCGATTTTTTTATTATAAATGATTTTTTTATTTACTTCTATTTGAAGGTTATTATTAAATGTTACGGTAAAGTAAACTATTGATTGATTATTATTTAAGTTTAATTTTCTAATGACAAGAACTGAATTTTTATCACTTTCTAAATCCTTATTAAAAGTTGATTTCACGCTTGAACAATTTATTAAGAATAAAATCCACAACAACAATATTTTGTTTTTTGTTTTCATTATTGAGCAATTTTTTGTTGACTTTCAATTAATTGAATAACTTGTGTTCTTTGGGCTGGAGTAATTTGAGTTCCTGTTGGAGATTCACGCATTAGGTTTTTAAGATTTTTCTTTGCTTCACTATCAGTATGTTTCAATCCTAAAATATGTCCATCTTCATGAGCGCCTGTAGCAGCAATAACAGATCTGTTTTGTTTATTCTCAAAGTTTATTTGACCCTCATCAGTCCATTCCATATTTGTATTTAAACCTACATTAATTTGAGTTCTATTGTCTTGAGTGTTTCCAATTTTAGATGTTAGTCCTTGAGTAGTAGTTTCAACTTGAAGTACTTCATTACTTCCCAATTTATCTGCTCCTTCAACTCCTTTTAAATCATATCCCATATTATACTCCCATAAAATAGTAGATTTATCACTTGGGCTAAAAGTAATATTAACTTGATTTCCGCTAGAATCTTTTCCACCAAAAGAGGAAACAATTTGAGCTTCGCGTTCTTTTGTTAAAGCAGACATTTGTTCTTTAGAAAGAACTCCTAATGTATTGTTCACAGGTTTGTATGTAAGGTGTAAATTAATAGTTTTTGTTTCTAAATTTCTACTCGACACCCATTCTAAACCTTCTAATTCTCTACCATCAACAACTCTGTTTTCAGAAAAATTATAATGAGACTGATAAGAGTACTTTTCAGAAAGCGGATCAATATTAAAGAACCTTCCCACATCTGGCATGTAATTTCTCCACTTAAACGAGTAAAAACCAGTCTCCTGTAATTCTTGTCCTTGGTACTTATAGTTTTTTGTGGTCGCACTCGGGTTGAACAGCCTAATTATTATTACAAGCTAAATATAATTTATTTAATTTGTGTTTTATCATTATCTGGTAGAATCATTTTCTTACTATACATGTCAAAATTTTCGTTGTAAACTTCTAAAATCTCTTTTAAAAGCAATAAAATATTATCTTTAGAACAACAGTTGCTATTTTCAATTTCACCCAATATAATATTTACTTCAACTCTAAAATCTTTTGTTTTTAAAATTTCTTTGGTGTTATTATTATATATCATTAAATAAGGCTTTCCATGTGAGGATGTTGTTCCAATTTTATAAAAACCACATTTAGGATTTAAACTTTGGGCATAAATCATTTTTGAAAAATCTTTAGGATTTCCTAACAGCTCCTTTTCTTTAATTAAGAACTCTATTATATCGTTTTTCTTATTCTCTACAGACACATCAATCAACTTCTGACCCTTGATCGTAAATAAAGGAAGTAATAATATTAATAATAATAAAAAATTATTGTCTTTGAGATTTAATTTCATCTATATGTTTTTTTTCAATTGCATTAGGTTTTTCTTCTCTATCGCTAACTTTTTTATCAAAAAGTTGATCAGCTTTTTGTTGTAAATTGGTCTTATTAGTACCATGAACCGACTCATGAACTGATAAGGCACCTATAACAGCACCCATACCTTCTTTTTTACTAAGATTGTAAAGCTCATTGTTATTTTCATCACTAAATTTTGAACCGGCAGGCGCATTGTCTAGCTCTTTAAAACTTTCAATTACTGTTGCCTCATAAACGACTATTTCAACCGAACTTACTTTAACATCCTTTGTTTTCGCATCTCTAGAAATTCCATCTGGAAATTTTGTCTTTGCATAATTAGGAGAATTCTTTTCAGTATTGTCAATTGTAAGTTTCACTTTATGACTAGCATCTCTATATTTATTTAACTGGGATAATCCTGTGGATGTTTTAGCCATTTCATTACCCATCCTTTTTGTATCAGCGGTTGCATTTTTACTCCATGTTAATGATCCATCATTGTTTTGCTTGTACGTTACAGCCTTTCCATCAGAACCCACTATCCATTCAGGTTTTCTACCATCAGGGTCAATAAATCGAATCGGGTTATTAAACGCATAATTATAAGGGCTATGGCGACGCATTTGCTCAGCCAGCGGATCTAAGATACCCCATCTCCCAATATCCGGCATATAAAATCTCGCGCCATAATCATACATTCCCGTCTCTTGTAGCTCTTTACCGTTGTACTTGTACTGATAAGCATTCGTTGTTGTAGCTGTGTAATTATGCATCAACCCAAAAGGGTAATAATTATTGGTTTCTACAATCTCTCC
>NZ_LELA01000102.1 GCF_001677955.1 Chryseobacterium sp. BGARF1
CAGGAATAAAAAAATGGGTAGACCAAGCCAAAGAAGAACTGAAAATTACAAAACACTGGTACACTGATATTGTAGATTGGGCAAGAGGCGACAAAGAATATGATGGTTCCGGCTGGGCACATGGTGCAAGACAAAGCCTGGCAAAATCTATTGGTTTTACGGATGGAAATATAGATAACCTTTTTGAAGCCGGAATTTATTCTATGCTGCAAAGTGGTGAAGTAGATATTAGTAACAGCAAAAGGCTGATTAAGATGATTAATGAAGATCCGGAGTTTGTTGAATATGAGAAAGAAATTGCTGAACTAGTAGTTAAGAGCCCTGATTATTTAAAGAAAAATTTTGAAGTTGCTAATCTTCCTCTAAAATCAATTCAATTAGGAGGAAAAAGAGCAAAAGGAGATATGTTGGATCAGTTTAAAAATCCATTCAGTGCAAAATACAGAGATACCTGGAAAGTTGCGGCAAATGAATTAACTTGGTTACTTAGAAGTATTGGCGTTAAATCTAAAATCTCTGTTCAGAAAAATGGGAGTGCTATAATTAATCATAATTTCAAAGATACTTTTGATTTACGAGCTTCAGAAGATGGCTCAAGGAGTATTGAGTATGATGTGGTGAGTATTATTTCTGGTTTTCTCTATCATGACATTGCAGGAGGAAATGATTTAATGAAAGTAAAAGGAAACTGGAGTAATCAATACTCTAAAAAAGATATTGAATGGAAAGCCAATGGAGCCAAAATTATTGAAGAAGGTATGAAAAAATGGAAAGAGAAAATGGAGCAAGATCGTTCAAAGTGGATACGTGATACGCAATAAAAAATTATGAAAAAAGTACATTTGTTAATTATATTAATGACAGCTTTATTCAGTTGTCAAAAAACAGAAAAAATGAAAGATAAACTTTTTCCTGAGAGACCTTATGAAGATGCTAAAATAGATAAATTTTATTGGGCTGATAGTGGTTGGGATTACACAATGATACCATTAATAAAACCTTATAAAATACAACAATTACAAGGTTCTCCAATCTGGATGCTGGATGCACATAATTCTAATCCGAAAATTGAACTATTTCACGGAAAAAATACAGTATTAAGCAGTTTCGATCCTGTGGATATGTTTAATATAAAAGATATATATATATATATATATATATATATATATATATATATATATATGGAAGCCAAGGTAAAAAATTAGACTTTGATGAAAAAGAAGAGTTTCCGAAGATATGGTTTATTATTAACTCCAAAACAAAAGAAGTAAGAGGTTATGAGAAGGAATTGGATTTCCAAGCAGAAATCAAAAAACTCAATCTTCCAGAGACATTTCTAAATCCTGATGAAGTGTATGAGCAATATAAACAAGACCCTGTTTTACCTTGGTTTCCTGAGGATATTAAAAAGCAATTGCAAGAAGCGAAAGCAAAGCAAAATAAATAAACACCAGCTAACGGGATGATAGATCATATTAACTTCATTAGTCTTTTTTCACCATATATTATTGATTCTTTCAAAAATGATGATGATTTTCTTGTTGTTCTATTAATAAT
>NZ_LELA01000103.1 GCF_001677955.1 Chryseobacterium sp. BGARF1
TTCTTTTTGAATTTTTAAAAATCCGTTGTAAATAAAATCTTTGGTAAATTTTGTTATCCAGCCAAGACCTGCTTCCAAAGGCGAAGTGTAATCATTAATATCATTTCCATAAAGACAATACCCCATTTCAAGTCGCAATGTATCTCTAGCGGCTAAACCAATCGGTTCAATACCTTCATCTTTTCCTGCCTCAAATATAGCTTCCCATAGATGAGCTGCGTATTTGTTCTCTACATAGATTTCAAACCCAGCTTCTCCTGTATATCCTGTTTTTGAGATCAAAACATTCGGAATACGAGCGAATTCATCAATAGTGAAACTATAAGATTCTAATTCTTTTAAATTAATATCTGTTAACTTCTGTAATACTTTTAAAGATTTTGGTC
>NZ_LELA01000104.1 GCF_001677955.1 Chryseobacterium sp. BGARF1
ATTATTAATAGAACAACAAGAAAATCATCATCATTTTTGAAAGAATCAATAATATATGGTGAAAAAAGACTAATGAAGTTAATATGATTTATCATCCCGTTAGCTGGTGTTTATTTATTTTCCTTTTTAGCTTTTACTTCTTGCAATTGTTTTTTAATACCCTCAGGAAACCAAGGTAAAACAGGGTCTTGTTTATACTGTTCGTACACTTCATCAGGATTTAGAAATGTTTCTGGAAGATTAAGTTTTTTTAGTCTAGCTTTGAAATCAGACTCTTTGTCAAAATACTGAAGCTTTTTGTCTTGAGTATTTAAGATGAACCATTTTTGGGGCATATTAAAATCTGGAATTTTATCATCTTTATATTCAGATTTATAACCATATATAAAATTTTCTACTACATTAAAATATACTAAAGGTGATATATTTCCGCCTAATTCGTTGTCAATCCCACCTAAATCCGTATCAAGTAACCATTCTCTTGGATTTCCTACTTTTAATATTTTAAAAGGTTTAATCAAAGGAAATACAGGAGTATTCCCTAAATCTGTATAGGAATAGTAAAACTGATCAATTCCTGCTTCTTTATATGAGTAATCTGGTATATGCATTTTTTCTTTTATATTATTTTTTACTTTATTACAATTTTGAAAAGTAAAAAAAATGACGATTAAAAAAATTAGTTTTTTCATATTTTCTTATTGTGTATCACGAATCCATTTTAAACGATCTTGCTCCATTTTTTCTTTCCACTTTTTCATACCTTCCTCAATAATTTTGTATCCATTAGCTTTCCATTCAATATCTTTCTTTGAATATTGATTATTCCAGTTCCCTTTAACTTTCATTAAATCATTTCCGCCTGCAATGTCGTGATAAAGAAACCCTGTTATAATACTTACTACATCGTATTCTATACTTCTTTCTCCAGCAGAAGAAGGTCGTAAGTCAAAAGTATCTTCGAATAAATGATTTATTATTGCATTACCCTCTTTATCAACATTAATTTGAGAGCTTACAGCAATACTCCTGAGTAACCAGGTTAATTCATTGGCAGCCACTTTCCAGGTATCTCTGTATTTTGTACTGAATGGATTTTTAAACTGATCCAGCATATCTCCTTTGGCTCTTTTTCCTCCCAATTGAATACCTTTATTATCTCTAAATATAATTTTTTCTTTTCCGTATTTAGGATGATTTACAATTTTTCCTGCAATTTCTTTCTCATATTTAACAAATTCAGGATCTTCATTAATCATCTTAATTAGCCTTTTGCTATTGCTAATATCTACTTCACCACTTTGCAGCATAGAATAAATCCCTGCTTCAAAAAGGTTGTTAATATTTCCATCTGTAAAACCAATAGATTTTGCCAGACTTTGTCTTGCACCATGTGCCCAGCCTGAACCGTCATATTCTTTGTCACCTCTTGCCCAATCTACAATATCAGTGTACCAGTGTTTTGTAATTTTCAGTTCTTCTTTGGCTTGGTCTACCCATTTTTTTATTCCTG
>NZ_LELA01000105.1 GCF_001677955.1 Chryseobacterium sp. BGARF1
TAAGACGCTCTAAAATGAGATGTTCCAGCCGCACCTTCCGGTACGGCTACCTTGTTACGACTTAGCCCTAGTTACTTGTTTTACCCTAGGCAGCTCCTGTTACGGTCACCGACTTCAGGTACCCCAAACTTCCATGGCTTGACGGGCGGTGTGTACAAGGCCCGGGAACGTATTCACCGCATCATGGCTGATATGCGATTACTAGCGATTCCAGCTTCATAGAGTCGAGTTGCAGACTCCAATCCGAACTGAGACCAGCTTTCGAGATTCGCATCCAGTCGCCTGGTAGCTGCCCTCTGTACTGGCCATTGTATTACGTGTGTGGCCCAAGGCGTAAGGGCCGTGATGATTTGACGTCATCCCCACCTTCCTCTCTACTTGCGTAGGCAGTCTCACTAGAGTCCCCAACTTAATGATGGCAACTAGTGACAGGGGTTGCGCTCGTTGCAGGACTTAACCTAACACCTCACGGCACGAGCTGACGACAACCATGCAGCACCTTGAAAATTGTCCGAAGAAAAGTCTATTTCTAAACCTGTCAATTCCCATTTAAGCCTTGGTAAGGTTCCTCGCGTATCATCGAATTAAACCACATAATCCACCGCTTGTGCGGGCCCCCGTCAATTCCTTTGAGTTTCATTCTTGCGAACGTACTCCCCAGGTGGCTAACTTATCACTTTCGCTTAGTCTCTGAAGCCGAAGCCCCAAAAACGAGTTAGCATCGTTTACGGCGTGGACTACCAGGGTATCTAATCCTGTTCGCTCCCCACGCTTTCGTCCATCAGCGTCAGTTAAAACATAGTGACCTGCCTTCGCAATTGGTGTTCTAAGTAATATCTATGCATTTCACCGCTACACTACTTATTCCAGCCACTTCTACTTTACTCAAGACCTGCAGTATCAATGGCAGTTTCATAGTTAAGCTATGAGATTTCACCACTGACTTACAAGCCCGCCTACGGACCCTTTAAACCCAATAAATCCGGATAACGCTTGCACCCTCCGTATTACCGCGGCTGCTGGCACGGAGTTAGCCGGTGCTTATTCGTATAGTACCTTCAGCTACTCTCACGAGAGTAGGTTTATCCCTATACAAAAGAAGTTTACAACCCATAGGGCCGTCGTCCTTCACGCGGGATGGCTGGATCAGGCTCTCACCCATTGTCCAATATTCCTCACTGCTGCCTCCCGTAGGAGTCTGGTCCGTGTCTCAGTACCAGTGTGGGGGATCACCCTCTCAGGCCCCCTAAAGATCA
>NZ_LELA01000106.1 GCF_001677955.1 Chryseobacterium sp. BGARF1
AAAGATTTTTGTGTGCTTTTTTCTTTGTACTCATCAACTTTAGATAAAAGTATCTAAATCTTTTGCCTCTTTTGTGGTTAAATAAAAATTTTAAACAAGTTTAAAATTAAAGACTTCTATATTCAATAACTTATCATTCATCATTTATAAATTATAGCTTTATCGCATTAATCATTTCTCTTTTTCCGGGAGGACCTTGTTTTTTTTCAACTTTAAAATTAAGGTCTTGTAAAATCCTTCTTACACTTCCTTTAGAAGAATAGGTTGTTAATAGTCCGTTTACATTCATTTTGTCGGAAACCATTTCAAATAAAGGCATTTCCCAAAGATCTGGCTGTACTCTTGCTCCGAAACAATCGTAATAGACAAGGTTAATTTTCGGTAAATCAATATTTTTAAGGTCAAAAAAATCACATTGAATCTTATGTAAATGAAAACCTGGAATAATTTCTACTGATTTTCCCCATTCAGATTGATGAATTTTTTGATAAATATTTTTTAATTCAATGTTATCAAAAAGCTCAAAGTAGGCTAAGTTTTCAATTTCAGACTCGTTTATTGGATATTTTTCAAGGGTAAAATAGTTGATGACATGATTTTTGTCAGTTTTTAAATATTCATTAATTGTTACCAAAACATTCAAACCTGTTCCAAAACCGAGTTCTAAAATGTTAATTTCGTAATCATTTATTAAATTTAATCCATTTTTAATAAATACATGTTCGGCTTCTTGAAGAGCCCCATGGTGAGAATGATAGTTTTCATTTAATTCACTGATAAACAGTGTTTTACTTCCGTCGTTGGTGGTCTTTATTTCTCTTTCCAAAGTAATTTTTTTCAAATTTAATCTAAAATTTTTATATTTGGAAAATTATGTTAAATTTGTAGAACATCATAAAAATTTTAAGAAATGATAATTCAAAAAACAGAAAACTCTAGAATTTCTACTTTCGATCCCAATAATTTTTCTTTTGGAGGTACTTTCAGTGATCACATGATCATTTGTGAGTACGAAGATGGAAAATGGGGCGAGGTAAAATTGGTTCCTTACGGGCCTTTATTGTTTACACCTGCGATGATGGGAGTGAATTATGGACAAGCTTGTTTTGAGGGTATGAAAGCCTACAAAGATAAAGATGGACAGGTTTTCCTTTTCAGGCCAGAAAAGAATTTTGAGCGTATCAATAAATCTGCAAATCGTTTGGCAATGCCTTCGGTTACGGAGGAAATCTTTTTAGAAGGCTTGAAAGCTTTGATTGATATCGACAGAGAATGGGTTCCTCAAGGAGAAGGTAATTCTTTATATATTAGACCATTAATTTTTGCTACTGAAGAAGCTTTAAAAGCGAGAGTATCTAATAAATATATGTTTGCAATCGTGGCAACACCTGCAAAAATGTATTACACTGAGCCTGTATCTGTGAAAATTTCTGATCACTATTCTAGAGCAGCAAGTGGTGGTGTAGGTTCTGCTAAAGCGGCAGGTAACTATGCAGCTTCTTTCTACCCAACTCAATTGGCAATGGAAGAAGGTTATGACCAGATTATCTGGACTGACGATGCTACTCACGAATATTTCGAAGAAAGTGGAACAATGAATGTTTTCGTAAGAATCAACGATACGATTTATACGCCACCTACTTCTGAGAAAATTTTGGATGGTGTTACAAGAGATAGTTTCATTCAATTAGCTAAGAAAAGAGGCTTTGAAATAAAAATAGAGCCTATCAAAGTAAAAGATGTTGTAGAAGCTCAGAAAAACGGAACTTTGAAAGAAGTTTGGGGAGTAGGAACAGCGGTTGTTACAACGGTTTTCCAAGCTTTAGGGTATAATGGTGACAAACTTGAATTACCTAGGCTTTCAGACGAAGAAAGTTTTGCTGTGATTCTTAAAAATGATTTAGTAGATTTACAAAATAACCTTACAGAAGATCCTTTCGGATGGAGAGTTTTGGTTGATCATGCACTAGAAACTGTTTAATTTTAGAATTAAATATCAATACAGAGTCAGGAATTGTTTCCTGACTTTTTTTTTGTTTAAAACCGTAGTGCAAAATAGTAATTGGTTTTAATACTAAATTAAAACTATCGTTAATGACCTTAATCTCTTAATTAAATTTCAGTAGTTTCAAAATATAAATTCCTCAAGTTTTGTAATTGATTCCCGAAATGCTTATTTTCGCAAAAGTTTTTATGAAAAAAATACTCTTCATATCCATTTTAAGCTTATTGAGCTGTAAAAGAAATAATCCGGTGCATCCACCGGTTGGCGGTGTTTTGAGCAAGAGTGATTTGGATGTTTCCAGAAACCGAATGAAAAATCTCAACACAATTGAAAGACAACAGATTCAGGATTGGATTACCAGTCAGAATATTAAATTCTTTCCCACACAATTAAACTACTGGACGACTGTCGACGGTTTTGATAAGCGAGAAAGAAGACCTGATGAGTCTACAATCTCATATTCGTACGATCTTTACGATTTTGATCAGACTAAAATTTATGATAAATCCATAAGCAGAAATGATGCAAGATTTGGGCATTTTGATGAGCTTAAAGCAGTTGAGAACGCACTTCGATATATAAAAGATGGTGAAGAAATAACCCTTCTTGTTCCATCATCATTAGCTTACGGAACTTACGGAGACGAAAATAAAATTGATAACGATATTCCTTTAATTATAAAATTAAAAGCACTCTAACATGAAATTCTTAAACAAAAATATAATCTTAGCAGCGGCGAGCGTTTCGCTTTTAAGCTGTACTCCAATTTATAAAAAGATGAACGTAGACAAAGAAACTTACGAAGGGCTTAAAGACGGACTTTATGCTAATATTCAAACTACAAAAGGTAACCTTATTGTAAAGTTTGAAGACAAAAAATCACCGGTAACTGTGGCTAACTTTGTTGGTCTTGCAGAAGGAAAAATCGATAACAAATCGAAAGCAAAAGGAGTTCCTTTTTACGACGGAACCATCTTCCACAGAGTAATTAAAGATTTTATGATTCAGGGAGGTGATCCTAAAGGAACAGGAATGGGAGATCCGGGTTACAAATTTGAAGACGAGAAAAACGACCTTAAACACACAGGAAAAGGTATTCTTTCTATGGCGAATTCAGGACCAAACACCAACGGTTCTCAGTTCTTCATCACTGAAATTGCTACACCTTGGTTAGATGGGAAGCACACTATTTTTGGTGAAGTTGTAAAAGGAGACGATGTAATTGATGCAATTGCTAATGTAGAAAAAGGAGCTCAGGATAAACCAAAAACTGACATCGTACTTGAAAAAGTAAGCATTTTCAGCAAAGGAGATGAGTACAAAGGATATGATGCTGCGAAAACTTTCACAGAAGGAAAAGGTAAAATCGCTGCTAACAACAAAGCAATGGCTGAAAAAGCTGAAGCTGATGCAAAGAAAGCTTTAGAAGATTTAAAAGCTGGAATGCAGGTAACCGAATCTGGACTTTACTATAAAATCACTAAAAAGACTGAAGGAAAAGCTGCAAAAGCAGGTGATAACGTTCAGGTACATTATGCTGGTAAATTAACTAACGGAACTGAATTCGACTCTTCATTCAAAAGAAATGAGCCTTTAGAATTCCCTGTAGGAACAGGTAGAGTGATCAAAGGATGGGACGAAGGAATCTTATTATTAAAAGAAGGTGAAACCGCTACTTTATTAATCCCACCAGCAATGGGTTACGGAGAAAGAGGTGCTGGAGGAGTTATTCCACCAAATGCATGGTTAATCTTCGATGTAGAATTGGTAAAAGTTCCTTAATCGGAAATTTTTAAATATATTTGAAGGCCGTCTCGAAAGAGGCGGCTTTTATAATTTTTAAATAAGATCATTTCATGAAAACTAAATTAATTACATCGTTATTTATTCTTATTTCTCTGTTTTCTTTCGCACAAACAAAGGTAAATACGGACGATCAGGCAATCAGAAAATCGATGGTTTATTTTGCCAATACGATTAAATATAAAAAGCTAGACCAGACGGTTGATGCTATTTATCCTAAATTCTTCACAATCGTTAACAAGGAGCAGTTCACGCAAATGCTGAACATGACCTACAATAATCCTTTTGTAAAAATCGATGTTCTGGATATGAAATTTATTTCTGTAGGAAAACCTGAGCTAGTTGAAGGTGAAAATTTCTCAATTACAAGCTATTATCTAAAACTGAAAGCCGATGTAAGCTCGATGAACGAAGAAATGAAAAAATCTATTTCAGAAATGCTTACCAAAAAATATGGTCAGGGAACTGTAGAATATCTTGCTAAGGAAGGCGCTTATATCATTAATGCGCCGATGAAAATGGTTGCTGTATCGAAAGATAAGAAAAACTGGAAAGTGATTTTTGCAGATAAAGAATATAAGAAACAATTGATGAAAGTTCTACCGAAAAAGATTTTAGATAAATTGTAAAAATGTAAAAGCCGATTCGTAAGAGTCGGCTTTTTTATTACTTTTGTGTTCCAAAAAAAACTAATTTTTTAAGATGAAAAATAAATTCATTACCACATTATTTGTTCTTATATCTATACTTTCTTTCGCTCAAGCCAAAGGAAGCTCTGAGGAAATTCAGATAAAAAAATCTCTTACTTATTTTATCAATAGTATTAAGGCTAAAAAGATGAACCAAGCTGTAGATTGTATTTATCCAAAATATCTCACATTAATTTCCAAAGAACAGATGACGCAGATCCTGGAAGTGACATATAATAATCCACTTCTAAAAATTGATATAGAGGATTTAAATTTTGGAGTGATTGAGAAACCTGAATTAATTGATGGGGAATATTTTTCTATTACTAATTACGGCTTTAAACTACAATGTGATGTCAGTTCCACGAATGACGAGACACAAAATAAAATTGAAACTGCTTTGAATACTAAATATGGACAAGGTAATGTGAAGGTATTAAAAAAGGGTATTTATTTTATTAATGCTAAAATGAAAGCGTGTGCAATTTCAAAAGATAAAAAATATTGGAAGTTTTTAATTCTTGAAAAAAATTATAAGCCTCAATTAGTCAGAATTCTACCCAAGAAGATTTTAGATAAAATATAATTATAAAAGCCGACTCTTACGAGTCGGCTTTTTTTGTTGAAATTCAGTGGAAGCATATCAATGCAAAATTTGCATTCAAGCATATCCAAAATAATTTAAAAAAATGCTCCTTTTCGGACGGTTCCATATTACTCAGGCTTCTTCGCATCCTTATTTCCTATTCTTCTTGAAAGAACCACATTCGAGAAATAATTCCTTCCATTATTGATAATGATAAGAATATCTTTGTAATAGGTATCTTCTTTCACAGAAGCCATTGCAGCGATATAGTTGGTCATGGTTTTGTAATCTGAAGCCAGTGTTTTGCGGAGAATTTTAACATCGGCTACTACTTTCTGAGAAGTTTTAAAAGACCTTTGAGCAAAAAGCTGATTAAAGTCTGTATTCGACGCTGCAAGATTCATAATGAATTTTTCGATTCCCAAAGTTAAAGCTGAGTTATAAAATTCTGGCGACTGCAATCTTCCAATGAGCGAATTGAGCCTGTTGGTTTCAGATTCGTAAGAATCATCCTCTACGCCTTTGTATTCAGAAATAAGAAGCCGGATTGCATTATAGGCATCGGTTTCAGTCTGTGTTTTGGCATTTCTGTAGGGTTTTAAAGAATCTCTTAGCGCCTGTATATCACGATCCCTCACTTTATCAAGTTTGAAGATCTGTTCAGATTCTTCACTTGCCCTGATTTGATCCAGAGCTGCATTGTATGCCGGAAGCTGATTCTGCAAAGCCTCATAAAGTCTTTTGAAATCTGGATCGACATTGATGTCTAGTGATTTGGTATTGTAATCTTCAAAGAATCTTACAATCAGTTGACCGAATTCTGCGTTTTGTAGCCCATTCATATAAAGGCTGTTTAATTTAATTGTACTCATAATTTGTGTTTTAATAGTATACTTTAAAATTGGATGTGTTTAGGGCAAACCAAAAAAGGAAGAAGGTTTCCCAATTTGGGACAGAATGAAACTCTTTAGTGGGAGACTTTCCCAAATTGGGAAAGTGAGGATCGTATTAAATTTTGATTATCCCAAATTGGGAAGATATAAACCAAAATAGAGGAGTTGAAATGTGGCGTTTTTTCATCTTAATTGTATTTGTGTTATTCAAATGTAGCATAATTATCAATTAGTTGAGAAAAATAATTAAAAAAATAACAAATTTATTTTGGTACATAATAAAGTCCTGATCTCTTTTTTAACACAAAAGCATAAAAAAGAAATTTAAGCGTTGAGAAAATGGAAAGATTTTAAGACAGTTATTTGTCTGTAAGCTTGTAACGGATTTTTAATATCTTAAGATTTTTTGAAGTGTTTGGAGTTTAAAAATATCATATCCTAAACAATTTTATATCTTTAAAAATCCTAAAACCAAAATGAAGTGCGCAGACAGATATTCTCATTCTTATTTATTTTTATCACCTTATTTTTTCAGGCTCAGAGTGTTATCGTAAAAGGAGTAGCAAGAGATACTACAAAAACCAGAAATTATGTGCATATTACAGTTAACGATACCTTAAGAAAATATCGGGAAATGGCTACAAAAGCGAAGATTAGAAATGGTGATGCCTATCTGGAGCTTACAAAAAATAAAGATTTTGTTACGCGCGCAGACAGCTTAGGAAATTATACGATAAAAGCAAAGTTGACAGATACTTTATATTTTGCAAAATACAAGCATTACACCCAGAAATATAAGGTTGAAGATATTATCAAGAATAAAATTAAAGTGCAGCTTGTTCCCGAGCCATGTGTACCTTATGTTGCCTGTGAAGAACAAATACTTTCACAATTTTATATTTTCATTGGTGAGAAAATAGCGATGAATTTCAAAGAAGATCCTTACTATTGTAATGCGATGTCATTGGATATGGGAGGCTTTGAATGTACTTACAGGATTAAAGAAAAAGTGTATGGAGGTTACCCTAAAGATACTATTGAGTTCAAAGCGTATGATCATTACGGCAGCCCGGCATTTGGTAAGTATAAGAATGTTTTACTTTTTGTAAGTGAATATTGCGGTAAGCTTTATCATGAAAAGTACCAGTTTTACGACCTTTTCAAAACAAAAGAGGGAAGATGGGCAAGTCCTGGTGATCCTTATAAAAATGACCAATTTCTAAAAGAAAAAACAGTAGAGGCGCAAAAAATGGAATTTGGCGAGGATGCATGGGTAGATTTGTCTAAAATGGTGAAAAATGAGAAAGAAAAATATGCACTTCCTTACTATAAAATTGTAGGCGACAGAGCTTTTCCTTTAATGGGAAATTATGTGGATGATCTTGTGAAGACAAAAGCTAACGGCGTTCTTAAGGGAAGAAGCATAAAACTTGATCGCAATTAAATTATTACATCATGGTTCTTTTCAGTATTATGTTTGAATATAAAATATAGAAACATTGATCACTCATTACCGATTACCTATTACCCATATCAAATTTTCTCCTTAATTCCGTATATTTGGGGAAAATTTTTACAAAATGATCGAGTGGAAAACCGTAAAGGAATACGAAGATATTACTTATAAAAAATGCAACGGCGTGGCAAGAATTGCCTTCAACAGACCGGAAATTCGTAATGCATTTAGGCCAAAAACAACTTCAGAATTGTATGATGCTTTTTATGACGCATCAGAAGACCCGTCAATTGGGGTAGTTTTGCTTTCAGGAGAAGGGCCAAGTTCTAAAGACGGAGTTTGGGCATTCTGCAGCGGAGGCGACCAAAAAGCAAGAGGTCAGCAAGGGTATGTAGGGGAAGACGGAAGACACCGTTTGAATATTCTTGAAGTTCAAAGACTGATCCGTTTTATGCCAAAAGCTGTGATTGCGGTTGTTCCGGGATGGGCAGTTGGTGGCGGTCACTCGCTTCATGTAGTTTGTGATTTGACGCTGGCAAGTAAAGAACACGCTATTTTCAAGCAAACTGATGCTGATGTAACGAGCTTTGACGGTGGTTACGGTTCTGCTTATTTAGCGAAAATGGTTGGACAGAAAAAAGCACGTGAGATTTTCTTTTTAGGAAGAAATTATAATGCACAGGAAGCTTTCGATATGGGAATGGTAAATGCTGTAATTCCTCACGACGAACTTGAAGATACTGCTTACGAATGGGCGCAGGAAATTTTAGCTAAATCTCCAATGTCAATTAGAATGTTGAAGTTTGCCATGAACCTTACAGACGACGGAATGGTTGGTCAGCAGGTTTTTGCGGGTGAAGCAACCCGTTTGGCATACATGACCGAAGAAGCAAAAGAAGGTAGAAATGCATTCCTTGAAAAGAGAAAGCCAGACTTTGGGAAAGACCAGTGGATCTCTTAAAATATAAATAATAAGTAATAGGTAATGAGTGATTTCATTACCTATTATTTTGTAATTTTAGGGAAGTTCTAAAAACCAATTGGGTATGAGAAAGCATAAAAAGATATATTATGTTGCCGGAATTATCAGTGCTCTTTTAGTTCCTCTTTTGTTTATATACCACGCTACGCCTGTTTACGATCAAGTGAACATGAGAGTATTGGATATTGGACTTCCTTATAAAGCTAAAAAGGGAGAAAAGATTCCGGAATATACACAAATTCCGAAAGAGGGATGGAATTGCAAAACAATCAACGTAAAGCCTGATTTTGACGCAATAACTGAAAAGAATTTCATTAAAGAGATCGATCAGTTAGTAGAAAATGATATTGATCAAACCGGAATACGGTTTCAACTTTCCGACAAAAATGTTTATGCAGATATTATAGGTTTGCTTAATATTATGCTGAAAACGAAACAGGAAATGTACGGTCTTGATATGGATGAAACCAACAGTTTATATGTCCTTTATAAAAAACCTTTGAAAATAGTAGAATATACCATGTGTGGAACTGATGAACATATGATGTATTCGAATATGAATCAATATAATTATGCTAATGCCAACTTCTGGAATAAACTTATTTACTATTCTCCCAAAGAATCTTATTATTTAATTTTTGGTTTTTTAATGCTGATTTACTGCGCTATGCTCAGACCTAAACTGAGTTTTAAAATTTAATTTATTCTTTCGGATGATCTTGCAGACAATAGATAATAAGAATTTGCCTTATCTGGAAAATCTGCGAGAGATCTTTATAATATGGAGCAAAATTTTCAAAACCCACAAATCTTAGATTTCGAAATTCCTGATTTCGAGGATTTAAAACTGACGGCAGTTTCACCAAAATACCTTAAGATTATTTTATTTAATCTGGGTTTGTTTTCTGTTTTTCTAATCGGAGCGGTTACTGTAGCTTTTTATTTTTTTTATTTCAATTTGAGTCTAATTCAGATTTGGGCGATTGTCATTGGAATTTTTCTGATGATCGTTTTTATTTTTCTGAATGCGCTGATCGGTTTTAAGTTCAGAAAATACGCAGTTCGTGAAAAGGATTTGGTGTACCAATATGGCTGGCTGAAACGAAGTGTAATTATTGTTCCGTTCAACAGGATTCAGCACATCAAAGTAGAGCAGGGCTGGTTCTCTAAAATATTGGGCTTAAGATCGGTCTCGGTTTTTACAGCCGGTGTTAGCGGTGGAGATGTTACTGTAAACGGTCTTCCTGAAGATATTGCTGAAGGAATTAATCATCACATCAGAGGAACAATTTCGAAAGAAAAAACAGAAGATGGAGGAAAAGCTTAATTCTTTTTTTAAACCGCAAAGACAGTCGAAAACGGGTATCGTATTGCTTTTTCTGTACAATATCGGAATGGTGATTAAAAACTTATGGGTTTTTGTCATCCTTTTTTTTGTCAGAAAAGAGAAGATAGAACCTTGGATTATTGTTCTTGCAATTATTGCCGGACTCTTAATTCTTATTGTTTCTGCGGTTTTGCAATACTATCATTTTAAATATTATATTGATGAAGAAAACGAAGAATTCGTCATTCACGAAGGAATCATCAATACATCGGTGACTAAGATTAAAAAAGAAAATATTCAGGAGGTTAATATTTCACAGCCTTTTGTTCATCGGTTTTTTAATATCTACAAACTCGAAATCGATACTCCTGGAAGCTCTGAAAAAGAAGTCAAAATTTCGGCATTGACGAAACAGAACGCAGTTGACCTTAAGAAATATCTTTTAACAGAAACAAAACTCGAAAATACTTTAATAGGGGATATTGAAATTGCCGAAGATCAGGAAGTTGAAAAGCTTCGTTCAATAAAAATTTCAACGCTCAGTATTTTAAAATATGGAATAACGGCAAATTATATTCAAAGCTTTTTTGCACTGGTCAGTTTACTGATTTATGGTTTTTCTGAGCTGAATAATTTGCTTAAAAAAGTCGAGTTTGATACCCAATTAGATTACGATACTCTAGAATCTCAGTTTTTGGCATTTTCCATTCCTGTTATTCTTGGAATTGTTGTAGTTGTCATTATTGTAGGAATTCTGATCAATACGGTTCGTACGTTGATTAAATTTTTCAACTTTAAGATCAGCGAAAATAATCAGAGTTTTTCTTTTGAGTACGGATTATTCAATACCCGAAATTCAATTGTGAACAAATCAAAAGTTCAGGTGATCACAGAAACACAGAACTGGATTCAGAAGAAAATGAAAATTTCTTTTGTGAAATTTCTTCAGATTGGAAAAAATGAGGAAGATGAAAAGAAAGTTGCAGCCGTTCCCGGAATTAATAATACAGAAAAAGCAAAACTGATCTCAACAATTTGGAATGAAGATCCTGTTTTTGAAAATGAGTTAAAACCTAATTTCAGATTAATTATCGTCCACACTTTTCAATGGATCGTTCTGCCTTTGTTTCTCGTTTTCTTTATTGAAAAAGAGTTATTCATAAACTATTGGTTTTTAGTAGTTATCTATGTTGTTCTAGCGGAATTGTTTATTCTGATTTCTTTTAAAAATTTAAAATTGTTTTACAGCGAAAGATTTATAAGATTAAAATCAGGAATTTGGGACATCGATAACCGAACTTTTGAGGTAGAAAAGCTTCAAACTGTGAAAATTTCTCAGTATTTTTGGCAAAGAAAAACAAACTTAGGAAGTATCACTTTTTATACCTCTGCAGGACGCTTCAAAATCGTTGCTTTAAACTTTACAAAGCTCAAAAAACTGTTGAATTACTGCATTTATAAAATAGAAACATCTAAAAAATAAATGATAATTAATTAATGATAATCGATATATCATTAATCAATTATCTCTTATCAATTATAATTATGGTCGATTGGATAAAAGCTGCAAGGCTTAGAACGTTACCGCTTTCGTTAAGCGGAATTATTATGGGTTCTTTCATTGCAAAATGGAGACTTAATGAAGATGGGGGAATTTGGGATTGGAAGATCTTTGCTTTGGCGCTTTTAGTGACTTTGCTGTATCAGGTTTTATCAAACTATGCCAATGATTACGGAGATGGTGTAAAAGGAACCGATGCCAAGAGGATTGGTGAAGCAGAAGCCAGAGCAGTTGCATCAGGAAGAATTACTGCACAACAGATGAAAAATGCAGTGATTTTATTCTCTGTTTTATCTTTTGTAGCGACAATTGCCCTTTTATATTTGGCTTTTATTCCTGAATTTATGAATGAGTTTTATATTTTCATCGGATTGGGAGTGGCGAGTATTTTGGCAGCAATTGGTTATACGGTTGGTAAAAAACCTTACGGATATATGGGATTGGGCGATGTTTTCGTATTTATATTCTTTGGTTTAGTTTCAGTTTGTGGAAGTTATTTTCTATTTACAAAAAATTTTTCTTGGGATATTCTTTTACCGGGAACCGCAATCGGAATGATGAGTATGGCAGTTTTGAATCTGAATAATATGCGTGACATTGAAAGCGACAGATTATCAGGGAAAAACAGTCTTGCTTTGAGAATTGGTTTTAGAAATGCAATGATTTACCAAATGGTTTTATTGCAGCTTCCATTGATTTTGATTCTTGTATTTTTAGGAATAAACGGGTTTATTCAAATGCAAAATTATTACGTGTTTATTGTAATGATTTTGTTGATTCCAGTTGCGAAATTGAGAAGAAATATTATGGCGGTAAAAGAGCCAAAACAACTTGATCCGTTTTTGAAACAGGTAGGAATTCTTACTTTGATGATGGCAGTTTTAACGGCTGTAGGTCTTAATTATTTTAGCTAAAATTTTCTGTTATGGAATCTAAAATATTTGTTCAGGCTCAGATGCTAATCAGAAAACCTATTCATGAGGTTTTTGAAGCGTTTATTAATCCCGAAATTACCACCAATTTTTGGTTTACTAAATCAACAGGCAAGCTGGAAGAAGGTAAAACTATTGTTTGGGAATGGGAAATGTATAATGCGAAATCTGAAGTAAAAACTCTCCAGATCATTCCAGATCAGCTTATAAGAACAGAGTGGGGATTGTTTTCCAACAATGTAGATTACGAGTTCAAAGAAATGGAAAAAGGAACTTTGGTCATTATCAAAAGTTATGGGTATTCTGAAAAAGGAGATGAACTTTTATCTGTAATTAATGACAACACAGGAGGTTTTACAACCGTTTTAGATGGCTGCAAAGCTTACTTAGAACACGGAATTAATCTGAGATTAATTGAAGATAAATTTCCACAGAAGTAATCATGAGCAACAGGTTTTACAAAATTATTTCATGGATTTCAGTACTTTTTCCAATAGGCTTTTTTTTACTATTAGCTAAAGAGTTGATATTTGGAAAGCTTTTAATATCTGAAATTGCAATTATACCGATTGTTTTAGGGGTAATTTTATTAATTGATTTTGTTATTTCTTTTTCGATTTTAAAACATAGAAGCAAACCTCATTTCATCATTATCATATTTCAAATTTTAATAATAGCATTTTGTTTATACTTGATTTATTTTTACAATAGCAGTATGTCGGTGAAGGTAGAAAGAGTAATAGATCCATAAATAAACATAAAAATAAATTTACAATGAAAATACAATACTTAGGACAAAACTGTTTTTTGTTCACGTACAAAGACAAAACGATTCTTTGTGACCCTTTTTACAACTACAAAAAAGCGGAATCAGGGTTTGATATTTCGGCTCAAAAAATCGATTATATTTTAATCACTCACGCTCACGGAGATCATATTGCTGATGTAGGAGAGGTTTTGCAGCATTACCCTGAAGCTACAATTATCGGTCAGCCGGAAATCTGTGCTTATTTTAAAAATGCTAAAAATACTGATGATGTAAACTTGGGAGGGTCGGCAAAAATCGATGATCTTAAAATTTCTATGGTTCCGGCTCATCATACAAGTTCGTTTCCTGATGGAACTTATGGAGGTGTCCCTGTAGGATATATTTTCAGACTTCCTGAAGGTAAAAATGTATATTTGGCAGGAGATACAGGAGTAATGGCAGATATGCAGTTGTTTCTGGCTTTGTATGGGAATTTAGACTTATCAATCCTTCCAATTGGCGGTCATTATACAATGTGTGCGAGAAAAGCGGCTTTTGCAGCGTCAGAATTATTGAAAACTCCAAAAGTAATCGGATGTCATTTTGATACTTTCCCTGCAATAGCAATTAATCATGATAGTGCTGCAAAACATTTTGCCGATAAGAATGTTGAACTGGTTTTACCTAAACTTGGAGAAAGCTTCGATATATAACAAAAAAAATTAAGAGATTAAGTAATTTAAATAAAATCATCTTAATCTCTTAATTTATAAAAATAAAAAAATGGCAAGCTACCTAAATCACACCGCTCAACCAATTACCTTTGCTGCGTTCCCACCCTGGAGGATTCTCAGGAGCTGGTTGTTTAGGACTTGCCGTTGCAAATATAGGAACTTATTTTAAATTTAAAAATATTATTACAGAAAAAATCTCTAAAAATCCCTTTATTAAAGCTAAAACGCTGAAATTTAGACCAATATTTTTTAAGAAATTTTCTAAAAACTTTAATTATGACGAAAAGTCCACTTACCCTAGGAATTTTACTGTATGCCGTTACAATGGCCATTTTTTTTGTAGTCTACACATTTTTTTCAGGTATCGAGTATTTTGATACAACCTTGAAAGTCAACGCTTTCGTTTTGCCGATTGTCTATGTTTTATTTGCTTTTTGGTCTGTAAAATCTCACTGGAACAACCATCAAATGAATTTTAAGGAAGCTTTTAAAAGAGCATTCGTTCCAATGTTTGTAGGCGGAATTTTGTCTATTGTAAGTATCTTTTCTTTCTTAAATTTCATCGATACTGATGCGAAAAAGCTGTTAAATTACCAATATGTACACCGTCAAAAATCTGAATTGGATAAAGAATATCAATCTGCAAAAAAGATTCTGAAGCATCAAAAAGATATTGATGAGCTAGAGCAAAAATATCAGGAAGGCCTTCAAAGGTTTGATCCTGCGATAATAAAAGATAAAGATATGCTTACTGCGAGTCATTTTTCAGGATATTTTGCCGCAATTCTTATATTTTACGTAATTTTGTCTGTCTTTTTTGGGGCGTTTTTCAGAAAGAAAACAAACCATCAGGAAGCAATTAATCAAGACTAATTTTTATTAAAATTAAATGAATTTATCTATAGTAATTCCGTTACTCAACGAAGAGGAGTCTCTCGAAGAGTTATTTACAAGAATCGACAACGTTTGTAAAACCAGTAACTTATCTTATGAAGTTTGGTTTATCGATGACGGAAGTACAGATTTGTCGTGGAGCATTATTGAGAATTTAAAAGTTCAGCATCCACAAATCCACGGAATAAAATTTTCCAGAAATTACGGAAAATCTCAGGCTTTACATGCTGCTTTTGAAAGAGCACACGGTGATGTTGTTATCACTATGGATGCCGATTTACAAGACTTCCCGGAAGAAATTCCTGAGCTTTACAGAATGGTGATTGAAGACAATTACGACATTGTTTCGGGTTGGAAGAAAAAGCGTTTTGATAATGTAATGACCAAAAATATTCCTTCAAAACTTTTCAACGCTGCGGCAAGAAAAGTTTCAGGAGTTTATTTGCACGACTTCAACTGTGGTCTGAAAGCGTATAAAAAACAGGTTGTAAAATCGATTGATGTGTATGGAGATATGCACCGATATATTCCCGTTTTAGCTGCAAATGCTGGTTTCAGAAGAATTACAGAAAAAGAAGTTCCGCATCAGGCAAGACCTTATGGAACATCAAAATTTGGAACCGAAAGATTCGTGCGAGGATTTTTAGATTTGGTAACTCTTTGGTTTGTAAGTCGTTTTGGCGGTAGACCAATGCATTTTTTCGGAGCCGTAGGAACCATTATGTTTATCGTAGGTTTTCTTTCAGCTTTTTGGTTGGGAATTTCGAAACTGATTGATGTAGCAAGAGGAATTTACGGACATTTAATTACCAATAATCCTTGGTTTTTTATTGCATTAACGATGATGTTGATGGGAACATTGCTTTTCATTGCAGGATTCTTGGGAGAAATGATCATCAGAACCAACAGAGAACATAAGAATTATAATATTGACGAAGTGATATAAGCTGTATGAAATTTTATCTATTAATTCTATGTACCTTGTTTCTATCATGTTCAGAAGTGAAACAGACAGAGCCGATAACTTCGCAATGGGAATTTATCAGCATTAATGAAGGCGAAAGATACGAAGTTGATGCTAAAATGTTGAATAACATCAACGAAGAGTATGGTACTGGTACATTGGAATTTAAAGATGATTTGTCTTTTTTATCGTTGGGAAACAAAAATAAGAGTGAGGGTACTTATGCTTTAAAAAATAACACTTTGGTTATGCAATATTCTAATCTGCCTGAGCCAATAAAGTTTAATTATTCTGTTGTTGACAAAAAATATTTGCTTTTAAGGAATACTGATGGTAAAAAACTAACATGGCTTTATAAAAAAAGTAAATAATGAAAAAAATAGTTGTAGGAATAAGTTTACTGGCTATATTTTCCTGTGGTAAAATTTCTCCAAAAGGAAATTTAGAGAAGAAAGAAATTGATGTTGAAGAATTTGTAAACCTTGACCTTGAAGGGAAATTTCGTGTATTTTATGCAAGAGGACCGAAAAACTTTGTGGAAGTAGAAACCTACCCAAACATAGCCGGAAATTTGGATATTGATGTGGACGATAAGACTTTATCTATAAAAGAAAGCCGAAAAACAAAAGGTGTTGATTTTTATAATATCACGATTTATTCAAAATACAATCTGGAGAAAATTTCAATTTCAGACTCTGTGGAAATGAATATTTCTAGTGAAATTAAAACTGATAATTTCAAATTAAATTTAAAAAATTACGCTACTTTTATGGGTTCATTGAACACAAGAAGAGCGGAAATTGATATGCAGAATAGAAGCCGTGCTAATTTTTTAGGTGAAACTAAAGATGCGGTAATAAAGATCTCAGATACAGCAAGTTTAATTGCTCCTTATTGGAAAATCGTCAACTTAAATGTAGATTCTCAAAATGGAAACTATGCAGAAGTTAACGTAAAAGATACACTGAAAGGAACTGTAAAAAATACAGCAAAATTTGTGTATTATAATGATCCAATCAGAGCTTTTAAAGTGGATAAAACTACGAGGGTGGAGAATAAGAAATTGAATTAGAAGCCGGAAGTTAGAAGAGGGATGATGGAAGTTAAGTAGGTTTGAAGTTTTAAAATTTATTAATATTAGAAGAGCGTCTGATTCTATTGCATTAAATATTTCTGAAGGAAGTATTTTGCAGTCTAAATTAGAGTTTAGAAAATTTTTAGGATATTCAATACGCTCATTAGCTGAAGTAGTGACTTGTCTTTATAAAGCAAAAAACAGAAAATATATTTCTGAAGAAGAGTTTAGTAAATTATATAATGAAAGTTATAGTTTAATGAATCAGGTTATAGCTTTCAGAAATCAAATAAAAGAATAAAAAAGGCTGGAAGCCTAAAGCTGTATGATGGAGACTTCCTGCTCCCTGCTTCAAACTTCCAACCTCAAAAACATACAAATATGACAACATTAGAAAAAGCGAAACTTTGGTTAAGTGACACCTTTGATAAAGAAACAAGGGATGCTGTTCAATCTTTAATCGACAGCAATTCTCCTGATTTGGAAGACTCTTTTTACAGAGAATTAGAGTTCGGAACCGGAGGAATGAGAGGAATAATGGGTGTTGGGACCAATCGCTTAAATAAATATACATTAGGTCAGGCAACACAAGGTCTTGCCAATTATATGCTAGAGCAGTTTCAAGGTGAGGAGATCAGTGTTGCGATTGCTTATGACGTTCGTCACAATTCAAAAGAATTCGGAAAACTGGTAGCTGATGTTTTAACAGCAAACGGAATTAAAGTTTTGTTGTTTAAAAATCACAGACCAACTCCGGAATTATCTTTTACCGTTCGTGATAAAAAATGCAACGGAGGAATTGTTTTAACGGCTTCTCACAATCCACCAGAATACAACGGATATAAAGTATATTGGAATGACGGTGCACAAATCGTTCCACCACATGATGAAGCAATCATTAATGAAGTATATTCTGTAAAATTTGAAGAAATTAAATTTGAAGGAAATGATA
Source organism: Chryseobacterium sp. BGARF1 (assembly GCF_001677955.1). Classification (GTDB taxonomy): domain Bacteria; phylum Bacteroidota; class Bacteroidia; order Flavobacteriales; family Weeksellaceae; genus Chryseobacterium. Next base: position 17,602 of record NZ_LELA01000106.1, read on the forward strand.
ATCTAATCGAATGGATTGGAGAAGAGCAGGATGATGTTTATATCGATGCTTGCATCGAAAATTCAACCTATCAAGATGTTGGAAAAGGAAATTTAAATATTGTTTTCACGTCTATTCACGGCACAACTTATACAACAGTTCCACAAGCTTTGGAAAAAGCAGGATTCAAGAAAGTAGACCTTGTTAAGGAGCAGATGATCCCGAGCGGAAATTTCCCTACGGTAGATTCTCCAAACCCGGAAGAACCTGCAGCTTTGGAAATGGCGATGGATCTAGCTAAAATTACCAATGCAGATATCGTTATTGGAACAGATCCGGATGGAGACAGATTAGGAATTGCTGTTAGAAACTTAGAAGGCGAAATTCAGTTGTTAAACGGAAACCAATGTAATACTATTTTAACGTATTATATTTTAGATCAGTGGAAAAAACAAGGAAGAATTACCGGAAAAGAATTTATCGGTTCTACGATTGTAACTTCAGATATTTTCTTTGATATTGCTGAAAAATTCGGTGTTGACTGTAAAGTTGGATTGACAGGCTTCAAATGGATAGGAAAAATGATCCGTGATTTTGAAGGTCAGGAAAAATTTGTTTGTGGTGGTGAAGAAAGTTTCGGTTTTATGACCGGAGATTTCGTTCGTGACAAAGATTCTTGTGGAAGTATCATTTTAGCTTGCGAAATTGCAGCTTGGTGTAAAGCCAACGGAAAAACGATGTATGAATACATGATTGAGATCTATCAGGAAACCGGGATGTATTACGAAGGTTTAATTAATATCGTTAAAAAAGGAAGAGACGGAGCGGAAGAAATTCAGAATATGATGAAAAATTTCCGTGAAAATCCTCCAAAATCATTAGCTGGCTCTCTTGTAGAAGAAGTGAAAGATTTTAAAGAGCAAACCAATTTCGTTGTTTCTGAAAATAAAAAACAGGTGATGGATGAGATTCCAAAATCTAACGTGTTGATTTATTACACGCAAGACGGAACAAAAGTTTGCGTAAGACCTTCAGGAACAGAACCGAAAATCAAATTTTATGTTTCTGTGAAAGAGACCATAACTTCAAAAGAAGATTTTGAAGAAACGTTGAAAGTTTTGGAAGCAAAAATAGAAGAAGTAAGAGAAGACCTTCAGTTGAATTAAAATAAGGTTGCAGGAATTAGGTTTTAGGTAATAGTTTAATGATTTTGATTATCATTAATTTTAGTCATTTATTGAAAACTTTTGTGTTCTTTGCTGAGTGAAACGCCTTTGCGAACTTAAAAACATTTAGTTGTTTAAAAAACTTTGCGAACTTTGCGTTAAAATCAAGCATTAATAACATAACAAGTATCTAATTAATTTATAATTCTAAATACTATAACCTAATTCCTCACACCTAAAAATCTAATATATTAAAAGTAAATAAAAGTGAAAGTTTCAAAATTAGCAGCGAACCTTATTGGTTCTGAAATTGTAAAAATTGGTAATGAAGTAAATGATTTAAAGGCGAAAGGGGCAGAGATTGCTAATCTTACGATTGGTGATTTGAACTCAAATCTTTACCCGATTCCTGCAGAATTAAAAGAAGAAATTCAGAAAGCGTATCAGAATAACTTAACCAATTATCCGCCTGCAAACGGATTGTTGTCATTAAGAAATGAAGTTTCTAAAGACTTGAAAACAAGATGGAATTTGGATTATTCTGCAAACGATATCTTGATCACAGCAGGTTCAAGACCTTTGATCTATGCGGTTTATAAAGTAATCGTTGACGAAGGTGACAAGGTAATTTATCCTACACCGTCTTGGAACAACAATCATTATGCTTATCTTACTTCTGCAGACGCAATTGAAGTTAAAACAACTCCCGAAAACAATTTTTTACCAACTGCTGCAGATTTAAAACCACACTTAAACGGAGCAGTACTTTTAGCGCTTTGTTCGCCGTTAAATCCTACTGGAACGATGTTTACAGAAGCTCAGCTAAGAGAAATCTGTGAAATGATTTTGGAAGAAAATGCAAAAAGAGGAGCAGACGAAAAGCCTTTGTACTTAATGTATGATCAGATCTATTCTAATCTTACTTTTGGAGCTAAACATGTAGATCCTGTTTCACTTTTCCCGGAAATGAGAGAATTTACAATCTACATCGAAGGTATTTCTAAATGTCTTGCTGCAACCGGAGTGCGTGTAGGATGGGGATTCGGTCCGGCTCATATTATTGATAAAATGAAAGCTTTATTGACTCACGTTGGAGCTTGGGCTCCAAAACCGGAACAGGAAGCAACTGCAAAATATTTCCAGAATGCAGAAAATGTAAACACATTTATCAATGATTTTAAAGGGAAATTAGAAGCAAGTTTAAAAGTTCTTCACAATGGGATCCAGGATTTAAAAACTAAAGGTTTATCTGTTGAAAGTATCGAACCGATGGGAGCACTTTACCTGACAATCAAGTTAGATTATATTGGAAAAACAAAACCTGATGGATCAATTATTGAAAATTCTTCAGATTTGGTTTTCTATCTAATTAATGAAGCAGGTGTAGCTTTAGTTCCTTTCTCTGCATTTGGAGAATCGAAGTCTGAGCCTTGGTTCAGAGCTTCTGTAGGTGGTTTAGATATCACCGAAATCGAAACAATGATGCCGAAACTGGAAAATGCTTTAAATAATTTAAAATAGTTTAAAAATTTTTTCTAAATTTATATCAAGTTGATTCTTAATTTTAAGAATCAACTTTTTTATTATAAATACTTAATAACTGTAACACAAATGGATAATGAAAAAAAAGAATCCAACCAGAATGAGTTGGAACAAAATCAGCCACAACAAAACAATAATTCGCATTCTGATGACTTTTCAGAACAGCAAAATTCTGAATCAGAAAATATAATTACTGAAAATTCTACAAATGAGATTCTGGAGCAGCCTGCAGAAGAACCTCCTAAAGAAAGCTTACTCGTAACCGAAAAAAAGAAGAAAAATCCTTACAAGATGGCGTTTTTTAGCTTGGGTGGGATTATTCTTTTAGGTGGAGCTTCTTATTTTGGATACCAATACTACAAAAATCATCAGGTTATACCTGTCATTGAAAATGTCTGCTTAGATACCGATACCAAAATTTACGATGCTTATAAAGATGCTGTGGTAATGGTGAAGCACAGATATGCTTTTGTTGCAAGAATTAAAGGAAAAGAAATTCAGCTGAATATTCCTGAAGCTTCTGAGGAAACACTTTTTGGAACCGCATTTTTTGTTGACAAAAAAGGAACTATGATCTCAAACAGCCATGTTCTTCAACCTTGGAATTCTCCGGAAAATGTTGATAAAATAAATACTGATGCTTCAAATATCCGCAGAAAAATAGCTTCTATACTTACCACAGATATTTCTGAAGATGGTTACGAAACTTTTATTGCATCCAATTGGGGAAATGCATCTTCTGAATATAATGAAGAAGGCGGATATCATGAAGGAGATAGTGAAGAGGGAGGAGGTGAAGAGTTTATAAATTCAAATGATGTCGCTGTAGATTCTGCTAGAACTTCTGATGATATTGCAGCATCAATTCCTCAGAAAGATTATGTTTCAGAAGACGAAATCGAAGTGTATATGAAAACAGTAGATATTTCTGTCGCTTTACATAATTCTGCTGAAGTATGGTTGCCTTGTACCATTGAAAAAATTTCGGAAGATCAATCTGTAGACTTAGGAGTTTTACAATTAACCACAAAAGAAACTCCAAATACGGTAGTAAATATCATCAATCTTGACAATGCATTAACCGATGATCAAAGTTTGCGTCCCGGGGAAAAAGCAGTGATGATTGGCTATCCTTTAGGGGAAGATTTAGCACAAACCATTTCAGGAATTAAAGTACAGTTGTATAACGGACAAATCAGTAAAGAATCTGATGGAACAAAAATTCAATACACCGTCACTTCAACACATGGCGCGAGCGGAGCTCCTATTTTTAATAACTGCGGATCCCTTATCGCTGTAAATTTTAGCGGTGTTGAAAAAGTTCAGGGTTACAATTTTGGAATTATTGCCAAGAAAATTTACTCTGTATATCCTGTTATAGCGGGTGAAGCAAAACCAAGTACGGAATAATCATAATATCAAAATATTTATTTGCTGTTATGAATAACAAAAAAATAGAAAAACAATTATTGAGTGTTCATGAAATTACTGCATATTTAAGCCACTTATTGCACCAGATTATTTACTATCTCCGTTGCTCTGGAAGAGCAAAACCTGTGTAGCAAAATATACAATACGAAGACCGCGCTCCATAGGAGCGCTACCTTTAATTTAATTTAAATGGTGATATGATGATTTTTTTTAAGTTGTTATTTACTATCTCCATTGCTCCAGAGGAGCAAAATCTGTGTAGCAAAAATATACAACACGAAGACTGCGCTCCGTAGGAGTGCTACCTTTATCGGATTGAAAATTTGAATGAGCAACATTATAATCAGATTTTCCGTAATTAATTTAAACCAATTTATTATAACAAAAAACAAAATATCAGATGAAAAAAATTAATAGTTTAATTGCAACTTTGCTTTTCAGTATAGCATTTGCGCAAATTCCAACATTGGAAGTTGAAAATCAGAAAAAACATCCTGTTATTCTACAGGAAGCTAAAATTGACACCAAAATTTTAGGAAATCTTGCAACGACAACGGCAACATACACTTTCTATAATCCGAGCAACAGAATTCTGGAAGGAAAACTTACTTTTCCTCTTCCGGAAGGTGTTTCTGTGAGTGGTTATGCTTTGGATATCAACGGAAAACTCAGAAATGCAGTTCCCGTTCCTAAAGAAAGAGCTAAAGAAGTTTTCGAAAGTATTGAAAGAAGAAATGTAGATCCCGGAATTATTGAAAAAGTAGAAGGAAATAATTTCAGAACGAGAATTTATCCTATTCCTCAAAAGGGTAGCCGAACAATTCAGATTACTTATCATCAGGAGTTAAAGAATGTTGCTTCAGATTATCAATATTTTTTAAGCTTTGCGAATGCAACGACAATTCCGAAATTCAATCTTAGAGTTTGGATAAGCGAAACAGCAACTGTTCCGAAGATTTTAGAAAATCCTGACGGAAGTTTCGCTTTTCAGAAACAGGGAAATCAATGGATTGCAGAAATTTCTAAAACCGATTTTAAACCTAATGAAAGTTTAAAAGTAACAATTCCTAAAAATCAAAATTCATCGAATGTTGTTTTGCAGAAAGCTTCGGGAGACAAATTTTATTTTGCTGCGAATGTAGGATTAGATTTTCCTGTAAAAGAAAAACAAAGATCTCAAAAAATAGCGATTATTTGGGATAATTCTTTCAGTGGATCCAAAAGAAACCGAGATAAAGAATTACAGTTTTTAGATGCTTATTTTTCTGATAATAAGAATGTTTCTGTTTCTTTTTCTTTGTTGAACAACACTTTTGAAAAAGATGAAGAATTCAGTATTACTCAGGGAAATTGGAGTGAACTGAAAAATAAGATTTTAAATTTAAAATATGATGGCGGAACAGATTTCGGAGCTTTAAAAGAAATCAATGGAATAGAAGAATATCTTTTGTTTTCAGATGGAATTTCCAATTTTGGAGATTTAACGATGAAGTTTAAAAAGCCTTTAAACAGTATTGCAAGCACACCAACTTCAGATTTTAATCTGCTTAAATTATTAGCAAATCAATCAGGTGGAAATTTTATTAATTTAAATGAATTAGATACACAAGCAGCTTTAAAAACATACAAAAAATTACCGGTTCGTTTTTTAGGATTTAAAGAAAATCCCAATATGCAGGAATTATTTCCAAATATCGGTTCGGTAATCAACGAGCCTGTCAATATTTTTGGAATTACATCTGGAAATGCGGGGAAATTAACCGCTGTTTTTTCAGTTGGAAATGAAAAATTTGAAATACTTGTCGATTTTTCAAAAGCACAGCAGTTAGAAAATTGGCAGATTGCTCAGTTTTGGGCACAGAGAAAAATTAATGAATTAGAATTAAACTCCACTCAAAACCGTCAGGAAATTAAAAATATCAGTGAACAATTCGGGGTTGTAAGTAAAAACACAAGTTTGATTGTCTTGGATGATATTAATGATTACGTACGCTATAAAATTACTCCGCCACAGGAATTATTAGCTGATTATCAGAAAATTGTTTCTCAAAACAAAGGAAGAGTTTTAGAACAGAGAAAGAATCTTTTATCTAAAGCTTTCGATAAAACAAGAGAACTAAAAACCTGGTGGAATACAGATTTTAAACCTATAGAAAAAAAGGAATATCCAAGAATTTCTAATCAATCAACACCAGTTCCTCAAGCACAAAGAAATGTTCAGATAGAAGAAGCTGTAGTTGTAGGATATAATTCTTCTGCAAAGGCAATGGAAGTTTCAAGTTCAGATGAAATGGTAGATATTATAGCTGCAAAGCCAAAAGGAAAAATCACTTTAGTCGATGTAGAAAGTACAGAAGAATACATGAAAGATTTTCAGAATTTGCAGTCTGTAGAAGTGATTTATCAGAAATATTTAGAAAACCGTTCAAAACATGAAAAGCAGGTTTCTTATTATTTTGACATTTCTAAATTGCTGTTTAAAAAAGGCGATAAAGTACTTTCTCTAAAAGTTTTAAGCACATTAGCTGAGCTAGACCTTGAAAATGAAGAGTTGTACAAAACCATTTATTATCTGTTAAAACAAAGAGGTCATTACGATAAAGAACTTTGGATCACGCAGAAGATCCTTGAATGGCGACCTTTTGACGCACAAAGTCACAGAGATTATGCATTAGCTTTGGTCGATAACAAAAAACCACAAGAAGCTTTAAATATTTATAAATCTTTGCTGTATCAGGAATTTACAGATGAAATTTCAATGCGTGATAACGGAATTGAAGAAATTCTGATTATGGAAATCAACAATATTTTAAAACAAAATAAAAATGTCGACGGAAGTAAAATCGATGATCGTCTGAAAGCAGATTTGCCTGTAGATATTCGTGTCGTGATCAATTGGAATAAAGACAATACAGATATAGATCTTTGGGTAACCGATCCGAAAGGTGAAGATTGCTCTTATCAGCATAAATCTACTGCAATTGGCGGAAGAATAAGTAACGATTTTACGCAAGGTTTCGGACCAGAACAGTTTTTGCTAAAAAAAGCAGTGAAGGGAAAATATAAAATCAAGACCAATTTCTTTGGGGAAAGACAGAATATTCTTTCCGGACCAACGACAGTGATGGCAGAAGTTTATCTTTATTATTCAGACGGAAGACAAGAAAGAAAGATTGCCGTTTTTCAAAGTCAGAAAGAAAATAAAAAGGAAAGTGACAGCAAAATTCTGATTGGAGAATTTGAGTTTTAAGAAAAATCACATAAATTGCCGGAGGTTTGTACTTCGGCAATTTTATTTTTAGTCACGTTTTTTAGATAGATTAATTTGGGCAGCTTTTTCCGCCTGTAGTTTATCCTGAGTTTATCGAAGGGCTCCCGCTTTTTTTGCCTTCACTTCGTTGCGGCAAAAAGAGCTCCGCTCAAGTCGGGCTGCAAAGCAATTCGCTGTTGTACAATTGAAAAAATATTTAAAATTATTTAGAATTTATCGATGAAATTTCCAAAAAAAACTTTTCTTGAAACAAAATGGCTAAGTTATTTCACTTTAGCGATTATCGTTTTGGTCATTTTGAGTGTTTGGCTTTCTGGAACAGATTCTCATCGGTCTTTATTTCAAAATTCTATTGTTTCAACATCTATTTTAGCCGGAGCATTTTTTATTTTTATCAGTTCAGGATTATATTTTGGTTTGAAACTCAAAGATAACGTCGGACATATTTTACATAAAGAAAGAGTTAAAAAATATTCAGATAATATTTCTTTACCAGATGTTTCCGGGTTTGATCCTCCTGCTGTAGGAGACGGAATTGGTGGCGCTATTGCCTCAATTATTTTATGGTTTTTAATTTCAATTGTCTTTGCTTTCTTATTATATTTTTTAGGATTCTTCTTTTGGGCGGCAATTTTATTTTTTGCGGCGATGCTATATTGGATTTTTTTCCGAGCTTTACGATTGGTATTTAAAAATTCAAGAAAATGTAAAGGCGATTTGCTGAAAAGTTTTGCATTTGGATCTTTTTACTCATTTCTGTACATCTCATGGATCTACGGGATCATCTTTTTAGTTAATTATTTAAGCTAAATATTTTATCACAAAAGAATCAATCATTATTTTGTAAGCTTTTGAAAAACGTATAACAGACTAAAATCTTTTGATACTTTTGCGGTTTAAAATATCTTCAATTAAAAATTTATATTTAAATAAAATGAAAATTATCGCTGTTATTCCTGCGCGCTATGAAGCCAGTCGTTTTCCCGCAAAACTGATGCAGATATTAGGTGAAAAAACAGTCATCACAACCACTTACCAAAATGTTGTAGAAACCGGACTTTTCGATGAAGTTTTTGTAGCTACAGATTCTGAAATCATCTTTAATGAAATTCAAAATCACGGTGGAAAAGCTGTAATGACGGGACAACACGAAACTGGAAGCGACCGGATTGCAGAAGCAGTACAAAATATCGACTGTGATATTGTTATCAATGTTCAAGGTGACGAACCGTTTTTAAAATTAGAACCTTTAAAGCAGCTAATAGAAGTTTTTAAAGAAGATGAAAACCAGGAAATTTCTTTAGCTTCATTAAAAATAAAACTTCATGAAAAAGAAGAAATAGAAAACCCGAATAATGTAAAAGTGATTACCGATAACAATGGTTTTGCATTGTATTTCAGTCGTTCTGTAATTCCTTTTCATAGGGAAGTTTCTTATGATGTTGATTATTTTAAACACATTGGAGTGTACGCTTTCAGAAAACACGCTTTGCTTCAATTCTCAAAATTAGAAATGAAACCTTTGGAAATTTCAGAAAAAATAGAATGTATCCGTTATCTGGAGTATGGGATGAAAATCAAATTAATAGAAACCAATTTCATCGGAGTCGGAATCGATACACCGGAAGATTTAGAAAAAGCAAGAAAATTAATTTGAAAATGTATTAATTAGATAATTTGAAAATTGATGTCAGTTTTGCATTTCCAAATTGCCTCATTTTCAAATTTTCAAATTAAAAAAGCCTTATATTTGATTTTATAAATTGATTTAATGAAGAAATTACTCATCGTTTTCGTCCTGGTCATTTCGCAATTGTCTTTTGCTCAGACCGCTAAAGAGATTATAGATAAAAACATAGAATTATCGGGAGGATTAACCAATTGGAAACTTTTAAATTCGGTATTCCTTCAAGGAAAAGTAATTTTAGGAATTAAAGACGAATATCCTATCAAAATATATCAGCAAAGACCTAATTTAACCAAAACAGTTATCACAATCGGTAACAAAGAAACTGCAATTGAAGGGTATGATGGTTCTAAAGGATATGCAATGAATTATGCCACCAATAAGCTGCAAGAGTATAAAGAATACGTTCCTGAAAGCTTTGATAACGATTTCATCGATTGGGAAAATAAAGGTTTTGAAGCAAAGTATTTAGGAAAGGAAAAAGTAGGAGAGATTTATTGTCATAAAGTAGAATTGACGAAAAACGTGAATAAAAACTACTATTATTTCGATACAAAATCGTTCATGCTTTTAAAAGAAATAAAAAAAGATGAAACTTTAACGTATTCAGATTACAAAAAGGTAGGGAATTTGATGATGCCATTCAGATTAGAATCATCAAGCGCCAAAAAAGATGGCGATTATGTGATGCTTCTCAACAAAGTGGAGATTAACAAAGTATTTCCTGCAAACAGTTTTAAATTTTAAAATAAATATCTAAAAATGAAAAAGTTTTTTATAGTGCTAATTTCTTTCATAGCATTTTCTAATAGTTGCGCTCAGAAAAAAAGCGAAGTTTCTAAAGTAAAAACCAAACAGGCTATGTCACAAACAATATACGATTACAAAGTAGACGCTCTTGAAGAAGGCAAAACAATTAATTTTGCAGATTTTAAAGGAAAGAAAATCCTTGTTGTAAACACAGCTTCTGAGTGTGGGTTTACACCACAATACGCAGATTTAGAAAAACTTTCTAAAGAGTACGGCGATAAACTAGTGGTGGTTGGTTTCCCCGCAAATAATTTTGGTGGACAAGAACCTGGAACGAATGTTGAAATCGGTGCTTTTTGCCAGAAAAATTATGGAGTTACTTTTCCTTTAGCTGCTAAAGTTTCTGTAAAAGGAGAGGATACTGCTCCGATTTTTAAATATCTTACTGAAAAACAGTTGAACGGAGTAAAAGACACCGAAGTGAAATGGAACTTTACGAAGTTTTTAATTGACGAAAACGGTAAACTTATCGATAGTTTCGTAAGCAAAGTGAAGCCTACAGATGTAGAAATCACTAAATATTTGAAATAATTATCAAATTATATTTTTAAAGCGGATTTTTTAATCCGCTTTTTTTATTTTTGAACATGAATAAAATTTTTACCATTTTACTTTTAATTGTATCAGTCAATGTTTTTTCACAAGGATATTTTTCTGGTAGTATTAATTATTGTACTCCTCAAAATGAAAATTCTAAGAAAAAATTTGATGCGGTTATAAAGGCTCTTCAGTTTCCCAATCTTTATGATAAAGCCACTCGTGCTATAGTTGATGTAACAGCAAAAGATCCTACATATTGTGATGCATTTTTTATGGCAGGATATTTATTCCGACTTCAAGAAAAGCATAAGGAAGCTCTTGCATACTATTATGTTGCAGATAGTTTGGCTCAAAATAAATCATTAGAATTTAAACAGAATTTGGCAATTGAGTTTATGGTATTTGGAGCTGCCGATGAAGCCCGTAAAAAATATGAAGAAATGACCAAATATTTCCCGACAAATCCGGAAGGTTTCTATGGAATTGGGAATACAGCTATTGTTTTGGCGGATTATGATGCGGGATTAAAAAATCTAAAAATTGCAGAAGATTTATATAAAAAAGAAGGTGGAGTAAGGAAAGATGTGAAATACATGTATGGTATTTTGTATGCTCTAAAGGAAGATTATAAATCCGGTCTGCCATATTTAGACGAAGTTTATTCACAATATAAAAAAGATGATGGATATTTAGCGCTTTATGCTCTTTCTATGCTTAAAAATGCAAAAGAAAATAATGATGCATCTTTAGAGAAGAAAGCAAGAAAATTTTATGATAAAATAAAGGATAGCAAAAATATTGATACAGAAATAAGCAAAAAACTAAAAGCTAATTTTTAATTTAAAGATCATTCTAATTGCTGTAATATCTGATTGGGTAATTCAAGATTAGATTTCAAAGCATCCATAGTGACCATAGTTCGGAAATGATTGATATTTTTATTGCTGTAGAAAATTTTTCTCGTTAAAACTTCGTAATCTTTCATAGAAGGAACCACAATAATTAAAATAAAATCTGAGTCTCCGGTTACAAAATAACATTGTTGCACTTCAGGAGTTGCTGTAAAAATAGCTTTGGCGTGATCGAGTAATTCTATTTTTTCGCTTTCCATAAAAACTTCTACAACCAATGTGACGCAATGATGAATTTTGTTGATATCAATGACCGAAACGTCAGCTTTAATAATTCCAGATTCACGCATTCTTTTAATTCTACGTTGAACAGCGGCTGCAGAAAGCCCAATTTTTTCGCCAATATCTCTTTGAGGAGTCAGGTTATCCTTCTGAAGAATTTTCAAAATTGCGGTGTCAAATTGGTCGATTGATTTCAAAATACAATAATTAGGGTTAAATATGAAACAAAATTGCAAAAAACTATCGATATTTCATTAAAAAGCAAGCTGTTTTTGATGCAATTTTGCAAAATAAATATTGAACAATGAGTGTTTTTAAAGGTTTTCTATTAGCTGTACTTGCAGCATTACTTTGGGGAGTTTCGGGTACTTTCGGGCAATTTCTTTTTCAACAAAGAGGAATTAATATTGAATGGCTGATTACCATAAGGATGTTGATTTCCGGAATATGTTTACTTTTATTCGCAAAATTTTTCGAAAAATCTGACCTGTTTTCTATTTGGAAAAACAAAAAAGATGCTATTCAGCTTGCTGTTTTCAGTATCACCGGGATGCTTGCTGTACAATACACTTATTTTGCAGCGATCAAACATTCAAACGCAGCGACAGCAACGGTTTTGCAATATGCTGGTCCGGTTGTTATCGCTGTTTATTTAGCTTTTAAAAACAAAAAAGTTCCGTTGGTGATTGAGTTTTTAGCTATTATTTTAGCGGTGGTGGGAACTTTTTTATTAGTTACTCACGGGAATATAAATAGTTTAAATATTTCAGGAACTGCTTTATTTTTTGGCTTAGCTTCAGCGGTTGCTTTGGCAATTTATACATTACAACCAGTAAAATTACTTTCAAAATACAAATCTTCGGTGGTCATCGGGTGGGGAATGATGTGTGGTGGTTTAGTTTTCAGTTTTGTGAAGTCTCCTTTCAGTGTTGAAGGAGTCTGGGATTTTCAAACCTATTGGTACACAGCATTCATCGTGATTTTCGGAACGTTAATTGCGTTTTACGCTTATCTTACGGCTGTACAAATTATAGGTGGACAAAAGACCAGTCTTTTAGCTTCAATGGAGCCACTTTCTGCAACAGTTTTGGCGGTACTTTGGCTCAATGTTTCTTTCTCAACCATCGATTGGGTAGGGAGTCTGCTTATTGTTTCAACCGTATTTTTATTAAGTAAAAAACCGAAAAAGTTAAGCGAAGTAAAAGAAACGGTGAACTAATGTTTCACCAGAATCTTTTCGGTTGCTTTCTTGCTGAGAACTTCCGTCTTTCCTGAAATTTCTATCGTAATCGATTTATCGAAATCTTCAATTTTAAGAATTTTAATGGAAGTATTTAAAAGAAGTTTCCTTTCGGTAAGATAATTTAAAAAAGCATCATCGGATAGAGTAACAGAGGTGAAAACGACAGTTTCACCAATTTTACAATTACTTAATTGCTGCAAATCCTGAGCGATGATATTTCCGTCTTTATCGGGGATGGGTTCACCATGAGGATCAAATTTCGGATAATCTAAAATCTCATCCATTTTATCAAAGAAAACCTGAGAATGTACATGTTCCAATTGTTCTGCGATTTCGTGTACATTTTCCCAGCCGAAATTCATCTTTTTAACAAGAAACATTTCGGTAAGACGGTGCTTTCTTACGACTAAAGCAGCTTCACGTCTGCCTTTTTCGGTAACTCTTAGCGGTTTGTAGGTTTCGTAGATTACCCAATTTTTGTCGGCAAATTTCTTCATCATATTATTAACGCTGGGCATTTTTACGTTGAGAAATTTGCTCAGTTCGTTAATCGTCACTTTTCCTTCATGGTCAACTACATGAAACAAAGCTTTCAGATAATTTTCTTCTGTTAATGTTGTTTTCAAAATGTTAGATGATTTTCATTACAAAACTAACAAAATATTTTTTAAATTTTGGTCTTGTTACTTTAAGATTTTTTAATTTTACACTATGAAATTTTCTTTTAAAAACGATTATTCCGAAGGGTGTCATCCAAGGATATTAGAATCACTTTTTCGAAATAATCTTAATCAGCAGGCAGGGTATGGTGAAGATGATTATTCTAAAAAAGCCAAAGAATTAATTAAAACTAAAATTGAAAATCCAGAGGCAGAAGTGTATTTTGTTTCTGGAGGAACTCAGGCAAATCTTATTGTAATTTCTTCAATTTTAAGACCTTATCAATGTGTGATTTCTGCTGCAACCGGCCATATTTTAAATAATGAAACAGGAGCGATAGAAGCGACCGGCCATAAAGTTTTAAGTATAGAAAAAGAAGACGGAAAACTCTTTCCGGAAGATATTATCCCTGTTTTAGAAAGCCATCAGAATGTTCCGCATCAGGTAATGCCGAAGCTGGTTTATATTTCAAACTCTACCGAGCTTGGAACAATTTACACAAAAACAGAACTTGAAAATCTTTCTAAGTTTTGTAAAGAAAACAGCCTGTATCTTTTTATGGACGGAGCTCGATTGGGCCACGCTTTGACTTCAGAAAACAACGATTTAGACTTAAAAAGTATCGCAGAATTAACCGATATTTTCTATCTAGGAGGTACCAAAAATGGAGCTTTGTTCGGGGAAGTAATTATTATTACTGAAAATGATTTGCGTCAGGATTTCGCCTTTAATATAAAGCAAAAAGGTGCATTGCTAGCAAAAGGAAGGATTTTGGGAATTCAATTTTTGGAATTAATGCGAGATAATCTTTATTTTGATCTAGCCAAAAACGCAAACCAACAGGCGATGAAGATTAAAAAAGCTTTGTCTGAAAGGGGAGTGCAGTTCCTCTCTGATACCACTACCAACCAGATTTTCCCGATTTTGAGCAATGAAATTATTGATGCTTTATCTGAAAAATTTGAATTTTATATTTGGAAAAAAATAGACGGAAATTTATCTGCAATTCGTTTAATTACTTCATGGAATACTCAGAATGAACCTGTTGAGGAGTTTATTAAAACTTTTAATAGTGAATTATAATTTAAAAATGCAACTCAAAAGAGCTGCATTTTTAAATTTACTTAATCAATTCATCATAGTTTTTATCCCTTCAATAACTTCGTTTTCAAAGTCTTTAATTTTCTGTTTTTTTGACCAAACATAAAGGCCAATAGGCAACATGATAATTAAAAAAGGCATAGAATCGAGCTGAGTTGTTGTCGTAACTTTTCCGGTATCAGGATTTGTATCGATTTTTACATTTCCTGTCAGTGTAAAGCCACTTTTCCTAACCTGTAGCGCTCCAAAACTGGTTTGAATTTTATACTGCGGAAATTTTTTTCTTAATTCTTCAATAAATTCATTTTTTGTAAATGGTTTTACATTAAAATTTTGCATAAAGATTTAGTTTTATTGTAATTTAATTTAAAGCTTTTGTGACGACCTTGCAATCAACTGTTTCCAGTTTTTGTCCGTCTTTATAAGTTATTTTCTTTTCATCTGCATAACGCATTGTTCCGTTTTCATCTTTTTGATCTCCAATTCCTTCTGTTAAAACATTACCTTTCTGGATGAAGTAAATATCTCTTTTGCTCGTTGTTCCTTCAGAGGCAAATTCATAAGTCAGCTTTAAAGTATCACCCGATTTAAATCCAAATAATTCACCTTTTGAACTGTCTTTTTCACTGTTTTTATAGACCATTTTTCCTGAAATGGTACCTAAATTATCGTCGAGGCTTACAAAAACGCTGTCTTTTCCTGTAACTCCCAAATAACAGAAGGCTTTTGCGCCTAATGTATCAAAAACAGGTTCTGCAGGATTTTCAAATGAATCTGTAGTTACGACAGGTTTTATTTTTTCATTTTTTTTATTACAGCTCATTGTCAAAACTGACAACGCACCGAGTATAATATATTTTTTCATAATTTCAATATTATGTTAAATTTTATAACTGCTAATTTAAACATAAAAAAATCGGGTACTAATTTGAAATTTCATCTAAAAATCCTAATCGCTGAGAATCGTTTAAAAAATATTTTTCACATCCTATAAGTTTAATTAAAATTACACGATGTGTTTTTTTTCTTTTTTTTTTCAATTTTATCATTTATATAACTGAAAGATGAAATTTTGAATATTAGCTTTTCATTATCAATTAAAGATTGCAACTTTAAAGAACTATCAATAATCAAGCCTTTGAAATTCGGACTTATCATGATTTAATAAATTTTATATTAATTATTAAAATGATATTCTATATTTATCAAGAATCAAAAAATCCTATAATTTATATTATGTTAAATTGTATATTTTTCTACAAATTAAAAATTCTAAAAATCGGTCTTGTAACTAATGAGACGCCGATTTTGAAAATACATTAATAATCACTACTCCGATAATAATTAAAGCTATTCCTAAAATTGCAGGAAGATCAAGAGTTTGCTTATAAACAAAGTAGCCCACTAAAGAAATTAAAACAATTCCTACTGCAGACCAAATCGCATAAGCGATTCCAATTGGAATAACCTTGATTGCGTGTGTCAGCAAATAAAAAGATGCCGACATTGCTACAACAAAAATTATAGTTTGCAATGGTTTTGTAAATCCTTCAGAAGCTTTTAAAAAAGATGTAGCAACAGATTCGAAAAGTATTGCAAATGCTAAAAATATATAGTTTTTCATATGTAGATTTTTTATTAATTAATGTTGTTTTAGTAGATCATTCAAACCATATTTATCAAAAAGTAATTTTCCAATTTCAAGTTTAGACCATCCTTCTTTTAATTTGTAAGTAAATGTTAACTCATTATCTGTAAGAAAAGATTCCAGATTTAGCAACATAATGTTCTTATTGTTCACTAAATAATTTTCTATCAAATTTAAATGAGTTGAAAAAACAAACATTGAGTTTTTATATTTAGATAAGCCATCAATCGTATCAACAGTTATTTTTGCAGCATCATTTATATTGGTTCCACTAAATATTTCATCAAAAACAACGAAGCAGTTTTTGGTCTTTAATTCCTGGAGCACATTTCTGAGATTTATAATTTCCTGCATAAAATGGCTATATCCTTCTTTTAAATTATCATTTACAGAAAAATGTAAAAATATTCTTTCATAAAACGGAATATTACAATGCCCAGCCGGAACTGCAACTCCTAAATGAGCCAACAAAACAATGATGCTGATTGATTTCATTGCTGTAGATTTACCCGACATGTTGGCTCCAGTAAAAATAATCGTATTCTTTTCTTTTATGTTTATCGTATTTTTAACTGCATCTTTTAAATCTAAATGATAAAAATCCTCAATCGCAAAATGGGCATTAGAATTAAAATGGGGAAATTTTAAATGGTGTTGGTGTATTCCTTTTGTAATGCTTGAATAAACATCAAACATGTAGAAGAAATTCCAAAATGATATAAAGTTTCCGTTTTTAACTTCAGCTTCTACTTTAGATAAGATATTTTTTCGTTGTTTAAAATTTAAGATTTTATAATGATATTCATTTATAGATAATGAATTGATAAATTGAATGTTTTTTTCAATTTCATCACAATAATCTTTACAAAGATGTGATTTCTGAAAGTTTTTTAATACAACTTCAAAACGATGAAAAAACTCTATAAATAAAGAAATATTATTATTGATCTGGTTGAAAAACTCTCTGTATGTAATTTTTGTCAGCAGATTATAATTGTCGGAATTTACTTCACCTAAGAACTTTTGAATAGAAGAAATAATATTTTCACTACACTTGTATTCGTTAATAAGCTGGAAGTTTTCTAAAAACATTTTCAGCTTTTGCTGCGTGTATAAAGTTTGGTTTTTATTAAAGTTTTTTTGACTAAAAAATGATACTAAATACTGTTTAGACTTTCTGGTTTGGGTAAAATTAAAATGTGATATTATTTCAGAAATATTCTCCATAATTCATTTGTGTTGATGGTTTTAAATTGTTATTTCTAGAAATTTACCACGATTTTCCCAACCGTTCTACCCTTTTCCAATTCTTTATGAGCATTAGATATTTCATTAAATTGATAAGTTTTATAAATATGTGGTTTTAAAACTCCTCTTTCTAAAATTTTGGCAAGTTCTTCCATATCTTTTCCATTAGACTGCACCAACATTTTCAACCCATCTGCTTTTACAGAAGCAGCTTTTTCTTCTACATCCTCATTTAAACCGCTAGGAATGCTAATGATGATTCCACCTTCTTCTAAAACTTTTACAGAATTGTCTATATTTTCACCACCAATCGTATCTAAAATAAAATCAAACTTTTCATCGGAATTTTCCCAGTCATAATTTTTATAATCGATATGCTGATCAGCTCCGAGACTCAATACAAACTCTTTGTTCTTTGCGGATGAAGTTCCTGTTACAGAAGCTCCCAAATATTTTGCAATCTGAACAGCGAAATGACCTACTCCACCCGAAGCAGCATGAATCAAAACATTCTGACCTTCTTTCACTTCCGCTTTTTCAATTGCCTGTAAAGCGGTTAACGCCGCTAAACTTGTCGCTGCAGCTTTTTCAAAATTGATATTTTTTGGTTTTAAAGCTAAATGATTTTCAGAAGCAGCAACAAATTGAGCATAACCTTTTCCATGTCCCGGAAAATTAATCATTCCAAAAACTTCATCATTCAATTTAAATTTTGAAGAATTGGTTTCGACTACAATTCCGGAAATATCCCAACCTAAAATCAATGGATTTTCATCTTTTAGTTTTTGAAAAGCTCCTTTACCTGAACGGGTTTTTACATCTATTGGATTGATACTAATAGATTTTACTTCAATTAAAACTTCATCTTCTTTAATAGTTGGTTTTTCGATTTCTCTAAGCTTCAAATTTTCTGTTCCACCTGAGTTTTCTAAGATAATTGCCTTCATATTTTGATTTTAGTTTGGCTTTAAATTTTACACTTCTGTAAACAAAATTTGCTTAAATGCTTCCGAAGCAAGATGTACCTGAACCGACCAATCATCCGCAGCATCACTTCCCGCATCGTCAGAAATATATTTTAAACCTAAAAACGGAATATTTTCCTGCATCGCGATTAATGCCAAAGGATAAGCTTCCATATCGATGACGTTGTATTCGGTGTTGATATGGTTCATCTCAAAACTGTCACCACTTCCACAAATTCCTTCTGGTAAATTATCCATTTTAAGCCCGTTTTCCAAAACAATAGGAATTCCGGATAGCGGAGTTTCAAATTTTTTAAAACCTAAACCTTGAGCATCCATATCCCGCTGAATAAATCTTGTACAACAGATAACCTCTCCTTTTTTGAAACCGTTTCCGCCTGCAGAACCTAGATTGATGATCAGTTTTGGTTTTTTCTCCTGAATTGCTTTTGTTAATGCAATGGCTGCATTTACTTTTCCTATTCCTGTAATTAATTTTCGGGTGTGATCAAATACTTTTCCTGCTTCTGAATCTAATGCAAACACAAAAAGAGTTTCGGAAATCGGATAGCTCAATTCTTTATTTAATGTGATCATAAAATTATATTATGTTAAATTGAACAACCATCTATATCACAAGACAAATTGTTTTGTGTATCATCTTTAAAAGGAACTACGGTTTCTTCATAAGTCTGGGTTAAAGCATTTTTCAAAACTTCTGCAGGTTGTGCGCCAGAAACGGTATATTTACCATTTAGAATAAAAAACGGAACTCCCGAAATACCATTGTTTCTAGCTTCCAAAATATCCTGATTGATTTCGTAATCGAATTCTTCAGATTGTAAAGATTTTTTTGCTTCTTCAGCGTCGATTCCTAAAGAAACTGCTAAAGAAACCAAAGTTTCTATATCTCCCACATTTTTTCCATCCAGAAAATGAGCTTTAAACAACTCCTCCTCCATTTCATTAGACTTATTATGTTTTTTCGCTAAATGAAGAAGTTTATGAGCGGTAAAAGTATTGGTAATCAGAGCTTTTTCAAAATTGAAATCAATTCCAGAAGCTTTTCCCATTTGAATTACCTGATTGGTCATTTGCTTTGCCTGTTCTTCCGGAAAACCTTTTTTTTCTCTGAAATATTCTGCAGTTGTTTTTGTTTCAACCAGCTCCAAAGTTGGGTCAAGTTGAAAGCTCTTCCACTCTACTTTTACCTCATCTTTGAACGGTAAAGTTTCTAAAGCCTGTTCAAAATTTTTCTTTCCGATATAGCAAAACGGACACATTACATCCGACCAAATTTCTATTTTCATTTTATTTAAAATTTACGTAAAGATAATGATTCGTTCAATGATTGCCAGATTTTAGGAAATAAAAAAATGTATTAAGCGCAATAGTTTTTTTCCATGAAATAATGTAAAAGATTATATTTGAAAATTCTAAAAAATTCACAGAATAATGATTTCAAAAAAGATAATTTCTACCTTTCTTATTTTTTCTTTAAGCGTAAATGCTTTTTCTCAAACCGATAAAAATTGGCAAAATAAAATTGACAGTGTTATCCAGATAAAAACTCCGACATCATTTAATGGTATTATTTTAATTTCTAAAAAAGGGAAAACAGTATATTCTAAAGCTTTGGGATTCTCAGATATTGAAAATAAAACTCCGTTGAAAATGAATAACCATTTTGAGATCATGTCTAATACCAAACAAGTTACCTCGGTTTTAGTTTTAAAAGAAGTTGAAAAAGGAAAAATTAATCTTCAAAATCCAATTAAAAAATATTTACCAGAATTAACACAAACTTGGGCAGATTCTGTGACGGTTCATCAGCTTTTGAATCACACTCACGGAATTGTTGATGTTGAAAAACCATTAATTTTCAAGCCTGGAACTGATTTTAAATATGGCAACCTTTCAAATAACCTTTTAGGGAAAATTGTTGAAAATGTATCAGGGAAATCATACATGGAATTGGCTTCAAAATTATTTAAGCAGTTAAAAATGAATGATACATTCTGCTATTCTAAAAACGATAAACGAAATCTTGTTTTTGGCTACATCAATAAAGAAAACAAGTTCACGAAAGTAGAAAATTCGATGATCAATGAAGAAAATTTACCTGCAGACGGAGTCATTTCTACAGTAAACGATTTAGTAATTTGGAATAATCAACTTCATAAAGGTGAAATTTTAAGCCCAAAATCTTATCAATTAATGACCTCAGAATCTGCAAAATCTCAGCATTGTAATCTTCCCCAAAAACCGTATCATTTAAAAATATAGTTTTTAAATTTGGAAGACTATGAAAAACAGTAAATTTTCAGAAGTTCA
>NZ_LELA01000107.1 GCF_001677955.1 Chryseobacterium sp. BGARF1
AATCAGCCGTAAAACTAAATATATCCATCTAACTTATTATATAACAAACAAATATACGAAATTATGGATGATTACGGATATACATAATAAAATATTTTAAGTAAATATAAAATGAAGTTGAAGTATTCAATCCTTGTATTTCTAATTATTACATCATGTCATAATCATGAGGTTGCTTTGCATTATTACAATGGTTTAAATTCAGATAAAAATCATACTTGGTCTTCTTCTCTACAGATTTTTTTTGAAAAAGATGAAGAAATGACGCATACACCAATCCATAGTAAAATTGTAAAAAAAGAGTTATCTGAAATTAAGAATAAAATTATAGCTAAAAATCAAGTTTTAGATTTTGATGATGGTAATTATTCATTTGTTTTTATCAAAGAGAAAGATACATTATTTGCAGATGATAGATTAGAATTTTGGAAATATAGAGACAAAGGTTTAGCTATAAAGCTTAGTGACTTTTCAAAAAAGAAAATTTTAGAGTACTACAAAATTAGCCCAAACCAATATTGAAATTCGTATTTTTGCTACATGATTTCCAAAGAGACGATAGATAAAATATTTTCAACGATCCGAGTAGAAGAGATCGTTGGCGAATATGTACAGTTGAAGAGAGCGGGATCGAATTTTAAAGGTCTGAGCCCGTTTCATGAAGAAAAATCGCCAAGTTTTGTAGTTTCACCAAGTAAGCAAATTTGGAAAGATTTTTCGACCGGAAAAGGAGGAACGGCAATCTCTTTTTTAATGGAGATTGAAAACTTTACCTATCCTGAAGCACTTCGTCACGCCGCAAAAAAATACGGAATTGAAATTGCTGAAGATCAGCGCGAGTTTTCTGAAGAAGCAAAAAATGCTCAGTCTGAAAGAGATATTCTTTATAAGATACATGAAGTTGCAAATGATTATTTCCAGAATATTCTTTGGGAAAATGACGAAGGAAGAGCAATCGGTCTTTCGTACTTTAGAGAGCGTGAACTGAAAGATGATATCATTAAAAAGTTTCAACTTGGTTTTTCACCCGAAAAGAAAAATTCTTTTACAGAATTTGCTCTTGAAAAAGGCTATTCTAAAGAGATCTTAGAAAAATCCGGACTTTCTATTTTTCCTGAAAATGCTCCGAACGGAATTGACCGTTTTCGCGAGCGGGTAATGTTCCCGATCCATAGTTTTTCGGGCAGAGTTTTAGGTTTTGGAGCCAGAATTCTTAGAAATAATATTAAAACGGCTAAATATCTCAATTCTCCGGAAACAGAAATTTATCACAAATCGAATGTTCTTTATGGTTTAAACCAAAGCAAGCAGGCGATTTCCAGAAAAAATATCTGTCTTCTAGTGGAAGGTTATATGGATGTGATATCACTTCATATGTCCGGAATTGAAAACGTTGTAGCGAGTTCCGGAACTTCTTTAACGACCGAACAAATTAAGCTTATCAAAAGGCTCACAGAAAATGTGACGATTCTTTTTGATGGTGATAATGCAGGAATTAAAGCGAGTTTCAGAAGTATTGATATGCTTTTAACAGAAGGGATGAACATCAGAGTTCTTCTGTTTCCGGATGGTGATGATCCCGATTCTTTTGCGAGAAAACATCCGCAGGAATATGTTGAAAAATTCATCGAAAACCAGGCATTAGATTTTATCGATTTTAAAGCTGAAATTCTTTTAAAAGAAGTTGGAAATGATCCGATAAAAAAGGCTGAAGCAATCCGAGATATTGTAAAATCGGTTGGTTTCGTACAAAATGCTTTAAAAAGGGAAGTTTACCTGAAAGAAGTTTCCAATAAATTTGGTCTTTCTGAGCAGAGTTTATTTAATGAGCTTGACGTTCAGAGACAGGTTACTCAAAACCAAAATCAGCACGCACAACAGCAAAAAGAAAGCGCAGCTCCTGTAAAAATGGAGATCGTACCTTTTGATGAAGAAAAAGGCGACCCATTTTTGTTTGATGTTTTATTTATGGAAAACAAACTGGTCGATCATATGCTGATGTTCGGTGATGTTGTTTTAAAACGAAAAGATGATAATAATAACGAATATCAGATCACCGTCATTGAAGAAATTCTGCATCATTTTGAGGAAGAGCAATATCAGTTTTTGGTAAAAGGCAATGAGATCATCATCGATCAGGTGAAAGAAGGTATTCAGAATGACGAGCTTAGAAGTGGAAGCTTTTTTGTCAGTTTTATGGACGAAAAGATCACCACAAAAGTGGTTGATGCGTTGATTCCCTTAGATGATCTAGAAAATTGGAGTTCCCGAAATATTCACCCGCCCAATTATGGTGATAAAGTTGCCGAACAAATTAAAGGTGATGTTCTTTTACATAAATATCGCTACATTGATTATTTAATTAAAGAAACGATCGCTGAGCTAGAAAAATACAGCAGTACCGATGAGGTAAAATATTTCGAACTCATTAAAAAGATTACATTACTAAAACAAGCTTCTATGAGACTGAGCGAGATTATAGAATATTCGCCAATCAAAGGAATCTATGTTGACAGAAAGCGATAGTTCATTGATTGTTTTTGGTTTGATATTCAGTTTTTTAAGAGTTAATAATTCATAAGAGCAATTGAAAAGAAATATTAGGTTTAATTTTGTGAAAAAATTTGGAAGCTTAAACCTAAAACCTGCAATCTAAATCCTACAACCTAAAGGCAGCAATCTAAACTGACAAAAAGTCTTATAAATTTTTAGGAATAAAAGTTGTAATTTACATTTCAAATAAATTTTAAAAATAATACCAATAGAAATATGGACATTAAAAAAGAATTCAGAGATTTCTCTACAAAACACTTGGGAAATAACGGTTTGGTAACCGATCAGTATATGGGAATGTTCAATCCTACCAATCTTACACCTTACATTATGGAGGAAAGAAGATTAAACGTTGCTCAAATGGACGTTTTCTCTCGTTTGATGATGGACAGAATCATTTTCTTAGGAACAGGAATTGACGATCAGGTTGCAAATATTGTAACAGCGCAGTTGCTATTCTTAGAAAGTGCAGATCCTTCAAAAGACATTCAGATCTACATTAACTCTCCTGGTGGAAGTGTTTATGCTGGTTTAGGAATTTATGACACAATGCAGATCATCAAGCCGGATGTTGCTACGATCTGTACAGGTATTGCTGCTTCTATGGGAGCTGTTCTATTGGTTGCAGGTGAAAAAGGAAAACGTTCTGCTTTAAAACACTCAAGAGTGATGATCCACCAACCTTCTGGTGGTGCTCAAGGGGTTGCTTCTGATATGGAGATCAATTTAAGAGAAATGTTGAAGCTTAAAAAAGAGTTGTATGACATTATTTCTGAACATTCAGGGCAAAGTTACGAGTGGGTTGAGAAAGCTTCAGACAGAGATTACTGGATGACCTCTACCGAAGCAAAAGATTTTGGAATGGTAGATGAGGTTCTACAAAGATCAAAAGAGAAGAAATAATCTATCAAGTTATTATACAAGATCGGCGCATCCAAAGGGTGCGCCGATCTTTTTTTTTGATCGTGTTTTTAGAATTGCTTATTTTTTGATGATCTTATGAGTGGACACTGATTTTTCAGTTTTAATTTCAACAAAATAAACACCCGACTGTAAGCTTTGGATATTGATCTTTTTATTCTGAGTATTCATCACTCTTTGCCCAGAAATAGAGTAGATGTTAATATCTTTAATATTATCCTGAGTTTCAATAATCACAAGATCTGTAGCTGGATTTGGATAAATCTTAAAGTTTTGTTTCACAGCATCTGAAACACTTAAAGTTACATTGGCAACGGTTGGAGTAAACGGTATTCTTGTTCCAAAACTTAATCCGAACCAATCGTTATTGGTAAGCTGAATTTGTGAAAGATCGGCCTGTCCTCTCCAGCTTGAAAGGTCTTTTCCTTTGTATAATTTCCAAGAATCGTTTACTGTTGAGTTTCCTGAAAAATTATTTAATGATAATGAAGAAATCTGGTTGGCTGCTGAAGTGTAATTAAATTCACTCACTTGAGCATCGATTAGTTGTAAAGCCTGTTCTGCTGTAATAGTTCCGTTGTATTGAATTCCAAAAGCAAAAGAATCAGCATTTCCATTTGAATTATTTGTATTGAAATCTACAACAACGATACTTTTATTCGTTCCTGTTCCGATCCAATTAATAATTTGAGATGAATTAAACCATGCAGAATTATACGCAGGAACCGGAGCAGAAGGCGGGCCCAATGTTGTTCCCGGAGTAAAACCATATCCATAAGACATTCCATACCATTTACCGTCAACTAACGGATCATTATTGACACCATTATTTGCAGTCATGTTATTTGAAGCAGTTCCCGACCAGGTCGACCAGTAATCATCAGTACTTGGAGTGTGGTGATTATAATCAAAACTATATAAAAAACCGCTCGGTACTTCTGCGGTAACTTTCGGGTCTGCCGCGTCGATTGCATTGATTAAATCTTCCATTGTTAAAGTGGTAGAATCAAATCTGTAGCCCCAAATATAAGAAGTAGGATTGTCTGAATCGTTGAAATCTGCGATTAGATAAGCTTTTTTAGAACCTGTTCCTACCCAGAATTTGACATCATTTTCGGTAAGTTGAGCAAATGAAAGCTGAAATATAAAAATTAAAAAAAGTAGTATTGATCTTTTCATTGATGAATTTTAAAGTGAAAAAAAGAGCATCATAAAGATGCTCTATGTTGATTTATTTTTTGATGATCTTATGGGTAGTTGTTGACCAGTCTGTTTTAATTTCAATCAAATAAACTCCCGATTTCAAACTTTGAATATTGATCTTTTTATTTTGGGTATTCAAAACTTTTTGCCCGGAAACAGAATAGATGTTGATATCTTTAATGTTATCCTGAGTTTCAATGATCACAAGATCACTCGCAGGATTTGGGTAAATTTTAAAGCTTTGTTTTACAGCATCAGAAACACTTAAAGTTATGTTTGCTTCAGTTGGAGTAAAAGGTCTTCTTGTTCCGAAACTTAATCCAAACCAATCGTTATTATTTAAAGTGATCGTTGAAAGATCAGCATTGGTTTTCCAGTTTGATAAATTGGTTCCTTTATATAATTTCCAGGTGTTTGTTCCGCTTGCTGTTCCTGAAAAAGAATTTAATGACAATGTTGAAACCTGATTCACTGCAGAACTGTAACTGAAAGAATTTGTTTGTACATCAATTAGCTGTAAAGCCTGTTCAGCCGTAATGGTTCCGTTATACTGAATTCCAAAAACAAAGGAATTGGCATTTCCGTTAGCGTTATCAGTTCCGAAATCAACAACCACTAAACTTTTATTGGTTCCAGTTCCTATCCAATTGATGATTTGCGAAGAATTATACCACAATGAACTATAAGCAGGAATCGCTGTTGCAGGAGCTTCAGCTGTAGGATTGCTAAAACCGTAACTTGCGCCATACCATTCCCCGTTTGAGATGGTTCCGCTGTTCATCCATCCTGCCATAGACCAACCGTTTGTATTATCACCCGCCCATAAGCTCCAATAATCGGGAACAGACTGTGCAGAATGGTCATTAAACTGAACTTTATCTAAAAATCCTCCTCCGAAACTTGTTCCGAAATCAAATGCTGGTTCTTCAGTTTTTATCATCTGCAGCATTTGCGGACCAGTAATATTTTGCCCAGAATTGAATTTTACCCCCCAAACATATGATCTGTCATCGGTGCCGTCTTTAAAATCGGCAACAAAATATGCCGTTTCTGAACCTGTACCTACAAAAAACTTTACATCGTTGGCTGTAAATTGTGACATATACAGCGCAACGATGAAAGTAAATAGAAAACTTGATGCCTTTTTCATTTTAAAAATTACTTAATAATTAACTTTTCGCTGAAGTTGATATTCTTATCGGTAATTTTCACGACATAAACGCCTTTAGATAATGCGCTTACATTAATTCCTTTTTCATTGTATTTCTCCTTGATAACAATTCTTCCATTTAGATCATAAACCTGAATATTTCCAGAATTTAAGCCTTGTACAAAGAATCTGTCACTTGTAGGATTTGGATATACAATTAATTTTGATGTTTTTGTGCTTTCAATAGTAGAAAGAGATGCATTATTATAAGCAATGATTTGATTTGGTAAAGAAGTTACTGTAAAAGTATTCAATAAAGCACCTTGCAAATCGTAAGCATAGATTTTTCCTGCCGCAACATATCCTGAAGGGTCAGCTGCATAGATTTTATTATTAACAATATTGAATCCGTATGCAGTACCATAACTATTTACAGTCATCGGTGTAACAGCAATAGGAGTGGTGTTAATAGACGGTGAAGCAATTGGTGTTTTGTAGATTGATGCTCCATTCATGTAATAAATATTCGTACCGTCGGTATCCATATAAAATGGTTTTACTCCTGCCGGAAATGTAGTGCTCGAAACTGTAGTTTGTGTAGTTGTATTATAAACCGTCAATGTTCCGAAAGAGGTAGAAACATAAGGATTTCCAGAGCTCATAACATACAAAAGATTATTTTTTTCAAAAATGCTATTTGGTGAATCTCCTACATTTACCTGCGATTCTACCGTATTGGTCGTGGTATTGATGACATCCATAAAATTATTCAATCCGTAACCTCCTTTCAATAAAACATACAATTTGTTGTCTTTGCTGAAGATTTTTTCAGGACCATCTCCTACAGGAATGTTTGTTTCGTGAGCGTAAGTTGTAAGATTGTAAACTGACACGTAGTTTGTCAAGGTATTGTTTCCCCAATTGGTAACATAGAATTTATTTCCGCTAAAAGCGATATACCTTGGGTTGGCAAGATTGGTTGAAATCGTTGTAATCAACGAAAAATCAGATTTGTTTATGACTTTTATGGTATTGGAATAATTTAAAACTACAAAAATCTTATCGCCAAAAACCTTAATGTCCTGACCAGTATCGCCTAATGTCGCATTATTGTTTTTAAGTTTAAAATAATTGTTGGTGACAACCGATTGATTGTCAATAAAAGATACTTCTGCAGTACTGCTTCCGATACCGCCTTCGTTGAGTACCAAGACTCCCTCGGTTTGAGCATTTGTAAAAGAAATTACAAACGCAAGAATAAGAAAATAGATTTTCTTCATGATATAATTATATTAAAGTTTTACTCCCGAAACTTCACTACAGGAAAAAAACAATCATGAAAAATCTATAAAAGATTTTTATTTCATAAACTTCTTTTCCCGAAAGTTGAAATTGATTTAAGGCAGGTCTCCTGGCTTGCATCTTATTATAACCTTCCCAAACCTGAAGTTCAGTGGTGTACTTAATAATAAGTTGAATAGCTTACAGTTGCGGGTACAGCTCAAGAATTATTTTTTCACTTGATTCCCTATTAATGAACGCATGGGTTCAACCTTAAACTTTTGCAAAGATATTATTTAAAAATTGACTTTGTTTTTAGTATTAATTTTTATTAATCAACATTATGTTCAGATATTAATTAATAAAGCTTTGTAATTTTATGAATTAACTAATTAAAATCACTCAGTCTGTATGTTTTTGATTATTTTTCTTTTTGAAAAACAGAGTATAAACAAGAAGAGTCTGTAGAAAGACATTTGCCAGAAGAATTAAAACCAACTTATAAGTAGGTAAAGGCAAGTAAAATGGTAATAATTTATTGAAAAAAATTGCCGGAGAGCAACTCAGGTAATTAATGAGTATAAAAGGATATTTGAGAAATTCTATTTTTATTTCTGTTAAAATAGAATTGTAAAAAACAGAATAAATTACATCAAATAAAAGAATTCCAAAATAGAGTAAGATAAATTTCTTCATTATTTATTTGATGTAATTTTTAATTTATTTTTTAGTTAAAACCTTCAATAATCTTTGAGAAATCTTCCAATTTCAATGCAGCTCCACCGATAAGACCACCGTCGATATCAGGCTGAGAGAAAATTTCTTTTGCATTATCGGGTTTTACAGAACCTCCGTAAAGAATGGAAATTTCGTCAGCAACTTCCTGTCCGTATTTTTCAGCGATAATTCCTCTGATGTGAGCGTGAATTTCCTGCGCTTGTTCCGGAGTAGCAGTTTCTCCTGTTCCGATTGCCCAAACTGGTTCGTAAGCAATCACCACTTTTTTGATTTCCTCTGCAGAAAGAGTGAAAAGTGCTATTTCAGTTTGTGCTTTTACAACGTCAAGATGCTGTCCAGCTTTTCTTTGCTCTAAAGTTTCACCATTACAGTAAACAGGAATCAAACCTTTATCTAAAGCTAGTTTTACTTTTTTGTTGCAGCTTTCGTCGTTCTCACCGTGATATTGTCTTCTTTCAGAATGACCAATCAAAGATCCTGTAGCATCGATAGACTCTAGCATATCTGCAGAAAGTTCACCTGTGTAAGCGCCGCTTTCGTATTCGCTCATATCTTGTGAGAAAACTCCGATTTCGCCTTTTTCGAAGATATCTTTTGCCATCATTAAATATAAAGAAGGCGGTGCGATCCAAACTTCACAGTTGGTGGCATTGTTGTTTTTATAGCTTAGTAATTGAATCATTAATTGTTGAGCATCAATGACGTTTTTGTTCATTTTCCAGTTTCCTGCAACTATTTTTCTTCTCATAGTTTCTATATTATCTTTTTATTTCTTTTGTTTTTAAATATCAATTATTATTTTAACGCAATGTTCGCAGAGTTTTTGTTACAATAATTGAAAACATTTTTCGTTTGCAAAGGTGTTTCACTCAGCTATGTTCGCAATTAGCTTTTGCTGAACGAAGTGCCTTTGCGAACGAAATAATGATTATTATTCAATATTTACCTTGCGAACATTGCGTTTAAAAATAAGTCTTAATTATAATTTTAATTCCGTTTTATATTATTTATCAATTCCCTCCAGTTTAAACATAAATGCATATTCCAAAGCAATATCCTTCAAATAATCAAATCTTCCTGAAGCACCACCGTGACCGTATTCCATATCGGTTTTTAGGAATAAAACATTTTTGTCAGTTTTTAAATCTCTTAATTTGGCTACCCATTTTGCAGGTTCAAAATATTGTACCTGAGAATCATGCAATCCTGTTGTAACAAGAATATTCGGATAGTTTTTTCGCTCAATATTTTCATATGGAGAATAAGATCTCATATAATCGTAGGCTGCTTTGTTGTTAGGATTTCCCCATTCATCGTATTCATTCGTTGTCAAAGGAATACTTTCATCCAACATGGTGTTAACAACATCCACAAACGGAACTTGTGCAATTGCTCCATTCCATAATTCGGGTTTCATGTTGACAACAGCGCCCATCAAAAGTCCACCTGCACTTCCTCCCTGAGCATACAAATGTTTTGGTGAGGTGTATTTTTCTTTAACTAAATATTCTCCAACGTTGATGAAATCGGTAAATGTATTTTTCTTTTTCATCATTTTTCCGTCTTCATACCATTGTCTTCCCATTTCTTGTCCGCCACGAATATGCGCGATCGCAAAAGCAAAACCTCTGTCTAGAAGACTCAGTCTAGTACTGCTGAATGTCGCATCCATAGAGCTTCCGTAAGAACCGTAAGCATAGAGTAGAAGCGGGTTTTTGCCGTCCTTTTTTAATCCTTTTCTATAAACAATGGAAATAGGGATTTTAGTACCGTCTTTTGCTGTAGCAAAAAGTCTTTCGGTGACATAATTAGCTTTATTGTAACCTCCTAATACTTCCTGTTGCTTTAATAAAATTCTTTTTCCTGTCTGCAAGTTTTGCTCATATTGAGAACTTGGAGTAATCATCGACGTATACCCGAATCTGAAATAGTCTGTATTGTATTCAGGATTTCCTGATGGATAAACAGTATAAGCCGCTTCGTCGAATTTTAAAAATTCTCTTTTATTCGTTCTTCTATCCAAAATTACCAATTGAGAAAGTCCGTTTTGTCTTTCACTGAAAACCAGATAATTTTTAAACTCACTGATTCCCTCCATCAAAACATCTTTTCTGTGTGGCATGAAATCTTTCCAGCTTTCAACGCCTGTTTTATCCAAAGGAGTTTCCATCACTTTGAAATTAAGCGCGTCTTTATTGGTTGTAATCAAAAATTTATCTTCTAAAGGAGTTACATCATACAAAACATCTTTCATTCTCGGTTGGAAAACCTTGAAAGCGGCATTCGGTTCATCTGCATTAATGTATCTTGTTTCTGAAGAAGTTGTCGCCGAAGAAACGATCATAATGATTTTTTCGTTCTTCGATTTTCCTACGCCAATATAATTGGTTTTGTCTTTCTCTTCGTATACCAAAACATCTTTTGAAGGATCAGTTCCTAAAGAATGCCTGAAAATTTTCTCTGTTAAAAGGGTTTCAGGATTTTTTCCAGTGTAGAAAATGGTTTTGTTGTCGTTTGCCCAGGTTGCAGAACCTGCTGTATTTTTAATTCCTAGATCGGTTGTTTTTCCGGTAGTAAGGTCTTTTAAAAATAATTTATACTGTCTTCTTGAAACATCATCAACTCCGTAAATCATTTTAGTATTATCCGGGCTGATGCTGAAACCTGATGCCGAATAATAAGCATGGCCTTCTGCAAGCTGATCTACATCCAAAAGAATTTCTTCTGGAGCACTGAGATGATCTTTTTTTCTACAATATTTGAAGTATTGTTTTCCGGTTTCAGTTCGGGTGTAATAGTAATAACCTTTTCTGAAAACGGGTACAGACTCATCTTTTTCCTTAATTCTTGCTTTCATTTCCTGAAAAAGCTTTTCTCTGAAAGGTTCCGTGTCTTTCATCATGCTTTCCCAGTAAGAGTTTTCAGAGGTTAAATATTCTACAACCTGCGTAGAATCTCTTCCTTTTTTGAAAAAATCGATCATCCAGTAATAAGGATCATTCACCTTATCACCGTGAATGTTTCTCAAATGCTGTTTTTTGTCAGCAATTGGAGCTTTTAAATCAGGAAATAGCTGAGACTGAAATGAAGTTGTACTCATACTTATTATTAATAGGGATAAGCAAATTTTTTTCATGGTTAACTTTCGTTTTTCGGTGATTTTTTACTTCAGATTCCAAAGATTTTTCAATAGAACGTAGAAAGTGTGTTCTTCATCAGTCACTTTATCATCGGCTTTAATAAGAGTTTTAGCAAACTTGATAAAATTTAAACGTTCTTTTTCCGTAGAATCTTCAAGGAAACAACGTCCGTGAAATTCAAAATGATTTTTCCATTCTTCGGGCTTAAGCAATGCGATGGTTTCCAGCTCATCGTCTAGATTCATTTTAAATGGAAATTCGTCAGCAAGATATTGCTGTACCAACATTCCTTCTTCGGGAGCAAATTCTCCGTCAACAGACGAAAGTATCATTAATAAGTGATAGCCGGCGATAGATTTATTTGATTTATGCATTTTTATATATTTATGTTTAATGTTTTCTTAGTTTTAAAATTGACAATTTACCATTCACAATTGACAGCCTTAGTCAACATAGTATTTCGCAGGCTGTTTGTCAACAATTTTTCCTTTTTCTAAAACCAGTACAAAAGGATTGCTTCTTGCAATGGTTTTGATGGCTGTACCGTCCATCATTGCATTTTTAATGATTTTAAAAGTATTTTGATCAGTAGAAACACCGTAAATTACAGCTCCTTTCTGAGCATTTACTTTTGCTTCTACGTTTTTAATTAATTCTGGAGAAACTTCTTTCGGATGATATGAAAAAACTAAAATCGCTTTTGGAGCATTGATGATTTCGTCAGTTAAATCGATTCCGGTAGGGTCTTCGATTTTGAATTTTACAATTTCAGATTTATAACCTTCTTTAACGAGTTTAGATTCATTTTTACCTTCTTCAATTTTCCAAGGAGAACCTTCTTCCCAATATTTTGTTTGGTTTACATAATCGTCCTGATTTACCTTTAAAACTTCTCCAGTTTTAGAGTTTTTCATTGAGTAGATAGTTTTGTATTCTGAAGGATTTTTATTGATCTTAGCTTTTTCAGCTTTCAGATCTGTTCCGATTTTATAATCACGGAAATCAATAATCGGCTCGTTAACAATTCCAATGGTCATAATAACAATCATAATTCCGCAGAATGCTCCAAAAGCAACTGATTTTAATTTATTATTTTCGGGTTTATTACTGTCTCCGTAAACATCTTTTTTCGTGAATTCTTTTCTATATAAAACAAAAAGAATAATCAGGCCAACCAAAAGTACAACGTCTTTCACAAAGCTTTCCCAAGGTGTAAATTTAATGGCATCACCAAAGCATCCACAATCGGTTACTACATTAAAATATGCTGAATAAAACGTTAGAAATCCAAAGAAAATACAAAGTGCGATCAGCGCGGAAAGTGTGAATTTCAGTTTTAATTTTAATAACAATAAAAAGCCTAAGAATAGTTCAAGAACTACCACGATAATTGAAAAAAGCAAGGCGAATTTCTCCAAAAACGGCATATTAAAGACCGATGGCGAAAAATATTCCTCCATTTTAAAGGAAAAACCTACTAAGTCTACAGCTTTTACAAAACCTGAAGCGATGAAAATAACAGCGATAATGAAACGTAATAAACCTTTGATCATATTAATTAGTTTTTGGGTTCGTTTGGAATTGTTTGTTCAGAAAATTTGATCAGACAGAAAACTGCATAATTCAGCATGTCAAAATAATTGGCATCCAAACCTTCAGAAACCAAAGTTTTTCCCTGGTTGTCTTCAATTTGTTTGGTTCTCAAAACTTTTTGGTAAATCAAATCGGTGATGGAAGAAATTCTCATATCTCTCCAAGCTTCACCGTAATCATGATTTTTCTTTTCCATTAAAGCTTGCGCTTCAGCAGCATATTTATCATAAAGATTTAAAATTTCTTCAGGATTTTCATTAAAATCATTCGAAAGACCTTTCTCCATCTGAATTAGTCCGATAATTGAATAATTAACGATGGCGATAAATTCTCCTTCCTCGCTTTCGTCAATCATCTTTACATCAGTCATCTGTAACGTACGGATTCTGTTGACTTTAATGTAGATTTGATCCGTAATTGAACTTGGGCGTAAAACTCTCCAAGCTGCACCATAATCATGCATTTTTTTACTGAAAAGATCACGACATTCATTGATAATTTTACCGAACTGTACTGAAGTTTTTGACATAAATTTTCTTAATCTTTCAAAGATACAAATTAGGTTTTAGGTAAGAGGAATTAGGGCGCAGTTTTTTGGCTATAACTTGGAAGTAAGAAGCCAGAAGTCGTATTTTTGTGTTATGGAAAATCATTCATCATTCATTAATGATCATTCATTAAATTGCAACGGTAGGCTAGTCGATTTAAGTTCGCCAAAAATCATGGGAATTCTAAATCTTACGCCCGATTCTTTTTCTGACGGCGGAAAATTTAATAATGAAAAATCAGCATTACAACACGCTGAAAAAATATTGAAAGAGGGAGGAGAAATTATTGATATCGGTCCACAGTCTACAAGACCGAATGCTGAATTTCTGAGTAGTGATGAGGAAATCAGAAGAATCGGAACTGTAATTTCAGACATCAAAAAAGAGTTTCCTGAAGCTTTAATTTCTCTGGATACTTTTTATTCTGAAACCGTGAGATTTGGTTTTAATGAAGGAATTGATCTGGTGAATGATATTTCAGGTGGACAGTTTGATGAAAAGATGTTTGATACCGTTGCTGAAACAAAACTTCCTTATATTCTAATGCATGTAAATCCTTCTTACGAAACAATGCATGACAAAGTGAATTTTGAAGATATTATATTGAGTGTGAACCAGTATTTTACAAAAAAAACAAACAAACTTCTTCAAAAAGGAATCAAAGATATTATTCTGGATCCCGGTTTTGGATTTGGAAAAACAGTGGAAGATCAGATGAAAATGATCAATGAGGTCGAGTTCTTAGGTTTTGGAAAATATCCTTTACTGATAGGCATTTCAAGAAAATCTTTTATTTATAAACCTTTAGGAAAGTCACCTTTAGAGATTAATGAAGAAACTCAAAAACTGCATTTAAAAGTTTTAGAACAAGCAGCCAAAATTCTTCGGGTTCACGATGTTGCGGAAGCAAAGAAATGTGTCTTGGAGTGGGAGAGTTTTAGAGTCAAGGAGTAATTGTGCTATTCAGAATTGCTAAATCTTTAAAACTCTCCAACGCTAAAACCCTCTAATCTAATTCATGGTTGATAGTTTATCAGAAAACTGCTTTGAAAATTCCTTACGGTCTTCTTCCAGTTTTTCAGGATTTGAAGGAAGAATGTAATTGAAAAGTATTTTTTCTTCATTGTCTAAAAAGATGATCTCTTTTTCTTCACCATCGATCATTTGAGCAAAAACAGACCACATCGAAGTATCTTTTAGTTTTAATAATTCAAAGAACTGTTCGGCTTTTATTTCTATTTTTTTCATTTTTATATTAATTCTTAAAACTGTTGTTTATTATTTTCCCTGCGTTAATTTAGCGACAAAGTTATACAAGTTTTTTCAATTTTTAAAGTGGGTAAAAGGATGTGAGTTATATTTAGAGATACAAAAATTAGATTAAAACTCAAGAAGTTTTAATTTAAACTGTATTGCAAAATTTTGTTTAAAATTGGTTGTTGTGTAGTATCCAACTCTGTAAAATAATCCGAGGTTGAAGTAAGAAGATAAAAAATTATTCCATTCCAAACCAACTTCCTGATACAAATGATCCAGTTTTTCGAATCTGTAATCGTGATATTCGGGGTGCTTCATATCTCCAATGGTTCCTCGAAGCACAAAATCAAAGCTTGTCACATTCTGACCTATACTTTTAAAGTAGAAAGGTAATTTATGAGTGAAATAATACGCAATAAATTTATCGTTGTAATATTTTCCACCTTCCAATGTAGCAAAACCAAGATAAGAAGTAAGGTTAAAATTAATATCCCGGCTTGGAGAAGCTAGTCCGTTTGTGGTGAAATTTTTCCAAATTGGTGCTTCACCCAAAAGAAAACCTCCGTATAAACGAACGCCGGTAGTTCCCAATCTTGTTTTGAAATTGTGCACAAATAAGGCATCAAAACGGGTATAATTAAAGTCTCCACCAAAAACTTTCATACTCTGCTCGTAATTAAAATATAGCTCGGGATATTTTTGATCAATCAAAGATTTCCCCTGTGGTGTCATAATATTGGTTGAATTTGGGGAATATTTTAACGTCACCAAAGTATTGAAGTTTTCAAAAGCTCCCCCTTTTCCGCGGAAATCATAGTCAAACAAAGCTTCTTCAGAATTTCTCCTTGTTGCAAAAGCGAGCGTTAAACCGTTGGTAACGTCATTTAAATAAGACAAAGAAGCGCCTTTGTAACGGTAATATTTATCGTTGTTGATGTTATTTCCATAATTCATCATACGCATTCTGAACGTCCAAAGTCGGCGGTAAAATTCACCTGAAGAATTTACATCGTCATAATATTCCACTCGGAAATAAGAGTTTTTTTCGAGTGTCGTTTTCATATCAATTCCAATTCCATATTTGAATTTATCATCACGTAGACCATAAGCGAAATAGTAATCTGGAGAGAAATAACGATCGAAATTTTCATTAAGTTTTCCTTTTAAACCCAATCTGAAACCTTCAGATAAGTTATAATTGACGATCTCACCAATATCAAGATCAAAACTTCCTACACGAACCTGCCCGTTAATTAAACCTGTTAAAATTCTCGCTGTTCGGTCAATTTTATAGACCTTTCCTAAACTGTCAATGGTTTTGTAAGTATGACTTTCTCTAGGAGATAAAGGTTCTGGGCGATAAAGATGAAGGGTGTTTCCACTTGTATTTTTTACCGAAAAAGTATAGCCTTTAAAATCTTTCGGATCTTCTTCGATTGGAGAAATGTAATTGAAATATTTTGAATTGAGATAAGCGTAAGTTCCGAAACTTTTCTTTTTTTCTTTCTCTTTTTCAGGATTTTCATTGTCTTGCCCCATCATCATTCGGCTCATACGAAGTTTTACACTTTTTTCAGACAGAAACCACTTATTGTTGAAGTAAACCCAAATGCTCGTAATATTTCCTTCGTTTTTCTCTTTGCTTACGCTTTCTATTTTTTTGATGCCGTACGTTTCAGTATCAATATAAATAGAACCGCTGAATTTTCTCTTTTTCATCGGCTTTTTATAATTGACCTCACGAAAGCGAATCACATAAGTCTCCCTTCCGTCTATTTCAATGCTGTCTGTGAGGAAAAAACGGTACAAACCACGATTTTCTTGTTTGATCTGGTTGGGCATTTTATTTCGGTTGCTTTGCAGCGCAATCATTTCATAGATAGGTTGCTTTAGTCCGGAAATTCGGTTGTCGAGAATG
This sequence comes from Chryseobacterium sp. BGARF1, assembly GCF_001677955.1. Classification (GTDB taxonomy): domain Bacteria; phylum Bacteroidota; class Bacteroidia; order Flavobacteriales; family Weeksellaceae; genus Chryseobacterium. The sequence goes on from NZ_LELA01000107.1 coordinate 16,303, forward strand.
TTTATTTTTTCTCCGTATTTTTTAGAGTACAAAAATTCCTGAGCTCTTTCCCAAAGAAATAATTTACTATTGGCGAAGATTTTTCTGGCAGAAACATCCTGTAAAGAATCTTCTTTTTTATTATTTTTAAATAAACCTAAATTATTCGTGAATACATTATTAAATGCAGTAATACTATCTTGGTCGATATCCAGAGATACCTTTTCATAAGATTTGTACGAATAAGAATCGAGACTTTCTGGGGAGTTGCTTTTAAAGTACTTATCTACTTTTCTGAGAATTTCCAAAGCTCTGGGATCACTCTTATCTTCAAGAATGACCGTTTCTATTGCAAAAGTCTTAGAAGAAGTTGGAGTAAGATAGATTTGTGTGGTATTTTCCAGTAAAGTGCTTTCTTTGTAAAAACCGGATGCTTCAATCTGAACGTTTTTACATTTGGTTTTAAGTTCCAAAGAACCCGTAACATCAGTTTTACCTAAAAGTTTGCCGTTACATGAAACACTTGCGTTGGCAATAGGAGCCTTATTGGTATCATTAAATACGGCAATTTTTGATTGTGAAAAACCAAAAATAAAAATCCATAAAAAAACAAAACTCAGCTTCCCTTTCATACCATTATGCTCGTTCAAAATTACTGATATTTCTTGTTCTAAGAAAATTTTTGGAGTTAACTTATTTTAAATCAGGAAATTTTTGAAAATTTCCGAAAAATGATTAATAATACAATGATATAATTTGGGGGCATTATAAATTAGAGATACAACCTTCTATATATAATAGGATGTTTTTCAGGAGCTATTTCCCGCTGTCCACTATATCTTTTTTTGCCCACGCTTTTTTCAATCCACTGAAAAAAAAGGATGCCATTCCCATCGGGGCTAATAAATATCATATAATAAAGACATTCTAGTTTATCCATTCAATTTTCTGTAACCTCGAGAATTGCCCTCTAATTTTTTACCAGCCTTAGACTGTCGTCGCCACTACCAACGGAATTGTATTAAATTCCCCTCCATTGGAGGGGTGTCGAAAAATCTTTGATTTTTTGACGGGGTGGTTTTTCCCATCCCAAGCTCTCTGCAAAACTTTCCTACCTTCTAAACCTAAACCTAAACCTAAACCTAAACCTAAAATGATATGATTATATTACGAGCTCCGTAGGAGCGACACCAACCCGCCAACCCACCAACCCAAAGCCTCAAAATCATTCTCTCATGTAACCAGATGTTTACCGTTTAATAT